>NZ_BDAY01000040.1 GCF_001612685.1 Nocardia altamirensis NBRC 108246
CAGCTCGGCGGGCCGGTGCTCGGCGCGCGCACCGAGCCCGACCCGCGCGAGCAGTGTGCGCGCTCGCTCGTCGGCGACCCGCGCCGGTACGCCGTCGAGAACCAGGGGGAGCGAGACGTTTTCCACCGCGGTCAGCATCGGAACCAGGTTGAAGAACTGGAAGACGAAGCCGAGGTTGCGGCGGCGGAACGCCGAGCGGGCGTTGGCGCCCATCGCCCAGACGTCGGTGTCGCGAAACCGCACGGAGCCGGTGTCGGGCGCATCCAACCCGCCCGCGATGTGCAGCAGCGTCGACTTGCCCGAACCCGAAGGTCCGGTGACGACGACGAATTCACCTGCGGTGAGCACGAAGTCGAATTCGCGCAGCGCGTGAATGCGTTCACCGCCGCGGAGATAACTCTTGCCGACGCCGGTCAGTTCCAGCACCACGGTCATGCGGCGCTGGTGCTGCGCCGCGTGCGGATCAGCAGCTGGTGGCCGTTGTGCACGGTCTCGACAGTCTCCAGCCCGGCCTTGGTCAGCAGTTGTTCGACGTCGGTGACAGTGAAGTTCGAGGTGATGGTGCCGGTGCCGACGGCGCGTTCGATCAGGCGGTCCTTCCAGCCGACGCCGGGGCTGGTCAGCACCGACAGCGACAGTTCACCGTCTTCGGCGAGCAGTCCGGCCAGATGGTCCAGCACGGCCGACGGGTCAGGGAACACGTGCAGCGCGCCGTAGCAGCCGAGCGACCGGACCGAGCCGGGCGCCAGACCCAGCGTGGTGGCGTCCTGCACCAGCGCAATCATGTTGTCCGCCTTGCGGAATCGCTTGGCCGCCTTCACCAGCATGTCCGGCGACAGGTCGACGAACAGCAACGGCGGCAAGCTCTTGACCTTCGCCGTGCGCACGGCGAACTTGGTCAGGCTGCCATCGCCGACCCCTACCTCGACGAAGGCTGTTCCCCTGGTCTGCGCGGAGCGCATCTGGTCGCCGCAGAACTTGCCGAGCGCGCGCAGGTTGCCCCGCCAGACCACCCAGAACAGCAGAGTGGCCACGATCGGGTATGCCTTGGAATAGATCCGGTAAGCCAGCCGGATGGTGTCCTTGCGGTCGGCATCGGCGGCCGGTGCCGCGTTCGCGTCCCGGTAGAGCCGCAGTCCGCGATCGAGGACCTGCAGTCCGACGGTGCCGTCGGCGGTGACGAGCGAACCGTCGGCGGCCTCGGTCAGCGGTGCGCGGCTCGCCGGATCGATCATGGGCGGCATGGTGGTGAAGGTAGACACGGGGGCAGATACTCCAATTCCGTAGTAGTCGTTGACGCTTCGCTCGTACAGCGCGGCCGGGAGCAGCCTGCGAGCCAGATACGAGCGGCGCACGTCCTTGCCGACCCGATAGGTGCCGCGGACCCGGCGCGCGGCCAGAATCGTGGCCACCGCGTCCGCGATCGCCGCCGGTTCTTGGCCGTGCTCGAGGAAGCCCGCCAGGCGCCTGTCGACTTCCGCTGCCGCACCGCGGTATTCGTCGATGCGGATGCGGGTCTCCCTGGCGCTTGCGAAGATCGGGGTGCGGGTCCAGCCCGGCACCAGGGTGGTCACCTGCACGCCGGACCCCGCGGTCTCCAGTCGCAGTGCCTCGCCGAGCTTCTCGATCGCCGCCTTGCTCGCGGAGTACCAACCGCCGAACGGCATCGCCGTGACGGCCGCCCCCGAGCTCACCAGCACCACCCGGCCCGCACCTTGGCCGCGCAGCACCGGAAGGACCGCGCGCACAGCGCGTGCGGTGCCCAACACGTTGACGTTCAGCAGCGCAGCCGCCTCGTCCGGGTCGGTCTCCTCGACCGCCCCCTTGATCGCGTAACCGGCGAAGGTGATGAGCGCACCGACCTTCTCGTGCCGCGCCGTGACGTCGGCGACCCACCGCCGCACCGCGGCGCCGTCGGCGACATCCACGGCGGCGACCGGGAATCCGGCGTCGGCGGGCGCCACCAGATCGGCTCCTTCCACCGCATAACCACGCTCGCTCAGCAGCTGTGCCGTGGCCAGCCCCATGCCCGATGCGGCGCCGGTGATCAGCACGACGCCTGCCTGTTCAGTCACCTTCGTACTCCTTGTCCGTGCCGCCATCAGCCACACACCCGCAGCACCGAGGGCAGCACCTCGAGCCGGGCCGAGGTCACGACGGTGACCTCACCGTCGAGTTCGAGCGGACTCGCTTGCCGCGGCCGCAATCCCACTGCGGAGCCGCGATGGGTCAGCGCCAGCGGTGACTGCGAGAATCGGCCGCGGTACAGCCCGGCGATGAGCCCCACGATCGCCGCGCGACCGGCGGGCGCCCAGATGTTCACGTCGAACTGTCCGTCGGACCGCTCGACGCCGGTGTCGTAGCGCATCCCACCGGCGAAATGCACGGTCTTGAGCACACCGACATTGGTGATCGGGCCGGGGTATGTCCAGTCTGCACTGTGGATTTCGATGTCGAGCGGCCGGAAGGCCGCGATGGTGCGCACGGTGGTCCAGAGGATCGCCGCTTCGACGCTGAGTCGCTTGAGCCCGCGCACCAGGCCGCCCGCAGTGTTGAAAGCGTGGTTACCCTCGGCAACCAACCCCATGCTTGCGTTCAACAGGAAGTAGCGCACCTGGCTGCTGCCGTCCGGCAGCTGCATCGTCGCCTTGCCGACATCGACTGTGCTGGTTCGTGTCTCATCGAGCCGCACGGGCAGACCGGCCACCCGGCGTTCGGCGGCGAAGGGTTTGTGGAAGTCGTTGGAGCTGCCGAGGCCGATGGCGCCGAGCGCGGTGTCCTGGCGGCGTGGCCGATCGGTGCTCGGGTCCATCAGCGCGTTGAGCACCAGGTTGACGGTCCCGTCGCCACCTGCCGCGACCACCGTTCGCGCGCCTGCGTCCAATGCCGCCCGAATCGCCTTCTCCGCTTCACCCACCGAATCCGGTGTCGCGCAGCGCAGGTCGGGGTAGCGCTCGCGGAGCTCTCGTTCGACCGTTGGCCAGCGAGTAGCGCTGCCGCCCTTGGCCTTCGAATTCACGACAACGAACATGGCGCACCAACTCCGAGCCATGCGGCCAGCGCCGCCCAATCGCCGCGGGTGACACCGTCGGGTCCTGCGGTGTCACCGCGGTCGTCGAGCAAGAACACCGGAATGCCGAGTTGTGCGGCAGGCGCGTCTTTGACCGCGTCGTTGCCGACCATGACGCACTCCCCCGCGTCGATACGCACCTGGTCGAGCAGCTCTCGGTAGAAATCCAGCCGTGGTTTCGCTCGTCGCATCGACTCTCCACTCGTGATATGGGCGAACGTGCCCGGGTCGTAGCCGCCCCAGCGCAGCCGGTCGGTCACGGTGATCAGCGGCCACAGCGGGTTGGTCGCGACCACCTGGCGCACACCCGCGTTCGCTAGCTCCGCCACCAGCGCCTGCGCGTGCGGTAGCGGCTGGAAACACCTGCGCAACCGCGGAAATCCGGTGCCTGCCAGCGCACGGAATCGCGCGTCGGCCGTGGCGCGATCGAGTCCGGTTGTCTCCGCGAGCATCCGGACCAACTGGTCGTGGTTGGTCTCCTCGCTCTCGTTGACTCTGACCCGATCCAAGGCACCGTCGAGCGCGCGCAGAAACCGCACCGGCGGCACGACATCGCGGAACGCGGCGGCGGCCACCAGCGGCATCAGTACTCGAAAGGTGCGCTGCCGCAGCTTGATCAGCGTGCCGTCCAGGTCCCACAGCACCGTGGTCACGCCGCGGTCATGGAGCGAAGCAGCCAGTGGTCCGGTCATTCTTGACCATCCAGCACCGCTTGTAGCTGACCGCGCGTCATCCCGACCCCGGCGGCGAACGCGTCGATATCGACCGCCTGACCGGCGCGGCGTGCCCGCGGCACCGCGGCGATCCCGAGGTCTACGACCGTCTTGACCAACGCCGCCGGGAACAGCCACGGACCGAGATCCCGCTGGAACACCCTGGTCAGCCGATACGGCGCGGCCACCCGCGCACCGGCCCGAGCCAGCACGGTGGCGTCGGCGGGCAGCGAGCTCATCTTCGCCGCCTCCGCGCCGGGCACCACCAGCAGGTTCGACCACAGTGCGCGGAACCGCGCCAGCTTCTCCCCCGGCGCCTGGGTGGCGTTGAACTCCAAGTACGCCTTCTCGATCCGCGCGGTGTGCGTCGACCGGCTGCGCAGCAGCGTGCGCACCGACCGGGTCTTGCGCGCGACGTCGTAACGGTAGAAGGCGGTGACCCGCTGGGCTACCGCATCGACCACCTTGGCGCACAGCGGATTCGGCACCAGCAGCTCGACCAGCGAAAGCGCGTGGCAGACCAGGTTGTGCGAACCGGCCTTGTCGATCTCGGCAAGCAGCAGCTCGATATCGAGCTCGGGACCGGCGAACCGGATCAGATTCCAGATATCGGCGAGCTCGCGCAGCCCGGTCTTGTAGTACGGCAGATGAATACACAGATGGTGCAGGTTGTCCTCGTGCGACAGCGCCCAGGCGCGCACGCCGTAGTAGTCGATCTCGCGCACCCGCGACCAGATCGCGGCGTAGTCGATGGTGTAGCCGGCCAGCGGCGTGATCAGCCCCCAGTGTGTGCCGACCACCAGTCCACCGTCGCGGGACACGAACGACGGCAGGTGATGGGTGCGGCGCTCGCGCGCCTTCGGCGCCTTGCCGAGCAACTCGGACACGCTGAACATGCCGAATTCGCGATAGATCTCGATGACGGTGTCGATAGCGGCGAGCTCGACGAGGATGTCGATATCGTTCATCCGCTTGTACAGCGGATCGCCGTAAACCTCTGCGGCGAACAGCATCCCCTTGAGCACCACCACCCGCACCCCGGCCTCTTGCAGCCGGTGCAGCAACGGCAGCGCCCCCGCCAATCTCGCCCGATTGACGTCGGCAACGGCACCGGCGACGGACTCGAAGTTCGCACGCACCGAGGCGGGCACGACATCGAACACCTTCGCTTTACGTAGCCCGGCGGCCACCAGCGGCGCCGTCGCTCCTTGCATCGCGAGGTCGAAGACGGCCCCCCAATCGCTGACCCGCCCGGCCGACAGCACCAGCTCGGCCAACTCGTCGGCGGTCGGCGCGACCAGTGTCGCGAGCACAACCAGTCGTTCCTCGGCGGTCACGCCGCCAACGGGCATTCGCGCGGTCACGACACACCATCCAGTTCTGGGTGAAAGCCGAAACGCCGTGCGACGGCGCCGATTCGGTCCACGGCGGTATCGAGCTGGGCCCTGGTCAGCGTCGCCATCATGCTCACCCGAATGCGCTGCTGGTCGCGCGGCACCGCGGGGAACTCGACGCCGTTGACGAACACACCCTCGGCATCGAGGGCGGCGACCACCTCGGCCACCGGCACCTCGGCAGGCACCAGGATCGGCACGATCGCCGTCTCCGGGTGCACCGCGAAGCCGATGGTGCGCAACGCTTCCGCGAAGTAGCCGACATTGTCGTGCAGCGCGGCGACCCGCTCGGGATGGGCGTCGAGGAAGTCGATGGCGGCGAGCACCGACGCGACCACCGCGGGCGACAAGGCCGCGGAGAACATGTACGGCCTGGCGAAGAACCGCAGATAGTCCACCAGATCCTTTGAGCCGGCGACGAATCCGCCGGTCGTCGCGAACACCTTGGAGAAGGTGCCCATGGCGATGTCGACCCGGCCCTCCATGCCGAAATGCTCTGCGGTGCCGCGTCCGCGGGCGCCGAGCACGCCGGTGCCGTGCGCGTCGTCCACCGCGAGCCACGCGCCGAAACTGTCACACAGCTCGCGGATCTCGGCCAGCGGCGCGATATCGCCGTCCATCGAGTAGACGCCCTCGACGGCGACCACGATATTGGCCCCCGGATTGCGCCAGCGCGCCTGCATCAACCGCAACCGCAGCTGTTCGACATCGTTGTGCTCGAACGACATCGACCGCACCCGCCCGAGCTGGATGCCGTCATAGAGGCTCGCGTGGTTCTGCACGTCGTAGAGCAGCAGATCGCCTTTGCCGAACAACCCGGTCACCCAGCCGACATTCGCCGCGAACCCGGAGGAGAACACCAGCGCCGACTCGCAGCCCTTCAGCTCGGCCAGCCGCTCCTCCAACTGGACGTGCAGCGAGGTGGTGCCGTTCAGCAGCGGCGGACCACCGCAGCCGACGCCGTACTCCTCGGTGGCGGCGACGGCGGCCGCGACGATCTCGGGTTCGTTCGCCAGCCCGAGGTAGTTGTTCGAGCCGAGCATGATGACGTCCCTGGTCGCCGTCCCGTCGCGGAGCCGGACGGTCGCCCCCGCCGGGCCCGCGATCTCGCGCATGACGAAACCGAGCTCGCGCGATCGGGTCACATACGGCCGGAAGTCGGCGAACCGATCGGCGAACGTGCGTGCCGTCGGGTTGAGATAGTGCGCGAGACTGAAGTTCTCGCCGTGCCCGACGATCGCCTCCTCGCTGCCCGCGGAGTTCATGCCGGCCTCCGCCCGGTGATGGTGACCGTGCCCGCCCGCCCGTCGAGCGCGACACGGTCGCCGGAGCGCAGCAGGCTGGTGGCGTCGCGGACGCCGACGACGGTGGTGATGCCGAGTTCCCTGCCGATGATCGCGGTGTGTGACAACACGCTGCCCTTCTCGCTGATCAGTCCGCCCGCGGCGACCATCAGGAACACCCAGCCGGGATCCGTGGTCGTGGCGACAAGCACCTCACCGTCGATCGGGGTGTCGGCCTCCGGCTCGTGCAGCACGAGCGCGGGTGCCTCGACTCGCCCCGGCGCGCAGCCGATGCCGGTGAGTACCGTTGCCGTGCTGTCGTATTCGGTGAATTCGACCGAGTTGTCCGCGGCCGCGGCAATGCCGGAGGTGACGATGCGGGCGGGCATCGGCTGCCCGCGCCAGCGGCCGTAGTCGCCCTTGCGCGCGGCGATGACCATGCGCGGATCGGCGTCAACGGCGGTCCCTCTGATCAATGCGGTGATCTCCTCGTAGGTCAGATAGAAGATGTCGTATGGCGCGTCGAGCAGCCCTGCCTCGTGGAACTGCGTGCCGAGCGCCCGAAACACCCGCTTCACCAGGCCGAAGCATCGGCTCCGGCCGAGCCGCATGTTCTCGCGCTGCTTGACCGTTGCCCGTGCCTGCCGCAACACCACACGGAAGGCGATGCGGCGCAAAGGATGTCCGCGTAGCGCGGCGCCGATCCGCGCCTCGGCGGCGTGGCGGATTTCGCGCTCGCGAGCCTGCATCTGCTCGACGTTCTGGCCGCCACGCACATAGTTGCGCAGGGCAGGCACCAGCCGATGCGGCCGCAGTGCGAGCGGATCGGTCTCCAGCTTGAGTTCGTCGACGGTCCGGTCGCCGTAGGCGTCGATGTGGGCCGCGCAGGCAGCAAGGAACTCGGCGAACCGTGGGTCGGTGTGCAGCGTCGACCAGACCTCGACGGCATCGTGCTCGCCGGCGAACAGCGCCGTCAGGGCCTCGTCGTCGCGGATCCTGGCGGCGAGCGCGAGCGCGGACACGACGGGTTCGACACTGTCGACACCCTTTTCGCCGCAGAACAGTTCGTTGCGCACCGTCAGTGCTTCGTCACCGGTGATACCGGACCGCTCGATCAGTCCGCCGACGACGTGGAAGAGCTGTTGGGCGAGAAAGTCATTGAAGATCTGCACGGAATAGGCGGGGACGAGCTGGGTGATGCAGCGCTCCAGCCAGCCGAGCAGCTGATGCGGATCGCGCTCGCGCTCCGGGGTTTCCGGCGCGAACCGCCGCCCGAGATCCGCGGTGAAGTCGCCGAGCACGGCGAAAAATCCCGCGAGCCGTTTCGGCAGGCGCAGCCAGCCGAACAACAGGATGACCACGATGCGCACCCGACGATAGGCGGCGCGCAGCCGGGCCAATGCCGAACGGGGTGCGGCCGGGCGCCGATAGCGGTTCTCGATGCCGAGCGCGGCCTCCCAGCCCTCGATGGCCGATTCCATCCCTGGGATCTGCAGAAACAGCCGATACCAGTTGCTGATGTTGTAGTAGATGTGCCCGTGTGCGATGCCGACCAGGTACGGGTAGAGATCCGCGGCATTCGCACGCACGGTGGCACGGCTGGCGCCGAAACTCCGGTGGCAGGCGCGGAACACCTGCTCGTAGGCCAGCCGGACCACCGAGAAGGTCAGCGGGCTGGACAGGCCGGGATACGACTCGGCGACATTGACGTTGTCGAAGACGGTTTCGTGCGCACCGGTCGCGGTGATCGGCCGGGTCTGCAACAGGTACATCGTGCCGCTCGCGTCGACCGCCCATTCGATGTCCTGTGGCGCACCGAGTTCGGCGGACAGGCGCAGGGCGATGTCCACCACCTCGATCACCCGGTCGTCGTCGAGCGCGGCCGCGGTGGACGCGGCGATGGTCTCGATCTCGGTGCCCGCGGCGCCAAGGGTCACCCGGCTGCGCTTGTCCGCGACGGCCCGCGTGGTGAGGGTGCGCGAGCGGACATCGACGAAATAGGTGTCGCATTCGACGGATCCCGACACCACGCCCTCGCCGAGGCCGAGCCCGGCCGAGACCACCGCTTCCTGTGGATCGCCGCTCTGTGGGTTGCAGGCGAAGGCGACACCAGCGACGGTGCTGTCGACGAGGGCCTGCACGATCACCGCAGGCTCCGGCACCGCGTTGTCCAGCCCGCGGCGGGCCCGATAGAACAGTGCGCGTTCGGAATAGGCCGATGCCAAGCAGGTCAGCACGGCCGTATCGACCTGGTCAGGCGCGACGCCCAGGACGGTATCCAGCTGTCCGGCAAAGGAATCGGCCGCGGAATCCTCGCCGCGCGCGGAGGAGCGCACGGCAAGGGTGTGCGTGCCGAGCGCACCGATCGCGGCCTTGAGTTCGGACCGAATGTCCTCGGGCACCGCGAGTCCGGCGATCAGCACGCCGATGGCGGCAGCGGTGTCGCGCAACGAGCCACGGTCCTGCGGGTCCAACGCGGCCAGCACGGTGTCGATCTCAGGGGCGACCGGGCGCAGGATCCTGGTGCACGCCTCGACGGTGAGTACACAGAACCGGGGCACGGTGTAGCCCCGCGCGACCAGCCAGGCCAGGTTGGCGGCCTTGTGTCCCACCAGGTCCGAGCCCACCTCGGCGGTCGCCCGCTCGTCGAGTACCGCGGCGGCGAGGCCGGGGCCACCCCGCATCGAATCACTCTGCGGCGCCGCTGTCATCGCGTCACCTCGGTATGGACCACCGGGCAGCCCGCCACCGACGCGGCAGGCGCGGCCACAGTTCCGCTGCCCGCCCGCCGGTTTCGAACGCGAACGAGCACCGGACCCGGCGTGTTGGAGATCTCGGGGTGCTCACGCACCCGCAGACCATTGACCAGTTCGATATCGAAGCGGGACAACAGCATTGACAAGCCGACCCGCACCTCGGTCAGCGACAGGTGCTGACCGACACACAGATGCGGTCCCCAGCCGAACGGGAAGTAGTGCAACGCGGGCCTGGCGCGCACCGCATCGGGAGTGAACCGATCCGGGTCGAAACGCAGCGGCGCAGACCAGAATGCGGGCAGCCGGTGATTCACGAACGGGCTGATCACGATCAACGCGCCCTTGCCGAGGTCGAAGCTGTCGAACGAATCGGGGGCGAGCGACGTGCGGCTGAACGCCCACGCGGGCGGGTGCAGTCGCATGCTCTCATCGATCGCACGGCCGGTCAGCTCGAGCAGCCCGACGCTCGCCGCATCGGGTGCGCCGCCGCCGAGCCTGCCGTCGACCTCGTCGACGACATCACGCAATACCGCGCTGTTGCGGCACAATTCGTAGATCGTCCAGGCGAGCGCACCTCCGGTGGTCTCGTGCCCGGCGAGCAGGAAGGTCAGCACCTCGTGGCGCAGCTGCTGCTCGTCCATGGCGTGACCGTCGTCGTCACGGGCGGCGAGCAAGCGGCTCAACAGATCTCCCTGCGCGTCCTCGCCGGTGCGGTGCGCCGCGATGACGTCGTCGACGACCTGATGCAGCCGCGCGAGAATCTTGCGGAACCGGCGGTTGGCCGGGGTCGGCACCGAAGGCGGCAGCGGCACCGGGGAAGCCATGTTCCGCATCACCCAGTCGACGCCGTCGCGCACGTCCTCCTCGATCCGCGGCATCAGGCCTGCCACGTCGGCGCCCATCACCGCACGGCAGACCACATCCGCCGCGAAACCCATCACCACGGGCACCAGGTCGAACACCTCGCCGGTGTCCGCGTGCGTGGCGACCTTGGCCAGCATGCGATCGGCGCACGCCACCATCAGCGGCACCTCGTCGGTGACGTGTTTGCGCCCGAACGCCGGTTTGATCAACGCGCGCTGCCGGTGCCACAGCGGCCCGTCGCTGGTGAGCAGGCCTGGACCGAGCAGATGGTCGAGGCTGCGATAGCTGATGCCCTTGGTATAGGCGTCGACGTTGGTCACCATCACCTGGCGGATATGCGCCGGATCGACCAGCAGGTGCAGCTGCTCGTAGACCAGGCGCAGGCGGACGCTGCCCCCGAAGGCGTTGGCCTGCTCGTAGAACAGGGTCAGCGGATCGCGGCGATAGTCGAGGTACGCGCCGAGCGGATTCCGGAAGGCCGGGCCTGCCAGCCTGCGTGTCGCGGTCATCGGGCACCGACGCTTGCCGTGACGAGTGTGGAGTCGTGCAGGAAGCGCCGATAGGCCTCCGCGCGTTGCACTTTCCCGCTCGTGGTCTTCGGGATGCTGCGCTTGGGCACCAGTGCGATCCCCGCGGCCAGCACTCCGGTGCGCACGCTCACCGCGGCCCGGATGGCCCGGCGCAGCTGATCGTGCTCTGCCGCGTCGACCTCGGTCTCCACGATCAGGTGCAGCGCCTCGGAGTCGGTGCCTGGTCCGCGATGGCCGCAGGCGACCACGCCGCCGGTTCGGACGCCAGGCACGGCTTCCGCGGCCTTCTCGAAGTCGGCGGGGAAATAGTTCGCGCCTCTGATGATGATCAGGTCCTTGTGTCGTCCGGTGACCCGGAGATGCCCGTCGCGCAGATAGCCCAGATCCCCGGTCTGCCACCAGCCGTCGGCGTCGGTCGCCGCGGCGGTCTCGGCGGGCATGGCGAAATAGCCTGCGGTGCGCGACGGCCCGCGAAACTGTATGTGCCCCAGCTGGTTCTCGCCGATCGGGTTGCCCTGTGCGTCCACGATCCGCAGCTCGGTGCCCGAGACCGGCGGCCCGCAGTCGACGATGTGCAGCGCGTCGGGATCGTCGTCGGCGACATCGACGACGTCACCGTCCAACGCCAGCGGGGTACGCCCGATCGCGTCGTGCGCGAACGGCGCGCGCGGGCCTGCCACGGTGATGGCGAGCGCGCCCTCGGCCATGCCGTAGCAGGGCACGAGCGCGTCGGCGGGTAGCCCCCATCGCCCGAATCGGTCGACGAAACCCCGGACCGTCTCGGGCACAATGGGTTCGGCCCCGCAGAACAGGAACCGCCAGGTCGACAGGTCGACGCCGTCGAGGTCCTCGTCACGGATCCTGGCCGCGGCGTAGCCGAACGCGAAATTCGGTGCCGCGGTGATGGTTCCCCGATATTTCCCGACATTCTGCAGCCACTCGGCCGGTGCCCGCAGGAAGCGGCTCGGCGGCAGCAGCACGGCGGCCGCGCCGGAGAAGACCGGCGTCAACGAGCCGCCGATCAAGCCCATGTCGTGGTAGAGCGGCAGCCAGCCGACCCAGGTGTCGTCCGGTCCGCAGCCGCAGGCGCGGGAGATCTGTTCGCAGTTCGCGGCGAGATTTCCGTGCGAGACGAGCACGCCCTTCGGCGTTCCGGTGGAACCGGAGGTGCATTGGATGAACGCCACGTCCGCCGCGGCGGGCAGCACCGGCGCGCGGGTCGGCGCGTCCGCGCTCGTCGCGCGGCGATGCAGCGCATCGCCATCCAGCACAGTGACATCCCGAATCAGCGCCGAAAGCGCCTCTGCCACGGCCGGAGTCGTCACGATGGCCGACGGCCGCAGATAGTCCACGAGCCTGGCGAACTTGTCGGCGAACAACTCGAGACTGCCGAACCCGCCTGGCGTCGCCACCGCGGTGGGTACCGCGCCGAGGAACTGGACGCCGAAGAATGTGGTCAAGAAGCCCGGCGAGGTGGGCAGACAGAGCAGCACTCGATCACCGTGGCGCACACCGTCCTCGGCAAGCGCGGCGGCGGACCTGCCCGCGGCCGCCGCCAGCGCGGCGTAGGACATCTCCTGTGCGCCAGGCGCTTCCGCGGCAAAGATCATCCGGGAGGTCGGTGCGGCGCGGTCGAGATAACTGAGCAGTGCGTGCACGATGCTCTCGTGCCGAGGGACCACGGTCACGACAGCTGCTCCCGCACGTAGGCGACGATCTGATCGACCGTGGCCAACTCCGCCGCGACGTCATCGGGAATGGCGATGTCGAACACCTTCTCCAGTTGCACGGTGAGGTCGATCGCCGTCGGCGAATCGAGCCCGAAGTCGATCAACGGGGTCGTGACGTCGATATCGGCGGCGGACAACCACAGCACCTCGGCGACCACGGCACGCACCCTGGCTTCGAGGTCGTTGTCGCGCTGGGCGACAGCGGATTCGGCGGGAGACGCGGCATCATTCATCGAACAACCGCCCTTCGGTGACGCAGGTGGACACGGACTCGTCCAGGTCGACACCGTCGCTGGTGTCGATGGTGTGGAACCGCAGCTCGGGGAAGGCCGCGGTGAGCAGGTCGCGCGTGCGCAGGTAGCCGCCGCGCAAGGTGTCGAGGAACTCGGGCGTCTCGTGCGCCTCCATGACCGCCCCGTTGCTGCGCAGCGCGCAGCGGGCCGCGGCCTGTGCCGGTGGCACATCGAGCCACAGCACCGCATCGG
This sequence comes from Nocardia altamirensis NBRC 108246, assembly GCF_001612685.1. Taxonomy (GTDB): domain Bacteria; phylum Actinomycetota; class Actinomycetes; order Mycobacteriales; family Mycobacteriaceae; genus Nocardia; species Nocardia altamirensis. The sequence continues at coordinate 12,826 of NZ_BDAY01000040.1, forward strand.
GCAACGTGGTGCGGTAACGCGCGCCGAGCGCCGCGACGCTGTCTGCCGTGTCGGCGCCGACTACATCGGCCACCTCGCCTAGCAGCTCCCACAGCTCGAATTTCTCACCGAGCCTGCGCATTTCGGCCGCATGCCAGGCCGTGATCGCGTCGAGCGCGCCGGGATCGGTGCGGTGGAGAACCGCGCCGAGCTCGTCGAGCGCGGCCGCTCCGTTGCCGTCGATGCCCGCCAGCAGCAGATAGAACGGCCCGTACACCAGCGTTTCGATGAGCGGATGCCGTTCGCATACCAGCACCGCGGGCCGATAAGTGTCGGTGAAGAACCGTTCCACCGGTCCGTACAGCGTCATCTGCAGGTACAGCGCCAGCGCCTTCAGCTGCAGATTGCCGATCGTGTCCGCGCCGTCGCTCATCGCCTTCAGCTGCCTGGACAGCGTGGCGAGCGGGGCATTGCGGGTGTCGTGGAAGTCCGGACAGGTGAAGGACTCGAATGTGGTTGTCGGCGGGGCTAATTCGCGCAGGCGCGCCAGCACCGAGGATTTGCCGCAGCCGTCGATGCCGACGACCGCCACCCGGCGGGTCTTGGTGTCGCTCACCGGTCATCACCTTCCAGCCGGGCCAAGATGTCGGCGGTGATGGTGTCCGCGGGTGCGGTGCCGTCCAGTTCGATCCAGCCGAACTCCGTGGACAGCGCACCGATGGCCTCGTGTGCCCGCGACTGGAACTCGAGGAACTCCTGCTGGTCGCCGTAGCCGCTCTCGTAATCGCTGCGCTTGTTCTTGCGCGACAGCGCGTCCTGCGGCGAAATCCCCAGGTGGAAGGTGAGATCGGGCTCCGGGAAGCCGGAGGCGAGTGCGCGGAGCACCGCAGGATCGCCGCCGTAGGCGACCTCGGTGGCGTAGTACTTGTACCAATAGGCGTTGACCAGCAACACATCCGGCCCGCGGGCGGCCGCCAGATCGAGGGCGAGCTGCATGGCGTGGAAGAGGAAGTGTGTCCGCGCGAGCGGGTTGAGCAACTGCAGATACTGGTAGATCTGGCCGGGCCGGTCGAACGGCAGCTTCGACGCGACGCTCGGATCGAGGAAGGCGTCCCAGATCGTCACCGAGGCCACCGTCTGACCATGCGATTCGAAGGCGGCCGCCAGGCGCGCGACCTGGGTCGTCTTACCGGAACCGTCGCCGCCCGCAATACAGATCATCCGCTTGCGCATGGCCAGGGCATCACGCTCGCCTGCGGCGGCGCCGGATCGGACCGGGTCGGTAACGTCGGACATCATGGCTCCTGAGTTTTCGAGAGGGAGAACACCGAGCGCGCCGCCGTCGGGCACGCCTGGCAGGGAATCGGATTCGGCCACCTCGGCACCCCCCTGGTCGATGACCTCGACCGTGCCCGCACCACCATCCACACGAACGCGCTGCCCCGACCGCAGCACCTGCGTCGCCCCCGCCACGTTGAGCACCGCGGGAATGCCGTACTCGCGTCCGATGACGGCGGCGTGCGACAACATGCCGCCGACCTCGGTGACGACGCCGGCGACCAGCCCGAGTGCAGGCGTCCACCCGGGATCGGTGAACTGCGTGACCAGAATGTCGCCGGTGCGCAGCTGCCCGATGTCGCGCAGCGAGGTGAGCACGCGGACGGTGCCCTCGACCACGCCCGGACTGCAGCCGAGCCCGGTCAGTGCCGAGTCGCTGCCCCGCGCGACCGGCACCGCGGTGATGCCTCGCCCGAGCTCGTGCGGCGGGATCAGGTCGCGATAGCCGTCGTACATCGCCCGCCGATAACGCAGCTGCTCAGCCAGATCCGGTGCGGCGCTGCGGGTTCGAGCCAGCTCGGCCAGTTCGTGCATGGACAGCATGAACACCTCGTCCGGTGCGGCGAGGCACCCGTCGGCCGCCAGACGCGACCCGGCCTCGACCACATAGGCGCGCACGATCGCGTAGCAGCGTGCCGAGTGATCCCGCATGCGTTCGCGGGCAATCAGATAGCGCCGCGCGCGCTCGACGTGACGCTCCAGCGCCCTGCTGAATCGCACGCGCGCAGGCAGATCCGACCGCACCGCGCGCCGCAGCGTCGCGAGCGCGGCATCGAATTTCGCGCGCTGCTCGGCGAGTGCGCGGTCGGGATCGGCGGGTGGTGTCCCGGCCGCGATCATCGACTCGATCATCGACCGCACCCGCTCAGGCTGTTCCGACCAGCGCGGGCAGGTCAGCTCGAGTTCGGCGTCGGCGTGAAACCCGTGCTCGGCCAGGAACTCCGCCAGCGCGGCGGACCACTCCGGCCCGTCGAATCCGGCCGCAACCGCGACGTCGTACAGCGCGAGGATGCCGCGCTGCATCGCCATGTGGCCGATGTCGCCGAGCCCGCCCATCAGATCGATGGCCACGATGGCCGAGCCGGTGCGCGCCTCGATCTTGTCGAGCAGGCCCTTGAAATCCGTTTGCACGCTGCTGTTGTGGTAGATCGTGGTGAAGTAGGTGCGCTCGGTGTCGGCGTGGAAGTCGCGCAGGCACGCGACGAGATCGGGATAGAACTCCGCGTCGTCGGTGCGCGGCAGTGCCGCGACCCGCGCACGCCAGCGCGGGTAAGTGGCCGCCCATGCCTCGGTGAATCGCTCGACCACGGCGAGTTGTTCGCGGTAGCTCGCGTAGAGCGCCCGCACGATCGGCACCGCACGCGCCACGGTGACCGGGGTGATCGGCGTGCGCCGCGGGCCCTCGGCACCGTAGTCCTTCGTAACGCCGAGATCGAGGTCGAAATGCTGCTCGTGATAGCCGGGAACCTTGGTGTAGGAACGCTTTACGGCACCGGCATTCCAGTAGGGCCTGCCGTAGTACATGGCGACCCAGTCCGGCTCGTCCGCGGCGTCGAGCAAATGCAGACCGACCAGGAACCGCTGCATCGAGTGCTGGAATGCGTTGTCGTACAACGAGAACATCAGCGGCGTGCACACCGTCGCGGCCACACCGCCGTCACGGAAGTCCGCGTCGGTGAACTGCTCGATGTCGGTCCGCCAGCTCACCGCCGTGATCGCGCGCGATTGCAGCAACCACAGCACGCCGTCGCCGTCGATCGCCCACTCCAGGTCCTGCGGGCGACGCCGGTAGGCCTGCACCGCGACCATCAGTCGGGCCAGCTCCGCGATCTCGGCGTCCGAGCATTCGACGTCCTCGTCGCCATCGATCCGGTCGAGCACCTCGCCATCGCGCAAACGGAGGCGCACCGTTGTCGGCGTGACGTGACCCGAGACCAGGCGCTCGCCGAGGCCGCAGCAGCATTCGAGCACGGCGTTGTCCTCGATGCCGGACAGCGGGTCGATGGTGAACGCCACGCCCGCGGTGCGGGCCGGAATCAGCCGCTGCACGAGCACCGCCACCCGAGCCGCCGACGGGTCGAAGCCCGCGCGGGCGAGATAGGCACGGACCCTGTCGCTTTCGGCGGAATGCCGGCAGTCGACGATGCGGCGGCGCAGCGTGTCCACGTCGCCGACGTCGAGATAGGTCTGATAGAGCCCGGCGAAGCTCGCGTCGTCCAGGTCCTCGAGCACGCCGCTGGATCGCACGGCGACCGGGAAGCCGCCGAGCCGGTCGATCCAGTCGCGCAATTCGGCATCGCTCAGCTCGCCGAGGTCGATGTCGGGCGCGAGCACGAATCCTGGCGGCACCGGGAATCCAGCGGCCTGTAGCTCGTGCAGCGTGCGCGCCTTGCCGCCCGCGGCCTCAATGGGAAAGTCCGCGGCGCCGAGCAGCGATGGTGACGTCTGTGGCATGGCGATTGGTCCTGACCTCGGCTGGCGGACGGGAAGTAGGTCGTGCCGCGCGGCCAGCTCGCGCGCGGCACGCACGCCCGCGACGGTGAGCGCGCCGTAGGAGGGGCTCGCGGTCTCCGGTTCGAAGCCGAGCAGGATGGTCTCGGCCATGCAGGCGTACAGCACGCCGGGTTCGAGACCGGTGCCGGGAAAATCCGGAGTCTGCCCGAGCGGCAGGCGGATCCGGCCGCCGCCGAGCACAGTGACGTTGGGCCGCGCCGCGACCTCGGTCCCGACGTCGCCCGGCACCGCGAGGTCGCAGACCAGCACCGAGCGATCGGACGCGAGATGACCCGGCTCGATCACCGGAGCGGCCGCGTTGGTCGCGGTGACGATCACCCGACAGTTCCGCAGCGCGGTCATGTCCTCGCGCACCATCACCTCGGTGTCGACCAGCCGGGCCGCCACCCTCGACAGTCGCGACGCGGACCCGGGCCGCCCCACGAGAACGATCGAATCACAGTGCGGTGCCAGCAGTTCAGCCATCACAGCGCCGATATTGCCGAGGGCGCCGACCACACCGATCGTGCGCGCACCGGCAGGCAGCTCCGCGAGCTCGGCGCGCAGCACCTCGTAAGCGCATGCGGCGGTGAGCGAGTTGCCCGAGGTGACCCGGGCGCCGTCCTCGACGACGTCACGCGAGCCGTCGGTGACGATCGAGGTGTAACCGCCGAGCCCGATCACCGAGGCGCCGTCGGCCACCGCGTGGTCGACGGCATCGAGCACCAGGCGACGGGCCCATCGCCCCTGCCCGGCCCGCTGGTCGGCCACGATCTGCGCGGCCGACACCGGCACCGCGATCATGCTGACCTCGACGCTGGCGCCGGTCGGCGACTCGACTGTCTCCCTGGTGATCTCGAACGGTTCCAGAACGCCGCGCACGCGGTCGAACAGTGCGGTGCACTGGGTGTCCGACCAACTCGCCAGCTCCGGTGCCAGCGTCCGCAGCGTCGATGCGGTGTCCAAATTCGCCAGGAAGGCGATCCGATTCGGCGCGGCGTTCCGCTGCTCCGCGCTGTCGCGCAGCCGCGGAACATGTTGCGGTGGAATCCAAGTGGTCGCGGCGGGCCTGGCCAGGTGGGCGAGCAGCCTGGCGTAGTCACCGCGCCGGATCACGGCGGCGGTCGCGTCGAACGCGCAGATGATCCGATCCACCTCGGCGGCGCTCAGATAGGCCGACGGTTGCAGGCGCAGCGTGGTCGGGGCCGAGAGGGTCGGCATGATCCGGATACCGTGCTCATGCAGGAAATAACCGGCGATCAGGTAGCCCCACAGGTGCTGTGCGACGATCGCGCGCAACAGCGACGAGGTCGGCTCGGGCAGGCGCAACTCGAGGCCGAGCAGCAGCCCACGTCCGCGAACCTCGGCGACGACATCGGGCCAGCGGGCGGCGAAGGCGTCCAGCCGCAGGCGCAGGCGCTCGCCTGCGGCCACAATGCGCGGTTGCTCGATCGCCAAGAGATCGAGGGCCTTTGCCGCGATCGCCGCCGAGAAGTCGTCCTCGGCGAAGGTGGAGGTGTGATGCCTGCCGAACTCGAGCACATAGTGCCGCGAGTCGACCAGCAGCGCCGAGATTTTCGCGAGTCCGCCGCCGAGCGACTTGGACAGCAGGTAGTAGTCGGCGTGCACGCCGGAGGTCTCGGCCGCGAAGAACGTGCCGGTTCGACCCATCCCGCATTGGATTTCATCGAAGACGAGCGCAGCGTCGTGGCGATCAGCCAGCGCCCGCAGGGCCGACAGCGTTGCGGCAGGCACCTCGTGCACCCCGCCCTCGCCCTGGATCGGTTCGGTGAAACACGCTGCCACCGAGGAGACATGACGCAGGACCGCCTGCGGTGCACCGGTGTCGTCGAAGATCACGGCACAATACGGCCGCCGCTCACCGTCGAGCGCGCCGACAACGTGATCCGGCTCCCAGCTCGCCAGCCGGATCCTCCGTGGACCCGGCACCTCCAGATCAGCGGGCGCACCGGCATTGTCGGTAAGGGCGCCTGCGCCGACGGTCCGCCCGTGGAAGGCGCCGCCGAGCGAGACGAACACTGGATCGGTCGCCTGGATCGCCGTGACGGTCGCGATCGCGGCCGTCAGCACCGCTGCACAGGTCTGTCCCTCGACCGGTCCTTGCTGGAAGAGTTGATCGGCGACGCCATCGCGACGCACCAGGCGCAGGGTGCGTTCCAGTTCTTCCGCGATTGCCGCCAAGCGTCTATTGCGCGCTACCGCAGCATGTTTGATGGCGGCCTCGACCGCGTCCGCGCCGGTACTGCCGAACGTGACCACGTAGTCCGCACCGGTGGCGGCACCGGCCAGCACAGAGAGGCGTTGCGCCAGTCGCGCGGCCGCGCCGCGGATGCTCGCCTGTGCGGCGAACGGCACCCGATCGCGCAGGCTGTCCTCGGCCACCCCGAGCAGGGCCGGATGGTTGTGCCCGAACAGCGTTGCACCGTGTCCGCCGACGAGATCGAGCACGCCACGTGTTCGAGACCCGGCGAAAATCGGTGCCGCCGGAAATAATTCGTCGCCGCGCGCGGCACCGTAGGTGATGTCCAGATCGAGCGCGCGCAGCAGCCTGGCCAGCTCAGGCCTGGCGTGCGCGGCGTAGGACCGATAGGAATCCATCACGCCGACCGGCCGACGGCCGGGCTCGTGGCAAGGCCTGCCAGCCTGGTCGCGATGTCGCGCACGGTGCGCATCGCGGCTGCTTGCTCGTCCGAAATTTCCACCTGGAAAAGGGTTTCCAGCTCGACGACGAGCTCGGCCGCGCGCACCGAGTCCATGCCGTACTCGACAAGGGCGGTATCCGGATCCAGCTCCGTAACCTGAAGTTTGCGGCTCACTAGGCCGCTGATTTGCTCAAAAACCTGGAGTGTCAAGAGTTTCGTAACCTTCCCGCGCTGTGTGTAGACGGGGCTTCCCACTCGGGCGACTGACGACGGCAGCGTTCGCTTCGGAAACGAACTAGCGGCTGGCAGCGCGACTGCGCGATGACGGGGTTCGGCAGCTTCGCCGAAAGACACCGGTGAACCGGCACTTTCCTTGTACCGCACGGCAATAGCGGTGACCCGCGAGAAAGACGATCAGGACGTTCCTCGCCGGCAGGTCTCCCGGGACGCCGCGTCAGATCGTGATCGCCGCGCCAATTAGACCGTGCGACTTCACCGTACGGCCGCTCAACGGTTGCCGCAAGTTTTATTGCGACCACCATTTTTCTGTCTTGTGCGTGCCGCGTCACAGCGCTACGGTGTCTGCCATGGCCTGTGTCACATCGCGACCCGATCTGTGACGCACGGCACCAACATCGAACGCTTGGGGACCGAACTCGAATCGCCGGGGTCGGCACGAAACCGACTGTGCCCGTGCGTGTTCGAAGTCCGTCGCGCACCTTGATGGATCATCGGCTCATGCCCCGCCCGAGGAGAGGCAGCAGACATGAGAATTCGCGGCAACGTTGCCGGATCAGCATTCGCGGCGCTGTCCAGCGTCGCGCTCATCGCCGCGGTAGGCGCGACAACCGCCACCGCAGACCCGAACCCCGTCGCAGGCTGCGGCCCGTGGCGCACCTCGGTCGTGGCCTCCGGCTATAACATGTTGGAAGGCTTGGCATTCGACGGCCGCGGCGGCTTGCTGCTGTCGGATCAATCGGCCAGCGGAACCGGCGGGGCCATCCGGCGTATCGACGCCGCAGGGGCACGCAGCACCCTGGCCACGGTGGACGGTCCTGGTGCGGTATTGGTTTCGGAGAACACCGCCTACTTCGTCGCGGGGCTCAGCATGCCCTCGGTGTTGGCGGGACAGGCCAACGGAACCATCAACGCCATCGACCTGGATACCGGCGCGGTGTCGACGACCGTGTCGGGCCTGCGCGCGCCGAACGGTATCGCGCTGCTGCCCAACGGGGACTTCGTCGTCACCAGCGACATGGGGTCCGACACCCGGATGTCGTTGGTGCGCAACAATGTCTATGCAGGCCCGTTCGCGGCCCTGACCTCGACCAACGGTGTCGCCTACGATCAATCCCGACGGCGACTGTTCGTCTCGACCACCTTCGATCCGGCCACCACCATCGCGATGTTCGACATCGACCGCCCCGGCGCCGCGCCGACGCTGTTCACCCTGCCGGGATTCGGGCCGCTCAACGGTGGTGACGATCTGACCGTCGGGTCGGACGGCGTGGTGTACGTCGCGCTGAGCACCGGCGGCAGGATTGTTCGGCTCGACCCAGGCACCGGCGCCTCCTGCACCATCGCGGACAACCTGCCGTTGAGCACCGCCGTCGAATTCGGTTCCGGCCAAGGCTGGGATCCGGCCGCCCTCTATGCCACGAGCTACCTGGGCACTGTCACCAAATTGAACCCGACCTCCTAGTCGATACGCCAGAATCGCTGGCCCGAAGACTCTTTCGCTAGATCGCGCGCAAAGCCGCCGCACAGCCTCTGCTGTGCGGCGGCTTCTTGTGTCCGCCGATAGCCATCGTCCGACCTTGGTCATCTGCACACAACATGCCGGTCATCTTTGGGCAATACGGCATGATTGTTCCAGCGCCCCACCCCCGGCGCGAACAACACGAGGAGCGCGACCGTGTCGAACACGACCACAGCGCGCCGTACCCAGGCCGAACGACGGGCCGAGACGAGCGCGAAACTGATCGAGGCGACGATACAGCTCGTCTCCGAGCAGGGGTATGCGCAGGCGACCGTCAAGCCGATCTGCGATCGCGCAGGCGTGACGCACGGTGCGCTGTTCGGCCGCTTCGCCACCCGGCTCGACCTGATCGTCGCGGCGGCCGCCGAGGTTTCCCGGCGGCAACTGGAACACTTCCTGGACAACATCGCCCGCCTGCCCGACATCGACGATCCGGCGGTCATCATGCCGCTGCTCCGGCAGAGCGCCCGCGCGCCGATCAACGCGGTCTGGAACGAATTGCTCGTCGCCGCACGCACCGACGAGCAGTTGCGCGAGCGCCTCGCACCGGTGATGACGGAGTACGGCAGGGAGATACTCGCGGTGGCCGAGCAGGTTCCCGCGATGCAGAAGATTCCGCGCGAACTGCGCAGCGGAGTGCTCTGGGTCCTCATCGCTCAGTCCGATGGGGACGCGCTGACCCGGCTGCCCTTCCCGTCCGAGGATATGGATCGCCGGACCATGGACGTGTTCGTCACCATGCTCCAGCTGTACGTCGAGTCCTTGGATCGACTGCCTTCCTGAATATCGCTCGGCGAACCAGCGATCGACTACTGCGCACCGCTGGCGGTCACGAGGCCGATTGCGTGCCGACGCCACCCCATACCGCCCGCGAGCCGGACTCGCCGATGCGATACACCTGCACCGATGCGGCGACGCTCGCGGCGATCGCGACCACCGCCACCGCGCCGATGATCAGCCGCGAGACGGTGTGCCCGCGGGCCAGACGCACGTGCATGATCGCCACAAGAACGGCTGCTATCAAGAGCGGGACGGCGAAGTAGAGGAAGGTCTCCCCCAGCTGAATGTGGTTCTGCAGGTGGGGATTTTCGCCGATGAACTGCTCGAGCCATTCTCCTGCCTCGGTCGTGATCGGAGTCAAGATCACCACGACTACGGCGAAGAAGACCGTCGGCCACACCAGCCGTTGGCGGACCGACGGCCACAGCGCCGACAGCGTCACCGAGATCGCGGTCAACGGGACCAACACGACGATGAGGTGGACGAGAAGGATGTGAACCGGAAGGCCGTTGAGGGTCGACATCGGCAAACTTTCTTCCGCGAAGGCCTGCTGGTTGTGGCTTCGTCGCACTAATTGTGCGGCCGCACGGCGTCTCCTGTGCGCCTGTTGGCCGACCTCGGTGTGCCCAGTTCGCTCATGACAGATCTGCGTGTTCGTCGGCGCCGAAGCTCAACCAGATGTCGTGGTCGACTTGGCTTCCGGTGATCGTCACCTGGCCGGTCACCAGCGGGTAGCCGCGGGCGACGACGGTGTACTCGCCCTCGGGCAGGTCGGCGACCACGTAGCGGCCGTCGTCGTCGGTGTGGGTGGCGCCGACGGCTGTACCGGACCAGTCGAGCACGGTGACCCTGGCGTCGCGCACCGCTCTGCCTTCGGCGCGCACCGTTCCCCACAGCATCGCCATCGGGGCCAGCTCGATGTCGAAACGCAACCGGCCGCTGGCAGGCACGCTCAATGTCGTTGCGGCAGGCCGCATTCGCGCGGCGACCGTCACGCACGTGTAGGTTCCCGCCATGACGCCACGGCAGGCGTATGTGCCGTCTGCCGCCGTGACCGCAGCACCGACTACCTCACCACTCAGGTCCGTCACAGTGACGGTGGCATCCGCGACCGGCTCGTGTGCGGCCGTGCGCACGACACCCGTCAACTCGCCTGCACCCTGCAGCGTGACGTCGACATGCGCGATGCCGTCCGAGGCGGTGACATTCACTGCGGCCGGTTGATGCCCGTTGGCCGAGACGATCAGGACGTAGCTGCCCGGCGCGGGCGGCTCGATGGTGTAGGTGCCGTCGGCGTCGCCTTTCGCACGTGAAACTTGGTGTCCCCGTGGATCTATCAGCGTCAGTGCCGCGTCAGGCACCAGGTGCCCGTCGTCACGGCGGATACAGCCGCCGATCGCCATGCCACTCGTCGAGGCGATGCCCTGCTCGATCGGCATATCCGACAACCGTTGCTCCCCATTGTTGTTGGTGTCTATGTGGGAGACCTCGGCCGGAGTGAGCACCGGTTCTGCTGCGGGGACGGTGGCAGGCTCCCAGATCTGCTCCGTGAACCGTATCGACTCCGCCTCGGCCAGCGCGACATGCGCAGCGACGACCTGCGCGAGCTCGGCGCGATCGGACTCACGCAGACCCCGCAGCTTCGTGCCTTCGACATCGATGTCCGGCAGAATACGGTTGAGCCACTTCGGAATCCACCATGCGCGCCGCCCCATGATCACCAGCAGCGCCGGGACGAGCACCATGCGCACCACGAAGGCGTCGATGGCGACACCGCAGGCCAATGCGAAGCCCATGGACTTGGCGGTGGCGTCGGATTCCAGCAGGAACGAGCCGAACACCGAGACCATGATGATCGCCGCCGAGGTGACCACCCGGGCACCGTGCTGGTACCCGGTGATCATGGCGAACCTCGGCGACCTGGAATGCACGTACTCCTCGCGCATTCGGGTCACCAGGAACACCTGGTAGTCCATCGCGAGCCCGAATACCAAGCCGATCAACATGATCGGCAAGAAGCTCACGATCGGATGCGGATCGGCGATCAGGCCGAAGGCGCCTTCCTGGAAGATCAAGACGGTGGCGCCGAAGGTCGCCGCCATGGACAGCAGGAAGCCGAGGGCCGCGGTGAACGGGACCAGGATGGACCGGAACACCAGGATCAACAGCACGAAGGCCGCGCCGGCGACGATCGCCAGGTAAGGGACGATCTTGCCGAGCAGCACGCGGTCCATATCGGCGTAGATCGCGGTGGTGCCGGTGATGCCGTACTCGATGCCATACCGTTGGGACAGTTCGCTTTCGGCGTCGCGGGCGTCGCGCACCAGATCCTTGGTGTCCTGGTTGTTCGGCCCCGACTTCGGCACACCGCTGAGCATTGCGCCGAGCCCGTTCGTGCTGAACTGCGGCTTGGTGATGTAATCCATCTGCGGGAACGCGGCGAGCCGGTCCCGCAGCGCGGTGACCGCCGCCTCGCGCTCGCCTTGCGGCACCTGTTCCAGGTCGGCGACCACGGTCAGGATGCCGTTGCTGCCCTCGCCGAAACCCGCCGTCCTGATGTCGTAGGCCTGCCGGATCGTCGAGCTGGTCGGGAAGCTGTCCTCACCCGGCAGTCCCAACTGGAGTTTGAGAGCGGGAGCCGCCAGCGCCGCCAACGCGGCAACGGCGAATATCAGTGCGACCCAAGGCCTTTTGCTGATCAGGCGGGCCACCCGCATGCCGTTGGTGACGGAGCTGTCGTCTTCCGGATCATGCTTGGCGACCAACGGCAGCTTCGGTTTGAAGAGGAAGCGGCCGAAAGCGCCGAGCACGGCAGGCATCAGGGTGATGGCGGTGAGGACGGCGAACAAGGCCGCCACGGCGCCGCCGAGGCCCATGAAGGTCAGGAAGTTCACGCCGACGATGCTCAGCGCGGCCAGGGCGACGATGACCGTGAGACCGGCGAACACCACCGCGGATCCGGCGGTGCCGACCGAAATGCCCGCTGCCTCTTCGGGATTCCTGGCGACTTGGAGTTCGTGTTTGTAGCGGGAGACGATGAACAGCGCATAGTCGATGGACAGCGCGATACCGATCATCGACGCCAGGAACGTCGTGAAGCTCGGCACCTCGATGATCGAGGTGCTCAGCGAAATCACCAGCATGGCGGCGCTCAGGCCGACGATGGCGGTGATGATCGGCACGAAGGCGGCCATGATGGCGCCGAAGGCGATCACCATGACGACCAATGCCACACCCATGCCGATCATCTCGGCCCGGCCGCTCGGCTGCTCCTGCTGCTGCGCGATGGGTCCGCCGAGTTCGACGGTCAATCCCTGTGCGCGGGCGCGATTGGCCACGTCGTAGGCGGCATGCCGCTGTTCGTCGGTGACCTCCATCGGGCCGGAGATGTCGAACGGCACCGTGAGCACGGCGACGGTGGACGGGGCGTCCTTGCTCAGCACATTGAGTGGCGCGCCGGAGCATACTTCTCGGTCGGCTTTGGTCAGGCAGCCCATCGACTCGGTCACGGCAACCGGGTTTTTCAGTGCCGCAGCGTCCTTTTCGGCGACAAGCCGGTGCTTGCCATCGTCGACGGACAACGCCGTCAGGTCGGCGATCAGCATGTCGATGGCGGCACTGTTGGCCTTGTCGGTCAGCTTCGTTCCCTCGGGCGCCTTGATGACATAGGCACCGCTCACGGCTTCGATGCTGAACCGGCCCGACATACCGGGGAACTGCTTGTCCAGGATGTCGGTGGCGCGCTCCGACGGCAGCGACGGCATGCTGAACTCGTCGCTCATCGGCTTACTCAGCGCGCTGCCCGCGACACCGAGCAGCGCGAGGAACACGACCCACAGCGGCAGAACGATCCACTTGCGGCGGAAGGCGAATTTGCCCCACCGATAGAGGAATACGGACACGACTGAGTTCTCCTAGAGGTAACCGGTTGTGCTGAGTCCAGGGCCCGTATACAGCACCTTCGCGGCCCGCTACGCGTGCGAACACTCCCCCGGCTCCCACCGGTCGATCAACGAATAGTGGGAAACGGAGGAGAAACCTCAAGTTTCGAGAGCATACCGCACGCCCGGTCGGCGCCGCCGTAGGCCCGAATGTCAGCGGCGGCGCACAGTGCGCAGACCACACGCCTGACCCACGCTCGCACCCTCCAGCACGAACTGAAGAACGATCACGACGAACCCGAACATCCACCGCCCCAACGTCTGCCAGAACCGCGGCCGCCCGCCGTCCTTCCAGCGCAACACCCGCATCCCGAACAGCAGCTTGCCCAGACTGACACGCAACACCAGGGTGCCGAAGACATGGTTGACGAATGACACTGCCAGCACACAGAGGATGAACGCAGGCAAAAACTCCGCCACCCCACCGGTCGCATGAAACACCCGTTGCGACAACGCCAAACCACCGATCAGCGCCACAACCCCATCCACAAGCGCCGCCAACGACAGCCGATTATCCCCCGCCACCTCCGGCACCACCCCATGCCTCGGATGCGGTTGTCCCCCAAGCCCCGAAGCCGAAGCAGCATGGCCCATACCCGGTGCACTCACGCACCACATTGTGCCCACCACCCCCACACCTTCCCAGCACCGACAATCAGGGGCAGTCAGCGTTATCCCGGCTACCCGGAACGTGCATCCAGCGCCATCCGAATCAGCCCTCGAGCCGACTCGCCGGTCACAGACTGACCAACCAGGACATCGAACGTCCGGTGATACAGCCTGATCTCACGCGGTTGAGTGATCGTCAGCTCTGCGGTGATCCCTTCGACAGTTACCCGACGCTCGTCGAACATGACGAAGTTCGTCAGCTGCATCGGCAGTTGAGCAGCGAAGGGCACGATCGCGAAGCTGACACGCGGCAAGCCCATTGCCGCCAGCAACCTATCCAGTTGGCCCCGCATCACCGAGTCGCCGCCGACGTCGTTGTATAGGGCTTGCTCACCCATCAGGAGGTGAAACCTTCGGTCGCCCTTGTACAGGACCTGTTGTCGCTCGAGGCGCTTGGCTACGCCTTCGTCCAGATCGTCGGGGATCCCGTGGAACTTGATGGACCGACGCAGAATCGCGGAAGCGTACTCGGCGGTCTGAAGTAACCCAGGTATCAGCGATGGCTGATACATGCGTATCACCTCGGACTGCTGCATCAAGCGCAGGATCTCGTGTTGCTTCTGTTTGGTCCCACCGCTGAGTGAGCGTCGCCACTCACGGTATGCGGCTTCAATATTGCGGAGAGTAGCGACGAGGTCCGGAATCTCGCTCTCGGCCGCGGTGATCCTGCACCAGACTTGTATGTCGATCACCGAGGGCTTGGTCTTTCCGTACTCGATCTTCGGCACCCTCGTCTGATGCCAACCGGCCCTGCGGGCAAGCTCGCTGCCGCTCAAACCGGCAGACTGGCGAAGCTCTCGGAGGCGTTCTCCGAGAGCTTCGCGCGCTTGTTGTACCGAATTGGTCACCAGTCAGACTTCACCGGCGTATTCGTTGAACGGCACCGCTGATTGCCACAGCTTTACCTTGACGCTCCGACAGTACGACGCAATACCAGGATCAGTCGTTATTGCCGCTCCCGCAGGTTTGCCATCGTCGTCTACCAGATTGAAACCCACTGTCGTGTCGTCGAACAGCCACCAGTCATCGTGAGGCACGTCCCCGGCAAGGTGCCGGGGCAGGTAACGAATGTCTTCGCCCGCATCTACGTTGCTGGATGTGATCGAGAGCAACCAGCGCTGATAATCACTGTGCGGCACGGTGACTACCCGGACCCGGGTAACCCGCACGCCTCGCCTAACGGTCTCCTGAACCAGTTCTGTCCACGGACGCTTGCTGTACTGCGGCATCGGCGGTTCACCGTTCAGGAATCGACGCAGCGGTTCGGACTCGCTGGGTACCGAGTAGGTGTCGCGCACCTCGAGGTGGAACACCTCCTGTTCGGCCTTCCGGAACAGTTCAGGCCACGGGCTAGGCTGCCGCAGAAACACCGTAGAAGGTCCTCTCCGCCTTCGATACTTCGACGGCGGTCTCGTGTGGCTCCATGCTCATCTCATCAACTGCCGCACGGTCGGTGACGGGCAGACCAGAGACCCGGAACGTTCCGCGGCCGGTGTCGCTCATGGTGGCACCGATGAACGTGTCCGGTTCGGCGAACCCTAACAACAGATGCGGAATCTCAACGGTTCCGGGGGTTTCCGTCTTCCAGCCCACTACGACGTAGGTACCGGCGTCGGTCGCGTACAGGGCAGGGCACTCGCCGTCACCCGAACCACCCTTGCCAAGGAATGTCAACAACATGGAGAACTCCTGCCTGGACTAAGCGAATCTATGCTTCAGCGTCTCCATTGTGTCTCTCAGATGTGTTGTCTGAGCTGAGATTAGTTGATTTCAGCATAGTTCGGCATAGGTATGGCTGGAGGAGCCAGAGACTTCATAGAGTCGGGTTGGCGTTCGGGGCAGTGCAGTCGTCTCGGTCCCGGACTGCCTTATCGAACCGACGACAGGGGCACGGCCATGGCTGGAGAGCTGGAGGACGAGGCGGAATGCTCACGACTTTTCCCGTTCCCCGGAGGCGTGTTGGAACTCCGGAGCACCGGAGACGCGAACGCTGACTGCTCTGGCTTCTACCTGGAGCTCCGCGGATACGAAGAGATCGAAGACGGAAGCGATTCAGGGGCTGTAATGAGCTGGAAGCCAACATGTATCGGGTATCTACGGACCGACGTGTCCGGTGTAGCTCAACTCTGGGATCAGGCCCAGATACGACGACTTGCGGATCGTCTCGGGTACGACTTTGCCGACATGGTGATCTACGACCCGAAGTTCAGCCGACCGCCGCTTGCTCGGCTCAAAGCCCAAGCCACCCGCCTCCAGGCAGAAGCGGTCATCGTCCCAAGCTCGGAGCACTTTGAGGGCAACGAAATACCAGGGACCCTCGTGCAGCGGCTCGACGTGATCACAGTGAACCCCGAGGAGACCTATTCACGGCGTGCTATGCCGCCGTTGCGGAGCTCGCCTCCAGCACCGCGGTGATTCGATTGGCGGAGTTCATGATTCCTGGATGGGGTCGGGGAGTTTCCAGCGGTCTGGGCGGGGGCGGAGGTAGAGGAGGTAGTAGGCGCAGCCGAGGAGCATGGCGGCGACTGCTACGACCATTTGTTGCCAGGAGGCGTCGATGACGCTGTATGCCGCGTAGGCCATGGCGGCGACGACGATGATGGGTGGCAGCGGCCAGAGTGGCATTCGGTAGCCGCCGGAACTTGGACGGCTGCGGACTCGGAACGCGGCAAGCGCGACGAACAGGTACACCAGGACGAGGCCCGCGCCGGTTGCGGTGATCAGCCAGGACAGTGGGAGCGCGGCTGCCGCGATGGTGGCCAGTGCGCCGACGACGATGGTGGCGACCGCCGGTGTGTGCCAGCGCGGGTGCACGCTGGCGAGTGCGCGATCGATCGGGTCCGGCCAGCTGCGGTCGCGGGCCGAGGCGAACAGCAGCCGGGAGATCTGCAGGATGATGGCGATCACCGCGTTGACGATCGCGATCGCGATGCCGACGCTCACCAACGTGTTCACCGTGGCGCCGCCGCGCGCGGTCAGGAAGTAGTTCATCGGCGCCGAACTGCTCAACAAGTCGGTCATGGAGGGCGCGCCGAGGACCACTGCGGCCAGTGGCACGATTTCGATGGTGACGGTTGCGGCCAGGCAGACCATGATCACGCGGCCGATTGTGTGCGTCGCGTTCTTCGTCTCCTCCGCGTAGTAGACCGCAGCGCCGTAACCGTTGTAGCCGAACAGCGCCACCGGGATGAGGGCGGCCAACGCTCCCGCTCCTACCGAGGTCAGGCCACCGTCGCCGATCGTGGTCGCGTGCAACCATTCCGAGGGTCCGCGTTCGATCGTGCTGAAGCCGAGGAACGCAAGCACCGCGATCGCCGCGATCTCGATACACAGGAAAACCCCGGTGACCCAGGCGTTGGCCTTGATGTTGAGCAGCGCGATGCCGGTCGTCACCACGATGACGCCGACGCCGACCCATTTTCCGCCGAGCTGCGGTATCGCGACGCCGAGGTAGTCGCCGGTGCCGAGGGCGATCACCGAGATGATCAGCACGCCGTTCACCAAAGTCAGTGCGAACAAGGCGAATCCGACGGGTCTACCGAGTAGCCTTGCAGCCCAGGTGTATTCACCGCCGGTAATCGGAAAGGTCGCCGAGAGTTCGGCGTAACACAGTCCGATGAACACCGACGCCACTGCCGCGATGGCCAGTGTCAGCACTGACGCGCCACCCGCTGCCAGCAGGATCGCCGGAATGATGATGAACACGCTCGACGCAGGCGTCACCGCCGACAGTGTGATCAGAATGTTCTCGCCCATGCCCAGCGCGCGCGAGAGCTGCTGACGGTATCGGGGCTGTTGGTTGTCGTCGTCGGCAGTCTGGCCGGTGGTCTGGGTAGCCATGGCCGGTCCTTTCTTTGATGTACAGTCAAAGAATGGACTAAAGCCGCTGTCAAGGATCGATTTTGACGTTACGAATAATTAATTCGTCATCAACATGAGGCAACGGGAGGCGCCGGATGGCACGCAGGAAGGATCAGGAGCGAGCTCGCCGGGAGATTCTCGATGCGGCGCTGACGGCGGTGTCCGACCGTGGTGTCGGCAAGCTCAAGATCCGTGAGGTCGCCGAAGTCGCCGGGGTATCGCCCGCGACCGTGCACTACTACTTCGACGATCTCGACAACCTGCTGCGCGAGGTCCACCGCGAAGCCAGCGACCGGTTCTTCGGCGATCGACTCGCCATGGTCGCCACGATCACCGATGCCCGCGCGAAGATCGGTGCGTTGATCTGGGCCGGGTTGCCTGCCTCGGATACCGACGCCCTCGTCGTCGCGCTGTATCGGCTTGCCGCCTATCGCAGCGTCGCCGCCGAGCACGGCGACCTGATCACCGCCCTGTTCGAGAAACAGGTCGCGGTGTACATGGGCGCGCTGGAAGTGGGAATCGCGCAGGAACACTTCACGATCGATGCGCCGATCCTCGACGTCGCCGCGAACCTGGTTGCGCTGGAAGACGCCTACGGCTTGCACATCATCAGCGGCAATCGATCGATAACGAAAACCCGTGCCGCAGAAATGATCTGCACCTACGCCCGGACCGCCACCCACTGCCTCGACATCACGACGCCCGAAGGATGAACAGATGAGTGGAGCAGCGCGCAGCGATTCGATGAGGGGTGGCGGCCGGGTGGCGGGTGACCTTTCCCCGGATGGACGTCCGCGAGCGCGGGCCCTCGGCATCGCGCCGAGCGGGACACCGGGTGCGTGGAACGCCATCACCGATGTGGCCGGAATCGAGGTCGGGTATCGGACACTGATCGAAGGCGACGGGCCCTTGCGAGTAGGCGAAGGCCCGGTACGCACCGGCGTGACGGCGATCCTGCCGCGCGGCCGTTCCGGCGTCGGCCGCCCGTGCACAGCTGGTCGCTACTCGCTCAACGGAAACGGCGAAATGACCGGCACCGCATGGATCGACGAGGTCGGCCAGCTGTCGATGCCCGTCACGATCTCCAACACGCACGCCATCGGCGCCTGCCACACCGGCGCGATCGAGTGGATCAACAAGACCCATCCCGCGCTGGCTCGGGAATGGCTGCTCCCGGTCTGCGCCGAAACCTGGGACGGTTACCTCAACGACATCAACGGCGGCCATGTCACACCGGAAATCGTTGTTGCCGCATTGGATTCGGCCCGCAGCGGTCCGCTGGACGAGGGCTCGGTCGGTGGCGGCACCGGAATGAACTGCTACGCATGCAAAGGCGGCAGCGGAACCTCCTCCCGACTGGTCGAGTTCGGACCGCACACCTACACCGTCGGCGTGTTTCTCCAGGCGAACTTCGGCTCCCGACACGAACTGACGATCCGCGGCCACCGCATCGGCGATCGACTCGACCTCAACAACCCGATGGAATCGACCGATTGGGGCACCCCGCCCGACCGAATGCCCGCCGCGCCCGGCGGTTCTGGTTCGGTCATCGTCGTAGTCGCGACCGACGCCCCACTGGATCCGCTGCAGTGCAAGGCCATGGCCCGCCGCGTCCCCTTCGGCCTGGCCCGCACCGGCACCACCGGCAGCCTCTTCTCCGGCGACTTGTTCCTCGCCTTCTCCACCGCCGCAGACCGCCCCTCCGACACCGGCTTCCCGATCGGCGACCCCACCCCCGCCGACCTCGTCACCACCACCCGCCTACCGTGGAACCGAATGGACCCGATATACACCGCGGTCGTCGAGGCAGTCGAAGAGTCCGTCCTCAACGCCCTCATCGTGAACACTTCGATGACCGGCCGCGACGGCCACCACTCGCCCGCCCTCCCACACGACCAACTGAAAACCTTGCTGGCGACCGAACCTCGCTAACTGGCATGGAGCGGGGTAGGCGTCTCCACCACGCGGCCTCTCTCGCCGCGCCTGGCGTGGTCTCGCCGCGGCAGGTTGGTCAGCGCAAGTTGGTCGGCTGATCAGGTGGCACTGGTGGCGGCATCGCCCGAGAAGCTCCCGCCACCATTGCCCCCTCGGCACGAAACCGCTCTGCGCTCCCGGTATGTGGGATCAGAACGGTGGTTTCGCACAGAGTGGGAACTCAGGGCGGAGGCTTCTCGGGCGATGCCGCCACCATTTCCCAGTGATCAACCGACCAACTCCAGCGCGCGAAGCGGGGTGAGGTAGGTCACAAGAGTGGGGTGTCGAGAAGGGTGGGGTGGGTCCGTCTCAGGGGCAGAGCGGCTACACGGGTCGCCTGGCGAAGGAGAGGGAGCATCATGCGCAAGCTTGTAGTCCAGCAGTGGGTTACCGTCGACAACATTGCCGCGGAGGAGGATGGCGGGCTGAGTTTTGTGTCGGGGGAGCCGTTTTCAGAGAACGACACCAGTGCGTTCAAGGCGAACATGATGGGGCTCATCGACTCGGTCGACACGATGATTCTCGGGGCGAATACCTACGCTCAGACCAAGGACTACTGGCCGTATGCCGAGGAACAGGGTGAGTACGGGAAGAAGCTGAACAGCCTCAGCAAGTTCGTTGCGTCGTCGACGCTGGATGATGCGCCGTGGGGTGACTTTTCCGCGGCGACCGTGACGCGCGATCCAGCCGCCACCATCCGGGAGCTCAAAGAGCAAGACGGTAAGGACATTTGGTTGTGGGGCAGCTTGACTCTCATGCGGGCGCTGTTGGATGCCGGTGTCGTCGATGAGGTTCGGATGCTGGTATGCCCGGTGGCGCGCGGCAAGGGGCGGCCGGTTTTCGAGGATCCGCGAGACCTGAAGTTGGTCGAGGCCACCGGGTTCGACAACGGCGTTGCGCTGCTCCGCTACGAGATCGCACGACCGAGCTGATGGTCGACAGGTAACGCTGCGGGACTCGCGCGAAGAGAATTTCGGCTGCTGTGCCGATGAGTGGACCAGGATGTCGCGCCGCCGCCGCAGTGGCGCGCATCCTGAATTCACAAGCTCTAGTTCGTAATTCAGTACGCAGCGAGGAGTGGATGAGCAATGTTGACGAGAACACGCACCATCACGGCGGCAGCCGGAGCGATGGCAATGATCACCGCCGGGGTGTTGTTGGCGCCCAACGCATCGGCCACCTCGATCACGACCGTCAAAGTGACCGCCGGAACCGTCGCAGTCGGCTGCCTCGTGACCCTGACGTCACATTCCGACCCGGCCCCCACGACCGGATGGTCGACCTACTTCTACGACAACGGAACCCACATCGGCATCGGCCCCGCCAAGGGCCCCGGCGGAGACCGCTCCGCCACCTGGACTCCAACCACCGCAGGCACCCACGAAATCACGGCGATAGCCTGGATGAGCCGCATCGACGGCGGAAAATCAACCGGCACAACAACTGTGGAAGTGACGACGGCGCCTTGTGACAGGTAGGAGACGGGCGGGCGGTCAATCGATGGGGACGGTGTAGCTGATGCGGATCGTGAACCTTCGGGTGGCCAGCACCGGGTACGCCTCCCCTGGCGTCTCCGAGACGGACGGCGGGAAGTCGAGTTCCTCATTTCCTGCGTGCACGCCGATCAGGCGGACGCTGGCCAAGTCGTAGGCATCCGGGCCGCCGAGGACGCCGAGGGTCGACCGGAACATGCCGTAGTCCAGGGTGATCCTGGCGAACTTCTTCTTACCCGCCGGGAGTGCGTCGATGCGCGCTTGAATCTTCTGCTGCCGGTCGTCGGGGATGTTCTTCAGCGTGTACTGGATGTCACCTTCGATCAGCTTCCGCGTCGCGACCGCGTGGATGTACGAGGCGAGCAAACCGATCGCGACGCCGATGGCCGCACCTCCGAGGAATCGCAACCCACCGCGCAGGACGCCGCGCGCCGCGGCACCGGCCGCGGCGCCCTCGGCACCGCCTTCGGCGCCACGCACCACGCCGCCGGGGACCTTCGACAATGCGCCTCCCCCAGCGCCTTCCGCAGCGCCCTCCGTGACCGCGCCCGGCGGTACCGCCGGCTGCACTGCGCCGGTCGGCGGCTTCGGCGTCGGCGCAGCACCCGTCGGCTTCGGAGCAGGCGTAGGCGTGGTGCCGGTCGGTGGTTTCGGAGCAGGCGTAGGTGCAGGAGCAGGCGCGGTGCCAGCGGCACTACCACCGGTCGCACCGCCGCCCGCCGCACCGCCGCCGCCCGCGACGGGCGGCACCGTGCCGGACGGACCGCGCGTCAAGTCCAGCACTTTCCGGAAGTACTCCCTGGGTATGGACAAATTCGTGCCGTATTCGGAGTAGCCGGTCGGACGAGTCGCAACGTTCTGGAAATTCTGCTGGAAGAAGGCGCGATTGATCTTCAGCTCGTATTTGTACTTCAGCGAGGGCCGCACCGGGGTTCCAGTGTGCTCCACCACTTCCTCGACCGTGGTCGCGATATCGCAATCCGTCAGACGCGGATAGCCTCTCGGTGACTTCAACGAGGTCGCGCCCTCCAGATCTCCGTAGTGGTAGAGCGATTCCGTTGCACCCGGGCTCCCTCCGCCCAGAATCGGCACCGACGGCGGCCCAGCCGGTCCCGCTGGATTCCGCCGGATCACCATCGACGGAACGGCTTTCGGTTGACACGCCTGCTGCGCGACATGGGTGAGCTCGTGCGCGAGCAACTGCCGACCCGGCGCCGAGTGTGGTTCGAATCGGCCGTGTCCGAAGACAATCGCGTCACCGACCGTATACGCGTTCGCGTCCAGCGCCTGCGCCGACCGTGCCGCCGCGGCACCACTGTGCACGCGCACACCGGAAAGGTCGCGACCGAGCCTGGATTCGAAGGCGCCGCGGGTCGTGCCGTCGAGCGGCAGGCCAGGTTCGGCCAGCGCCTCGTGCACCTGCGCCCGCGCCTCCCCTTCGAGATTCCCTGCGCCCGAACCACGTCCGTGATCGTCGCGCGTGATGTCGAACCTCGCCCTGGCATCAGCAGGCGTCCCGCCCACCTGACCTGCCACGTAGTCGGCCTCGTGTTCCATGCGATCGCCGACGTCGCCGACCCGGAATTCGGGGCCTCCTGCAGGCTGAGCGCCCTGCGGCGTGGCAGGAACTGCGGTGAGGTCTATGCCGAAACCTGTTGTGCTCGACTCCTGTTCGTCCCCACGGACGGATTCGCGCGGCGCATGCAGTTGCCGCAACGCCTGGGTATCCGCGCTCTGCTGATTGGCGAATATGCTCATGACCGGGCCTATCGGGTTTCAGCTGACGACAAGCGCCAGTTCGTGTCGAATCGAGAGGCCGTGCCGGATCATGGCCGACACACCTCGGCCGCTACCTCCGGGGGTTGGCCTGCTCTTACGAGCTGCTCTCGAATCTTGTCCAGCTCAGCGCGCTGGGACGCTTCGGAAAGGACAAAGAAGTTGGGAATTATGCTGGGGAGCAGCGAGCGTGCTTCTTGGTAGCCCGCACTCGATCGGTTCTCCTCGAGAATATGGATGATCTGGCGGACCGGATCGAGCAGCTTGTGCTGCCGGGCGTAGGCAGCAGCCTTGTTCAGCGTCCGCATGATGTCGATGAGTAACACGCCGTAGCCGGCCTGGTTCGCCTTCTCCGTGCCGCCGCCGTAGCCGCCGCCGGTCACCGCCTTGGCGAATGCCTCCGGGTCCGCGGTGTTTGCCCATGCCTTCGAGTAGTTCTTCCCCAGCAGTGTCCTACTGTGGCCCGCGATCGCGTCGGCAACGCTGTCATAGCGCCGGAACGGCAGTTTCACCTGGTAGCGATCAGCACCCGGCGCCGGCTCCTTTTCCGCGAATTCCTTGTACTTGCGGTATCTTTGGCGCACCTTTTCGCGATCTACGACGAACTCCGTCGTCCACTGCCACCGAATCGTCTCGGGAGCCGCGTCCGGGTCGGCCTTGACACCGAAAAAGCTCTGCTGCGGTCCGGGCTTCCAGCCACTCTCCAGGACCATTTGGCCGAGTGTGACGAGAGCGGGCACCCCGGTCTTGGCCTGGTTCGCGAGGGCCAGCTCGGAGTACTTCACGTAGAAATCAACAGCCGCACGGTCATTGGTGAAACGTTTATTGTCCGCCGCACCGAGCGTCACTCCGGCACCGGGCTCCGGAGCTTGCGCCGGTGCGGGGGATGCGGCCGACTTGGTCGGCTCATCTTCGTCCAAGCAGGCGATTCGCACAGGGCTTTGCCCAGTGACGCGGATGGTGTCCGTTCCTGCCCACTGTTCGGCAGCGTGGTGGGCGTCGTGTTCCATTGCCGAGACCGGCGTTTCGGTCGTGGGCCGGGCACGGCTTTGCTGGACGACGTGGGCGAGTTCGTGGGCGAGGAGATGGTCACCCACGGGAGTGCCGGGACGATAGGCGTCGTCGCGGAATACCAGATCAGTGCCGACGGCGTAGGCGCGGGCGCGCATGGTGCGTGCGGAGGTGTCGGCAGCAGGGCCGACGTGAGTGCGCACGGCACCGAAGTCGTGACCGAAGCGGGCTTCCATCCTGGTGCGCGTGGTGGCGTCCAGTGGTGTGCCGTTGACGGGAACGGCGGTGACGTCGATCCCGAAATCCGTTGCGTTCGAGCCCCGTTCGGGCTCGAACTCGGATTCGCTTCGTGCCGCGGAGTGCCGGAGGGTGCGAGTCTCCGTCTGGTGCTGGTGCGCGGGCTTCATCATGGCGGGACCCGTCGGGTTAGGTGACGTGGCAGCGGGCGGCTTGTTCGAACTGTTGCCGCAGGTTTCGAGAGGTGCCCTCGCCGACCCAGGTCAACGGCGCGTAGTGGTGTTCGACGCCGTGCGGCGGCACGAAAGACGCCGTGACACCGTCGGCGTCGCGCGGCCAGATGATGTCGCCGGTGGCCACGCGGGCGGGGATGGTCCAGTAGTCGCCGACCCGGTAGGTGTGGGTTCCGCCGGGATCGGCTGCGAGGAACTGGATTTCGATGCCGTTCTCCAGCGGGATCCAGCCGTTGTCGCCGATGCCTTCGACAAGCTCCACCGCACCGCGGACCAGGGGTGCGGCCTTGCGCTCGCGCTGGTCCCAGCGGCGCACCTTGGCGTGCGGGCGGCTGGCCGGGTCCGTCTCGATCTCGCCGGTCTTGCTGGTTGGGTCGAAGATGAGCAGGTTGCCGTCGACGCCGGTGAGCTTGACCCTTGTGCCCGCGACTCCCGCGTATTCGAGGGTGTCCCAGGTCAATTCGACCCAGTCACCGGCCGCGAAGCCGCGTTTGACGTCCTTGATCCCCGCGACGTGCAGCCGGTTGCCGATGGTTCCGGTCCAGGCGGCGGCGACCGATCCGTTTTCCCGTGACCATACGAACGAGGTCACCGAACCCTTGACGGCTTCGTCCTTCACCGAGGCGACTTCGACACGGTAGAGCTGATTTTCGACGCCACGGTAGCGGGCGTCGGGCGCGGCAAGGCATGGGTCTTCGTCCTTCGGCGGAGGTCCGGTGCGCGCCCGCAGCAACGGCGGGTTGCCGCGCAGTCCGGCGCGCCACTCGTCGAGCGGAAAGTCTCCGCACGAGGGTTCCTCGCCTGCGTATTCGGCGGCGCGGACCTGCCAGATGACCTGACGGCGCGAGGCCGTGTCCGGCCCGCCGAGCGCGACCTCGCGGATGCGGTCGTCTTCGAGCGTGCTGACGTGGCGCTCCCACACATCCAGGTACACCACGTAGGGCGGCTTCGGCAGCTCCGGTGTTTCCTCCGCGACGGGGTACGGCTGCTCGGACCAGTGCAGCTCGTCGAGTTCGAGCGGCAGCTCAGCGCGGATGCCGTCGACGTAGTAGACGCCGGCCCGCAATTCGAGATCACTGCGCCCGTTGCTGATCGGCTCGGCACCGAACCCGAGGTTGTTCTCGGGACCACCGTGCGGACCGATGAGGTCGGCGGCCAGCGTGCGCTGGGCGCCGATGAGGGTGGCCATGGCGGTATTCCAGTCCGATTCCACCAGCACCCGCCCCTGTTGCAGCAGGACGAGACTGTAGTCGGCCGGGTCCGGCGTCAGCCGGGAAAAGTCTCCACGCATCGGAATCTCCTAGTTCGCGATCAAGACGGCAATGTCGGTGTGGGCTGGACTGAACTGTTCGAGCCGGGCGGTCAGGTTGGCCAGCCGTTGCGGCTGGTAGAGGTCGTGCAGGACGCCCATCTCGGATTCGTCGTCGGCCCCGCGCACGATCTCGGGCGCGCAGTCGGTGCGCAACTGGACGTAGCCGGGGGTGCCGTAGCGCAGGCTGGTGAACAGCGGACGCACCCGATCTCGTTCGGGGGCAAGCAGTTCGGCCTGCTGTGCCGGCGTGAGATCGGACCATCCCGGCAGGTCGCGGACGACGGCGTCGACCAGATCGGGCTGGCAGCGGTGCCTGCGCGGGGTCCGCGAACCCGGCGGTACATAGCTGTAGCGGAGGCAGCCGATCTGCCTGCGCGCCACCCGCACACAGCCGAGGAACAGGGTGTTCTGGCCGATCGGGATGGCATGGGTGCCAACGGTTCCGATCACCGTGCAGTCGGTGAACGAGACCGCGGCGTGCGCCAACGGCCAGTTGGGCGCACCGACGGCTTCGCGCTCGGGATCGGTGGCGTCGATGACGCTGTCGGCGATCTCGATGACGGTGGGGTCGGCGGTGACCTCGTCCGCGTAGACCTGGATGGATCCGATGATGCTGCGCAGCACCGAGATCCGTCCGTCGCACAGATAGATCTCCAGACTCGGCTCGGCGGGGCGCCGCGGGCTGCAGTCCCCCGCCAACCCCCATCCTGGCACCAACGTGCAGTCCCGGATCTCCACCCGCTGCAGTGGACCTTCCACATGCATCGGACGTCCGGCGACCAGGATCCCGTCGAGGGTGAAACATCCACCAGGGCGGCCCTTTTCGCCGCGCTCGGTGAACACGGTCAGCGCGTCGGGAGCGTTGCGCTGCTTGTCGAGCAGATAGATCACCGGGCGCGTGCGGTCGGCGGCGCGAATGGTGAGGCTTTCGCCCTTCCGCAATTCAATAGTGAGTTGCTCGACATACACATCGCTGTCCCGGATTTCGATCACCGCGACCGGCTGCTTGTCCCGCACGTCGTCCCAGGCGTGCAGGGCGTCTTCGATGCTGTCGAGCACGCCGGGTCCACGCTTCTTGGCGACGGCCTGATAGAAGACCTTCGGAGCGACCGAGGACTGCTCGGACTCCCCCGCCGCGGACTGCTCGTGCTCCGCGGATTCGGGCTCTTCCTGCGCGATCGCGGACAGGCGGCGCGGGTACTCACCGCCACCGATATCGGAGCTGAAACCGTAGTGGTAGCGCACCCATACCCCGTGCGGCGGATAGCCGGGCGGGAACGCCAGCCGCCCGAGTTCTGGATCGATGGCCACCTTGCCTTTGGGGGTGCGATAGGACCAGTCGGTGAGATCGGCGACGATGAAATCCTCGACGGGCACCGTCTTGCGCCGTACCCGACCGCGCGACCGCTCCCCGATCTCGACCCGGAAACTGCGTCCGGCACCGTAATATTCGCGGAACCGGCGGGCCAGCATGTGCCGCCGGATCGGGATCGGCAGCCCCAGCTCCCCACCGGTCTTCGGGTCGGGCTTGGTGAACAACGGCGCGTCGTTGCCGAGCACGCTGAAGGTGAAGCAGCTCGGCTCGACCTCCTCGATGCACGCCGCGGGCGCATCGGTGATCGGGTAGGCGCGCAACCGCCACACGAACAGTCCGACCTCGGGAATGTTGTAGAACCCTTGTCCGCGGGTGGAATTGATCCGCCGAACATCCACGGTGTGCGCAAGGGTGTCGAAGGGGCCGCCCAGGCGCAGCAGTCGCTCGATCTCGTGGAGGTCGGCCACCACGCCCCGATCGTGGTGCAGATGGTTCAGGTGCTGGAAGACCGCGAGCAGTCGATAGAATTCGACCGCTTTGGCAGGCCAGCCCGCCACATCGGCGGCGAGCTCCTCGAGCAGCGCCAGGGTCCCTTTGCGGCGGTGAGCGCGCACGCTGTCGGCGACCTCCCTGCGCGGGATCAGCGCCCGCACCTGTTCGGGCGCGGCCTGGGCGAGTTCGCCTGCGGCACTGCCGGGTCGATAGCCGACGAGGTCGCCGAGATACGGCACCACCCAGTCGGCGGCGGTCTCGATGAACCAGTTGTCGTACAGGCCGTCCAGATCGTCCTCGACATGGACGACCTGTTCGCTGATGACCCGCAACAGATCTCGCAGCGGGTAGCCCTCCGCTTCGTCGCGGGCCCGATAGATCGCGGGCACCAGCCGATACAGCTGGTCCCATCGCTCAGCAGGCAGGGTCATAGCGCCTCCAGGATCAAGGTGTCGGGGGCCGTTGGGCTCAGGATCAACAGTTCGGCGGGCCGGATCACACCCAGTCCCGGCCAGGCGTGCGAGTCGAATTCGGCTGGCGCGGCAGGTACTACCAGCCGCAGGGTCAGTCCCGCGGTCGGATCGGCAGCGATCAGTTCGGTCTCGCCGATCGAATCCAGAATGCTCAGATCCGCATAGACGACGCCGGGCACCGCATGGATGGCCGCCAGCACCGCCGATTGGGTGATGGCACTGGCGATATCGCGCTTGCCTGGTCCGAACTCGGCAAGCAGCCTGGCCCGGATCACCGGTTCGACCTCGGCCCACACCCGATCCGGATCGATGCGCACCTTCGCCGAAACGGCCAGGGCGCGCAGGGCGCGAATGGCGACCTGCACCTCTTGATCGGGATCGCCGAGTTCCTGCAACGCCCGCCGCAGATTGGCGGTGAGCGCCGAGGTCGGCGCGATCGGGGCGTCGTCGATGCCCGCGACGGTGACGTGCACGACCAGCCTGCGCCCATCGGACAGTTCCTGCGCGGTGGCGGTGCCGATGCCTGCGAAGGCGGTGGCGAAATCGGCGTAGTCCGAGACCGAGACGAGCCGATCGAGCGCCTGCACGCTGACCGCCGCATTGCGGCGCACGGTTTCGCGACCGTCCCGGTTCGCGCCGCCGGTGGCGGGCAGCGGATTGGTGACCGCGGTGACACCGAGCGGCTGATCCAACGGGGTGGCAATCGATCCCGCGGCCGCATTGCCGGAAAGGCCTATGCCGCTGCGATATCGGGCCCGGATGTTCTCGACACCGCTGGACGGGCGGGCCGCGCCGAACACCACCGCGCTGTTGCCGTCGTCGTCGGTGTCGATGACATAACCGCGGTCGTTGCGGCCGATATCGAGCAGGCTGTCGGCTTGGTGCCAGCGCACCTGGTCCACGAACACCTCGAGTGCGGCGCTCGCACCCGCGCTGGTCGGCGCGGGCAGGTAGGTCAGCGGCGGCTGCTTGAGTGGGTAGCGCGCGAATTCCTTGGTGGGATCCCCGGATCCGAGCACTTCGCCGCGGGTCTCGCCGTGCGTGGCCGGCGCGACGTTGCCGTAGATGGTCACACTCGAACGCCGGTAGGTGAACGCCAGCGGTTCCGCCAACCGGACGAAGGTGTGCACGGTATCGCCGGGCAGCTCGACGACCTCGGAGTGCGGGCAGCCGTCGAGGCGGTCACCGCTGGAGTCGCACACGACTTTTCGGGTGGAGTGGTGTTCGACCGCGGCGACCATGACCACTTCCCCACCGCGCACACCGGTCGGTCCGGCCTGAGACGTGTCGGGGTTCTGGCCCTCCCGGATGGCGGCGTCGGTGCGTTCCCCGGTAACGATCAGCCGGTGGCCCGGCGTCAGTTCGGGGAAAAGACCATCCAATTCCAGTGTGTCGCACGAAATATCGTCGTAGATCACCGGCTGGGCGGCGGCCAGCAGCTGCTGGCGCGGGCAGCCGATATCCTTGTCGTCCAGTGAGATACCGGCCAGCGTCAGAGTTTCCTCCTGCGCGAGCACCGTGGTCTCGTCGAGCACCTTGTGCAGTTCATCGGAGCCACCCTCCGGCCAGTCCTGAGCAAGGGTGAGTCTGCTTACCTTGGTGGACAAGCCCAGGATGTTGGCGGTCACCGTCTCGATGGCGGTGACCTCGCGAGTGGCGACCTTGGGGCTCACCCACTGGTTGATCAGGACGATGGTGCTGCCCACGGTGACCGCCGGGTAGACGGCGTCGAGATCGAGTGTCTTTCCGCGTATGTACTTCGGCGGTTTGATCGTTGGATGGTTTTCGTCCACCCCATTGGGGATCGCAAGGTGCACCCCACCACCGCCACCGGCCGGCGGATTGGCAGGTTCGGACTGCAGTGCCTTGATCTTCGGGTCGGTGTAGCCGGTGATGGCGCCGTTCTGATAGATCGGGAACTTCGGCGCGGCGGCACCGAACAGCATGGCGCTCAGCCGCATCCGACGGACCTTGGGCGGCGACGAGTTCGACGCAGTGCTGTTGGCCAGCGCGCTGTCGAGGGTGCCCGCGATCTCCGGAACCAGATCACCGAGCAGGGCACTGACACCCGCTTTGTCCGCGCCGAGCAGATCACGCAGATCGCGCGGCAGATCGGCAGCGGCGCTCGGCGGCACCGACGGCGGTTTGCGCAGTGCATCGACCAGTAGTTCGAGCCGGGTCGGGATGTGCCCGTTCATCTTTCGCGCCGCCACGTTGTCGGCGGCCAATGCGCTGGCGGGGCGCCAGGATTTGGCGGCGGACGGAAGATTGCGGGTGGCATAATCGAGCCACGTGACCTTGGCGGTGGTGAGATCGGCAGGGGCATCGACGACTACGCCGGTCACCGCATAGATCGTCCGCGCGCCACCGAAATCGATCGTGATCTTGTCGCCGTCCCGCAAGTCGGTCAACACACCTTTGAACACCAATTCCTCGGTGAATCGCAGTGTTTTCGGAATCAACAGCTGCGGCTCCCTGCGCCGCACCGCCAACGCGCTCAGATTCCCGTACCCCACAACGGCTTCGGCGGTCTCGAAGGTGGCAGGCAGCTGCCCTGGCCCCGGGATCTGCTGCGCCTTGGTGCCCGCCGGGATCGGCACCCGCTGGTCCTTGTTGACCGTGAACGCCAGATACGCCGAGGCCGACAGTCCAGGACGGGGCCGATAGCCGACGAGTTCGGCCAGGCGCCGCACCGAGTACTCCTCGGTGGCGGTGCGCAGAAAGCCTTCGTTGGCAATGCGTTCGGAGTAGAAGGTGAGCACATCGGCGACGGTTGCCCACCCGTCGAGCAGCGCCATCGACAGATCCGACGGCTCGCGAGTGGTGAGCGCGGCGAGCGCGGGCACCTCGGAGCTGCCGAGCCGCGCGCGCATACTCGCGAGGAACTGCGGATGCGTGCCGACCCGGTAGGTCAAGGCAGGCAGGCCGGGCCGGTTGGCCACCGAAACCGGTGTCGCAACGGCGGTTCCAGTGCAGCAGTCGTCGCAGCCGCAGGCGCTGCCGCCGCCGCAGGTTGGTGTGCCACAGTCGGTGTTCATCGTCCACCTCGCAGATCCAGTCGCAGGATGCCGTGTTCGGGCGCGGCGGGATCGTTGTCCAGGCGCGGGACCTCCATCGGCCGCATGCGCAGTACTCCGTTGTCGGGCAGGTCTTTCGCGTCCGCGGGCACCGTGGACTGGCCGTAGCGCCGCAACCGGGTGACCTCGGCGTTGCCGACGCCCGCCACCGCGGCGGCCACCGCGACCAAGGTCGACGCGGCCACGCTCGCCCCGAAGGTCACGGCGTCGGGATGGAACATCCCGAGGGTGCCGTCGCTGAGTCGCCGACTTCCCAACCGCGCGTGCAGAATTCGTGCGACATCGGCGCGCCGGTAGCCTTCGGCGACGCAGATCCGCATGTCGATCTCCAGCCCGACGTTGATCGCGGGCACCACGGCAACGTCGTGGCCGATCCGGCGATAGTGGTCGAGGCGGGCGGCGATGGCGGCGAGCAGATCCGGGCACGGGTCGAACGCGCCGAACGAATCCACGCCGACCCGCATCTCGTACCAGCTCCCGGTCCACCGCTGTTCGGCGGCGGCGCGCTGCACCCGCGCCGGAAAGTCACGCATGGTGAGCTCGGCGTAGTCGGCGGGGGTGATGGCGCGCTGCCGGTCGCGGTGCATGGCGCGCGGCGCGAACTTCTTCACCTCGACGACCGATTCCGGGGCAAGCCCGCCAACGGCGGGCAGCGGATTGTGGACGCGCACTTCGGCGCCGCTGACGAGGTCGTCGTACACGAGGTGCCGGATGCTGTCCGGCCCGACGTTGCCCACCGGTCCCGCCCCGACTCGATAGTCGGCCAGGAACCGCTCGGTCGCGGCGGGCGCCCGCCCGAGGGTGTCGTCACCGAAACGCAGGTGCACGATGGCCTCGTCGTCGGTCTCCACCACCAGGTGCCGGTCGCCGGGCCCGCTGTCGAGCAGATCATGGCGCGGCTCCCACCGCGCTTTCACACCGTGATCGGTGCTGGTCAAGCGCAGCTGGGCGAGCGCTGCTCGCGGAGCATCGACGGTGATCGCGGCGGCAGGCGCGTCCGGCGCGAACGGCATCCGATAGGACAGCGGGGTGTCGGTGAGCGCGGGCCGGTACCGTCCCGGCCGCAGCACCGGCGGATCCGGGCAGCCGTCCTGGCAGGGCTCGACGCGCGAGACAATCGGCACCTCGCCGAGCTCTTCGCACGTCGTCCTGCCGTGGTCGACGAGCGTGACGTTGCCGCGCACCACACTGACCGGATCGAGCACCGCACACTCCGGCGGCGGCCCGATCGCGGACAAGCACAGCGCGAACGGCAGCGCATCGGCTGTGCCCCAGGCAATTTCGACGATCTCGGTATCCGTCAGCGGATCGGTGTCGCGGCGCGCCTCGGTGAGGCGCACCGCGTGGCGGTGATTGAGGTCGGCGTCGGCGGCAAGGCCGGTGCCAGGCCCGAGGATCTCCTCGAACACCAGCACATCCCCCGCCGCCAAACCCAGCGTGCTGTCCCCGCACTCGTCGACGACATCGATCAGGGTGGCGGTGGTAGTACCCGCGGGCAGACAGCAGTCACCGTCGCCCCAGGTGTAGAAGTGAATGGTGGAGCGGTCTTTGCGGATCGGCCGCGCCCACACCGGTTCGAACCACAGATAGTCGGCCGACGAAATCCGCTCCAGTGCCTCCGGTTTCATGAGCGGCGCGGCATCGGCGAGCAACGCGGCGACATCGGTGACGAACGCCTTCGGCGCGTCCAGGTCGTGGGTCGTCTCGACAACCACCCACGCCCGCGCACTGGCTCCCTCGTGCATGCGGTAGTCGACCAGTCGCGCGTGCCTGCGCACCGAGGTGCGGAGCCGCGCAGTCGTCAGATACGCCTCGGTCGCGATCGCGTCCTGCCGGTAGCTCAGCTGATCGCCAACGTAGGCAAGCACTTCGAGCAGCATCACGTACATGTCGGCCGCGCTGCGCTCGCGCCACCCAGGGGCGAGCACCGCCATCCGGTCCAGGAGCAGCTCGGTGAAACTCTGGTAATCCTTTGCCAGATAACGAATATCGGGCTGTGACCACGCCGGCGGCGGGCACGGGACGGGCAGACAGTCCAGCTCGGACGGGCAGTCGACCTTGAAACTGAATTCCAGCGCGTAGTAGCGCGGGTCGAACCCGTGATGCCTTGTCGCGGTGGGATATCCGTACTCGTCGGCCTCAACGACCTCCAGCCGATAGCAGGAGTGGTCACCGGGCCGATCCAGCTGCACGGTCAGGCAGTCGTCGCGTTCGGGGTCCTCATTGGCGCAGATCGAGAATCCGGTGACCCGAATGTCGGTGATCCGCCTGCCGCCGACGACGCGCAGGTTGCCGAGCTCGAGGTCATCGGGCGCCTTGTCCAGGAAGTACACCGTCAGCCTCCGCTGATCGGCAGACACCTCCAGATAGTCGAGGCCGTTGAGGCACGGGTCGCGGCGGACCAGCGCACGACGGCGTTCGTCGCGGCACCGCAACATGGTTTCGGTCATGGTGTGCTCCCCACCTCGAAGTCTTCGGTGCGCGTCTCGCCGAGGTCGCGCAACAGATAGTCGATGCGCACCTTCAAGGTGGCGCCCTCGCTGATCACCCGCAGCGTGCGCACCTCGATCACCTCGGCGAGCCAACGCGCCAGCGCGGTCTGCAGACTCAGCTCGACCGCGGCGGCGATCTCGGGGCTGTTGGGTCCGAAGAGGTGACGTTCGAGCCCGGCGCCGAAGTCCGGCCGGTTCACCCGCTCGCCGGGCAACGTCAACAGCAGTTGCTCGATCATCTGGTGCACATGCGCCGGATAGTCGGCGCTCGCGGTGCGCCCGCGATTGTCGAATCCGTACGGGTACGCGATATCCACGCGGTCGGTCATAACGCCACCACCCTGGTTTGTGCGGACAGCGGCAACATCGGCGTGCCCGAAGGCGCACAGACGGAGGTGCCGCCGAGAATGGCCAACGGCTGCCCGTTGGAAGTGACCCGGGTCGTGCCGGTGATCCATTGCCCGGTCACACACGGCCCGTTGGCCGCGATCGGTGGCGGCAGCGCGCACCCCGCGATCAGATACGGCACCGGAAGCAGCGCGGTCGGCTGTGCCGAGACCGTCACCCTCGGGTTCACCGACGCAGGCGTCGCTGTGCCACCGTGGCTGCATTTGACCTGGGCGCCCAGGTGCAGCAGCGGCCCGGGCATCAGGTCACCACCAGTGCGGTCTGGTTGACCGCGACGGTCGGACCGATCATGGTCAGCGTGGCGCCTTTGCCGTTGCTCAGGTAGATCCCCGAATCGTTGACCACCACCATGGCGCCGCCAGGGCTGCGCAACACGATGCCACCCGACACCGGGGTCGGCGCCGCGTCGCTGAGCACCAGCGTGGTCTGCGCGGTGGTCTGCACGACGATGTTCTGTCCGGGCGGGATGGCCGGCGGCACCAGCGCGAGCGCGGGCACTTCGGCGGCGCTGCCCCAGAATCCGCCGACCCAGATCGGATAGTCCGGATCGCCCTGTTCGAATTCGATCCACACGCCTGCCCCGATTTGCGGAACCATGAAGGTGCCCTGCTGTTTTCCGGCAAGCGGTACGCACGGCATCGCCCAGCTCGACGGCACAAGCCCGAGCACATCGGGCACCTGGGCGAGCAGCCGTCCGCGCTGTTCGGGATCGATGTTGTTGATGACGGTGCCGCGGTACTTGCCGTAGTACCTGGCGCCCGCCGTCTCGTCGGGGCTCGTCATACCCGTACCTCCGGGACCGTGGAAAGCAAACCGTTGCGGCTCAAGCTGAAAGACTGGGTGTAGCTGCCTGGCGAGATGTGGTGGGTCACCTGGGTGACGTAATGCAGCCCGTCGAACGCGGGCCCGACCCCGCGCACGCCGACAAGCTTGCGCGCCTGCAACACTCGCCCGTAGCGCACCACATCGAGGGTCCCCTGCCCGGTCACCGCGTCCGCATAGTTGGACGCCTTGGCCATGCCGATCAGAATCGCTTGCACCGGAGAGAGTTTCGACAGATTGTCGGCCACCGGCGCGAAATCGGCGAGGCTGGTCGGCAGCGGCGGGATCACCCCCAGCGGTGGATTCAACGGCGTGATCGGCGGAATAGGCACCGGGATAACCACTTTGGTCAACTCGTTGTACAGGTAGACCGTGGGGATCTTGTTCTTCTTCGAATCGAACCGGAACGACAAGGTCTGCACGTTGGTGTACGCGTCCATGTCGACGTTCAGCGCGGGCTGCGGCACGCCGACCTTGATGCGCGGTCCCCAATAGGCAACGTTGGTGCCCGTTTTCGGGCCGGGGTCGATGTAGAACACATAGCCGACCTGCGCGGCCAGCCACCGGATATACGCCAGATCGGTGCCGCGCTGGCTCGGAATGTTGCCGGTGGGCAGCGGCACGTGCACGAACACACTCGGCACGATCAACGGAATTACGCCGAACAGCGCGTATTTCGCCAGCAGCAACGCGACCCTGGCTTCGGCGGGCATCGCCGGAAACGGCAAGCCGCTGAAATCCTGCTTGTCCATCAGCACGCTGATGTCCTCGCCGGTGATCACCAGGCTCGAATGGGTGTCGTCGGTGCCTGCGCCGATCTGGTGATCGGTGATCACCCCGTCGGCGAGCACCGTGGATTCACCGTTCACGGTGACCTCGATGATCACCCGCATGAACAGGATCGGGCCGCCGCCCGCGATCAGGAACAGGGTCTGCAGCGGAGACCGGTTGCCGAGCGCGAAGGTCAGCTGGAAGCCGGTGCCGCGTTCGGAGGTGGTGACCTCGATCGAGGTCAACGCCTCCATCACCGTCTTCGACGCCGGGATCGGCACCACCGGCCCGATCATCAGCGACAGCTGCACCCGATCAAGCACCGAGCCCACCTCCGAAGCCTTCGGGCAGCGTGATGCGCAGCCTGCGGCCGATCCGTTCGGTGAGTTCCTCGGGGCGCACGGCCCGGTTGGCGTCGGCGAGCTGCCAGAACTGGGTGGGGTCGCCGATCGCGGCGGCCGCGATCCGATCGAGCCGATCGTCGTCGACGACGGTGTGCGTG
This sequence comes from Nocardia altamirensis NBRC 108246, assembly GCF_001612685.1. GTDB lineage: Bacteria > Actinomycetota > Actinomycetes > Mycobacteriales > Mycobacteriaceae > Nocardia > Nocardia altamirensis. The sequence continues at coordinate 48,697 of NZ_BDAY01000040.1, forward strand.
CCGATCTGGACGAGGCGGTCCGGATCCGGGCAGAACCGCCGCCGCAGATACGGATACACCCGGCCATTCGGTGCGGTGTAGGTGGCGACCTCGACGCTCGCGTAGCGACTCGACGGTGGAAACGGTGCGGGTGGCATGGTCGGTCCTCCTTATCCGATGGTGGTGATGCCGAGTTGGCTCAACGAGGCCGAACCTGGCGCGGCGAGTCGTTCGGTGGCGCGCAGGTGGTTCAGGAAGATCGTCGAGCCGGGATGGTCGTAGGGCAAGTCGTTGACGGTGAGCACCCGCATGGTCAGCGACACCTTGGCGCGGATCGGGTTGAGCGCGGTGTCGAAGGCCTCTTCGACGATGGTCAGCCCGGTGATGCGCACCGGAACGATCCGGTGCCTGCTCCACACGAACAAGGTCAGCGGCGCCTGGGCTGGGATGATCTCCAGCTTTCCGGCGCGGGCGAGCGCGTCGTTGGTCGCGAGCGTCGCTGCGGTCGGATTGATCAGCCCGGACAGGAACGCCAGCTGCGGGTGCAGGCCGTCACGGACCGCGTCCGGTTGGGTCACGGCCGCCGCCATGGCGTCCGTGAGGTCGAATTCCGCATCGACGCTGTAGGTTTCGGTGGCCGGGCCCTTGAGCCGCAACGCTTCGGACCGATCCTGCCCCGAAGCACCGGTGCCTTGTGGTTGCAGCGAGCGTGAGACCGAATCGGGGTTGTACTGCAGCGGGAAGGTCCGCATCGGCCCGCTCGCGGGGACGAGAACGATCCCGCCGCTGATCACTCGGGGAGAAATCGTCATGGTCGCCCCCTGCCGGACACGCCGATCGCCTGGGTCGCCGCGGCCGCGATGCCGTCGGCCAACGGACCGATCCCAGTGCCTGGCAGCGTGATCGGCGGTGCGGTCAGCACCGGAACCGTGGCTGGATCCCAGTTCGGGTGCGCCGCGGTCAGCCGTTCGGCGATCGCCGACTCCACCGCAGCGAGCAACCGCCTGCGATCCGCCTGCGCGATCGGAAGATCGTGCAACACAAGCCGTTCCACCTCGATTCGGATGTTCATGCCGGCACCCCCTGCTCGATCCGGAAATCGGCCTCGTTGATCGGGCGGTTCTGCTTGCGCAGCTGATCGCGGGCGGCGGCGAGCACATCGCCCATGCCGATCTCCCCGCCGTGTGCTGCCGCGCGGAACGCCGCGCCGAGCGCGGCATCGGTGATCGCGGCGCCGGTCAGCGAGATCCTGGCCAACCGCTCGTAATCCAGCGACCCGACGGGCGTGTCGGCCGGAAAAGCGATGCGCCACATCCGTTCCCGATCCGTCTGCGACGGGAACGGGAAGTTCACCACGAATCGGAGCCTGCGCAGGAACGCCCGATCCACCGCGTCGCGCATATTCGTCGCCAGGATGGCGAGGCCGCGATAGGTTTCCATGCGCTGCAGCAGGTAGTCGATCTCGATGTTGGCGTACCGGTCGTGCGCGTCCTTGACCTCGCTGCGCTTGCCGAAGATGGCATCGCATTCGTCGAAGAACAGGATCGCCTCGCCCGCCTCGCCCCAGTCGAAGATGGTGCGCACGTGTTTCGGTGTCTCGCCGACGTATTTATCTACCACGCCGGACAGATCGATCCGGTACAGGTCCAGGCCGAGCGCGTTGGCGAGCACCTCGGCCGCCATCGTCTTGCCCGTCCCGCTCTCCCCGGCGAACAGCGCGTTGATGCCGAGCCCACGGTTCATCCGTGCACCGAAGCCCCACTGCGCGTACACCGTCGAGCGGTGCGCGACCTGCTCGGCGATCTGATGCAGCTGGTCGAGCTCGTTCTCGGGCAGCACGAGGGTGTCCCAGGTGGCGACCGGTCGCACGCGCGAAGCCAGCTTCTCCAGCCGCGGGCGCAACGACCGGCGCGCGGCCGTCTGCAGTGCCCTGGTCGCGGCATCGGGGTCGGCGGGCAGGTCGGTGTAAGCGACGACGCGGGCGATCTCCGGACCGTCGAGGCGGAACTGTTCGGCCAGCATCCCCACCCGCGCCCGATCCGCGGAACCCAGTGCCCGCACCCACAATTCGTGCTGTTCCGGGCCGGTCGGCCTGCCGACCTCCATGCTCACGGTCGGTGCGGGCAGGTCGGGGCTGAGGTCAGGCGCGCTGGACAGGACCAGACCGCCGCTGCGGCGCACGAACATCGCCCGCGACTGGCGCAGCGTGGCGAGCTCGTCGGTGCCGTCGTCGTCGAACAGCAATGCGCGTGGCACCAACAGGGTTTCGCGATGCCACAGCCTGGCTATGGTGTCGATCTCGCCGACCGGCACCGCGGCCAACGCGGAGATCCGCATCCGATAGAGCTCGAGCCGAAGGGCGTTCGCGATCGCGGCCGCCACCGCGGTGCGGTCGGGTGCGTATGTGCCGACCAGCTGCACCACCGGGAGCTCGCCGCTGTTGGCGGCGCGGGCGATCAGCTCCACCGCGGCATCGGCCACTTCCTGCTGACTGCCAGGCAGGTCGTCGCCGGGCGGGATCGGTTCCATCGCCGTCGCCAAGCGGGCATCGAGGTGATGCAATCCCTTGATCGCGTGCAGGATTCGCTCGTCGATCCGCAGGCCCGCGCCGGTCGACATCGGTTCGCCGACCGTGGTGACCAGCTGCCAGTACCGCAGCGGGCGTTGCGGAGACCGCGCATCCCATGCGGCGTCGTCGAACAGGTCCATCGCCATCGCGAAACTCGGACGGGGGCAGCCGTAGGAAGCTTCGAGCAGTGCGCCGATACCGGTGTCCAATTCCGGTGCGGCACAGAGCAACAGCACGTTGCGTTCGAACTCGGTCAGGCCGAACACCCGACGCAGCGACTCCAACTCGGGCAGGTCCGTCGCGGCGGCCTCCTCGATTCGCCGAGCCGCCTCGGCGATCTCGGCATCCAGCGCGGACGGCGGAACCACCGGCGCAGCGAGCACGGGCGCGACGGCAGGCTCGCCCTGGCCCTGCCACCAGCGACGCGAACGGGTCACCGGCACAACCGCTTCCGGCAGCGCGGAAGTGACCACCGGTCCGCGTCGCTGCGCGACCCTGCGCAGCAGCAGCCGCAACCACGCCAGCGACAACACCAAATAGCGGTCGTTCGAGTCGAATCCGGGCTCGGTCATGACACCACCACCTGTACGGCCGGATCGAATTCCGGCACCGCGGGGGCGCCGCGATAGCGGACCGGGTCGCTGTCGGCGCCGTCGATGCGCAATCGCACCGTGTAGGTTCCCGGACCGATCAAGGGGAACGTTGCGGTCACCGTGCTGAAGTCGTCGGGATCGGGCGGCGTGACCACCGTGGACGGCGCGGCCGACGCGGACCCGAGCAACACCGCGACCCGCTGGCCCTCGGCGATGCGCGGCCTGCACCGCACCGTCACGGCCACCGTCCCCGCAGGCACGGCCAACGGCGAGGTCACCTCGATGGTGGGGCCCAAGCCCATCGGCACGCTGTTGCTTGCCACCGTCGGCACGCCGACCCGCTCGGTCAGCGCCCGCACCTGATAGAAGCCGCAGACCGCGCCTGCGTCGGCGGGCACGCGCACGCGGCGCTCCTGGTCGCCACCGGTCTCCGGCGCCGACACCAGCGGTGCGCTCAGCCGCGGATGGCTGAACTCCACGGTGCTCACCGCACCCAGGTTCGAGCCGATCATCCGCGCCGGTGCGCCGATCGTCGCGATCATCGCCCGCTCGGGGGCCAGCATCGCGGTCAACACCGCGTCGCCGCCCGCCACCGCGGTCGGACCGCGCCGCAATACCGGCAGCGGCGAGCGCCGGTTGCGCGTGCTGTCGATGAGCACCACCGACACCTCGTAGGCGGTCGAAACCCGGTAGCTGGTGGCGAATCCGCTCCACAGTTCGAACATGTCGTGGTTCGACAACGGCAGCGGGGTGATCCGCAGCCGCTCCGGCTGCCGATCCAGCTCGCTGACCGGCTCGCCGTGGTTGGCGTCGACGATCTCCTGCCTGCCGAGCAACGTGTGATCGTGCAGGATGCTCATCGCCAAGCCGAGCACGCGATGCGCCGACGCCTCGTCCGGGCCGTAGGTGGTGATCAGGTAGTGCAACGTCAACGGCAAAGGCGGCCCGCCGGATTCGCCGGGACGCAGGCCAACCGCGTCGCTGTTGCGGAACGCCGCCGACATGGGGGCGTTGTAGAGGAACAGATTCAGCTGCTCGTCCGCGGCCGCACCGTCGCGGGCCTTGTCCAACGGCAGCATCGTCACGTTCGGCGTCGCCGCGACCAGCAGAGTCTGCAAGGTCCTTGTCACCGCGGCGATGGCGTGTCCGTTGCTCATCGCGCCCCCCGTTGGTTCAGATAGTCGTCCAATCCGATGACCGCCGATCGCGTGGTCGACGCACGTGCGGGTGTTTCCTTCGCCGCCGTGCTGGCACGCACCTCGATCCGGCCGATACTCACCTGCACCACCGGGTCGGCGGCACGCGCGACCGGGTCCGAAACTGATTGCGGCGCACGGCGGTCCATGCGGTCAGTGGATCGATGAGTGGCCGGCACCGGCACGTCGGGCAGTGGTGGCGACACCAGTGCGCCGCGTTCGTGCTCGGCGCGCGCAGGGGGCCGGGCGGCCGGTTCGGGCCGCGGCAGCTCGGACTCGTGGCCGAGACGACGTGGCGCGATCGGCTGCTCGGCCGAAACATGCTGCACAACAGTCACTGTCGGGGTATCTCTCGGTTCGCCTGCTGGTACTTGCGGTGCAGGTATCGGGACGCTCGGACGCAACGCGGGCGCGGTCGTGCGACGCTCGGCGCGGACCGGTTCCGGCTCACGTATCCGACTGTCCCGCACCACGATCGACGGCACTGGCGACGCGACTGCGGGCGCCGCAGTGCGCGGCGCCGTTGCGACCTCGACCTGCTCCGGCGCCGGCCGCTCGGCCGCGCGCACCGGCGTCTCCACCTCGGTGTCGATATCGGGCCCGCTCATGCCGCCGGACTCGAAGCGGCCGACCGGACGCGGCCGCAGCCGCGGCGTCTCGGCCCGGCTGCTGGCGATCAACCCGCGCAAGCCCCCGGTCATGACGACCACCGGTGCGCGCCGGACAGCGACAGATACATCTGCCTGCGCCACGGGCTCAACGCGACGATCGCATCCTCACTCCAGCCGAACGCCGTCGCCAGCGCGGCCACCTCCCACAGCACCCGCAGCGCCCAGCGATCGACCTCGTCCCACAGAAACGACGCGGGATCCAGCGAAAGTCGCACCGCGTCACCGCATTCGGGACAGGTCAAGGTCACCTCGATCACCGCGTCCGGGTCCGCCTCCGAAATCGCGGCGTCCACCGCGTCGGCGGTCTCCGCGGACAACTCCGCCAGCGACAGTTCCGCCGCGCCGGAGCGCAGCGACAACACACAGCGTTCGAGCAACTGCCGCGCCGCCTGCTCCACCGGAAAATCGGCAAGCGCAACGAGATCCCGTCGCGTCGGCAACCGAAAACGCACATCAACCGCGCCGAACACGGCGGCGCCGACACCGGCGGGTTCGCCGACGGTCAACTCCGCCAACGGAATCGATGCCTCGAGTTGAGTGCCACAGTCCGGGCAGTCGGCCACCGCGTCGGCCGCGGCGCCGAACAACAACGCCCGCGCCCGCAGCAGCAACCGATTCAGTTCGCCTGGCGCGCACTCGTCGAGATCCCGGTCGTCCGCGCACATCAGCGCGAGCAACGGCAGCGGCCGATCCGCCGGATCGGCGCCGAGCCCCGACTCCCACGCATCGAGCAGCGCGGCGGTCGCAGGCACCCGGAGTGCAGTCGCAGTCATGGGCACATCACGCCAACGTCGGCTCGGTCGGCTCCACCACGGTCAGATCCCGCTCCCAGCCCTCGTTCTCCAGCTTGATGTGCTGAATCGAGATGGCATTGGCATTGGCGTCGAAATCGGCGACCGGCTGGAACTCCGAAACCCAGCAGCGATAGATCTTGTAGGTCAACGCGACCTGGCCGGCCTCGTTGTAGACCTCGAGCAGGATGTCCTTGCGGAAATCGGCAAGCGAGGTCTCCGCGCCGAGCCCGGCGCCGAAGCTCCACACCCGGTTCGCCCACCGCTCGAACTCCGGATCGTGGGTCACCCCGCGCTCCAAGGTGATCGCGTCGAACTCGGTGCGCCCCGGCGACTTCCGGCTCGTCGAAGGATCGCCGCCATGGCGATGCTTGACTACCTCGGTGGTGCGCTTGAGCGCCGACACCTTCGAGATTCCGGCGACATAGCGCCCATCCCACTTCACCCGGAACTTGAAGTTCTTGTACGGGTCGAAACGCAATGCGTTGACGGTGAACTCCGCCATGACAGGTCCTCCAAACCTTTACGCAGGTATCAGGCCGCGAGCTGACCGGCAATCTGCTGTAGCTGCACGATCACGAATTCGGCGGGCTTCAAGGGCGCGAAACCCACCACGATGTGCACGATTCCCTTGTTGATGTCGTCCTGGGTCGTTGTTTCCTTGTCGCACTTGACGAAGTACGCCTCGGTGGGCGTCTTGCCCTGAAAAGCGCCCTGCCGGAACAGGCTTTGCATGAACGCGCCGACATTCAGCCGGATCTGCGCCCACAGCGGTTCGTCGTTGGGCTCGAACACCACCCACTGCAAACCCCGATACAGGCTCTCCTCCAAGAACAACGCCGTGCGGCGCACAGGGACGTATTTGTATTCGTCCCCGGTCCGATCGGCGCCGCGCAGAGTGCGCGCGCCCCAGACCACTCGGCCGTGCACCGGGAATTGCCGTACGACGTTGATGCCCTCTTGATTGAGCACCCCGTTCTCGGCGTCGGTGAGGACGTCGGCGAGGCCGACCACACCGTTGAGGGAGGCGTCGATACCCGCCGCGGCCTTCCACACGCCGCGCTCGGCGTCGGTCCGGGCAAGCACACCAGCCAGTGCACCGCTGCCTGCGAACGGCTCGATAATGTTGTTGCGCAGCGGATTGGCTTGCAGCAGGCGGGGATAGAACACCGCAGCGTTACGCGCGGGCTTGCCGACGATATCCAACTTCGCCAGTTCGGTCGCCGGATTCGTCATCAACCCGTTGTGCGACCAATCCGTCGGCGGATCGACAAGCAAGAATGCGCGGCGCTCGATGCAGTACGACAAGATGTCCTTGTACACGACGGCATCGGTCAACGACGACGCCTTCTTTCCGAAGACACACACCATGTTGAACAGATCGATGTCCTCGAGCAGGTACTTGCCCGTGCGCAGGTTCCGATTTCCTTCGTAGGCGGCCTTGTCCAGCGGATCGCTGTCGTGCCCCTTCTCGGCTTCGGTCGCCACCCGCTTGGTCTTGGCGTCCAGCCATTCCGACTTGTTGGGATCCGTGGGATCCGGCGTCTTCTCGGGCACCGTCGCAGGCAGCGGCGTTGCTGAATCCAGAACGACCAGTGCCGATTCCGCGGCGAGCACCCGATCGATCCGGCGTGCGGTGTCCTCCACCGTCAGATTCAGGAAGGTCTCCAACGGACCGGTCGGGCCGAGGCGCACCCGCAGATTGAACAGATCCGCTTTGTCGACGCCCAGGTCGTCGGCAACCTCCTGATCGACCTTGTCGTCGACCCTGGCCAGCAGCGCATTGCCCCACGTCCCTGGGGAATTCGCGAGCAACCCGACCTTCGTCGCCTCACCGATCTGCAGCCCGGCCGCCGGATTCTTCGTCGTGTCGCTCGGCGCTTTGTAGAGCCGGGCGATCACCGCGTTCGTACCACCGTTGAGGAAGAAATCGCGCACCGCGAACCCCATCGGATAGTTCACATCCAGATCGCCGTACTGACGCACGAAATCGGAATAGTTGAGTACCCGGCCCGCCTTGGTGGTAGGCCCCTGCGGCGCCTGCCCGAGAAAGGCGGTGATCGATGTGGCGACACCGGTAATGGTGCGCACGCCACTGGAAATCTCCTCGATGTACACACCGGGGTAGGAAACTTGAACTGGCATCGGGAAAGTCCTTTCGACTGTGCTAAACCAGCGGGTCTTGGTGGCCAAGCACCACCGCGCGTATCTGATCCGGACCGAGCGACCCGAGCCTGTGTGGGCACGGCCGCATCTGGTACATCCATGCCTCCCGCCCATCGGTCCGCACGCCGAGCAACGTCGGTCTGGTCGCCCTCGTCATCCGGTCGAGCAACCGGCCGCGCCAGGGATCGGTCACCCCGACGATGACCACGTCGTGACTCGACGCCCCCTCGACCGTCAGCTCTAGCTCCGAATCGTCGGAAAGCTGGTCGATGCGAACGTCTTCGTCGCCGGCGAAGGTGTCGGCGATGAGGTCGGCGAGCAGCCTCGGTAACTCGATGAGTGCAAGTCGAATGGGCACCTGATAACCATCACTGCCACTCCCCCCTCTGGTAAATGAACCATCGGATCCATCTTTCGGTCCAGATGGATTCAGATACCTGCCTGCGTTCGCCCCCGCATCACCGCGGCCGCATCGGCGCGACGGCGCACGCCGAGCTTCGAAAGCAGGCTGTGCACATGGTTTTTCACCGTCGGGATCTCGATGCACAGCTTCGTCGCGATATCTCGGTTGGAAAGGCCTAGTTCCACCAATTGCAGGATCTGGTTCTCCCGCTCGGTGAGGACTAGTTCCTTGCGTTCCGAACGGCCCTGATCCGCGAGCGCGGAAACCCGGCGCAACAACACCGCGGCGATGCGCGGCGAACACAGCGATTCACCGGCCAGCACGCTGTCGACCAAGTCGAGCAGATCGGCCAGCGACCCCGAGCGCAGGTGGTAACCGCGCACGCCGGCCTCCGCACATGCGACGATGCCGACCTCGTCCTCCTCGGACACACCGAGCACGATCAAACGGCTCTCCGGACTGTGCCTGCGCGCCGCCTGCATCACCGCACGACTGTCGGCAGAGGCCAGGTTCAACAGGATCACTTCGGGCGCCCGTTGACTCAACGCGCGCACCATCGATGCCGAATCATCCGCGGTGCGTACCGATCCGGTCGCGAACTCGCGCGCGATACTCGCAGCGAGCCCATCGCGATACAACCGGCAATCGTCCACGATCAAAAGATCGGGGTCCGACCGCACCGGTCCCGAATGTTCACTCCACCCCAGTGGTATTTCGCCATTACTCTTCATGCCGCGCTCTCACCGTGCAGAAAGTATCTACATCCGCCGGAAACACTCGGGCACCACACACCGCCGAGATTTCTATTGTTCTGCTTCCGCCACCCCTGGTCATGAGTATCGGGCTACTCAATTTCGAGAGCCCCACCGTGCACCCCGCCCACGATGCCCACAGCCCGGGGAAAGCGAACGGATCCCGATCGCATCGCGCCCAGTTTTTCCATGGTCAGCTGCAATCCTGCCCACCTCGCCCGGCAGCTGTACACGGACCGATCCGCCCAGCGAACCGCGGCCTGCTGAGCCGCGGGACGACTGATGTCACGGTGCGGAAGTTCGCGCCAGAACCGCCTTCGCGGCATACCGTGAGCCTCATGATTGAACCAACGCCCAACGGCGCGAAGCTCTTCGAGCCCGCGACCGCGCTGCGCTCCGCACTCTGGCTTCCGGTGTTCGACGAACTCGCCGACCCCGTGGTGATCACGCGGTTGGCGGTCGAAGCGGAAGAGGCCGGATGGGACGGCGTGTTCCTCTGGGACCACCTGCGCTGGCAAGCGCCCGTGCGGCAGGTAGCCGACCCGTGGATCACGCTGGCGGCGATCGCCACCGCCACCGAACGCCTGCGGCTCGGCCCCATGATCACGCCGCTCGCCAGACGCAGGCCAACCAAAGTAGCCAAGGAGACCGCGACGCTGGACCGGCTCAGCGGCGGACGCCTCACCCTCGGCGTCGGATTGGGCAGCGACCGGTTCGGCTCCGAGCTGTCCAAGACCGGCGAATCGCTCGACGATCGGCGACGCGGGCAGATGCTCGACGAGTCACTGGAGATCCTCACCGCCGCATGGTCCGGTCAGCCCGTGCACCACCGCGGCGAACACTACGTCGTCGACGACATCGAATTCCTTCCCCGGCCGATACAACAACCAGGCGTGCCCGTATGGGTCGGCGGATTCCCGGGCAAGGTCGCGCCGATGCGCCGGGCAGCCAAATACGACGGCTTCTTCCCCGTCAACCTCGAACACCCCGATCAGGTCGCCGAAGTCGCCGCCACCCTCACCGACCTCCGCCAAGACACCACAACGCCGTACGACATCGCCGTCGCCTTCCCACCAGGAACCGACCTCGCACCCTACGTAGCAGCAGGCGCCACCTGGTGGATGGCAGAGTTTCCGCCCGGCGTCGCACTGGACCAGGTGCGCGGCGCGCTCCGCGACGGCCCGCCGGTGCACACAGTTCGGTGATCACGAGCGGTCGCGCATCGGCTAGTTCGCGTTCGGTGCGGTGGTGTTGACTTGAAGCTCAGGCGACCGGATCGTGCCGGGTCCACGGCTGGCCGACGGCGGAGCGGGTTCCTTGCGCGGTCGGGACGAGGTCGAGCACATCCATCAAGGTCGGGTCCTCGTCGATGGCGTGGTGCAGGTGCCCGATGTGGCCCTCGTTCCCAGCGTCGGTCGGCCCGATCAGCTGCCACATTCCGTCGTCATCGTGGGTGACGAACAGGATCGGCTCCTGCTTCTTGAAGACCTCGCCAGTCTGTATGCATCGCGTGCCCAGCAGCCAGTGCTGCATCCACCAAGCCCGCGGATCGCGTTCCATCACCAGGTCGACCACCCACCAGATGAACGGCAGGTCCCCGTGGGCGCGCGCCTGCTCGGCGGTCAGATCCGGACCGCCCTCCGGCACCTGCTCGAACGGCTCGTCCACCAGCGCGCAGGCATGCGAATCCTCGTGACAGAAAACTTCGGCGTGGAACGTGCCACCACCCGGGTTCCCAGCGCCGATGCCAACACTCAACCGCCCAACGTGCGGGTCCGAGCCGGTCGTCCAACCGATGGCATACGACGCGAGTTCGCCTCCCGGACCGACGAACTCACCGAACGCCCGCCGATCCATCCCGCTCACATCCGGCGTCGCCACCTCGAGCAACCGACCCGCCACCACTCGCACATCCACGCGCCGACCCTAGCCCGACCAGCCCACCTCCCCCAATCCGCCTTGTCCGGAGAGGATCTGACTATCAAAGTTGGCCGGGCATTCAGACTCTGAGTTGCGGGGGACTACAACGCATCGTCCTGGGTGGCTCGGGAGAAGGAGTATTCCCGTTCGACTCGGGCGACTTCGACCGTATAGCTCTGGTACCAAAGCTCTTTGCCGAGGCGTTGTGCCTCGAGGTGCTCCAGGTCGGCCTTCCAGGCGCGGATGGATTCCTCGTCGCGGTAGTAGATGATCGACAGGTCTCGGCCCTCGCTGTCGCTCATGCCTTGCCTGCCGAGGTAGCCCGGTTGCTTGGTGCCGAGTTCGGTCATGCGGGTGGACATTTCCCGATAGTCGGGAGTTTCCTCGCCTCGGAGTTGCGTGGTGATGATCACGGCGTAGTAGGGCGGCTGGGGGCGGCCGAGCGAGGGCGAAGATTCCACGGTGGCGAATCTAGCGGAGACGGCCCTGCTAGCTGAGCGGGGGCGAATCCCTGCCCCGGCATCGGATCCGGGGCAGGGATGGGTGCGTCAGACGGTGACACCGTCCAGGCTCAATGTCGCCGCGATGGCGTTGGCCAGCTCAGCGCCCTTGATGTCGAAGTGACGGGCGAAGTACGCCAGATGCTCACCGTGCTCATGGAAGTTGTGTGGTGTCAGCACCGCCGAGAACACCGGCACATCGGTGTCGATCTGCACGCGCATGAGCGCGTCCACCACGGTCGCCGCCACGAAATCGTGCCGATAGATGCCACCATCGACAACCAACGCGCAGCCCGCGAGCGCGGCATATCGACCGCTGGTCGCCAATCTCTTGATACGCAAAGGGATTTCGAAGGCGCCGGGGACCTCGATCAGGTCGATCTCGGTGAATCCGCGCTCCTCGAGACCGGCACGGCACGCGACCACCGCCCGGTCGACGATGTCGGCGTGCCAGCGCGCAGCAACCAAACCGATGCGATTCGAATTGGGTGACATGTTTCCTCCGTTCGCTATGTCACCCAGGGCATGACAAACGCGAACAGGAGACACCGCACGGATGCACTCCGACGCCGCGTTCTCTTTCATCCGGACTGTGACCGTCGGCTCCGGGATCACACCGGAATCTGCTCGACCCACCGCAGCAATGATTGCGATGGCGCTCGCGGGCTCATACATCCGGACCACCCGGATGTCATCACCGCCGGTGGGGAATTCCACCCCGCCCTGAGAACGTGTACAGCAGCGACCGTACCAAGGCGGGCCCAGCGCACACAACGACCCGGCTTGCCGCGCACCGGAGCTGACCGGGCGCGCTGACCTCGGGAACCGCCCTGTGCCGTAGTTAACATTCAGCATGACTTGCGGGCAGCGACTCCCCGTCTTACGTTTGGCCATATATTCATACGAAATCGCTATTGTCAGCGAGGGGGCGCGCCGCCGTCGACAGGTTCGCAAAGCCCGATCTGATATGCGGTACCGCCGTGTCAGACGGCCTAGTCGAGGGTATGTGTGCGCATGAATGGACCGACGAAATTCATTGCAGTGGCGGCATGTACGGCTGCGGTCGTGGCCGGAACGCTCACCACGGCGCAGGCCGAACCCGAGCAGGCAGGCATCAACTACACGGCGCAGGCCGTGGGCAACGCGATGACCCTCACCACCGATTCCGGTTCGCTCGATACCGCCGACGACCGGCTCGAAATCCGTGACGACAACGGCAACCTGATGGCCGCGTTCCCACTCGGCTACTACCGAGACAACCAGCGCTGGCCGATCGCCGCCCGGATCGACGGCAACACCGCGACGTTGACCCCCAGCGTCGACCCCGCGAGCGCTACCCCGGCTCCCGGCGTCACCGACCAATTGAACAACGTGGCGCTGGACCCGACCTCTCCCGGTTTCGGCGCCGCGCTGTCGACCTTCTCCACCATCGTCGGCATCGGCGCGGCCTTGGGCACGATCATCGGCACCCTCGTCGGCGCTTCCCTCGGCTGCCTCGTCGGCGGCGTCCTGGTCGGCGGCGCCGCCACCGTTCCCACTTTCGGCGTCCTCACCATCCCCGGCTTCCTCGGCGGCTGCATCGTCACCGCCATTCCCGGCGCCGCCCTGGGCGCCATAGTCGGGACGATCGTCTTCGGCGTCCCCGCGGTCATCATCGGCGGCGTCCTGCTCGCCGGAACCCTCGGCGCCATGTAGGCCGCAATAATTCGTCGTCCGCCTGAAATCCGGCCACCGGAGTGGCAGGCTTGTCTGACCATGAACGGGAAGACCCAGGCAACGATCTTCGCGGCGTTGGCATTCGGACTGCGGAAGACATCGTTCCTGCGCATCCCGATCCTGGTCGCCGCGGCGGTCCTGCTGCTGCCGACCGCCAGCGCGGCGCAACCTGTTGGCACCAGCGGTGATTGGCCGATGTGGCAGTTCGATCTCGCCGGTTCCCGGCACAATCCGAACGAGACCGCCCTCACCCCGGCTACCGTCGGATCGTTGCGGTTGAAGTGGGCGTTCGCCTTCCCCGAGACGATCGCCGCGTCCAGCCAGCCTGCCGTCGTGGACGGCACGGTGTACGTCGGCGGCCGCAACGGGACGTTTTATGCGCTGGACGCCAGCACCGGCGCGACCCGGTGGTCGTTCCAAGCGGAGACGCCGCTCGGCGGAAACCTCCCGACCTATGGATTGCGCAACGGGCCGGCGGTCGTCGACGGCACGGTCTACTTCGGCGACAACTCGGCCAGGATGTGGGCCCTCGACGCACAAACCGGCGCCAAGCGCTGGGTTCGCAAGCTGGACGACCATCCACACGCGATCATCACCGGGTCTCCCCTGGTGTTCGAGGGTCGCGTCTACGTCGGTGTGTCCAGTCAGGAACTGGGCGCCGCCACCATCGATCTCTACCAGTGTTGCACCTTCCGCGGCAGCGTCGTTGCGCTCGACGCCGCGACCGGCAGCGTGCAATGGCAGCACTACACGATCCCGCTGCCGGAGCCGACCCCGAGCGGCTCGCCGCCGTTCGCTCCCAGCGGCGCGCCGGTGTGGTCTTCGCAGACGATCCATCCGGAGTCGCGCACGCTGTACTACACCGCGGGCAACCCCTACACGGGTTATCCCGAAGGGGCAGAAGCGATCAGCGCGCTCGACCTCGACACCGGAACCACCCGGTGGGTCCGCAGGATGACCCCGGGGGACGCGCCGTGGAACGGCCGCTGCGCGTACCCGCCGCCAGCAGGCAACTGCCCCGACCCGGGCCACGATTACGACTTCGGTTCGCAGCCCAACATTTTCGAGATCGGTGACCGCCTGGTCGTCGGCGCGGGGCAGAAGAGCGGTGTCTACCACCTACTCGATGCCACCACCGGCGAGATCATCTGGCAGACCAGGTTGAACACGCCGATACCTGCGCTGCCCATCCCCGGCTCGGAGTCGCTGCAGGGCATCCAGTGGGGCGCAAGCTATGACGGCCAACGCCTGTACGTTGCCACCTATCAGGGCACGCCGGGCACCCTGTTCGCGTTGCATCCCGCCACCGGCGAAGTCATCTGGAGCACACCGAATCCCGCGCACGGTTGCCTGTTCGATCCGCCGCCGATACCGATGCTTCCGCTGTGCCAACTCGCCATGCCGAACGCCGTCACCACCACGCCCGGCCTGGTGTACGAGGGCAGCCTGGACGGCAAGATGCGAATCTTCGCCGCCGAGAGTGGCGCCATCCTTTGGGAATACAACACCGCACGCCCCTTCCACACCGTGAACGGCGTGCCTGGCGTCGGCGGCGGGATCAACGGCCACGGCGCCGTCGTCTCGAACGGAATGCTGTTCACCAATTCCGGTTACGGCAGGCAGATCACCACCGGTATGCCTGGCAACGTCCTGCTGGCCTTCGGCCTCCCCTGACCGCTGCGCTACCGCCTCGGTATCGCGTCGTCACCGAGGAATCCGCCGGACTGGTGCCGCCACAGCTGTGCGTATGTTCCTTCTGCACAGAGCAATTCCTCGTGCGTCCCCTCCTCGAGGACGCGCCCGTGGTCGAGCACTACCAGCCGGTCCATGCCCGCCACCGTGCTGAGCCGGTGCGCGACGACCAGCGCGGTGCGCCCTTCCATCACCTCCCAGAGCGCTTGCTGCACAAGCACTTCGCTTTCCGAGTCGAGGGCACTGGTGGCCTCGTCCAGGAGCAGAACGGGCGCGTCCCGCAGGATGGCCCTGGCGAGCGCGACCCGTTGGCGTTGGCCGCCGGACAGTTTCACGCCGCGCTCGCCGATGAGCGTTTCCATGCCCTTCGGCAGTGCGTCCGCGAATTCGGTGACGTGCGCGGCCTTCGCGGCCCGCAGGATCTCCTCGTCGGTGGCGTCGGGGCGCGCGAAGCGGATGTTCTCGCTCAGCGTGCGGTGAAACATGGCCGGATCCTGTGGCACATAAGCGATCAGCTTGCGCAGATCCGCCTGCCGCAGCCGGGTGATGTCCTGCCCGCCGAGGCGGATGGTGCCGGATTGGATATCCATCAACCGCAGCAGCAGTTGGGTGATGGTGGTCTTGCCGCCACCGGACCGTCCGACCAGGCCCACCTTCGCGCCGCTCGGCACATGCAGATCCAATCCGCGGAACAGCTGCCGCGCCCCGCTGTGCGTGAAATCCACCTTCTCGAACCGCACGTCGAAGCCATTGGGCCGCACCGGTTCCGGCTTTTCGGTATCGAGCACCGTCGGTTCGTCCAACAGCAGCTCGGTGAATTGCGCCGCCTCGGTGAGCACCGTCTCCAGCCGCCGGTAGATCTGGTTGAACCGGAACATGATCGTGGTGGCGTTGAAGTAGTAGGTGAACGCCACCACGATGGCCTCGATCCCGGCATTCCCGCCGCTGAGGCCGAGCGCGATCAGCAGGCCGATCACGTTGGTCAGCACCACAAGCGGCGCCACGACCGTGTCGATCCGCAGGTTCGCGTAATCCCAGGAGCGCAATGATTTTCGCCGCGCCGAAGCGACTCGGCGTTGATGCTCGGCGGCCTCCTGCGGCTCGGCGGCGAAGGCGCGCACCACCTGCATATTCGACAGGCTGTCGGCCACATGACCGGAAACCTGCGCGATGGCGGCTTCCCTGGCGTCGACGAGCCGCTGGCGGCGCTGGATCAACGGCGCGATGATCAGACCGGTCACCACGATCATCCCCATCAGCACGATGACGAGCATGGGGTCGTAGCGCCACAACACCACCGAGGCGAACACCAGTGGGACCAGCGCTGCCAGGATCTCGAAGGAGAGGGTGTCCACGAACTGTTCGAACCGAGCCGCGAAGCTGAGCGAGCGCTTCGTCAGCGAACCAGCGAAGTTGTTGTGGAAGAACGCCGCGTCCTTGGCCAGTAGCTCGTCCATGGCGACCACGTACAGGTGCTCGATACCGTAGGCGTCGACTCGGTTCAGATAGTGCAGCCCGATGCGCCATAGCAGCTCCGCGAGCAGCAGGGCGCCACCGAAGGCGACGATATACGAAGCGAGGGCTCCGAAACTCGTATCCCCGGTCGCCGCGACTCGGCCGACCATCATGGCGACGAGCAGCGGTGCGACGTACAGGTTGCAGATATTGCCCAGCGCAGGCCCGAGCAGCGCCGGAATCGCCATTGCCTTGCGAGCGGCCAGTTCCCGGCCGTAAAAACGCAGCACCAGCTTGAGCGCCGTTGCGCGTGAACTCATGCTCCCCCTCTTCCCTCGATTCAACGAGCGATGCAGGTGAGCAATGATCCCGCGTCCAGGTGGGTCCTGGCCAGCGAATATCCGCCGACCACACCCGCCAAGGCCGCCCTGCAAGCTGAACCCCACAGCGGCTCAACATCTTTCCGGGAGCGACACGAATCGCCAACGCACCCTTGACGGTTTGAACATATTGACGCAATATGTTCAACGTGATTAGCACGGCGGAAGAAGCGCCCTGGGGCGATGCACCCATCGAGTTGGTGCTCGGCGCGGCGGAATGCGTACGGCGCTTCGGCGTCAACGGATTTCGACTGACCGAGGTCGCCAAGATCGCTGGCGTGTCCAGAGGCACGGTGTACAACGGCTTCGGCGACAAGGAAACCGCGATCAACGCGGGTCTGGCCTACCTGTGCAACGCCTTCATCGAAGGGTTGGCGGCAGGTGTTCGACCGTTGCCGACGCTGCGCGCGCAGATCGGCGAGGCCGCGGCGATGATCTACGACCACGTCAAGACGCCGCAGGCGTTCACCCCCGCGCTGCGCACCGAAAGCATCATCGCCACACTGCTGGAACACTACGGCGAGCACCTGTGCCATAGCTGGGCGAGCTTCTGGGCGACCCTGGTCGCGGCCGCACAAGAACGCGGCGAGGTCGACCCGGCGCTCGATCCACTGCATGCGGGCGACTGGATCGTGCGTGTGCTGCTCAGCTTGGAGATCTTGCCGTTCGTCGTCGCCGGATTCACGAACGCGGACGAAGTACGGTCGCGCACCGCCGAATTCCTGCTACATGGTCTCGCGCCGCGCGGCGCCGAGAAAGCCGACCCCGATGGCAAGTGAGGACTTCGAGGTCGCGATCATCGGCGCAGGCCCCGGCGGCATCACCGCGGCCCATCACCTACTCCGTTCCGGCATCACCGATTTCGTCATCCTCGAACGCGCAGGCGATTTCGGGGGCAGCTGGCGCGACAATGCCTATCCAGGCCTTGCTGTCGACGTGCCGACGCTGTTCTATCAGTTCCCGTTCGCGCGAAAGGCCGACTGGACTCGATTGTTCCCCGACGGGCCCGAGATCCAGCGGTACAACCAGCAGGTCGCCGCAGATCTCAACCTGTACAAGTACTTTCGCGGCAACCATGCCGTCGAGCGTGAGGCGTGGGACGACGCGGACAAGGTGTGGGTGCTCGACATCGCCGGAGAACAGCCGGTCCGAGCCCGCTTCGTCGTCAACGCGGTCGGCGGCTACATCAACGCCAAATCCGCCGACACGATCGCGGGCACCGCGGACTTCCGCGGCACGATATTGCGCCCCAACGCCTGGGACCATGACTACTCGTGGCACGGCAAACGCGTGGCGGTGATCGGCACCGGATCGAGTTCCGTGCAGATCGTGCCCGCGCTCGCGGACGCCGCCGCACAGATCGACGTCTACCAGCGCACGCCCTCGTGGATCCTGCCCAAACCCAATGTCGCGATATCTCCTCGCGCACAACGCTTTCTGGCGCTGCCGGGAGTCATCACGGCGATCAATGCCGCCGCGCTCGCCGTCATGGAACTACCGCTGCAACTGATCTGCCACGTGCTGCCACTCCTGCCACGCACACTGCTCGCCGCCCTGCTGCCGCAGTACGACCGGATCTGGCGCGGTCTCTATCGACTCCTGTTGCGAAGCAAGGTTTCCGATGAAGCAGCTCGACGTGTCCTTGTCCCCCGCTACGGGATTCTCGCCAAGCGTCCCGTACTGTCGAGCACCTTTCTCACGGTGCTCGAATCGCCCTCGGCCGCGTTGATCGCGGATCCGATCGCACGGATCACGGCCGACGGCATTCGCACCGCCGACGGCACGACCCGCGCCTACGACCTCATCGTCCTGGCCACAGGATACGAGCTGTTCACCGACCCGGAAACCTATCGACCCGGAACAACGCTCGGCCCCAACGGTTTCGACCTGGCCGACGACTACCACCGCAACGGCTTGCACAGCTACGGTGGCAGCGCCCACCCGGGCCTGCCCAATCGCTGGTCCCTGGTCGGGCCGCAAGGCAACGTCGGTTTCGCCTGGCACACCACCGTCGATCTCACCGCGCGCCACGCGGCGCGCGTCATCGCCGAGGCCAAGCGCCGCAAAGCCGCAGTGGCACAGGTGCGTACCGCGGCGTTCGATCGCTGGGTGCGCAAGATGCGCCGACACGGGAAGGTCATCAGCACCTACACCGTCGACTGCAACCCAGGGCTGCGCAGCTACTACGTCAACTCACATGGCGAAGCGCTCTACTACCGTCCGCAAACCCTCAGCGGCGCAGTGTGGTTCAGCCGGTACTCGTCGTTCGACGACTACACGTTCACCGCGAAGCACTGAATCCATCGAGAATCGAGGCACCATCATGTCCACGACCACACTCACCGGCAAGGTCGCCGTGGTGACCGGAGCCGCTCGGGGACAGGGACGTTCGCACGCGGTCCGGCTGGCACGCGCCGGCGCCGACATCGTCGCCATCGACGTCTGCGCGCAGACCGCGAAATTCAGCGGTTATCCGCTGGCCGAGCCCGAGGACCTGGCCGAAACCGCGCGCCTGGTCGAGGCGGAAGGACGCAAGATCCTGACCAAGCAGGTCGATGTGCGCGACCTCGCAGGCCAGCAGGCAGCCGTCGCCGACACCATCGCCGTGTTCGGCCGCCTCGATATCGTCATCGCCAATGCGGGCGTGTGCAGTTGGGGCAGGCTATGGGAGATCTCGGCCGAACAGTTCCAGGAAGCCATCGACGTCAATCTGGTCGGCGTGTGGAACACCGTGAAGGCGACGGTGCCCGCGATGATCGAGGCGGGCAACGGCGGATCGATCGTCACGGTCAGCTCCTCGGCGGGTGTCAAGGCACCGCCCGGCTGCGGCCATTACGCCGCAAGCAAATTCGGCGTCGTCGGCCTGACCAAGTCGCTCGCGGTCGAGCTGAGCGAGTACAGCATCCGGGTGAACACTGTGCTGCCCTACGGCACCAACACCCCGCTCGGTACCGACACGTCGATGTACTCGATGTTCGAGCAGCATCCCGGCTTCGTCTACAGCTACCCGCCGAACCTGTTGAAGACCGACGGACTCGTTGAGCCAGAAGAGATCTCGGAGGTCGTGGTCTGGTTGGCCGGCGACTCGTCAGGGGTGATCACCGGGGCGCAGATACCCGTAGACAAGGGCTTTCTGGCCAGGTAGCGACCTGCGCCGGCCGCGATCATCGACGGCGTTGCGCAGACCCTCACTCCGAACATGGTCGACCACAACGGCATTCATGGCGCCGCGACGAAATCGCCGAACAGTTCCGTCAGCCACTGACGGTCGCGTGGGGCCGGTGCTCCAGTTCTCGCGCGGAAAGCTTGCGCAGCAGTCGCAGTAGCAGCGGGAGGCTGAGCATCACCAGGATCAGCCGCAGGCTTTGTACCGTGGTGATCAGCGCCATATTCGCGTTCATGTCCCCGGCGACGGCCAAGACGGCGTTGATACCGCCGGGCGTGGTGGCCAGATAGACGTCCGACGGTTTCAGATCCACCAACGACGCCACGGCGAAAGCCAGCACGCCGATCGCGGCCGACAGCGTGGCGATGGCCGCGATCATTGCCGGGATCATGCGCGCCATCGCGGCCACCACGGGCCTGGTGAAGCGCGTGCCGACCTCGAAGCCGATCAAGACGAACAACAGTTCCTGGAACAGGTGTGTCGGGGCGTAGTCGCGGGTGAAACCCACCGCGGTGCAGAAGGCAGCGACCAGCATCGGGCCCATCAGGTCCGGGCTCGGTAGTCGCAGCCTGCGCCCCAGCGCGAGCCCGACCAGACAGAGCACGATCGCGATGGACAGACCGGCGGCCTGGTCCTCGCGCGCGACGATCGTCCACCGCGGCAGGTCTCCGATGCTGCCGATGTCGACCAAGTGCGTCGGTCCGATCCCCGCCGACTCGCCACCGAGCAGCGCGACGACGACCGGGGCACTGATCGCGACCAAGGCAACCCGCAGGTACTGCATGAACGCGACCTGCCGCGCGTCCGCGTCCACCTCGTCGGCCACCACGATCACCGCGGCCGAGCCGCCTGCCAGCAGCCCGAGGAACGAGGTCGGCAGCCCGACCTTCACCACCCGCGCGTATCCGATCGACACCAGCACGCCGACCACCGGAGTCATCAGCGTGATCGCCAACACCGGCAGCAACGCGCTACCGAGCGAGGACAGCAGCGACAACTGAAGATAGCTACCCATCAGCACACCCATCATGGCGTGGGTTCCGACGGTAACCCGCCACGGAAGCGGGGCGGGCAGCCAGCCGGTCATCGCGAGCAGCGCACCGACCACGATCGCCAGGACCATCTGGGGCGCCGGTATGTGCACGCGCTCTAGCAGCTCGGCGATGAAGACGACCGCAGCGAGCAACGGCACCCAAACGACCGCTCGCCATCGTGTCATAACAACCCATTATTGCCACATCGAGCGAACATGTCGCTAACCGCACGTCGTGCGTAGGAGTCGGGCAGCGTTCCGGCCCTGCTCGCGGCGAGCCCGGTGGCCGTCGCAGCGCGCGGCCGAGGAGGCAAGCGAGCGCAGCGGAAACAGCGAAGCGTTTGTGCACGCGCCCAACGTTTTCGCCAATCCAATAGTGCGTGCGAGTGCAGGCTTAAATGCACACTCAGTCAGCTTTAGCACCACTTACACTGTGCGGTAATCCGCCGTTCCCCGAGTACGGTCGAGCGTGCCGATCGACAATTCGACGGATAGCAATTCTCTATCATTCCGCCGCTATCGCGAAAACGGCGCCACGTTCCCATGTCATGTACCGGAGGTCTCCCCAGCATGCCGAATGCTGCCAATCGTCGCAACTACCGCGGACGGCATCGCGCCGCAAAGTCACCCACGAATGGCACACCCCGACTGTTCGCAACCGTGCTCGCCGGCGCCCTGCTCACACCGGTCGGACTGAGCTTGTCGACGACCACAGCGCCGGTGGCGCAGGCCGCTGGACTCGGCTTCAAAGCGCCGATCCAGGGCTACGACAAAGATGGCCGAGCAATTATTCATTACAACAACAAGATCAACGACCCCAGTATCGAGAATGCCATCAAGCATCTGAACTCGACCCAGGGTCTCAACATCGTGTTCAAGCCCGGCACGGGCAAAGGCGCGATCAATATCAGCCGCGGCCAACTCGGAAATGGCGTAGCCGGTCTCGGCGGAATGGACGCCAGCGGTCCATTCGTCAAAATCGACTCCAATAACAACAGCATGAATTCCGCCGACAGAACCGAGGTCGCCGGGCACGAATTGCTGCACTCGATCGGGCTCGATCACGACGACAGCGGCTGCAGCATCATGGCCAGCGTGGTCAACCGATGCAACGGTGGACCGACGCCGCTGCAGAAGAAGGAGATCAACGAGCTCAACAGCATGTACAAGAAGGGGAAGCCGGGCAAGGATTCCGAGGACAAGCCAGGCGACAAGGACAAGCCGGGCGACAGCGGCAAGAAGCCGGGCGATAGCGGCAAGCCGGGCGACAGCGGCAAGAAGCCGGGCGGCAAGGACAAGCCGGGCGACAGCGGTAAACAGCCAGGCGGCAAGGACAAGCCGGGCGACAGCGGTAAACAGCCAGGCGGTCCGAAGAAGCCGAAGCAGGACTCGGGCGGGGATGAGTCGAGCCCATCGGATCAGGACTCCGGTGACGACCAGTCGAACCCGTCGGACCAGGACTCCGGTGACGACCAGTCGAACCCGTCGGATCAGGACTCCGGTGACGACCAGTCGAACCAGCCCGGCATGGACGGCGGCGACGATCAGTCGGATATGGACTCCGGCGGCGATCAGTCGGATATGGATGGCGGCGGCGACCAATCCGACCAGGACGGTGGCGACGACCAATCCGGCGACGGCTTCGATTGGTTCGGAGACAGCAAGGACAACGACTCGTCCGACTCAGGCGACCAGTCCGGCGGCGACTCCGACAGCGGTAACCCGTTCGGCGACCTCTTCGGCGGCGACAGCGATGGCGGCGACCAGTCCGGCGACTCCGACGGCGGCAACCCGTTCGGCGACCTGTTCGGCGGTGACGACCAATCCGGCGGCGACTCCGACAGCGGTAACCCGTTCGGCGATCTCTTCGGCGGCGACTCCGAATCCGACAGCGGCAGCAACCCATTCGGCGATCTCTTCGGCGGCGACAGCGACAGCAGCAGCCCGTTCGGCGGCGACAGCGACCCGTTCGGCGGCGGTGATCTCTTCGGCGGCGGTGACAGCGACCCGTTCGGCGGTGGCGATCTCTTCGGCGGCGGCGGCGACAGTTTCGATTGGTTCGGCGGCGGCGGGGGCGGCGGCCAAGACATGTTCGGCGGCGGATTGGGCGATCTCGCCGATCTCGGAGGTGGGTTCAACGGCGGCGGCCTGTTCTGACCGATAGCAGTGGGCAACCCACCTCGACGTCGCCGCGCGAGCGGGTCTCGACGTTCATGGCAACCCCCGCGTCCGTGGCGGATTCGATGTCACGCATCGAGCAGCAACGAATCCGTCACGGGGGCCGCTATGTGACAGCTATCTGCCGAAGTGCACGCCGTCGGGCAGCCGTCACCACATGCCAGCGTCAGCCTTTCACGCGATGGATCCACCCCTACCTGCATATAAGCTAGGTCACATCGCGGGTTGGTTGACTATGATTCACGGGTGTAGCATGCTGCGTAAAGCCAGTCGGCTAATTTTTAGCTAACAGTATCGAATGACGGCGGACACATCGAATACCCGAAGGAGCCCGAGGATGATCGAGCTTGACATGGTAGCGGTGTCGCCGTGAAGGAATTCCGCGCGCAGGGCAGCGAATCGCCGCCGGTCATCCGGCAGTGGGCAGTTCAGCGACCGGCACGGTGGCGGCGCGTTCTGATTTATGCGTCCGCCATTTACTGCTCGCTGGTGCTCCTGGTTTTCGCCGTCAGCTTTCTGCTGACGGAATTCCTCCGCTGACTTGAAATGCGCTGACCCGCAACAAGATCGGCCCGTTCAGGAGTGCCCACTCAGGATCACCTCGGGAATCCCGGTGCCGAGGGGTACGAATGTGCAGGTCGGCTCCTCAGCGTGCTTCGGATCAAGGATGGTCAGCACCAGC
Source organism: Nocardia altamirensis NBRC 108246 (assembly GCF_001612685.1). Lineage (GTDB taxonomy): Bacteria > Actinomycetota > Actinomycetes > Mycobacteriales > Mycobacteriaceae > Nocardia > Nocardia altamirensis. Next base: position 72,539 of record NZ_BDAY01000040.1, read on the forward strand.
TGCTGGACGAACGCGTCGTACACCGCGTGAAAGTGCCCGGTCAGGTTGATCGGGCATTCATCTTGCAGCACAATGTTTTCCGCGCCCGGCCCACGTAGCGCGATGTTCGTGAAGGGCTGGATCATCTCGTCGACACGGCTGCCGACCGTGGTGTAGCGGACGCCGGGCACGGTGTCACCGCCCGCGTTCAGCTCCCGCATGAACGGTGCGCCGTGGGCCTGTTGAACCGCGGCAAGCGAGGTGAGTTTCTCGTATACGCCCCAGAGCGGGGGCACCGCGTTGGCGATCGGAACCAGGCCGTACATGACTCCGCCGTAGCTCGGCGACGCCAGCCCTACCCAGTGCCCGACTTTGGGAGCACCGCCGAGCTTGTTGATGTAATACCGAGTAACGCTGGCCCCCTGGGAGAATCCGACCAGATCGACTTGTGCCGCACCAGTCGCCGCAAGCACCTGATCGACGAAATCGCCGATCTGCCTGGACGACATCCACAAATCCTCGGTGCCATAGCTTTTCGCGCCCGGCTTCCCGCCGTAATTCGGGGCGAACACGCAGAATCCGGCCTGCGCCAATAGCGGGCCGACGGCCGACCAGTCGGAATAGGCGGAGGCGTCGGTGCCGTGCGCCAGGATCACCGGACGCGGATGTTCAGCACTCGGCTTGCAATTGAAGTCGTTGGTGCCCATCGGCGTCGCGTTCGGATGGGCCTTCAGGTACCACGCGGCCGTCAGGTGTTCGGATTGCACCGGGCCCGGCTCGGTGGGCACAACCGGTGGGCGATAGTCGTTCGATCGGGCGAGACCGTTGCCGTCGGGGGCAGCCGTGGCAAACGCTCCGGCGCCCAACACCAGAACACAGACCGCGCCACCCAGCACCGCCCTCCGCACCCATTGTGCGGAACCCCCATCAACGCTCCTCCGACGTTGTTGCATCTCACGATCATTCCGCACCGGCGCGGCAATACCCGCGTAGGACGCGGCCCTACTTCGCCGCCCGTGAACACCGAGCAGAACGCCCAAACGTCGTTGAATACGCATTCTCGCCACTCCTTGCTGGATGCACTCACGGAAACATCGGCACGAGACACACACCTAATGGTGTCTCACAGAATGACAGCATGACCGTTTGGTCGTAAATATCGCCTACATCACTCACTCGCGTAGTTGTGACGTAAATTTCCTTCGCCACCGCCGCGCAACACGTCCGGCCTGTGCCGTTGCCGCTTCTGCACGCGGTTCGTGCCGAGTGGGAACTGGTGGCGGGGGCCTCTCGGGCGATGCCGCCACCAGTTCCCAGTGATCAGTCGACCAACTCCAGAACGGGAGTATGTGGGGTGAGGCTTAGGAATTACTCCTGAATTTGGCGGCCTGCAGCGCGACGGAGTCGAGGAGAAGTTCGAGACCGAGTTCGAAACGATCGTCGTGGATGGCCTCGGCGAAGTGCGGCAGAGCGGCTGCCAGATGCGGGTAGTCCGCCGGTGTCGCGGCCAGGTATTCGCGCGTTGTCGCCGCGAGGTCACCGGCACGGGCCCGCTCGTCCAGGCCCTGGGTGATGGCTTCGAGTGCGGTGGACCCGAGGACCAGATGGGCGAAGCCGAGATAGGAGCGGGCGGCGGTGCGGTCGTCCATCCCGGCGGCTTTGAGGGCACCGAGGCCGAGGTCGACGATGCGGAACTCGGCCTCGCCGCGGGTGACGCGAGCAGCGGCCAACGGTGCCAGGCGCGGATGGGTGAGGTAGGCGCGACGGACGCCGAGTGCGAGCCGGCGCAGTGTGGCGCGCCAGTCCGGTGAGGGCTCGATATCGGCGACGGCTTGGGCGAGCAGCTGATCTGCCAGTGCCAGGAGTAGTTCATCCATGCTGCGGAAATGCCGGTAGATGGCGGTGTGGTCGACGCCGAGATCGGCACCGAGGGCTCGGATCGTCAGCTTGTCGGGGCCCTTCCGCTCGACCAGCTCCATCGCGGCGTTCAGCAGCACATCGCGGCTGAGAAAGCGGGCTTTCCCGGCGTCTGCTGCCTTCTCGCCCGATGCGTTCTGGGTCCCCTTTTTCGCGGCCACCCTCGTAGTATGTCAGATTGCCCACACTGTTGTCACCATTGGTGACAACTATGTTGACACCTTCGGTGCCGACATGCATGCTGTGCTTGGAAATCTCTTTGGGTCAGCAGCATCAGTGATCGAGGAGGGCCGAGATGGTGGTAGACGCTCACTTTCACCTGTGGGATATCTGGCGGCACGACTACCCACATCCCGATGACCCCGCGGTCCAATCGTCGCGACACCTCGTCGGGCCGATGGAGTTCACAGCGGTGACCGCACCACATCGGATCGAGGCGGCCGTCTTGGTACAGGCGCTCGCCTCCGAGGAGGAAACCCGCTACCTGCTCGCGCATGCCGTCGCGAATCCGCTGATCGCCGGTGTCGTCGGCTGGGTCGACCTGACCGCACCCGACGTGGACGCACGGCTGGCTGCGCTGAACTGCATCGCCCTGACGGGCATTCGGCACCCCGTATGCGATGAGCCAGATCCATGTTGGCTACTCCGCGACGACGTCATGCGCGGCCTGCGCGCGCTCGGTGCGGCGGGACTGGTCTATGACCTGCACATCAGCGAACGCGAGTTGCCCGCCGCCATCGAGGCGGCCGCCCGGCTACCCGAGACGCGGTTCGTGGTCGATCACCTCGCCCTCCCCCGAATCGACGAAGGGGCGAGCGATCCATGGGCCGCGCACCTCAGTTTCCTTGCCACCCTTCCCAATGTCACCGCCAAATTGTCCGGCCTGATCACCCAGGCGAACTGGACCTCGTGGACGACCGCCGACCTCGTCCCGTACACGCAGCACGCCATCGAGGTCTTCGGCCCGGACCGCCTGATGTTCGGTTCCGACTGGCCGACCAGCGCCCTGGCCGCCCCTTACGAGCAAGTCCTCGAGACCGCCGAGGCTCTCCTGAACGGCTTGAACCCTGCCGAGCGTGCCGCCGTCATGGGCAACACCGCGCGCCGCGTCTACTGCCTCCCCGCCCGGCACGCGGCGCACACGGAATAGCGCGATCTCGAACCATGCCGAATGGCAGGACCCGAGGCGGTCCGCTACCGAGGGGACCTCGCCTCATCCGGGAACGGCCGGACATCACACCAGACTTGGAGACGCCATGACCACCAGCTCAGCGCGAAATGTCTTGATCATCAGGAACGTTCGAGTGTTCGACAGCAGAGCAGGCCGGTTGTCGACGCATCCGCAGGTGGTTGTCGTTCGTGACCACAGAATCGAAGCGGTGCAACCTCTCGGCCCGGTACCGGCGGCAGCGGAGCCAGGCGCCGTCGTGATCGAGGGCGACGGTCGCACGCTCACCCCGGGGTTGATCGATGCACACTGGCATGGGTTCATGGCCGCCGTGCCCAAGGAGGATCTCGCGACCGCCGATATCGGGTACGCCCATGTGCTGGCAGGCAGGACCGCGACACAGACACTGCGGCAAGGATTCACCACCGTGCGGGACATGGGTGGGCCGGTGTTCGGCCTCAAGCACGCCATCGACAATGGAAGTATCAGTGGGCCAAGGATTTTCCCGTCCGGCGCGATGATCTCCCAAACCTCCGGCCACGGCGACTTCCGTCCGATCTCCGACCTCCCCAGGGGCCGCACCGGCGGGCGCGGCTTCGCCGAGGTGGCAGGAGTCGGAATCGTCGCTGACGGCACCGCCGAGGTGTTACGCGCCGCCCGTGAACAACTCATGCAGGGAGCCAGTCAGCTCAAAGTCATGGCGGGCGGCGGCGTGGCCTCCGATCACGATCCGCTCGACGTCACCCAGTACGACGAAGCCGAACTGCGCGCGGCCGTCGAGGCAGCCGAAAACTGGGGGACTTACGTCGCGGTGCACGCCTACACTCCGCGCTCGGTGCGGCAGGCCATCCGCGCGGGAGCCAAGTCCATCGAACACGGCCAGCTGCTCGACGAAGCCACCGTCGAACTCATGGCAGCACAAGGTGTTTGGTGGAGCCTGCAACCGTTCCTCGACGACGCGGACGCACCGCCGATGCCACCGGCCAACCGCGCGAAGCTGTTACAGATGGTGCGCGGCACCGACAACGCCTACGGCATGGCCAAGAAATACGGCATGGCCGTCGCCTGGGGAACCGACATCCTCTTCTCCCCCGAACTTGTTGCCCGCCACGGACATCTACTCGCCAAGATGACCCGCTGGTACACCGCCGCCGAAATCTTGACCATGGCCACCGCCACCAACGCCGACCTCCTCGCCCTGTCCGGCCCCCGCAACCCCTACCCCGGTGAACTCGGCGTCATCAAACCCGGCGCCCTAGCCGACCTACTCCTCTTCGACGGCAACCCCCTCAAAGACATCACCCTCCTCGAACGCCCCGAACAAGCCCTCACCCTCATCATCAAAGACGGCACCATCATCAAGAACACCCTCATCGAAACCCCAACGAGCCGAACGATTCACGCCTTCGCACAGTGAGAAGGTGGCGTCGCCCAGCGCGCATACGTCTGCTCCGGGGTCACCGTGATCACGTCGAGTTGCTTCACCAACATCTCCGGCACCTGGCCGCCTGCGAAATGCTCGACGCTCGGCACTATGATCGCCTCAGCCGCCAGGCGGAATGCCTGGGCTTTCAGACGGGCCAGAGGTGGCCGCCCGAACTTCGGGTCATAGATCACCATGTCGGCGAAGTCATATCCGAGACGTGTTGCAAGCCTGCGGATTCGGCTCTGGTCCCAAAGCTCTGCCGCCCCGGACAAACATAGCAAGAGGAAGGACTTTCTACGGTGCTCCTGCGGCCTGGCGACGAGCCAAGACTATGGCCAACTCTGTTCGCCCACTGTCAGCGTTCGGCGTTCCATCTGGAGCAGCGAGACTCCTACGCGGTACCAGAAGAGGCCGAACGGATTCGCCGCTATCTCTCCGGAGAGGAAGCGGTACCCGCGCCTAGCCGGGAATGGCCCGACCTCATCCATGAGGCCACCAGCAGGGGCGTATCGATATCCAGAGTGCGAGTGGTTACCGTGCCGCACACCGACTATCACCGCTGGCTGCTTTCGGTTACCGGGGTACGGGTGAACGATGGTGAAGATATCCGCTATCTGCCCCGCCACCTTGCGGGCGAAGTGCCCTCGGATGATTGGTGGCTCATGGACGCTGCACAGGTGGCGTTCAACCTGACCACCGAGACTGGCGCGCCTGCCGGGCTCGCCCTGACTACCGATCCGCGAATTGCTGCCCACTGCGAGGGAGTACGCCAGCGCCTATGGAAGCCAGCAATCCCCTACGCCGACTACGTCAAAAGTGAATTCGCCAACCCGTGACGAATAGCGTTTACGACACCACTGGACCAACTGACCACGGAGGATTACGAGACTGCTATCAAGGGCGCCCCGAGCGGAGAGGACCTACTTTCGGTGGAGTTCCGTCCAACTCGCGACCTATTGCGAGAGTGCCGACACGAAGCGTTCCGATTGGAGGTCCGGGACTCCGAGTACGGATGATGTGTAGCCGCGGCCACGACTGTGGGTCAAGCGCCGCCCAATCGGGGCTTGTGCAGTTGCGGCTTGGTTCCTGTGGCGGGTCGGGCGGTGGTGCTCACTGGTTCTGGTACTACGGCGGTTTGGGTGTCGGTTCGGGCGGCGGCCTTGGCGTCGACCTCGCGGCGGGCGAAGGCGATGTCGCGGGCTGTGCGTACTGACAGGCGGCCGAGCGACGTGGCGGCGAAGAACAGGATGAGGGCGCCGAGACCGTAGAAGAAGGTCAGGTGCAAGGCGGCGCGTTTCAGGTCGGAGGTGGCGACCGGGTCGCCGAGGGTGCCGATGTTCAGCAGATCGGTCAGGAACGGTCCGATGATGAACCACAGGCCCGCTGCTGCGGCCAGCCATCCGCCGAAGCCGGCGATGAGGCGGTTGCGACTTGTCAGCATCAGCAAACCGCCGATGACCGCGGTGGCGCCGGGGAGTACCTCCAGCCAACCACGCGCCGATGTCCACGCCCAGGAGTCGTCTGGCGTGAACGCGAAATCGAAGTAGGGCCCGAGGAACGGGATCAGTGCGCCCCAGATCCCCAGCAATAGCACCGCGAGCCCGCCGAGGGCTCCCCGGCTACGCGGGATTCTGAGCGCCGGGCCTCGGTCTGCAGAAACGTTGTCGACGTTCATCAGAGCCTCCATTCATCGAAGTAGCTGCCCTTTACCGCCTACCCTCAGTTCACAGACTTATGCACGGGTTGCATAAAGGAGGCTACTCCCACGTCGCTCAGAGACTCAGTGGCGAGCTCAGGTCGTAGACGGTGGTGCCACCAACCGTCGTCGAGGCGAAATGGGTCTGCACCCACGTGGTGATCTGCTGGCCGACTGACTTCGTTCCCCCGCTGTTGTCCGCACCTCCGTCGGGGCCGCGTTCCGGGCCGTCGCCCGTTCGACCGTCGCGTCCTGGGCCGTCACTTCGAATGAAGTAGCGGATGTCGCCGCCCGCCACGTATTGCTGGAATTGCGCCAGCGTGGGCGAGTTGTCCGAGCCACTGAAACCACCGATCGCCATCACCGATTTCCCGGTGTCCAGTTCCAGGCCGACTGCGCCGTGTGAGCCGACGGTGGCCGCGGCCCAGCGAGAGGTCGTGTCCTGCAACAAGGTTTCCAAGACAGTGTTGGTGCTTGTGTTGTCGCCTGGGCCACCGGGCATCCCCGCACTCGCGCCTACGGTGCTCGGACCGGAGGTGGGTATCGATCCCGAGTGTGGTTGTGCGGCAGTGTCGATCGCGTAGGCCGTGGTGCCACCGAGGCCGAACAGCAGCCCGGCGGTGACGAGTACGACGGTGAACTTGCGCAATTGGTGACCGCCTGCGATCAGCACCGCGGCGACGGCGAGAGCGCCGATCAGCAACACCCAGCGCAACCACGGCAGCCAGTCATGCGTGCGATCCAACAGGATGTAGTTCCAGATACCGGTCGCCACCACCATTGCGCCGAGCACCACCCGGGCGGCCAAATACTCTTTGCCGCGCCACAATTCGTACACGCTGATCGCGACGACCGCCGCGATCGCCGGGACAAGTGCCACGGTGTAGTACGGGTGGATGGTGCCGCTCATGTAGCTGAATACCAGTCCGGTCGTCACCAGCCAGACGCCCCACAGCAGCAGTCCGGCGCGCGCGATCCCTGGCCAGCGTGCATGGTGTCCCGGACGGCTGAACCACAACCCTGCGACCAATCCGATCAGCGCTGCGGGCAGCAGCCAGGAGATCTCGGTGCCCATCGAGTCGCCGAACAGCCTGGTGATGCCGGTGCTGCCGCCGAACGCAGCGTTGGCGCTTCCCCCACCCGGACCACCACCATTACCTTCGCCGCCGACAATGCGGCCGAGGCCGTTGTAGCCGAGCGCCAGTTCCCAGAGGCTGTTGTTCGTGGAGCCACCGATATAAGGCCGCGACGCCGCGGGCCACAGGCTGACCAGTGCGACAAACCAGCCGCCGGAAATCACCATGGCGAGGCAGGCGATCAGCAGCTTGCCTATCCGTTTCCAGATGCCGCCGGGTGCGGCGACCAGGAACACCAACCCGAAGGCGGGAAGCACGAGGAACGCTTGCAGAAGTTTGGTGAGGAAGGCGAATCCGACTGCCGTCCCGGCCAATACGAGCCAGCCCGTACTGCCGGACGCGGTGGCGCGCACCATGCAGTAGGCGGCGGCGACCAGCAGCAACACCAGCAGTGCGTCCGGGTTGTCGAACCGGAACATCAGCGCCGCAACAGGAGTCAGCGCGAGGATGGCACCGGCGAGCAGGCCTGCCCCATGTCCACTCCACCGTTTCACCGCGCTGTACAGCAATGCGACGGACCCGACGCCCATCAGCGCCTGCGGAACCAGCAACGACCATGGGCCGAACCCGAACAGCCTGCCGGACAACGCCATCACCCAGATCGCCGCGGGCGGCTTGTCTACGGTGATGGCGTTGCCCGCATCCAGCGAACCGAACAGCAGGGCCTTCCAACTCTGGGTGCCCGCTTGGACGGCGGCAGCGTAGAAGTCGTTGGCCCAGCCGGAGGCACCCAAGCCCCACAGATACAGCACCGCGGTGCCGATCAGCAGCGCCGCGAGGCTCGGTCGAGCCCAGCGCGGTGCCCGGGACACCGGACGGCTCGGCCATTCGGTGTCCGGCGGGCGGGCGGCAGTCGTCATACCGTCGATCGGGGCGGCAGTTGTCATACCTTCGATGGTTGTGTGGCCGACTATGTGCGCCGTTGGTCCTCGCTATGAGGCAGCTGTGTGCAATGGACCCGGCAGTCGCACGGTGAACTCGGTGTTGCCTGGAACGCTGTCCACTTCGATGGTTCCACCGTGCGCCTTGACCACCGCGGCCACGATGGCGAGCCCGAGGCCGGTGCTGCCCGTTCGCCGCGACCGAGACGAGTCGCCGCGAGCGAATCGTTCGAAGATCTCCGGCTGCAGCGCGGCAGGAATGCCTGGGCCGTCGTCGATCACCCGCCATACCGCACCGCCGGATGCATCGGCCGTCAGTGCGGTGGTCACGGATGTGCCTGGGCCGGTGTGGGTTCGGGCGTTGGCGAGCAGATTGCTCAGCACCTGGTGCAGTCTCGCCCCGTCACCGGCCACCACCACGGGGTCGGCGGGCAGGTCGAGGTTCCATCGGTGGTCCGGGCCCGCGGCGTGCGCATCGCTCACCGCGTCGACGGTCAACCTCGACAGGTCGACCGGTTGCTGTTCCAGCGGCCGGCCCGAATCCAGGCGCGCCAGTAGCAGCATGTCCTCGAGCAGGTGCGTCATCCGGCCGGTCTCCGATTCCACTCGGCCGAGCGCGTGCGCGACGACGGCGGGGACCTCGTCCCGGTTGCGTTGTGCGAGTTCGGCATAGCCGCGGATCGCGGTGAGGGGCGTGCGCAATTCATGACTGGCGTCGGCGAGGAACTGGCGGACCCTGGTCTCGCTGGCTTGTCGCGCGCCAAGCGCCTCGGTGATGTGGTCGAGCATCCGGTTGAGCGCCGAACCCAATCGACCGACCTCGGTGCGCGGGGTGGCATCCGCAGCCGGAACCCGCACCGGCAGTGTCACTTCGCCGCGATCCAGCCGCAGATCGGCGACCCGGTCCGCGGTGTCCGCGACCCGGTTCAGCGGGGTGAGCGCGCGGTGGACGATCAGCATGCCCACCGAGGCCGCCGCGACCAGGGCAACCACCGTGACGGCCACCAAGACCAGCGCCAGCCGAATCAGCGTGGCCTGCACGTCCGCCAACGGCATTCCGATGACGATGATCTCGCCGGACTGGTTGTACTCAGCGATCATGCGGTAGCTGCCCATGCCGCCGATGGCGCGGGTCGTCGGGTTCGCACCAACCGGTACCGCCGCCATCGCCGCACTCGCAGTGTCCGACAACGGCTCTCGGGAAGAACTGGAATTCAGTTCGCCGCCGGTGATGACCCTGCCGTTCTCGACGACGGCGCCGATGGTGCCGATGGGCTGGCCCGGCCGCCCGAGGAACTCGGGTCCCGGTCCGGTCACCGGGCCCATCGGTGGATCTCCCGGGGGCGGACCGGGGTCCCAAGTGACGTCGTGCGCCGTCCGCTGCACGACATCGATCAACTGGCTGTCCAGTCGGCTGGTCAGAAACTGTTGCAGCGCAAGCTCGGTCGCGACGCCGATGCCCGCACATACCACCGCGAGAAGTACCACCTGACCTACCAGGAGCCGCGCCCGCAGCGACCACGGCCGGCGCAACCAGCTTCGGCCCGGTGATCCCATCTCAGAGCGTGGGTTTGAGCACATAGCCCGCGCCGCGCAGGGTGTGGATCATCGGTTCGCGCCCGCTGTCGATCTTCTTGCGCAGATACGAAATGTAGAGCTCGACGATGTTGGAGCGGCCGCCGAAATCGTAGCGCCACACTCGATCCAGGATTTGCGCCTTGCTCAACACCCGCTTGGGATTGCGCATGAAATATCGGAGCAGCTCGAACTCGGTCGAGGTCAACGTGATCGGCTCCCCCGCGCGGGAAACCTCGTGGCTGTCCTCGTCGAGCACCAGGTCGCCGACCACGACCCTGGCGCCGTCGGTTTCGGTGGTGATCCCGGTACGCCGCAGCAACGCACGCAGCCGCAGGATCACCTCTTCGATACTGAACGGCTTGGTGACATAGTCGTCACCGCCCGCGGTGAAGCCCGCGATGCGGTCCTCCACCGAATCCTTTGCGGTCAACAGCAATACGGGCAGGTGCGGAATCTGCGCACGGAGTCGGCCGAGCACCTCGAGCCCGGTCATGTCCGGCAGCATGACATCGAGCACCACTACATCCGGCCGGACTTCACGCGCCGCGACCACCGCGCCAGCGCCGTCGCCCGCTGTCGTGACCGACCACCCCTCGTAGCGCAACGCCATCGACACCATCTCGGCCAGCACCGCCTCATCGTCGACGACGAGCACGGTGACGGGAGCACCGTCGGCACGGTGCATCACGACACGTTCCACCGGGAGACCGGCATTTCCAGCGCTGATGGTGGACATCTGCACATCGTGTGCGAGCGAGCTCGGGCGTGACTGTGCCGTAGCTATGTATTCGCTGTGAGCCACCTGTCGGGGTGTGCGCTTATCCGATGCACAGCATGGACAAAGTCGCCACCCATCCGCCGACGTTTGACTACATCCCAGGTCACACCGAGTACGTGACCTACCGGGCACCGTCCGGACTCGCGAATGAAAGGTCCCGACCAGATGACAACGAAGAACACCGCACGCAAACGGACCGCCGTCAAGATCGCCGTCGCCGGCGCGCTGCTTGCCGTTCCGACGGCACTCGTTGCGGCGCCCGCGTTCGCTGCGGCACCCGCCAACGACCAGGCCGTCCTGCAGCTCACGCATGGGCCGCAGCAGGGCCCGGATCAGCATCCTGGCCCGCAGCCCGGCCCCGACAAGCAGCCCGGCCCCGGTCCGCAACCGGGCCCTGGCCCGCAGCCCGGCCCGTTCCCGCTGCCGCCCACCGGTAGCGCATAGCCAGACCTCGCGAGATGGCTCCTCGCCCCTGCCGCCGAGGGGCCATCTCGGGGGAGCCTGTCCCCTGCCGCCCGAGGGGGGCATCTCGACGGTGCCCATCCCCCGCCGCGCGACAGGCCGTCTCGAAGGTGCCAGGCCCCGCCGCCCGAAAAGCCAGTCCGGCCCTTTCCGTCTGGCGGACCATCTCGGAGGTGCTCGGCCCGCGGATGTCGGCGCGTTTGCGGTTCGATGCCGACCTCGGCGGGCTATTCTCCGTCCGGTCGAGCGTTTCCCTTCGGAGTGAAACGAGTTGCCCATGGCCGGCAGGGTTCGACGAGCAGTCGTGGTGTCGGCCGGGTTGACGGCTATGGTCCTTGTGGGCAGCGCGGCCAACGTGCCGCCAGTCGCGGTCGCCGACGATTTCGCCGCCTCGCCGGCAGCAATGTCGCCGGGCGATATCCTCACCAGCGAGCCGCTACAGATGGCGCTGTCGGTACCGGTCGATCCTGGATCGTTTCCCGCCAACGCGCAGCGAATCGTCTACCGCACGACCGACGCCAAGGGTGCGCCGACCACCGCGATCGCCACGGTGCTCAGCCCGATTCTCCCGTGGCGCGGCATCGGCGAGCGGCCACTGGTGAGCTTCGCGGTCGGCACCCATGGGATCGCATCCCATTGCCGCACTTCGGAATTGATGCAACGCGTGCTGACCCATCGCCCACCGTTCGATGTTTCCACAGAGTACGAGGCGGTGTTCCTCGGTGCGATGCTGTTGCGAGGCATCGCGGTAGTGGTCACCGATTACATTCCCAGCACCTATCTCATCACCGCAGCCGAAGGACACGCTGTCATCGACGCGGCGCGGGCCGCACAACGGCTGCCGGACGCCGGTATTCCAGCGCGCGGGCCGATCGCGTTCTGGGGTTACTCACAGGGCGGGCACGCGGTAGGCGCCGCCGCCGAGCTGGCTGGATCTTATGCACCTGAACTCGATCTCAAGGGCTCTTACGTCGGTGCACCACCGGTATCGCATCTGAACCTGTTCAGGTACGCCGAGGGCGGAATGTCGCTGGGCGCGGGCGGTTTCTTCCTGAAATCGCTCATCAGCTCCTACCCAGAGCTGGCCGCGGCAGTCGACGAGATGCTCAACGACAAAGGCAGGCAATTCCTGGAAACGACTACCGCCCAATGCGTCGGCGGGGCGATGCTGAGTTACGGCTTCCAGCCGTCCGATTCGCTCACCAAGGACGGCCGACCGATGGCACAGGCGCTCGAAGCCGACCCGCGGACGGCTCAGGTGCTCGAGGACATGATGCTCGGCGGCACCGGACCCACTGCGCCAGTGCTGCTTTCGACCGGGAGCAATGACGACCTGGTGCCCCCTACGGACCCGCGACAACTCGCACGCACCTGGTGCGACAAAGGCGCCACGGTTGACTTGGTCGACCTGCCGCTCCCAATGGTGTTGCCCGGCACCATCATCGGACACACTGTCAACGCGCCGATCGTCGGATTCACCGAGGCGCAGGATTGGCTCAACGACCGATTCAACGGTATCCCCGCACCTTCCACCTGCCACTGAGCAGTCCCCCGCTGCTGCTATGCGCCGAGATACGCTCCGCCACGAATCGCACCTCTCGGCACATTCGAGGAAGCGATCAGGCGACGGCGTACGGGAAGGCCGCGGCGCGGTGCTGGAAGGAGAGGATGCGCAGGTTCTGCACTCGACCCTCGCGAATCTCGATGGCACGGCGGATGGTGGCGTTGCCGTCCCAGCCGTCAGGCCCGGCCATCACGATCGGCAGGTATTCCAGCAGCGCTTCGGAGTTCTCCCAGGTGGCGGAGTTCCACAGGTAGGAAGGGCTGTGGTCGACGCCGTAATAATGCAAGTCTTCGCCGATGGTGAACATCGGGTCGGCGAACGATGTCGGTCGGGCCCATTCGAAGCCCATCCCCTCGTCGCAGGAGACGTCGACGAAAAGCGTGCCGCGCGCGAACAGGGGTAGGTCCTCGTTGTTGACGAACATCAGCGGCTGCTCGGTGTCCTGGAGGATGCAGTTCACGACAATGTCGTACTGGGCGAGCATTTCCGCGAGCGGTCCCGGTTCCGGCGCTTTGAGGGCCAAGGTGCGACTGGGGTTCGCGGGGTCACGCTCGAAATGCTGCATCCGCACCGACGCGAACGGCGAAGCGACCGCGGACACGCTGCGCTGGGTAAGCACCGTGACATCACTGATGCCGAGCGCGGACAGCGCACGAACGGCACCGCGGGCGGTCGCACCGAAGCTGATCACCGCAGCACGCATTCGCCGCCCATAATCCCCCGCGGATCCCCGCAATTGCAACGCATGCAGGACCGAGCAGTACCCCGCCAGCTCGTTGTTCTTATGGAAGACATGGACGCTGAAGTTGCCCTCTTTCGTCCAGTGGTTCATCGCCTCCCACGCGATCAGGGTGAGACTGCGGTCAATGGCCAACTGCGTCATCCGCTCGTCCTGCACGCAGTGCGGCCACCCCCACACCACCTGCCCTGGACGCAGATTCTCCAGGTCTTCGGGCAGCGGCTTGGGCAAGAGCAGCACGTCGCACTCGGCGAAGAGCTCCGCACGCGAGCGATGGCCGCCGATCAGCGGCGCCAAGTGCTCATCGGTGTACCCGAACCGGTCACCGTAGCCACGCTCGAGGAAAACGCGATTACGCAGTGACGGATCGATCCGGTCGAAGTGTGCGGGGTGGATCGCCAGTCGGTGCTCGTCCTCTTTGCGGGAGGTCGCGACTACACCGATGGTCAGTTGCTTCACTGTCTGAGCCTACGCGTGTTTCGACGACCACAAGGACTGGTCAGCGGGCCGGTAGCTCATCGGGGCTCGGAATCGGCGTTCCCGATTGGGCGATCCGGCGGGTGAATGTGCCGTGGAATCCCCAGGGGATGTGATGGTTGAGCCATGCAGTGGCGAGCGGGCCCCGTTCGACATCGCGAGCATCGAGGATGACGAGCTGTGAACGATGTTCGGCAAGCTCGTGATTGAGGAACAGCAGCCAGCCGTCGTCCTCGTCGGCTTCGGGAGTCCTTGGTACGAAGAGTGGTTCGCCGACGCTGCTGATCGGGAACTCGCAGCGCGTCTCCGCACCGGTCTGCTGGTCGACCTTGATGATCGAGTCGTACACCCTCGCGTCCGCGCTCTTGCCCGCAAGGTAGCTGTAGCGGTGCTTGCGCGTGGACTGCCGCCAGTCGTATTGCGGAAACTCTACCGAGCGGTCGGTGAGTTCACGTTCGATTACTGTGCCACCCCGGGTAATTCGGTATTGCATGAGTCGCGAGTCCGGGAACCGTACGCCTTCCGGCACGGCGGTGTTGATCGCGTTTGTCAGCCTGCGGATCTCGTGCCACGCGGTGTCGAACCGAACCAACTCGACGACGACATCATCACCGTCGTCGTAGGCGTTGGTCAGGTGGAAGTGCAGCAGAGCCTGGTGCTCGACGATGCGTGGGCGACCACCGGCCTTGGGCACCAACAGGAATCGCGTGCCCTTCGACTTCTTGAAGCGCAGTGAATCGATGAACGTATGCGTCGCGGGCACGATCTTGGACAGGTCGGGCAGCAGCGGATCGAGCACGAACACCAGGTATTTCCGGGTCAGCGCGAAGTCGTGGTTCCAGACCAGGTCCAGCATCGGCACCGTGGCGAGCGGGCGGAGCCTGCCGGAGCGGTCCACCTTGTAGGTCCGGATCCGCGGGGTGGGCAGTAGGTCGAGCCCGAAGTTGTACATCTCGCCGGTGTCGGGATCCCACTTGGGATGCGCGGAGAACGCGCCGAGAAATCCGAGTCTGCCGTCGAAATCGAAGGCGCCCAACGTATCCAGCGTGTCCGGGTCGATGCGGTGCGGATTGCCGAACTCCCACAACGCCAGCAGCCCGCCGTCGTAGTTGACGATATTGGTGTTGGCCACGTTGGCAGGCAGCCGTCCGATGTTGGCAGGCGGACCACCGGGTATCTGGGTGCCGACACCGCGATAGCGGATGCGATCGGAGCGCTGCCCGTGCGTGAAATGGCGGGTGCGGACGTACCGGTTACGGTAGCGCACCGACGAACCGTCGAGCACGAACTGCGACACCATGCCGTCGCCGTCGAAGAGGTTGTGCAGCAACGTACGACCGACCTGATGTTTACCAGGGCCGATGCGATAGAGCGTGCCCGTGAGGTCCTTGGGCAGCGTTCCGTCGATCTGCTCGACGCGATAGTCGTGCTCCTCCAGCAGAGGCGCATACACACCCTCGTACAAGCCCGTGGCAGGCGTACCAACCGCATCGATCGACATCGCTTCTCCTTTGAAACCGATAATCTGATGACGTTCGTCATCCAATTTAAGGAGGGGCCTAGAGTGATGTCAATGACGAGGGCTGAAGTCGTGCGCCCCTACGGCGGGGTCAGCGCCGAAGACCGGCGAGCGGAACGGCGCACACGGCTGCTGGCGGCCGGACGCAAGGCATGGGCCGAATCCGGGCCCGCCGGAGTGAAGGTGCGCGGGATCTGCGCGCTGTCGGGGTTGACCGACCGCTACTTCTACGAGCAGTTCGCCAACCGCGACGCGCTACTGCTCGCCGTCGCCGACGATGTGCGCGACCAGTTGCTCGCCGTCATGGTCGAGGCCGGACTCACCACACCGGGCGGTGCCACGGAAAAGCTCCAAGCGGCGCTCCAAGCATTTCTCGACACCGCGGCCGAGGATCCACAGATCATGCGGATCGTCACCAGCGACACCAATGCCGTTGCGGGACTGACCGAACGCCGTCACGACGTGCTGACCATGATCGCCGACCTCGTCGTGCAGCACGCCCCTGACATCCTCGGGGGCGAGCACGACCCTGATCAACTCCGCCGCGCGGCCATGTTCATCACCGGCGGGGTCAATCAGCTGATCGAAGGCTGGCTCGACGGCACCGTCACCATGACCACCACCGAGCTGGCCGCCGAATGCACCCGCATGTGCCTGAGCGTGCTGCAAGGCGGTTCGGGGCCGCGCCGATAATTGCTGAAGATTAGCCTTGCCGCCAGGCTTGGTTCGCGTCATGGTTGAGGCATGGGTGAATCCGATACTCGTTCCGGCACAGATGATTTCGACTTCGACACGGCCTATCGCGACGACAGTCCGTTCGGTGCGCGGGCACCATGGGACATCGACGGGCCGCAACCCGCCTTCGTTGCGCTCGAACAGACGGCGGCAATCGCCGGCGATGTGCTCGATTGTGGTTGCGGCAGCGGCGAAAACGTACTCTTCCTTGCCACGAAGGGCCACACGGTGACCGGCGTCGATCTCGCACCGACGGCCATCTCGATTGCACAGAAGAAGGCACGCGAACGCGGACTCACCGCGACCTTCACTACCGCCGACGCCCTCGAACTCACCGGCTACCACGACCAATTCGACACCGTCATCGACTCCGCCCTGGCGCACTTGTTCGACCCCGACCAGCTCACCCGGTATGCCGCAGCGCTACACCGCGCCTGCCGCGTGGATGCCACGGTGCATATCCTCGGCATCAGCGACCGCGCCTTCACATTCCTCCGGAACGAACAGTCGGCAGTGGCCGAGCAGCTCGAGAACCAACTCCCCAGTGACGCGCTGAAACTCGAGGACATGCTGCCCTCGCTGACGGCAGACCACCTGCGTAACGGCTTCGCAGCGGGATGGGCGGCGGAGTCCATCACCGAAACCACGCTGCGCACATTCATGCCGTTCCAGACCGACCCGCTCGATCTTCCCGCCCGGCTCGGACGCTTCAGGCGGCTCGCTTCGAAGACCGACCCGCAGACACGATAACTCTCGGTAACCGTTTCGACGGTACCGCCCAGGTCGTGATCCGGTGCCCGACAAGCATATTCGGCATGTTTGCACTCGATGCAGACCTGCCGGGCGTGCCACTGTCGGGCTACCGACGATTCAACGGCGCCACCTCCACGCGCAGTCAGCCACGCCGGGCTCCGGTCGGACCGCGTTCAGCTGTTCTGGGGATTTGGTGATCCCAGGAGTTTGCGCAGTAGACGGACGTAGCGTCCCCACTGCGCCGGCTTCGCCACCGCGCCCGTGCAGGCCAGTTCGGCGCGGTCGAGGCTGTCTTCCATACATGCGTCGTGCAGTGGCCCGATGGCCAGTGGCCAGGTGAGACGGGCCAGACCGGTGGTCTTCATGGCGACCGTGTGCCGAAGCAGCGTGTGGTCGTCGTCAACGGCAAGGACGGCGTATTCGTGAAAACCGTGGAAGCCGCGCGGCCCGGTGAAGGTGAAACGCACCCAGGTAGCCGGGACATACGCGGCAACCGTATAGCGGATCGGCTTGTGCCCGCCGACCGCACCGACCTCGAGGGGTCGATCGAACTCCATCGGCGGCCACGCCGCTCGCGGCCACAGCATGTCGTTGCTGCTCGACAGGGTGTCGATCAGCGGTCCCACCTCGCTGGGCTTTCCAGCCAGTAGTCGCTCGTGCACGTTGTATACGGCCATCACTCCTCCTGGATCTTGTATTAGAGTGATTATTCTACATTACGCCGTAAGTGAATGAACATTCCGCCGCCGCAGGGCTCCTACCTGGTTGTTGACACCAAACGGTGCGCGCACTCCGCGCGACATGATTAACTCGACCGGCATTGGAGAAGGGGAGTTTTACATGGAGCCAACGGCCGAGCAGCGGGCAGCGCTGAGCATGATCTGCGATACGTTCGTCCCCGGCGACGGATCGACGTTGCCTTCGGCGAGCGAACTCGGCGCGGTGGACACCGTGTTCCGGCTGCTGGCTCGCGCGCCGCGGGAAGCCGATCGCAAGCAGCTGGCAATGCTGTTGGGGTGGTGGGATTCCCGCTTGGCCGGCCTGCTCCTCGGTGCCGGACCGCGTCGGTTTTCCACACTGTCACAACAGGAACGAGAGCGGGCGCTGCTTCGGCTCGGCGCGTCGCGACTTGCACCCGTGCGTGCGATCTTCCAAGCGCTCAAACAGGCGGCACTGTTGGCCTACAACGTGACTCCGGGCCCAACGGGCACCAACCCGTTGTGGAAAGAGGTCGGCTATCCCGCGCCGACCGGGCAGCTCGGTACCGCACCGCAACCGGCACTGACGCCGATGCGGCACACCGACAGCGCCACGCTGACCTGCGATGTCGTGATCGTCGGATCGGGCGCGGGCGGCGGCACCGCAGCCGCCGTGCTCGCCGAAGCCGGACTCGACGTAATCGTGCTCGAACGCGGAAACTATTACGACGACCGTGATTTCGGCGCAGGCGAACTCGTCGCCCTGGAACAGCTGTACGCTCCCGGCGCCAGTTCATCCGAGGGGCAGATCACCCTGGTCGCCGGCACTTGCCTGGGCGGAGGCACCGTCGTCAACTGGAGCACCTCCCTCCCCACCCCCGATTCGGTCCGCGCGGAATGGGCCGAATTGGGTGCAGCACAGTTCGCAACGGCCGAGTTCGGCGATGCCATCGACGTCGTGCAACGCCGGCTCGCCGTCACCGACACCCGCTCCCCACTGTCGGCCCGCGACGGTGTCCTGGAACGCGGCGCAGGGGCACTCGGCTGGGCGGTAGACACGTTGCCGCGCAACGTCACCGACGCCTGCGATGCCGGAACCGAATGTGGCACCTGCGGTTACGGCTGCCGCGTCGGCGCCAAGCAGTCCGTCACCAAGACCTGGCTTGCCGACGCCGCGGCGGCCGGTGCCCGGCTGGTCGTCGACGCGAATGTCCGCAGCATACGGGTGAAAAATGGCCGTGCCGAAGGTGTCTCCGCGATCACCGAGTCCGGAGTACCGATCGAGGTTCGGGCCCGCGCCGTCGTCGTCGCCGCGGGCGCGGTGCAGACACCTGCGCTGCTGCGCCGATCCGGTCTGCGCAACGAGAACATCGGCCGCCACCTGCGCCTGCACCCGGCCGCCGCGGTATTCGGCGTCTTCGACGAGCAAGTGCGGGGCTGGGAAGGCGCACTGCAGGGCAGGATCTGCCGTCAGCACGCGAATCTCGACGGCAACGGCTACGGCGTCATCTACGAGACGGGCCCGATCCATCCCGGCCTTGCCATCGGCTTCATGGGCTGGCGCGGGGCGGACGCCCACCGCCGCACGCTGCTCGATTTCGCCAACACCACCGCGATCGGCGTCATCACCCGCGACCGCGACTCGGGCACCGTCACCATCGACAAAACCGGCGAACCGATCGTCAACTACCGCCTGTCGGCCTATGACGCCGCCCACCTGCACACGGGGATCGATGGCGCCGCAAGCATTCTCGAGGCAGCGGGCGCACGCCGTATCTTCTCCGGCCACCAAGCCGGCGTCGACTACGAACCCGGCCGCCGCGGCGCACACGCCGATTTCGCCACCGCCTGCCGCGATGCAGGCTACGGACCGGGCCATTGCGCGATGGGCGCCCTGCACATCATGGGCTCGGCCCGCATGGGCGGATCGCCGCAACACTCGGCAACCAACCCCGACGGCGCCACCTGGGAGGTCGCCAATGTTGTTGTCGCCGATGGATCCTGCTTCCCCACCGCGTCCGGCGTCAACCCGATGATCTCCATCGAAGCGATCGCCTACATGAACGCGAAGCGGCTGGTAGCCCGGTTGACCTAGGCGCCGAGGGGGTTCTCGCGCAGTTTGGTCGCCAGGCCGTGACGCAGCGCCACGGCCGCCGTGCTGCGCGGTTTGCGGACAGCTTGTTGTTCGAAGCAGTGGGTGAACTCCTCGGCCAAGCCCAGTCGCGGCCACTGCGACAGCACTTGGGCTCGCACGTCCGTAGGGAGCAGGTCTGCCTCGCGTCCGGTGATATCGATGCCGGTGGCCCGGTGCAGCAGATGCCCCTCGGGATCGGTGCCGACATCGACCTGATCCCCCATGTGCCGGACGATGATCTCTTGCACTCGGCGGGCACGTGCCTGCGCCCAGCCCGCGCCGGCCGCGAACACCACCGCGATATGACCACCCGCGTATTCGAAATCGAGAGCATAGGAGTCGAATTCGGGCACTAGACCGAAGTCGTGCAGCATTGCTGCGACAAAGAGCAGCTCGTCATCGACGGCGATGTCTTCCGCCTGCGCCAGCACCGCCGCCCAATGATAAGAGCGCACAGCGTGATTCAGCAGCGCGGGCGAGTAGTACTCCCCCGCGATCCGCAGTGCGGCGCGCGCTGCGTCGGTGTGCACCGGCGAAACGATCAGCGTGTTCATGCTGCCCACGGCGAGTTCTCGATGATCTCGACGAAGTCCGCGCGCTCGAAGCCGGGGACGAAATGTGCGAGGACATCAGCCTTCACGTTGCCGAAGGTGGTCTGCGGGCGGTGGCGGATCCCTTCGGTGAACGCGGCCAGGATCTCGGTCTTGAAGTTCGGTCGCGGGTGCGCGGCCACCACCTCGGCGCGCTGGTCGTCAGTGATCGACTCGTAACCGATTCCGAGCACATCCAATTCGACTCCGCGGGTCACCAGCGCGATCTCGGGCGCCATGTGCAGCGGGATCTCCGGGGTGGTGTGCAGCGCGATCGCAGTCCACACCCGTTCGGCGGCCGCGACGTCGTGGCCGTGCGCGCGCAGGAACCTGCGGGCTTCGTCGGCGCCATCGATCTCGAAGCGCTGATCGGTGCTGCGGTATTTCTCGGTCAGCCCAAGATCGTGGAACATCGCACCCACATACAAGAGCTCCGCATCGAACTCGAGACCCGATGCGCCGCCTCGCAAGGCCCCGAACACGAAAACCCGCCGCGAATGATGAAACACCAAGGGGGTCGCGACTTCTCGCACCAGCTCAGTCGCTTCGCGCGCCATCCTGCTGTCGGGGATCCTTACCCCGGCGATCGTCTCCGCACTCATCTCGCTTCTCCTTCGATCGTGGCCGACCTCCTCACTGTGCCCGCGTCCACTACGCTGTCTCCATGTCCAAAGTGACAAATAAACCACAGATTCAGACATGACCCATCGGGTAGGAATCCTCGTTTTCGACGATGTCACGCTCCTCGACGTCACCGGACCGATCGAGGTGCTGCACACCGCGGGCGCCTACGAATCGGTGCTGCTCTCGCCCAACGGCGGTCCGATCATCACGTCGTCGAAGATCAGCCTCGCCACGACCGCCGCCGCGGCCGCCGGGCCGATCGACACCCTCGTGGTGCCCGGCGCCGATGCCCTGGCCGAGCACCGCATCGACGAGGCGCTACTCGACGCCGCGCGCACACTGGCCACCGACGCCGCCCGCGTTGCGTCGGTGTGCACCGGTGCTTTCGTGCTGGCCGAGCTCGGCCTCCTCGACGGCCGCCGCGCCGCGACCCACTGGCGACACGCCCGCACCCTGGCCCACCGCTACCCCCGAGTGGACGTTCTCCCCGACGCGCTGCATGTCAACGACGGCCGCTTCCTCACCTCGGCGGGAATCAGCGCAGGCATCGACATGGCTTTGGCGATGGTCGAATACGACCTCGGCCCGGACCGCGCCCTCGCGGTCGCTCGCGAACTGGTCGTCTACCTGCAACGCCCCGGCGGCCAATCCCAATTCTCGACCGCTCTGCACACCCCATCCCCGCAAACCACGGCGCTGCGCACCATCATCGACGCCGTCCACGCCGATCCCGCCGCAGACCACAGTGCCGCCACGCTCGCCGCCACCGTCTCGCTGAGCACCCGCCAGATCGCGCGCCTGTTCCACACAGAGCTGGGCACCACCCCCGCCCGATGGATCGAACGCGTCCGCCTCGACCTGGCCCAGCAACTGATCCTGCGCGGGCACACGATCACCTCCGCCGCCAGGCACAGCGGACTCGGCAGCGACGAATCCCTGCGCCGCGCCTTCGCCCGCCACCTCGGACTCACCCCCACCGACTACAAGCGCCGATTCACCACCACCGCTCCACCCACCGTGCCGAGCTGAACGGCAATTCCGGTGCCCGGTGGTCGCGAGTTGATACCACCGGCGGTGGTTCCGCTCGATCCAGATGCTGGTGGAGGAAGATAGGTGGCATGAAGGTGATCCTCTTCGGGGCGACCGGCATGATCGGGCAGGGCGTGCTCAACGAGTGCCTCCGGGACGAGCGGGTCGAACAGGTCGTCGCCGTCGGGCGCAGCTCACTGGGCATCGAGAATCCCAAGCTGCGAGAGGTGGTGCAGTCCGATCCGAGCGATCTCTCCGCGATCGCCGGCGAACTGCCGGAATTCGACGCCTGCTTCTTCTGCCTCGGCGTCTCCTCCGTCGGCATGAAGGAGGAGGACTACCGTCGGGTCACCTACGACCTCACCATGAAAGTCGGCCGCGCATTGGCGGCCGCGAACCCGAAGCTGACGTTCATCTACGTGTCCGGGCAGGGCACCGACAGCACCGAGCGTGGCCGCTCGATGTGGCGAAGGGTGAAGGGCAAGACCGAGAACGATCTGCTCGCACTTCCCTTCCAGGCGTACATGTTTCGGCCAGGCTTCGTCCAGCCGATGGACGGTGTGGTCTCCAAGACCCGGTTGTATCGCGCCGCCTACGCGGTCACCGGACCACTGATCCCGCTGTTCAAACGACTGGCCCCGAACGCGTTCAACGACAATCGAGAGATCGGTCGCGCCATGATCGCCGTCGCGGCCGGCGGGGCCGATATTCGCGTGCTCACGCCCCGCGAAATCACCGCACAGGCGACGAGCTAGCGGCATACTCTCCGCCTCTCGTACCGACGGATATGCACGGGCTCGTCGCCTCTTTCGTAAAACCGAACATTGGGTTGGCAATGCATGTAGCGGGCGGTTTGCGTAACACGTGCGATCCGCGTGCGATGTGTTCAGACAACACCGATCAAGGAGGTTCGGAATGTTCTCTGCAAAGCGGCTCGCCGCAGGCGCCGTCGTCGCCACCGCCACTGCGGCCACTGTTTTCGCTGGTGGTGGCGTTGCCCAGGCTGATGTACCGGTGTGGGAAGCCAGGTGTCACGTTTACAACATCTTCAACACCGGCGGGATGGCCAATTGTGAACTACCGACCTGGCACCAGGTGAAACTCACGTGCGTGGCATGGCCGGTCCCCTTCACCTACTGGAAATACGGCCCGGCGCAGTACGGCCAGAACCAATCATGGGCCAGCTGCGACTCATTCAATGCATTGGTGCGCATCGAGGTTATCCAAGCGTAGGGAAAATCTCATATCTCCCAATGCTTTCGATGCCTCGCGAGACGTCCCCTTGCCGAGGGACGTCTCGATGGCAGCCGCGACCTGCCCGCCCGACCGGTGTCGAATTAGGATCTCGCTGAGGGAATCAGTAGATCACCCCCTGCTCCCTACCTACAGTGACGCGGACGGTTCGTTGGGTTAGAGGGGGTTAGGTGTGGCGCGGTCGCGCTTGGTTCAATTTTCGAGCGACCGCTGGAGCACTGTCGGCCTGATCGTGGTCGTGTGCTACGTCTTGGTCGCCGCGTTTGCGACACAGATCAACCGCGTCCTCGACATCGATCCGTACACATTTCATGCCGAGACCCTGGATGCGCAGAGCGTGCCGGCAGGCAGTTTCGGCGGCGCGAGTGCCGCGCACCCGTTGGGCGTCGAACCGTTGACCGGTCGAGATCTCCTGGCGGTCATCATCGCCGGAACGCGGACGTCGCTGTTCATCGCGCTAGGCGCGCTGGTGATTTCGACGGCGCTCGGCCTGGTGATCGGCGTTACCGCCGGATTCATCGGCGGCTGGGTGGATCGGATCCTGTCCGGAGCGATCAACGTGCTCTTCGGATTTCCGTCCCTGCTCTTCATGATCGCGCTCAGCGCGGTGCTACCGGCCACGTTCCCGCGGCCCGTGCTCGTGGTCTTCATCGTCGGCATCTTCGGCTGGCCGGGAATGGCGAGAGTCATTCGAGCGCAAGCCTTGTCACTGCGAAACCGAAATTTTGTCCGCGCCGCGCTGGTGATCGGCGTTTCGCCGCTGCACGCCCTGTTCCGCGAGGTGTTGCCGAATTTGCGTGCGCTGGTCGTTGTTTTCGCCACCACCAGCGTGCCTGGACTCATCGCGACCGAGGCATCGCTGTCCTTTCTCGGGGTTGGCGTCCCCGCGCCGACTCCGTCCTGGGGTAGGTCGATCGGCGAAGCGGTCGCGTGGGTGCAAACCGATCCGTGGTTCCTGATCTTTCCTGGAATCGCTTTGGTCACACTGACGTTGGCGTTCAACCTGGTGGGCGACGGCCTGCGAAATACGTTCGGTCCGGCATGAGCCTTGTACCCCGGACAATCTGCTCAAAGCGCAGCTGTACATGGGACTCGACCATCCGTGGTACCAGCAGTTCTTCGACTTCATCGTCGGCGTCGTCGCGGGTCGTAGTTACGGGTCCGGGTTGGCGACGATCCAGTGCGCTGCACCATGTTTCGGCTACTCGTTCCAACAGAACGAGTCGGTGGCGTCGCTGATTTTCGAGCGCCTGCCGATCACGCTGTCCATCGCGATCGGCGCGGGGGTGTTGTGGCTGATCCTCGGTGTCGGTGCGGGATTGCTCGCGGCACGGCGACAAGGCAAGCTGACCGACCGGGCTGTCACCTCGTTGGCCGCGCTCGGACTGTCGACGCCGACGTACCTGCTCGGCCTGCTCGTGGTGCTGCTGTTCGGGTTCACGCTCAACGTCATTCCGGTGAGCGGCTATGTGCCGTTGAGCTCGGGCGTCGTGCAGTGGGCCTGGCACATGGTTGCGGCGTGGGTCGTGCTCGCGCTGGTGAATGCGGCCATGTACGCACGCATTTCGCGCAACCAGCTGATCGAGATCTTCCGCGAGGACTTCATCCGCACCGCACGGGCGAACGGCCTGGATGAGCGGCGCGTTGTCTTCGGGCATGCGGTGCGCAACATTCTCGCGCCGATTCTGACGTTGTTCGCGGTCGATCTCGGCGCACTGCTCGGCGGGGCAGTCATCACCGAACAAGTCTTCGGCATGCCCGGCCTCGGCCGGCTCCTCATCGATGCGGTGCACACCATCGATCTCCCGATCATCGTGGGAGTCACCATCTTCTCCGCCGCGGTCGTGCTGGCCGCAAATTTCCTCATAGACGCGGTTCTCGGACTGCTCGATCCCAGGGTGAAGTGATGAAGAAACAGTCCAAGTCGGCGCTCGCCGCCGCCGCGCTAGCCGTGGCATTGTCGGTAACGTCCTGCAATGCCAACCCGACCGACAGCGCCAGTGGCACAACACAATCCGTCCCGCCGCAGCGGGGCGGCACCTTGCGGATCCTTTCGTCGAACACCGATTTCAACTTCGACCCGGCCAAGTCGACGAACTTGGCGATCACCTCGCTCAGTTTCATCGCACGGCGGCTCACCACCTGGCAGGCCGAGCCGGGCAAAGAGATGAAGCCGATCCCGGATCTCGCGACCGATATCGGAACGACGACCGATGGCGGGCGCACCTGGAAATACACCCTCAAAGACGATCTCAAATTCCAAGACGGTGCGCCGATCACGTCGGCAGACATCAAGTACGGTCTGGAACGTTCGTTCGCGCCGCTGCTCGCAGGCGGCTTCACCTACCACCGCACGCTGTTCCAGGGCGGCGAGGCGTATGACGGCCCGTACCAAGGCAAGTCGCTCGACTCGATCGAAACGCCCGACGCGAAGACGGTGATCTTCCACCTCAACAAGCCGTTCGGTGACTTCCCCTGGATCGCGTCGCAACCGGCGTTCACTCCGGTGCCCAAGGCGAAGGACAAC
Source organism: Nocardia altamirensis NBRC 108246 (assembly GCF_001612685.1). Lineage (GTDB taxonomy): Bacteria > Actinomycetota > Actinomycetes > Mycobacteriales > Mycobacteriaceae > Nocardia > Nocardia altamirensis. The sequence goes on from NZ_BDAY01000040.1 coordinate 98,203, forward strand.
CCAGCAACCTACTTCCAGTCGCCCGTCGCGTCCGGGCCGTATCAGGTGGAGAAGTTCGACAAAGCCTCCGAGGTGGTCCTGGTACGCAATCCGAACTGGGATCCGAAGACCGACACCGCGCGCACCGCCGGTCCCGACCGCGTGATTTTCCAGCTCGGAATGCAGCAGACGACGATCAGCCAGGAGCTCATCGCCGACACCGGCACAGCCAAATCAGCGTTTTCTGCCGCCTTTGTGCCCGCCTCGCAGCTGCCGCTGGTTCGATCGAATCCGTCGGCGAAGAACCGGGTGGCCGAGGCAGGCGGCGGATCGCTCTATCAACTGCAGATCAACGTCAGCCGGTCGCCGCTCAACGATCCGAAGGTCCGTCAGGCCGTCCTCTACGCGACGGACAAGCAGGCGTTCCGAACCTCGCTCGGTGGCGAGTCCCGCGGCGACTACGCCACCACCAACATTCCACCGGCGATCCCCGGCTACCAGAAGTTCGACGCGTTCCCCACCCAGCCGACCGGTGACGTCGAGAAGGCAAAGCAACTCCTCACCGAGGCGGGGCACCCCAACGGTATCGATCTGGTGTTGGTGACCAAGAACGACGCAACGAACTCGGCGGGCGGCCAGGCCATCGAGGCCGGATTGCGCCGCGCTGGCATCCGGGTCACCATCCAGGCCCTCGACAACGCAAGCTTGACCGACATCACCCAGCACAAGGACGGATCCGGCTACGACCTGGCGCTGGCCAGTTGGCAGGCCGATTTCCCGAGCGCGGCCTCGATGTTGCAGCCCGGCTTCGGCACCTCGGAGATCGGCAACGGCGGCTTCAATCTCTCGCGGTACAGCAACCCGAAGGTCGACGATCTGATCGAGCGGGCAACCGCGGAAGTCGATCCGAAGCGGGCGGGTGAGCTGTGGCTCGAGGTGGACCGGATCGTCACCGGAGACGTCGCGAACGTTCCCTTGATCAATTCGGTGAATACGTTCCTCTTCGGCAGCGACGTCCGTAACTTCTACGTGCCGCCGTTCCCTGCCTACCCGGTGTACTTCAAAGTCTCACTCGCACAATGACACCGTCGCCCGTCCTGGCAGTCCACGATCTCGGCATCGCCATCGATGACAGACCCATTCTGCGCGACCTCAGTTTCGAGATCGAGCGTGGGAAAACCCTTGCACTGGTTGGCGAATCCGGCTCCGGCAAGTCACTCACCGCCCTCGCGGTGCTCGGCTTGCTTCCGCCGGGTTCGACAACCGCAGGAACGGTGACCCTGGCGGGCAAACACCTGTTCGGGATGAAGCCCGACGTGCTGCGGCAGGTGCGCAGGAACGATGTCGGGGTGGTGTTCCAGGACCCGGCGGCCGCATTCGACCCGGTGTATCGAATCGGGCAGCAACTGCGCGAGGTGATCCGCAGTACTCGCAAATGCACTAAGCCGCAGGCGAATGCAATGGTTCTCGACCTGTTCGAGCGAGTCAAGATCGACGATCCCGAGCGAGTGGCTGACAGCTATCCGCACGAGATCTCCGGTGGGCAGCTGCAGCGCGCCATGATCGCGATGGCGATTTCCCGCGGGCCGCAGCTGCTCATCGCGGACGAACCGACGACCGCGCTCGATGCCAACGTGCAGGCCGAGGTGCTGCAGCTGTTTCGAGAATTGCAGCAAGACAACGACATTGCCATTCTGCTGATCACACACGACATGGGCGTTGTCGCCGACCTCGCCGACGATGTCGTTGTGCTTCGCGACGGCAGCCCGGTCGAAACGGGGCCGACTCGGCAAGTGCTCATCGCTCCGCAGCAGGACTATACGAAAACGCTGCTCGATGCGGTGTTGCAGCTGGAACCGCCGGTGCCAGCGCCGAGTTCTGCTGTCGAGGAGGCGAAGCCGGTACTCGCGGTCGAGAACCTCACCGTCGACTACCGCAAGGGCGGTGTCCGGTTCACCGCGTTGCGGGACGCGAATCTCGTTGTCCACGAACACCACATCGTGGCACTCGTCGGTGAATCCGGTGCCGGGAAGTCGACACTGGGTCGCGCATTGTGCGGGCTGGTCACCCCCTCCGCAGGCCGGGTCACCTTGAACGGCGAGCCGATTCCGGTGCTGCAGAAGCGGAGTCGCCGGGCACTCGGCAAACAGCTCGGCGTGGTGTTCCAAGACCCGATGTCCTCGTTGAATCCGCAGCACACGGTGCTCCAATCGGTGGAACTACCGCTGCTCGTGCACACCGAGCTCGACAGTAGACAGCGGCGTGAACGGGTCGAGGAACTCCTCGACGAGGTGTCGCTCGACCCGGACTTGATCACGCGCTACCCACGCCAGCTCTCCGGCGGACAACGTCAACGCGTCGCCATCGCTCGCGCGCTGGCGGTCCAACCCGATGTCCTGGTGATGGACGAGCCGACCAGCGCCCTCGACGCGGCCGTGCAGGCGTCGGTCTTGGCGCTGATCCGGCGACTCCAGTCCACGCACGGATTCGCGGCGGTGTTCATCACGCACGATTTCGCCATCGTCCAACAACTTGCCGATCATGTCGTCGTCCTGCGCAATGGCGCCATCATCGAACAGGGGCCGACCGCACAGGTGCTGACAGCACCCCGATCGCCCTACACGCAACGCCTGCTGCTGGCGGTGCCGGTTGCCGAACCGACGGCCCAGCAGCACCGTCGGGCACTGTGGGCGCAGACGCAGCCGAACCTGCCCGCGTTCCAGTCCGGAAGCCATGCGACAGCAGAGCCGCTGGTCAAGCACTGACGGTCCGCGGCACTCCACGTCCGACCACTCGGGGGCGAAGTGTCCCAGCGAACGGCATGCACGACGATGGGTAGGTGAATACTCCTGCGCCAGGACCTATTTTCGATGTGATCGCCGTGTTGAACGGCGTGGTGGACCTGCGATCCTATCCACGCAGGCACCTCGTGTTGAGCTCGCCGCAGACCGGCGGATTCGTGTTCGGCTCGGCCGGGTATCAGCGCGCGATCTTCGAACCGGTCGTGCACTTGGTCAACGGCATCGAACTGCTCGAGTCACAGGGCTGGGAGCTCGTCAGCGTCGTGGAGCGGAACATCCAGAACGTGTACTACACAATAGCTTTCATGCGCCGAACGTGACGCGAGGCGTCCGCAATTTTCTGGCGCACAACAGGTTCCGATGCACTTGCCCCCGCTCGCTCGTCACTGGGACTTCAGCACGTCGACCTCGCCGCCCGGCATGGTCGGATCGAAGCCGTGTTCGATCAGCCAGCGGATCCCGCGCAGGCTGCGCAACGACCACCATGCGCGGATCAGGTCGAGGTCGACATCGGTGCCGTAGCCGGCGACGAGGTCGTCGAGGTGCTCGGCGTGTCCGAGCGTCAAGCTTGCCAGGTCGTACATGGCGTCGCCCTGGGCCGCCTCGGACCAGTCGAGCACGCCGGTGACCTCGTCACCGGCGACGAACATGTGGGCGATCTGCAGGTCACCGTGCGTGAACGACGGCGTCCACGGCCGCAGGGCGGCCTCGGCGATCCGGCGGTTGCGCTCGACCAAGTCGGCGGGAAGGACGTCGTTCGTGATGAGCCACGCGCATTCACGGTCGAGTTCAGCGGCGAGGTCGTCGACGCTGCGACCGGGCCATGGCGGCAGCGGTGCTTCGTGCAGCTTCCGTATCGCGGCGCCTGCCGCGGCCCATGCCGCCGGTGACGCGGTCGACGGTTCCCCCAGGCGCCCGAGTGCCGTCCCGGGGAGGGCGGCGAGCGCTAGTACGGGTGGCTCACGCCACAGGATCTCCGGAGTCGGAATCGGCGCCAAGGCCATCGCCTCGACCTCGACGTCGGTGCGCGTCTGATCGGTGTCGATCTTCAAGTACACGTCGCCGACGCGCAGGGTTGCGCGCTCGTGATGGGCGACGACGACCTCGACCTCGTGCACGTCGGCCATTATCGCGAGGATGACCGCCGCCGTCGCCGGATTTTCTCGGGCGCGACGGCGCCGCGGGACTGACCGACCGCTGGTGGATCGAGCACTGCCTCGCCCAGCGACCCGACAGGTCGAGTCCATCCGCCTCTCGCTTGTCAAGCTGAACCGCGCAGAAAGTTATCCGCAGCGGATTTTTGTTACCAAATTGAAGGTCTCTCCTCTTGCCACATCGAC
>NZ_BDAY01000041.1 GCF_001612685.1 Nocardia altamirensis NBRC 108246
CCCCGCCAATTCAGCTTCGGCCTGATCACGAGTCACACTATCCACACACGAGGGCAAATGCCCGACGAAGTCCCGCAACACCTTCACATGCGCACCCCCGATCACCCCCTCCCGCTGCGCGGCAGCCGTGCCCGGCATCACCGGCTCCAGAACCTGCCCATCCAACCCGGTACGCGGCGCCAAATCATCCGCAGCACGCCACCGCGCACGCGCCTCAGCAGGACTGATCCGCAACCCATCAGCCAGAGTATCGATCACCGAATGCGTCGCGAAATCATCATTGGACCACTGCTCCCGCATCTGAGCCACCAACTCCAACCCCACCCCCGGCAACGCACGCACCACCGTCTCCAACCGCTGCATCACCACCAGCCGATCCAGATTCGACAACGCATCAGTCCGCACCTCACACAACCGAGCAAGCCCAGCCTCGAGCGCACACAACGCCGCCTCCACACCGGGATCAGCGACAGTCACGCTACTCGAAGACATGTTCGAAGCCTACCCACGAAAACCATGCACTACCAGCCATTTCACACCGATTCCAAAAGTTGGCAGTCTGGCAGTCAATGGCAGCCTCGACACGACACAACGGCCCTCTCACCAGCCACCCTCACCGAGCACTCATCGGCCGATCATCGCGTTCCCCCCTGGTCCGGCAACCAGCCATGATCGGAAAATGACGGCGACGCAGGCATACTCGCGGGATGTGAGTGGACGCAGCACCTCGACCATCGCCCCGGCAACAACATGGGATTCGCCACTCGAATCCCCTGATGTCTGGGTATCACGGTCACTCAGTGCGTTCCATACGTCCGGAAATGGGGAGTTCTAAGGGTGTTCACGTGGTGGGGAACGGTTGTCCATCGGCTGCGTTTCGCGGTCATCGGCATCGCGGTAGCAGGACTACTAGCGTTGGGCGCCTACGGATTCGGGCTGGAGGACCACCTCAGTTCCGGCGGTCTGTTCGATCCGAACTCGGAGTCGTCCCTGGCAGGCCAACTCGCCGATGACGCGTTCGGTCGTGACCACAGCGTGGACGTCGCCGTCCTCTACACCGCCCCCGAGGGCAAGACTGTCGACGATCCCGATTTCAGCCGCAAAATCATCGACAACCTCAATTCCCTGCCGCGCGATCACCCCGACCAGATCACGGGTATCAACGCCGCATACTGGCGGACCGAAACCGGCAAGGTGAGCGGTGCAGCGGCGGCGACCAAAGACAAAAAGCATGCCATCGCGTTGATCGCCATTCGCGGCGAGAGCGACACCGAGATGGTCCGCAACTACCGCAAGGTCCAGAACGTCTTCCGCATCCCTGGCGTCGACGTCCGAGTCAGCGGCCTGCAGCCGATCGCAGGCTCGCTGAATGACACTATGGCCCAGGATCTTCGGCGCATGGAGGCGATCGCGCTACCCGCGGTGGGCGTGCTCCTGTTCTTCATCTTCGGCGGTGTCGTCGCTGCCGCACTGCCGCTGGCCATCGGCGGGCTGACGATGCTCGGCGCCATGGGGATCATGCGTATTTTCACCACCTTCACCGAGGTGAATTCGTTCGTCTCGTCGGTGGTGACGATGATCGGCCTCGGGCTCGCCATCGACTACGGGTTGTTCATCGTGAGCCGGTTCCGGGAGGAGGTCGCTGAGGGCTACGCCACCCCTGCCGCAGTGCGCCGCACGGTGATGACCGCAGGCCGCACGGTGGTGTTCTCCGCAACGATGATCATCGTCAGCCTCGGCGGCATGTTGCTTTTCCCGCAGGGCTTCCTCAAATCCATGGCCTACGGCGCGATTACGACGGTGACGTTGGCGGCGCTGACCGCGATCACCATCTTGCCTGCGATGCTCGCTGTCCTCGGCAAACGGGTGGATGCATTGGGGCTCAAACGATTCCGCAGGACGAAGAGCGCGGAGGAAGTCGAGAACGGCTTTTGGGGCCGGTTCCCGGTGTGGGTGATGAAACATCCGCTGAAGATCAGCATCTCGCTGTGCGTCGTGCTGCTACTACTGATCTTGCCGGTGCAGAACCTGGTCTTCGGCGGGTTCAGTGAAAAGTACCTGCCGCCAAATGATCCGGTCCGACTGGCGAAGGAACAGATCGACACCTTGTTCCCGTTGCGCAGGTCCGACCCGATCCAGTTGATCTTCGTCGCCGAGGACACCGTTGCCATCGGGTCGGTGTTGAAGCAAGCCAACAACGCGCCCGGCCTCAAAACTCAGTTCGAGCCACCGAAAAGGCCCGACGATCCGCAGGCCCGACGCGACATCCACCGCACATCGGCAAGCCTGGTGAACCTCAACGACGCAGGCGCGACGGTCGACTATCTACGCTCGATCGAGCTGCCGGACGGAGTGACCATGCTGGTCGGCGGCATCCCGGTGCTGCAGAAGGACAGCATCGACGCCCTGCTCATCCGCATCCCGTTGATGGTGGCCGTGGTCCTGTTGCTCACCACGCTGCTGATGTTCCTGACGTTCGGCTCGCTCGTGCTGCCGATCAAAGCCGCGCTGATGAGCGCACTCGGCCTCGGCTCTACCTTGGGCATCCTCACGTGGATCTTCCTCGACGGCCACGGCGCAGGCCTGCTGAACTTCACCCCGCAACCGATTCAGGCGAACGTGCTGGTGCTGATCATCGCGATCATCTACGGGCTGTCCACCGACTACGAGGTCTTCCTGATGTCGCGGATGGTGGAAGCACGCGCGGCCGGAGCTTCCACCACAGAGGCAGTGCGGATCGGCACCGCACACACCGGCCGCATCATCACCGCGGCAGCGCTGATCCTGCTGGTGGTCACCGGCGCGTTCGCGTTCTCGAAGCTGGTGATGATGCAGTACATCGCCTACGGCATGATCGCCGCTCTGTTCATCGACGCGACGGTGCTGCGCATGCTGTTGGTGCCCGCGACGATGAAGCTGCTCGGCGACGACTGCTGGTGGGCGCCGCGGTGGATGACAAAGATCCAACAGAAAATCGGCCTCGGTGAACCCATTCTGGCGCACGAACACCCGAGCGGGGCGGTCACCGATCTGGTGCAGACCACACCGATCACCGACCCGGTGACCGAGCAGATCACCGCACTCGAGGACAATCGACCAGGCAAGGGGCACAACACTACTCAGGGTTCGCCGCAGCGACCTGGCCCGACCGGCCTCCCTGGATTCCCGGCGCAACCACGGGCGCCGCGCACGATCAGAGACAACAACTCCGAGGCCCCGACCAGGCCCATCCCACGGTGACTTCACGCCGTTGGCGCGGTGGACCGCTTCGCGATCGTGTCCGATGCTGACGGAGCCGACTGCGGATTGTTCAGGGTTTCATGAATACAGATTCTGATGTACCGTCACGGCGTGGAGACGGTGATACACAGGGACGCGTTGGCTCGGTTCGGGCATGCGCTGTCGGATCCGACGCGTACGCAAATTCTGCTGAGCTTGCGCAGTGCGCCGGGGTACCCCTCGGATCTCGCTGAGCAGATCGGCGTCTCCCGGCAGATTCTGTCGAATCACCTTGCCTGCCTTCGTGGTTGCGGGCTGGTGGTTGCCGTACCAGAGGGCCGCCGGAGCCGGTACGAGCTGGCCGATGTGCGCATCGGACATGCACTCGACGATCTACTCGGCCTGGTGCTCGCGGTCGATCCGGCGTGCTGCCCGGCCGCCGATTCGGAAGGGTGCTGCTGATGTCCGCGCCGCTGGGGATGCCCTCGCTCGGATCGATCACGGTGGGCCCGACGCCGGAGCGGCGGGCAGTGTTGGCGCGGCGGATTCGATGGTTCGTCGCGGCGACCATCTCCTACAACGTGATCGAGGCGGCCGTCGCACTCAGCGAGGGCGCTCGCGTTTCGTCGACGGCGCTGATCGGATTCGGGCTCGACTCGGTGATCGAGGTGTCCTCGGCGGCGGCGGTGGCCTGGCAATTCGCCGGGCGCGATCCCGCGGCGCGGGAGAAGGTCGCGCTGCGGATCATCGCGTTCTCGTTCTTCGCGCTGGCCGTTTACGTCGCCGCCGATTCGGTCCGCGGACTGCTCGGCGCAGCGGAAGCACAGCACTCCCCGATCGGCATCACCTTGGCCGCAGCGAGTTTGGCGGTGATGCCGGTGTTGTCGGCGGCGCAACGGCGGGCCGGACGGGAGCTCGGGTCCGCCTCCGCGGTCGCCGACTCCAAGCAGACCTTGCTGTGCACCTACCTGTCGGCGGTCCTGCTGATCGGGTTGCTGCTCAACAGCATGTTCGGCTGGTCGTGGGCAGATCCGCTCGCCGCGTTGGTCATTGCCGCCATTGCGGTCAGGGAGGGCATCAACGCGTGGCGCGGCGAAACATGCTGCGCCACCAACGCCATTGGTACGGCCGGTCCCGAATGCGCGTGCTGCGACTGAACAATTCGACGACCGAGCTCAGCGAACCAGAAAAGCGCGCAGCGCGGTGACCAAATCCGCCGGATTGTCTTCCTGCACATTGTGTCCCGCGTCCGGCACCACCACCAGTTCCCCCTCGGGTAGCCGCTCGACCAGACGCTCCGCAGCGGATTGCGGGAGCACCTTGCTCCGCCCGCCGCGCACGAGGAGCACCGGCAGGCCCGCGAGCTGTTCCGCGAACAGCTCGATGGCGGCGAGCAGCGCGGGAAAGTCGGGCGTACGCGGATCGGCCCGCGGCACCCAAGCACCATCTGTCCCAAGGCGAAACAGCTTGCTCATCCGATAGGTGAGGACCGCGCGATCGGCCAGTGGGCTGACCCGCAGCGCGCCGTCCACCACCGAATCGAGTTCGCCGACGGGACCGAGCCCGAGGATGAAGTCCCGCATCCGCTTGGTGCTCTCGAAGTCGGCGCCGGTCGCGACGTCGACAAGCACCAGCCGCTCGACGCGATCCGGATACACCTCGGCGACGCGGGCCGCGACCAGACCGCCGAGCGACATGCCGACCAGCCGCACCCGGTCGAAGCCGAGATGGTCGGCCGCGGCGACGACATCGTCGGCCATGGTGGCGATCCGATAGTCGTCGGACCAGCCGCTGTCACCGTGGCCGCGCAGGTCGAGCGCGACGAGTCGCGCTTCTCCGCGCAGGCCGAGACAGACGAAATCCCAAGTGTGCGCGGTCAATCTGCCACCGTGCAGCAGTAGCACCTCGGGTCCTGATCCACCCCAGTCGAGTCCGTGCAACCGGCAGCCCGTACGGGAGTAGAAGACGTCGCGCGGTGGTGTCACGTTGCAAATCTGGACCCCCAGCGCCGCTGCGAGGTCGGTCATCGACGGAATCGTGGTTCTTCTGTTCATCACTTCCCCCTTACCTTGGACCTCCAAGGTAAGGGTAAATACCTTGGCCCGTCAAGGCAAAGGTGATCGATGCCATCCGAGCCACCGACGTCGCTCACAACGTCGGCGCGTAGACCCCCGCGGAGTCGCGCAGCGGCGCGAAGGCGAACTGGGTGAGACCGGCGATCGGGTCTACCTGCGCAACGAAACCCAGGGTGCGCCTTGCCCGGTCGGGGTCGGCGACGATATGGCGGACGTCGCCTGGACGGTAGCGGCCGGTGACGACCGGCTCCGGCCCACCGCGGGCGGCGGCAAGGGTCGCGGCGACCTCACCGATGGTGATCGGGCGGCCGGAGGAGATGTTGAGCGGAAGGAACCCGGGCAGCGGCTGTTCGACGGCGGCGACGTTGGCAGCAGCGATGTCGGTGACATGCACGAAATCCCTTGTCTGCCTGCCATCCTCGAAGACCTGCGGCGGCTGACCGGATTCCAGGGCAGACCGGAAGATCGCCGCGACACCGGAATACGGGGTGTCTCTCGGCATATCGTCGCCGTAGACGTTGTGGTAGCGCAGCGCGGTAACGCTGGAGCCGGTCACTGCCGCCCATGCCGAGGCATAGTTCTCCTGCACGAGTTTGCTTGCCGCATAGAGACTTCGGGGGCGCAACGGCACATCCTCGCCGACCGACTCCCAGGTCAGCACCTCATCGGAGGCCGGGTCGCGGTGCTCGAACATCCCGGCGGCGAGATCTTCCCGGCGACGAACATCCACGTCGACCGTGCCACACCGCACGCCACGGTAGCGACCCTCGCCGTACACCACCATCGAGGAGGCAAGCACCAAGCGACGGCACCTTGTCCGGTCCATCGCCGCCAGCAACACCGCGGTGCCGAAATCGTTGTGGCTCGCATAGGCGGGCGCATCCTGTGCGCTCACTCCGGCGCCGACCACCGCGGCCTGGTGGCAGACAACATCGACACCGTGCAGCAACACATCCAGGGCCGCGCCGTCGCGCACGTCTACCTGACGGATCCCCTCGGGCACCGGTGCACCGGGCCCGTGCGCCGCGGGCAGCATCAGGTCGACGGCAATCACCTCGTGTCCCGCGGCGATAAGGTCACGGCGGATATGGGACCCGATGAATCCAGCGGCCCCGGTCAGCAGCACCCGCATGCGCACTCCCGCCGTCCCGGCTCGGCACTGATCTGCCCGATCGTTGCTGTCATAGGACGATCGTGCCTGTTCAACGCCCACTCGAGCACCAGCAACGCCGCAGCGTCAGACTTTCGTCATCGTTGCCGCGGACTGGTCAGCCGACGTCGGCGTGCCCGAAGCAGTAGGCCGAGGCCGCCAGATACTGCTGACAACCAGGCCCGTGGCCCGCATGGGTGCTGCGGACGAACTGCGCTAGTTCCAGGTCGAGATCCATCGGGTCGATCGTGCAGTCGCGGTGTCGCGCGTTCCACAGGTCCCGCATATCGGACGATGTCTGCATCGTGCACCTCCAGCCTGCGTGGTCTTTCGATCCGAGCGGCTTGCCGCAGTGCTTCTGTGCGAGGAGTACCCGAACGAGCTCCATTCACGCCATGATCGTCATCTGGTGATCAGCTCCCAGTCGTCCGGCAGCCTGGCCGCGGTCACGGTGGCGCCTTCCACCTCCAGGTCGACGGTGATCGGGCCGAGACGCAACGCGGACAACGTGATTCGGCCCCACTGCGGCGGCACCAGCGGACGCACGGTGAGGGTGCGCGCCGGCACGTCGGGATCGAGACCGAGGAACGAGCGCACCAGCAGCAGCGGCGCGGCGCTCGCCCACGCCTGCGGCGAGCAGGACGTCGGATACGGCACGGGCGCCGGGAACCGCGAGCGCGGGAACCCGCAGTACAGCTCGGGCAGCCTGCCGTCGAAAACCGCTGCGGCGTCGAGCAATCCGTTCGCGAGTCGGCCGGCCAGCTCGACTGCCCCCGGCACCTGCCGGTAGCGAAGCAGCCCGGCCACCGCGATCGCCGTGTCGTGCGGCCACACCGAGCCACAGTGGTAGCTCATCGGGTTGTAAGCGCCCATCGCCGAGGACAGGGTGCGTAACCCGAAGCCGGAGTCCATCTCCGGCCCGGACAGCCGCTGCACCAACTCGGCGGCATGCTCGTCGGTCGCGATCCCCGACCACAGGCAGTGCGCCGGATTGCTGGTCAGCGCATCGACTTTCCGCTTGCCACGGTCGAGAGCGACGGCGTACCAGCCCTTTTCCGGCAGCCAGAACTGCTCGGCGAACTTGATGCGCAGTTCAGCAGCCTGATCGCGCAGTTTGCCCGCCAGCCGCGCGTCATCGAAGGCGTCAGCGAGCTCGGCGCGGGCGAGTAACGCGGCATGCACGTAACCCTGCACTTCGCACAGCGCGATCGGCGCCTCGGCGAGATGCCCACCGCTGTCGTTGACGCCGTCGAAGCTGTCCTTCCACCCCTGATTGACCAGTCCGCGGTCGGTGGCCCGCTGGTACTCGACGAACCCGTCGCCGTCCCGGTCGCCGTAGTCGCGGATCCAGCGCAGCGCGGCGTCGGCCGCGGGCAGCAGCCGTTCGATGACCGCCGGATCCGCGCCCCAGCGATGACATTCGGCCAGCAGCATCACGAAAAGCGGTGTCGCATCGGCGGTTCCGTAGTAGATGTTGCCGCCGAGCACCTGCCCACCCGCCGGTCCGCGCCGCATCTCGTGCATGATGCGCCCCGGCTCCTCCTCAGTGAGCGGATCGACGCACTGCCCCTGCAACTCGGCGAGCTGCTGCAGCGTGCCGACCGCGAGGTCGACCTCGAGCGGCAGCGCCATCCACGCGGTCAGCAGGCTGTCGCGCCCGAACAATGTCATGAACCATGGCGCGCCTGCGGCGACGAACGGCCTGCTCTCCCCCGTCTCGTCGTGAATCTGCAAGGCGCCCAGGTCACTTTCGCTGCGGCGCAACACCTGTGACAGCTCGGGATGCGAGGCCGTGATGTCGGTGGCGGTGTGCCGCCACGCTTCGATCTTGCGTCCCGGCGCGCTGACCCCGTAATGCTCCCCCGGAGCCAGCGGCGCCTGAAACCGCTGATTGCCCAGCGTCGGCTGGGCGATGATTTCGGTCTGCCAGCTACCGCCCACCGGCACCACCACCCGCCACATCAACGTGCCAGGCAGGACGACGGGTTCGACGGTTGCCGAGACCGAGAGCCCGCGCATGCGGTCGGTCCGATCATGAAACAGCAGTTCGCCATCGGTGACCGCCACCTCGGCTCTGCCATGTCCGACACGTCCTTCCTTGACCGCGAACAGGTCGACGAAATCGGCGTCGACATGCAATTCCAGTGTGACTGCGGTGGGTTCGCGCCCCATGTTCTCCAGCGTGAGCAGCTCGTGCATGCCATCGGCGATGACACGTTCGCGCAGCACGAGCAGGGTGCTGTCGGCCAAGCCCGCCGACGGCGGTCTTCGCAACACGAATCTGGCGGCGAAGGCCTCGGGGCTGAGCACCGAAAGTGGTTCGGGCGGACAGCCATCCACCAGCAGCTCCCAGCGGGAGACGACCCGCGCGTCCCGGAAGAACAGGCCGTGCGGCCGCCCCGGCTCGACATCGCCGAGCCGGTTCGACAGGCAGAAGGTGCCGCCCTCGACCAGGGTGACCGCGCCCGCCCCGCCGAATCCGGTTGGCTCACCCGAATTCAGCGGGGCAGGGCTCAGTGCGGCGGTGAGGTCCACCGTCACGCGAGTCCGCTGGCGGCGAGCGGCAACCGGACGGATTCGCTGGTGCGCCACCGATAGTCGGGCCGCTTCCGCCGCCGCATCAACTTGTAGTAGACCTGCTCGTAGCCGCGGCCGAGCGGGTCGGCGCCGAAGTTCGCCTCGACGTGGGCGCGGCACGCGGCCGGATCCATCGTCTGGACCTCGGCGATGGCGGCGGCCAATTGCCCTGGGTCGTCACAGACCCGGCCGGTCACGCCGTCGACGATCACCTCGGGCACCGCACCGCCGCGCAACGCGACCACCGGTGTGCCACACACCATGGACTCGATCATCACCATGCCGAACGGTTCCTCCCAGCGGATCGGGAACAGCAGACATTTCGCGCCCGCCAACAACTTCCGCTTGGCGGTCGCGTCGGCGAGCCCGAACACGTGGTCGTTTTCGGTGAGCAGTGGACGCACCTGCTCGTCGAAATATTTCAGCTCGGGCGGCTCGCTGCACTTGCCGGCCAGCACGAGCGGCATGCCCGCGGCATGCGCGGCCTCCAACGCCAGATGCGGCGCCTTGCACTCGTTGAACCGGCCGAGGAACAGCGCGTAGTCGTCCTTGTCGGCACGGAACGGCCACTCCTCGGTGCGCAGAGCATTATGCACCCGCCCTACCCAATTCAAATCGGGGGCCAGTTCCTGCTGCCGGTCGCTGATCGCCACCAGCGCGACCTCGTCGCCCAATTCCCGGTAGTACTCATAGGAATCGTCCTCGACCGGGCCGTGCACGGTGAGCACCGTCGGCAGGCCGAGGCCCTGGTACACGGGCGCGTTGAGCGGGCCGGCGAAGGTGTGCTCGTGCACCAGATCGATGCTGCCGGTCGCGGCGAGTTCCTGGATCGCGCGCCGTACCCGCAGCGCGTGCATCACCTCGGGGAACGGCTCGCCGAGCCGCTCGGGCACCGTACGATCCCACAGCGGAACGAATTTCGCCCTCGTCCCCGGTTCCCCCGCGCCGAGCAGGGTCACCTCGTGGCCTCTGGCCACCAGTGCGTCGACCAGGTCGGCGACAACAGCCTCGACACCGCCGTAAGCCTTGGGCGGCACATCGAAATACGGCGGAACGACCATCGCGATCCGGAATCGGGTACCGACGTGGTCGATCGACAGAAGATCGGATGTGGCTTTCTGCGCCGAAGTCGGCACGGGTAACGCACTCATGACCCTCCTTTCAAGGGGCACAACCGGTTAGCACTCGCATCCACCCAGCACACCGAGGCGCGGGGCGCCGAACTCGAACTGGTGGCCCCCGCAGCGGAGGTGGAGCTCGGTCGCACCGCCGTCCATGGGGCTTGGTTGGCCTGGTCACGTGGGAATGTGAGCAGGGGGGCCGCCTGTGATGTACCTCTACGCGGCGGCCCCAAACCATGGACTCGAGTATGTAACTGATCGATAGCCGAGATCGGCCGATGAGGGCCGCCTTTGCGGCCCTACCCGACTATGTCTACGGGGGTGGACACCCCGGTTCAGCCCTCGATGACGATCTTTCCGTCCTGCCCGGGGACCACGAAGGGGAGCATCCGCTCGGCCTCGGCGCGTACCTCCGCCTCGTCGGCGGCGGTGAACGGGTGCCAGGGGGTCACCCGAATGGTGCTGTCGTCCAATGTCCACCGGCCGTGCACGAAGCCGTCCACCAGATACATCGCCACGCCCACCGACGCCTCCCTGGCGATCCGCTGACGATCCTCGTCGCTGATGATCCGGCGCCGGTCCTTGTGGCCGAGCAGCGCATTGTCGAAGGCGGGCAGGAAGCGCACTGGCACTGCGAGATTCGGGTCGGCGAGCGGAGCTTCCGGCAGATCGAACAGCACCCGGTGCTGATCATCGGTGAAAACCCTTAGGCTGCCGCGCATTTCGTCGACCACCTCGGCAAGCCGGGTGATGCCTGCCCACGCCTGCATGTCGGCGACCGTGGCGGGCCCGAACGCAGCGAGGTAGCGCAGCACCAGGGTCTCGGCCTGCGGCTCCGTCTCCATCGGCACGCCCATCCACTCTTCGGCGAGGGCGACGGTCACCGAGCGATTGCGCCACTTGCCCCAGGCGCCGGTGACCGGGCTGTGCACCATCGGCACCAGCAGCTCCGCCGATTCGGCCAGCCTGCGCGGCAGCCGGTCCGGAAAGCGCTCGGCGAGCAGGTTTCCGAGCTCGGTGCGCGACATGATCTGACCGGACAACAGTTCTCGGCCCGCGACGGTGAGCTCGTCCAGATCGACGCCATCGATCTCGTCGCGGTAGTACGGCGCCTGCAGCGCGGAATGCACGATCTGGCGGACCGTCGGGCGCAGCCAGCGGAAGTCGTCCGCGTCGGCCAGGTGCACCGTGCGGCGGATCATGGTGGAGCGCACCAGCTTTCGCTCCCGCAGCAATCTGGCCAGCTGGTCGTGCTCGAAACTCTGCAGACGAGACCACAATCCGACATAGGGCCAATTGGGTTCCTGCCCCTGTACCGCGACCAGATGCCGGACCAGTTCCAACGGTGTCATCGCGACCCGCTGCGCCAACATCTGACGTACCAGCAGGGTTCGGTTCAGCTCACGCAGCGATAGTTCCGTCATACCTGCTATCTTCGCCGATGGCACCGACAATTCGGGCCAGTCCGGCGTTATCCGCGCATACGTATACGTACAATGGTCGCATGTTCGATCCCATCACCCTGGCTGTCGGAGCCGGAATCGTCGGCGCGGGCTGGGCGATCGGACGCTACGGCCACCGCGGCGCGCCGGGCCGGAAGTCGGCGGCGAGCCTCGCGCAGTGCGGCTGCGGCCACGATCTGGCCATGCACGACCCACAGGCAGGCGAATGCCACACCGACATCCGCAGGTCGGTCGCCCCCTCGGTGTGGGAATGGGTCCGGTGCCCGTGCCGTCGGTACACCGGACCGCTGCCGGTCGAGGACTACTTCACCCGGCCGATACTGCCACCGGACAACTGACGCCGACGCTCAGTCACCCGGCCGCATCTGCATCGGCACGCCGATCCGGTTCCACAGGTTGACCATCGCGGTGACCGCGACGAGACCGGCCGCCGCACCCTCGTCGAAGTGCTTCTCGACATCGGCCCACACCTCGTCGCTGACGCCGTGTTCGCCGAGTTTCGTCACCGCATCGGCGTAGGCGAGGGCCGCGCGTTCTTGCTCGGTGTAGAGCGCCGACTCCCGCCAGGCATTGAGCTGATAGATGCGCTTCTCGGTCTCACCTTCCAGCCGAGCATCGGTGGTGTGCAGGTCGATGCAGTACACGCAGCCGTTCTGCTGGGAGACGCGGATCTTCACCAGCTCACGGATGACCGGATCGAGCGGGCCGCGCCGGATGGCGGCCTCGGCCGCGAACCAGGCCTTGTAGACCTCGGGGGCAACCGTCGCGAGCTTCATTCGTGGCACGTTGTCGTCCTTTCCTCGATGGTGTCTATCGAGAAGACGAAACTAGTGCGCGGAGTGTGACATCAAGGGGCAACCAGTCACGACCCCGGCAGACACCTGCCAGGATCCGGCAGATCGGCACACGGCGTGTTGCCGTGCGCGCGGAGGACGTCCTTGCCTGCCTGATCGGTCAGGAAGCGCACAAAGCTCGCGGCTAGCGAGTCACCGGGCAGCTCGCCGCTGCTGTAGGCGTACTCGACACCCCAGAACGGGTAGGTGCGATCCATCGCGGCGTCCCGGCCCGCGCCGACACCGTTGATCGTGACGGTCGGCAGGTCCGCGGCGACCGCCTCGGAGAACTCGGAATAGCCGATGGCGCCGGGGATTTCGCCGACGGCCTTCAGCATGTCGGCGGTGACCTGCACTTCACAGTGTTGCGCGGCCGAGATCACCGTCCCCTTGATCGCAGTGCAGCTCGTGTGCGTCCGCTCCGGCTGTTGCCTGTTGTCGAGTAGCCTGCGCTCGAACGTGTTTCGGCTGCCTGACCCAGGATTCCGGTTGACGAGCACCACGGGCAGGTCGGGTCCGCCCACCTCGCGCCAATTGGTGACCTGGTCGCGATACACCAGGCGAATCTGGTCGGCCGTGAGGTTCTGCACCCCGACATCCTTGTTGACGATCACCGTGAACAGCGACACCGCCAGCGGGCGATACACCAGCGTGGGATACCCGGTGCCCTTGGGCCCGTCGCTGATGGTGAGCAATCCAGGGTTGTCCTTGCCGCCCTCGGCGAGCCGATCGAGACCGCGCTCGGTGCCCTCGAAGCCGAACGCGAAATGCGCGTCGGTACAGCGCTTCCCGTACTGCGCGGCGGCTTCCTTGATGACCGGCGCGAACGCCGAGGACCCGACCACGGTGAGCGTGCCAGAGGCACATTCCAGCGGCGTCGGCACCGGCTCGACGGCGGTGACAACCAGCTGGACGACGATCACCAGCACGAGAAAAACGAGCAGTGCCAGCATCATTCGGGGAATGCCTGTGCGACTGTGGGTTTCGAGTAGTCGGCCGCCCTTGATCCCGCCGAGCAGCACCGGCGCAGGGTAGTCACCCGCGCCTTCGGATCGCTGCAGGATCGCCAGGATCTTGTAGTGCTCGTTGCGATCCAGCGGCACCTTGGGCAGGTCGATGACGCCGATGTGCCCATTGATGTCCTCGCGCACCGTGATTCCCGAGTCCACGTCCAGGTTGTCGGCGAGACCGGGATCGCTCAGCTCGGTCACCGCCATGCCGATCACCCGGCGCTGCGGAAAGCGCAGGTGCAGACCGATCCGACCGGGTTCGGGCGCCTTGTAGTCACTGGTATCGATATCGGTGGCGCCGCTGTTCTCGATGCGCACCAAGACCACCGAGAGATCTTTGAGGTCCGGGCTCGCGCCGTCCAGACTCGGCCGCAACTGCGGAAGCACCCCGGGGAACACCGATTCCACCTCGCCGGTGACCGGTGTGTCCATCTGCACGCGATAGCCGAGCCGCTTGCGCCCGATGAACACGAACTCCCACAGGAACGCCGCAATCGGCACCGCGATGCCGATCACCGCGAGCACGATCTCGATTGGAAAGTCGTCCAACTAGTTCCCCCACACGATCTCTGTGGCAACCATTTTCAGGTGCGAACGGTCGTTGGAGTGAGATCAGTGGAACTGTTCGGCAACCGTTAACCCGACGGTCATCAGGTCGCGGACGCCTCGGTCCAGGCCAGCAGATCGGCCAGCGGCCAGGTGTTGATGATCCGTTCGGCCGCAACACCATTGGCGAGCGCGCGCTCGCAGCCGTAGCCCTGCCAGTCCAGCTGGCCCGGCGCGTGCGCGTCGGTGTCGATGGAGAAATGGCAGTCCATCTCGACCGCGAGCTGGATGAGCCGCGACGGCGGATCGCGGCGCTCGGGCCTGCTGTTGATCTCGACCGCGGTGCCGAACGTCCGGCACGCCTCGAACACCACTTCCGCGTCGAAGCTCGACTCGGGCCGGGTGCCGCGGCCGCCCTCGACCAGCCGTCCCGTGCAATGGCCGAGCACGTCCACGTTGGGGTTGGCCACGGCGTAGACCATCCGCTTGGTCATGGTCGCGCTGTCGTCGCGCAGGTGCGAATGGACGCTGGCCACCACGATATCCAGCTCGGCGAGCAGCTCCGCCTGCTGGTCGAGGGCGCCGTCGTCGAGGATGTCGACCTCGATGCCGGTGAGGATGCGGAACGGCGCCATCCGGTCGTTGAGCTCGGCGACCACGTCCAACTGCCTGCGCAGCCGGTCGGCGGACAACCCGTTGGCCACCTTCAGCCGCGGCGAATGATCGGTCAGCGCACAGTATTCGTGGCCGAGGGCCGCGGCGACACCCATCATCTCGGCGATCGGGCTGCCGCCGTCGGACCAGTCCGAGTGGGTGTGCAGATCACCGCGCAGCTGGGCGCGCAGCGGTTTGCCCGGCGCGCCGATCGGCTTGGCCGCACCGCGCAGGTCGAGCAGAAGTTGCGGAAGCACACCGGAATACGCCTGCTCGATGACGGTCGCGGTCTTCGGCCCGATCCCGGCGATATCGCGCCAGCTGCGGGCCGCGCGATGCGCCGCGCGCTCGTCGTCCGACAGCTCGGCGACGATATCGGCGGCACGCCGGTAGGCCTTCACCCGATAGGTCTCGGCGCGCGAACGCTCCAGCCAGAAGCCGATCTCCCGCAGCACTTCCACCGGGCCTGGCACGGTGGCCCGGTCGGCTGCGGTCGCATCGTCGTCGGCCACCGCGGTCAGCGAATCCGGCTGTACTTCATGAAGGCGACACCGTCCTCGAACACTCGGCTCGTGATCACCCGGAACTTGGCCGCATCGGGCAGCCGAGGACCGGTCCCGAACAGCGAACGTCCCTGGCCGAGCAGCACCGGATACAGCTTGAGGAAGATCTGATCGATCTCGGGCAGCAACACCTGGGCGAGCTCGCCGCCACCGCACAGCCAGATGCCGAGACCCTCGGCCCGCTTGAGTTCGCGCACCTTCGCCAGCGGGTCCGCGGCGATCAGCTCGACGTCGGGGTCGGGGTTCTCCGGCAAGGTCGTCGACACCACGTACTGCTTCAGATGCGCGTACGGACTCGACGTCCCGGTCCGCACCCCGAAGTCGTGCGTCTTGCGACCCATCAGCACCGTATCGAAGTAGCGGTTGCGCTTGTCGATGCCGAGGGACTCGCGCACCTTGGTCGGCAACGTCTCTGGGTACTGCGCAGTGATCGCCGGGCCGTGATCACCGCCGACCGGAAAGAAATCGACGGATCCGTCGTCGGTGGCGATGAAGCCATCGATGGTCGACGCTACGTAGTACGTGAGTTTGCGCATGTGTCCTTCCTCCACGGCCGGCCTGAAACCCGAACCGCCTACAAGAAAGGTAACTCGCTCCCGCTAACGATCGCGAGGCTTCAGTTGGCACCGCGGGCAAGAATACGAGGAACGATTCATGAACTTCTCACGCCGGATGGGAGCGCCACATCGGCGGCACGGTTCGTCCTCGCGGCCGTAGACGGCAAGCGACCGTTCGAAGTAGCCGGATTGTCCGTTGACGTTGACATACAGCGCATCGAACGAGGTGCCGCCCGCGGCGAGCGCCTCCCCCATCACCGCGCCGACATCGGCGAGCAGGCCGCGCACGGCTGGCCTGGACAGGCCGGAGGCGAGACGGGCGCCGTGCAGCTTTGCGCGCCACAGGGATTCGTCGGCGTAGATGTTGCCGATGCCGGAAACGACGCTCTGGTCGAGCAGAATCCGTTTGATCTCGGTCTGTTTGGCGCGGACCGCGGCAACGACGGCGTCGGTGTCGAAGCGGGGATCCAGCGGGTCACGCGCGATGTGCGCGACCGGTTCCGGCACCAGGGTGCCGTCCACCTCGACCAGTGGCGCGAGCGCCCAGCCGCCGAAGGTGCGCTGGTCGACGAAGCGCAGCTGGGTGCCGTCGCCGAGGGTCGCCCGGATGTGGGCGTGCTTCTCCAGCGGCGCGTCCGCGGGCTGCACCAGCAGCTGACCGCTCATGCCGAGGTGCACGACGAGCGAGGTGTCCGGCTCGTCGAAGGTGAGCCAGAGGTACTTGCCGCGCCGCTCCGCGGACTGGACCTTCAGTCCGGTCAGTCGGGCGGCGAGATCGGCGGCGCCTTCGAGGTGACGGCGCACCGAACGCGGATGCGTGATAGCGACCGACTCGATGACCCGGCCGACCACATGCTCGGCGACGCCACGACGGACGACCTCGACCTCGGGAAGTTCGGGCACGTCAGGCTTCGGCGGTCAGCGCCTGGTAGGCGGTGCCCGCAGCCTTCTGCTCGGCTTCCTTCTTGGAGCGACCGACGCCCTGCCCGTAGGCACGGCCGCCGATCACCGTGGTCGCGGTGAATTCCTTGTCGTGATCGGGGCCCGTCGAGGTGATCTCGTAGCTGGGCACGCCGAGGCCACGCTCGGCGGTGAGCTCCTGCAGGCTGGTCTTCCAGTCGAGCCCGGCGCCCATGCGTGGTCCACGCTCGAGCAGATCGGCGAACAGCCGCAGCACCACGCTGCGGGCCACGTCGATGCCGTGCTCCAGGTGCACCGCGCCGAGCAGCGACTCCATGCCGTCGGCGAGAATGCTCGGCTTGTCCCTGCCGCCGGTGAGCTCTTCGCCCTTGCCGAGCAGCAGGTGCACGCCGAGCCCACCCTCGCCGAGCTGGCGCGCCACCTCGGCGAGCGCGTGCATGTTGACCACGCTCGCGCGCAGCTTCGCCAGCTCACCCTCGGACTTGCCGGGATGCTCGTGGTACAGCCGCTCGGTGATGCTCAGCCCGAGGACGGAGTCGCCCAGGAATTCCAGGCGCTCGTTGGTCGGCAGCCCGCCGTTCTCGTATGCGTACGACCGGTGCGTCAGAGCGAGGCGCAGCAGATCCGGCTGCACCTCGACACCGAGCGCCGCGAGCAAGCTCGCGTGTTCATCGGACGAGTCGGATTCGGTCACGTCTGTACGACAGGTTATTGAACGGTCAGACAGCTGCGGTGACCTGACGGCCCTTGTAGGTGCCGCACGACGGGCATGCGATGTGCGGCAGGGTCTTCTCACCGCAGGCGCGGTTCGGGCACGTGATCAGGGTCGGCGCGGTGGCCTTCCACTGGCTGCGCCGCGACCTGGTGTTGGAACGGGACATCCGGCGCTTGGGAACGGCCACGACTACTTCTCCTCTGTCCTATTACTTGCCATATCGGCTGACTGGTCTGCTGCTGTGGCCGCGCCCGTGTCGGGGCTGCCGTTGCCGGGCGATGCGGTGGCAAATTTCGCCAGCCCGGCCCAGCGAGGGTCAAGTATCTCATGCGAGTGGTCAGAACCCGCAATCGCCATCCGTACGCCACATTCGGCACACAATCCGGCGCAGTCGGGCGTGCACAGCGGCTGCAGCGGAAGCTCGATGCCGATGGCGTCGATGATCACCGGTTCCAGGTCGATCGTGTCGTCGATCATCCGGTAGGCGTCGTCGTCATCGGTGGTCTGCTCGGTCGTGCTGTCCGGGTAGGCGAACAGCTCGGTGAGGTGCACGTCCAGCTCGTCGGTGAACGACTCGAGGCAGCGCGAGCACTCGCCCTCGATCGGCGCGACGACGGTGCCGGTGACGAGCACGCCCTCGGAGACGGCCTGCAGCTGCAGGTCGAGCTTGACCTCGGCGCCGACCGGGACACCGATCAGATCGAGGCCGATCCTGTTGACGGTGGTGACGGTGCGCCGCAGCTCACGCATGGTGCCCGGCCTGCGGCCGAGGCTGCGGACGTCCAGCACGAAGGCCGCGTCCGGCTCCCGGCGCGAGGCCGAGCGCGGACGCGAGGCAGAACCGGATCCGGCGGGCATCACGAACTCACTTCACAATTAGGGGGGATTGGGCAACCACACCACGATACGCGAGGCGGGTGCGTCAACCCAAACCGCACGCCATCGCGATCAGCGGCGGTACTCCGTCGCATAGTCGGGCGCGCCTGCGCCCGCGCGCAGCTGATGCCTGCCGCGACCGACGGTCCGCAGGGTGCTGGTGAGGGTCTCCTCGAACTCGGCGAGCTTGCTGTCGACGTAGTGGTCGCATTCCTCGCGCATCGCGTCGGAGTCGGCGTGTGCGGCGTCGATCACCCGCGCGGATTCGGCGTGCGCGGCGCGGACCACCTCGGTCTGCGCGACCAGCCGGTCCCGCTCGACCTCGCCGTCTTTGACGGAGCGATCGTAGGAAGCCTTGCCCGCCTCGATCATTCGCTCGGATTCCATCCTGGCCCTGCTGGTGACGGCCTCGAATTCGGCGTTGCCGTCGGCGACGACGCGGTCGGCCTCGGCCTGGGCGGTGTTCACGAGATGATCGGCGTGCGCACCTGCCTCGGCGACCATCCGGTCGGCGTGCGCCTTGGCGTCGGCGAGGATGCGATCGGCCTCCTCGCGGGCCGAGCCGATGGCATGTGCGGCTTGCTCATTGGCGCTGCTCACCGTCACTTCGGCGGCGGAGCGGGCATCGGAGACGATCTTGTCGCGGATGTCGAGGACGTCTTGGGCGTCGTCGAGCTCGCCGGGCAACGCGTCGCGCACGTCGTCGAGCAGTTCGAGCACATCGCCGCGCGGCACGATACAGCTGCGCGTCGGCGGGATGCCACGCGCTTCCTCGACGATGGCGACCAGCTCGTCGAGTGCTTCGAATACGCGATACATGCTCACTACCCCACTCTCGTACGACTCTTGGCGAACCTCCGCCGAGACCCAGTGTGCCCCTCGTCACGGCTTGTGCCGAGTCATCGTCCGGTGTGTCGTGCCAGTGTCTCGTACGCCACATAAATCAAGTGGAGGATCTGCCTCCACTTGGTGTTAAATTAGTTCAGAAGATCGACAAGGTCTTCGGCTTCGAGCGCAGGCCCCACCGGGCCTGCGGGATTGCAGAAGCCCGAGAGAACGGACAACGCCGTCCATCGAGTATTGACAGGTTTTGAGTGTTCAGTACATGCTGAACAAGCAGTACAACCGGAACCTTTCGAGATTCGATGGGAAGCAAGCGATCACCCTCGCTGTTGTCCCCATCGAAGGCTCATGTTCGATCGGAAAACCCATGACTGTTCTGGATCTAGAGCGACCGGCGGGAGTTGGCCCCACCAGCTTCTTCATGCCGCTCGTCGGCCCGTACCCGGTGTTACCCGGCGCGTCGACGACCGCACGGTTCGAGCAGATGATGGCCTACCTGCGCGGTGACCGGGCCTTCGCCCAGCTGATTCGCTTCGCGCTGGTCGGCGGTTTCAGCAATATCGCCTACGTCCTTCTCTTCTTGGCGATGCACGGCATCGGCTCGCTGATCGCCAACGTGGTCGGCTCGATCGTCAGCACCGTGATCGCCAACGAACTGCACCGCCAGCTCACCTTCCACGCACGCGGCCGAGTCGGCTGGTTCACCGCGCAGTGGGAAGGCGGCGGCTTGGCACTGGTCGGCCTCGCCATCACCACCGCGGGACTTGCGGCCCTTGACGTTTGGGCCCCTGCCATCGGCGGTCCCGCCGAAGCCAGCGCCGTCCTCGGCATCACCGCGGCGGTCGGCGGCATGCGCTTCCTCGCCCTGCGCGGCTTGGTCTTTTGAGAACCACTACCGCAGCCCACCACAGATCAGCCCCGGTTCCGTTCTCCGGAACCGGGGCTGATTTGGGTCTTGGCTGATTCGGCAGTCAGCCGCGACGCTCGGCCAAGCGGTCGAGCAGGCGCTTGTGCACCGACGAAGGGAGCATGTCGGTGACGTCGCCGCCGAAGAATGCCACCTCCTTGACCAGCGAGCTGGACAAAAAGCTGAAGGCGGGATTGGTGGCGATGAAGAAGGTGTCGACGCCGGAGAGCTTCTTGTTCATCTGGGCCATCTGTAGCTCGTAGCCGAAGTCGGTGGCGTCGCGCAGGCCCTTCACGATGGCAGTGATGCCCTGCTCCCGCGCGAAGTCGACGGTCAGGCCGTACCAGGACTCCACCCGGACGTTGGGCAGGTGCGTGGTCGACTCGCGCAGCATCTCCATGCGCTCCTCGACGCTGAACATGCCCTGCTTGTTCTTGTTGATCGAAACGGTGATCACGACCTCGTCGAACTGGGCGGCGGCCCGGTTGAAGACGTCGATGTGTCCGTTGGTCACGGGGTCGAAGGACCCGGGGCACAATGCTCCTGCCATGGTCAGACGCTATCGTGGGGCCCTGGTCCGGCACCAGGGAGGGTGTGCCGATGCACAATGTCAGTCGAATGTCGCCAGCTCGAGCCGCGTTTCGCCGTACTTACGCGGCTTGGTCGCCGAATAGCCTTCCGGCCACTCGATTTCCGGCGATCGACTGCTGCGCTCGATGACCACCAGCGCGCCGGGATGCAGCCAGCCCGCGGTCAACGCGCGCAAGTCGGCCTGCACCGCGTCGGTGTCGACCGCGTAGGGCGGGTCGGCGAGGACGAGATCGAATTCGCCTGCGCCGCCCAGAGCCAGCACGCTGGCGACGGTCCCGATCCGCAGTTCCGCACCGGGCAGCCCGAGGTCGGCGATGTTGCCGCGCACCACCGCCGCCGCCTTGCGATCGGCTTCGACGAGCAACGCGTGCGCGGCGCCGCGGGACAGTGCCTCCAGCCCGAGCGCACCCGAGCCCGCGTAGAGGTCGAGCACGCGGATCCCGTCGAAATCGATCCGCGCGTCGAGCGCGCTGAACAAGGCCTCCCGAACCCGGTCGGAGGTGGGACGGGTCCCGGCGGGCGGCACCCGTAGCCGCCGCCCGCCCGCGGTTCCCGCGACGATCCGGGTCATTCGCCCGAAGACTCGCGCAGGGCCATTTCGATCAGCAGGTCGCCGCCCTCGACCTGCTGGACCTGGCCGATCGCGACCCGGCCGACGGTGCCTGCGCGCGGCGCGGTGATCGCCGCCTCCATCTTCATCGCCTCGATGGTGCCGATGGTGTCACCCGCGGCGATCGCATCGCCTTCGGACACCGCCAATGTGACGACGCCGGCGAACGGCGCGGCGATGTGGCCCGCGTTGCCCTTGTCCGCCTTCTCAGCAGCCGGGATGTCGCTGGCGATGGACCGGTCCCTGACCGCGACGGGACGCAGCTGGCCGTTGAGGACGCACATGACGGTGCGCATGCCACGCTCGTCCGGCTCGGAGATGGCCTCCAGGCCGATGAGCAGGGTGACGCCCTTCTCCAGCTGGACGCGGTGTTCCTCGCCTTGGCGCAGACCGTAGAAGAACTGGTTCGCCGACAGACCCATGGTGTCGCCGTACTTCTCGCGGTGCGCGAGGAATTCGGCGGTGGGTGCGGGAAACAGCAACCGGTTGAGCGTGTCTCGGCGCTGCTCGGAGGTGCCTGCCAGCCCGGCCTCGTCGGCAGCGGTCAACGGGGTCTCCGGCTTGGCCGGACCGCGGCCTGCCAGCGCGCGGCTACGGAACGGTTCCGGCCAGCCGCCCGCCGGGGTGCCGAGTTCGCCACGCAGGAAACCGATCACCGAGTCGGGGATGTCGTAGCGACCGGGATCGCTCGCGAAATCCTCGATGTCGACGCCGGTGCCGACCAGCGCGAGCGCCAGGTCGCCGACCACCTTGGACGACGGGGTCACCTTCACCAGGCGGCCGAGCAACCGGTCCGCCGCAGCGTATTTCGCTTCCACTTCCTCGAAGCGATCGCCGAGGCCGAGCGCGATCGCCTGCTGACGCAGGTTCGACAGCTGGCCGCCGGGAATCTCGTGGGTGTAGACGCGGCCGGTCGGTGCGGGGAGCCCGGATTCGAAGGGCCGGTACACCTTTCGCAGCGCCTCCCAGTACGGCTCCAGGTCGCACACGTTGCCCAGGTTCAGGCCGGTGTCGTATTCGCTGTGCGCCGCGGCCGCGACGATCGCGGAAAGCGCTGGCTGACTGGTGGTTCCGGCCATCGCGGCACTCGCGCCGTCCACCGCGTCGGCACCCGCTTGCCAGGCGGCCAGGTAGGTCGCCAGCTGGCCGCCGGGGGTGTCGTGGGTGTGCACATGCACCGGCAGATCGAAGTTGCTGCGCAGCGCCGTCACCAGGGTGGCGGCCGCGGGGGCGCGCAGCAGCCCGGCCATGTCCTTGATGGCGAGCACGTGCGCACCCGCGTCGACGATCTGCTCGGCCAGCTTCAGGTAGTAGTCGAGGGTGTAGAGGGTCTCGTCCGGGTTGGACAGATCACCGGTGTAGCTCAGCGCGACTTCCGCGAGGGCCGTGCCGGTTTCGCGCACCGCGTCGATGGCGGGGCGCATCTGGTCGACATTGTTGAGCGCATCGAAGATGCGGAAGATGTCGATGCCGGTGGCGGTCGCCTCCGAGACGAACGCGCGGGTGACCTGCTCCGGGTACGGCGTGTAACCGACGGTGTTGCGACCGCGCAGCAGCATTTGCAGGCAGATGTTCGGCACCGCCTCGCGCAGCGCGGCCAGCCGCTCCCACGGGTCCTCGTACAGGAAGCGCAGCGCCACATCATAAGTCGCGCCGCCCCAGGCCTCGATGGACAGCAGCTCCGGCGTGAGCCGAGCCACGTGCCCTGCGACGCCGAGCAGGCCGTTGGTGCGCACCCGGGTGGCGAGCAACGACTGGTGCGCGTCGCGGAAGGTGGTGTCGGTGACGCCAACGGCCTTCTGCGCCCGCAGATCCTGCGCGAAACCGGTGGGGCCGAGACGGAGCAGCCGCTGCCGCGAACCGTCCGGCGGCGGCACCGTCAGGTCGATGGACGGCAGCTTGTCGTGCGGGTAGACGGTGGTCGGCCGCTCGCCGTGCGGCTTGTTGACGGTGATGTCGGCCAGGTAGTTCAGGATCTTGGTGCCGCGGTCAGCGGAACCGCGCAAGGTGAGCAGCTGCGGGCGCTCATCGATGAACGACGTGGTGACCCGGCCTGCACGGAAGTCCGGATCCTCGAGCACCGCCTGCAAGAACGGAATGTTGGTGGTGACACCACGAATTCGGAACTCGGCGAGTGCCCGAGCGGCCCGCGACACCGCCGCGGGAAAATCGCGGCCGCGGCAGGTGAGCTTCACCAGCATCGAGTCGAAGTACGCGCCGATCTCCGCACCCAGGTTGGCGCCACCGTCGAGCCGGATGCCTGCACCGCCCGGGGTGCGGTAGGCGGTGATGCGGCCGGTGTCGGGGCGGAAGCCGTTGGCCGGATCCTCGGTGGTGATCCGGCACTGCAGCGCCGCGCCGCGGATGGTGATCGCCTCCTGGCTGAGGCCGAGCTGTTCGAGGGTCTCGCCCGCCGCGATCCGCAGCTGCGACTGCACCAGATCGACGTCGGTGATCTCCTCGGTCACCGTGTGCTCGACCTGGATGCGCGGGTTCATCTCGATGAAGACATGGTTGCCGCGCTCGTCGAGCAGGAACTCGACGGTGCCCGCGCAGCTGTAGCCGATCTGTTTGGCGAAGGAGACGGCGTCGGCGCAAATGCGGTCGCGCAGTGCGGGATCCAGGTTCGGCGCCGGCGCGAGCTCGATCACCTTCTGGTGGCGGCGCTGCACCGAACAGTCGCGCTCGAACAGATGGATCACGTTGCCGTGCTGATCGGCCAGGATCTGCACCTCGATGTGGCGCGGGTTCACCACGGCCTGCTCGAGGAACACCGTCGGATCGCCGAACGCCGACTCGGCCTCGCGGGACGCGGCCTCGATGGACTCGCGCAGCTGCTCGGCGGCGGCGACCCTGCGCATGCCGCGGCCGCCACCACCGGCGACCGCCTTGACGAAGATCGGATAGTCGAGCTGCTCGGACGCGGCGATCAAGGCGTCCACGTCGGCGGACGGCGCGCTGGAGCGCAGCACCGGTAGGCCTGCCGCCTTGGCGGCCTCGATGGCCCGCGCCTTGTTACCCGCGAGCTCGAGCACGTCCGCGGAGGGACCGATGAAGGTGATGCCCTCACGAGCGCAGGCCGCCGCAAGATCCGGGTTCTCGGACAGGAAGCCGTACCCGGGGTACACCGCGTCGGCGCCCGCCGACTTGGCCGCGTCGATGATCGCGTCGATCGAGAGGTACGCCCGGACGGGGTGCCCCTGTTCACCGATCTGGTAGGACTCGGCCGCCTTCATCCGATGCACCGAGTTGCGATCCTCGTAGGGGAAGACCGCCACCGTCCCTACGCCGAGCTCGTAGGCTGCGCGGAAGGCCCTGATGGCGATCTCGCCGCGATTGGCTACCAAGACTTTCGTGAACATTGGCCTAAGGTACCCGCCCCCGCCCACCTCACAGACACGGAAGGGCCCTTCGCAGGCATCTTCACAACCCGGTCGGACAGCGTTGCGAAGTTGCGTTCACGGTGCCGTCACATCGGCCCGCCGCGCGGCGGCCTATGCTCGTGGATGCAGCTGGTTCACCGGTGCGCGCGAGATGGAGCCCCGACGTCGCGCAACGGAGTCGAGCTCGGTCAGCCGGAAACGGGTGGGCGGGTGAGAGGGAACCCGGTGAGAATCCGGGACTGTCCCGCAGCGGTATGCAGGAACGACCGCCGTCAGACGCACTGAGTTCACCGACTTGGGAAGCGACGGCCAGTAGGTCGGCCGATACGGCCGGTGCCTGTGAGTCCGAAGACCTGCCAACTGTGCCGGATACGCCGTATCCGGCGACCACCGCCTCGTGGATTTGGGCGCGCGGTTCTACCAGTGCTGATATGTCGGGCTCTCCTGCCGGGATTCTCTGGCGTGTCACTTGGTCTAACCGCACCGCCCTGTGGCGATGGTTCGCGACGACCTCAGCACTGGAGAAACATCGTGACTGTTGTACAGAAGACACCGTTCACCGCAACGGTTCTCGGGCTACCTCGGGTGGGGCCGCGGCGTGAGCTCAAACGAGCCACCGAGGCCTATTGGGCAGGCAAGATCGACGCCGATCAGCTGCACGCCGTTGCACGCGAGCTGCGGACCGCCCAACTCACCGAACTGCAAGCGGCGGGCCTGGATTCGATTCCCGTCGGCACCTTTTCGTACTACGACCAGGTGCTCGACACCGCCTTGCTGCTCGGCGCGCTGCCGCCGCGGGTGGCCGGGATCGCCGATCCGCTCGACCGCTATTTCGCCGCGGCGCGCGGCAACGCTGGGTCTGATCTAGAAGCGGGGGTCGAACCGCTGGAGATGACCAAGTGGTTCGACACCAACTACCACTATCTGGTGCCCGAAATCGGCGAGGACACCGCGTTTTCGCTGAACCCGGAGAAGCTGCTGCACGAGGTGCAGGAGGCGCTCGAGCTCGGCGTCTCCGCGCGGCCAGTGGTGGTCGGCCCGATCACCTTCCTGAAGCTGGCCAAGGCCACCGGCGGCGCCGCGCTGGATCGGCTCGCCGAACTCGTTCCGCTCTACCGCGACCTGCTCGGCCGGCTCGCCGCGGCGGGCGTCAGCTGGGTGCAGATCGATGAGCCGGTGCTGGTCACCGATCTCACGGCGGACGAAATCGCGCTGGTGCGTAGCACGTACACCGAGCTGACCGCGCCGACAGAGCGGCCTGCCATCCTGGTGGCGACCTACTTCGGGCACTCCGACGGCGCGCTGACCGCGTTGGCGGACACCGACATCGAGGGTGTCGCGCTCGACTTCACCTCCGGCACCGATGTTTCCGATGTCGCCTCGGTGCCTGCGCTGGCGAGCAAGCTGCTTGTCGCGGGCGTCGTCGACGGACGCAACGTGTGGCGCGCCGACCTCGACAAGTCGCTGGCCACTCTCGGCACCCTGCTCGGTTCCGCCGGGTCGGTGGCGGTGTCCACCTCGTGCTCGCTGCTGCACGTGCCCTACACCCTGGCCGTCGAAACCGATCTGGACGACGCGCTGCGGTCGTGGTTGGCGTTCGGCAACGAGAAGGTGGCCGAGGTACGCCTGCTCGCGACCGGACTGACCGAAGGTCCCGACGCGATCGGCGCGGAACTCGCCGAGGCGCGGGCGGCGCTCGCCTCCCGGCAAGCCGACCCGCGACTGAACGACGGACAGGTCCGCGCCAGGCTCGCCGCACTCGGCCCGGACGCCGTCAAGCGGGCGCCCGCCGAGGAACGCCGTGTGCTGCAACAGGATCGGCTGCAGTTGCCGACGCTGCCGACCACGACGATCGGGTCGTACCCGCAGACCTCGGCGATCCGGGTGGCCCGCGCCGAACTGCGCAAGGGCCAGATCGACGAGGCCGAGTACGTCCGCAGGATGCGCGCGGAGGTCGCCGATGTCGTTGCGCTCCAGGAGCAGCTGGGCCTGGACGTGCTCGTGCACGGCGAGCCGGAGCGCAACGACATGGTGCAGTACTTCGCCGAACAGCTCGACGGCTTCGCGGCCACCGAACTCGGCTGGGTGCAGTCCTACGGCACCCGCTGCGTGCGGCCGCCGATCCTGTTCGGCGACGTGACGCGGCGGACGCCGATGACGGTCGAATGGATCACCTACGCCCAGTCGCTCACCGACAAGCCGGTCAAGGGCATGCTCACCGGGCCGGTGACCATTCTGGCCTGGTCGTTCGTGCGTGACGACCAGCCGCTCGGTGATTCGGCGCGGCAGGTGGCGCTGGCGATCCGGGACGAGACGGTGGACCTGCAGGCGGCGGGCATCCGGATCATCCAGGTCGACGAGCCCGCGCTGCGCGAACTGCTGCCGCTGCGCGAGGCCGACCAGCGGGCCTACCTCGACTGGTCGGTGCAGTCGTTCCGGCTCGCGACGTCCGGCGTCTCGGACGCCACGCAGGTGCACACCCACCTGTGCTATTCGGAGTTCGGCGAGGTGATCGACGCGATCGCGGGGCTGGATGCCGACGTCACCTCGATCGAGGCGGCTCGCTCGCGGATGGAGGTCCTCGACGACCTCAACGCCGCAGGCTTCGACCTCGGCGTCGGTCCCGGCGTCTACGACATCCACTCGCCGCGGGTGCCCAGCGTTGAGGAGATCACCACCTCGCTGCGTGCGGCGCTGAAAGCCGTTCCCGCCGAAAGGTTGTGGGTCAACCCCGACTGCGGCCTGAAGACCCGCGGTCAGGCCGAGGTGGAAGCCTCACTGCGCAACATGGTCGCCGCGGCCGCCGCGGTGCGCTGATCCAGCGGTCGGTGCCCCCTCCGCCCCAGCTAGAGGGGGCACCGACCATTTTCCTCGAAATCCCCGCCGCTCAATCGATTTCAGGCTCAGGACGCGGGCGCTGTCGCCGCCGCGACGTATACCTCTCGCATGGCTCCGCGGCCCGCTTGACCGGCTGCTGCTGCGACCTGGAGCTCATCCCCCGCCGCCACGCCGTATGACACCCCGGACAGCGATCCATGTCTACCCCTCCTCGCACATCATGACCCAACCCGAAATCCCCTGATACAAGTCTTCGACGCGCGAAGCTTCCATTCGGTTCCGCTATATCCCCAGGAAATTTCCGTGGATTCGGCTGTCAGCCCTCCAGGCCGAAGGCGCGGTTGATGGTGGCCATGTCGAAGTAGTCGTGCCAGGTGGTGATGGTGTCGCCTGCTACTTCGAAGAAGCCCATGACCGGAAGGGGCGTGGTTCGGCCTGCGCCGCGGAGGGTGTCGGTGCGGGTGTTCATGACGATGTTGCCGTTGGCGACCTGGTGGTGAATGTCGAAGTCGATGGCGTCGAAGGTGGTGAGGAAGCCTGCGATGAAGTCGCGGATGGCGGGGCGGCCGATGAGGGGCTCCATCGGGATGTTGTGGTAGACAGCGTCTTCGGCGAAGAAGGCGCTGATGCGGTCCGGGTCGGGATCGGACCAGCTGCGGCACATGTCGCGGACGAGTTCGTCGGGGGTTGGCATGGGCGTTGCTCGCTTCCTGATACCGAGACGACGCCTGCGGCGTCCTACCGCCTCCGATTCAACCAAGCACTTGCTAGGTGGGGGCGGGTTTGCGAATCTCGCCCGCGACAGTTCCGCTCACCGGAATCAGCGGCTGCCGCTGACCGCCAACTCTCGTTGCGGCACACCGGTGTACTCGGACAACGGCCGGATCAGCGCGTTCGACGCGGACTGCTCGACAATGTGGGCGGTCCAGCCGGTGATCCGGCTCATCACGAAGATCGGCGTGAACATCTCGATGTCGAAGCCCATCAGGTAGTAGGCCGGACCCGCAGGGAAGTCGAGATTCGGCTTGATGCCGGTCGTTTCGGCCATCGTCCGTTCCAGCTCGGCGTACATGCGCAGCCAGCGCTGCCCACCGGTCACCTCGACGACCTGCTCGAGCGCGTCCCGCATGGTCGGCACCCGGGAATCACCGTTCTTGTAGACGCGATGCCCGAACCCCATCACCTTCTGCTTGGCAGCGAGCTTGGCGCGCAACCATTCCGCGGCCAGTTCCGGCGCATCGATCTCCAGCATGGTGCGCATCACCGCCTCGTTCGCACCGCCGTGCAGCGGCCCCTTCAGCGCGCCGATGGCCGCGGTGACCGCGCTGTACAGGTCCGACTGCGTCGAGGTGACGACGCGCGCGGCGAAGGTCGAGGCGTTGAAGCTGTGCTCCGCGTACAGGATCAGCGAGATCTCGAAGGCACGAACGATCCGTGGATCGGGCGCCGCACCGAAGCACATGGTCAGGAAGTTCTCCGCGAAACCCAGATGCGAGTGCGGCGCAATGGGATCCAGGCCGCGCCTGCGGCGCATATCGGCGGCGATGACCGTCGGCAACACCGCGGTGAGCCGCAAGGCCTTGGCCAGCAAGGCCCGCTGCGACGGCGCGGCACCGAGATCTTCCTCCGGATCCTCGGATCCGAGATAGCTGACCACCGTCCGCACCACGTCCATCGGATGGCACGAGGCAGGCATCCTCTCGATCAGCGAAAGGACTGACCGATCGACGCGCCGCTGCGCGCGCTCGCGCTGGCACAGCAGCGCAAGCTGCGCGGCATCGGGAAGTTCGCCGTACCAGAGCAGATAGGCGACCTCCTCGAACGAGCAGTGCTGCGAAAGATCTTGCACCGCATAGCCGCGATAGGTCAGTGAATTGGTCTCGGGCACCACCTTGGAGATGGTGGTCGTGTCGACCACCACGCCGGCCAGGCCCTTCTTGATCTCGGTCATATCTGCTCACTCACTACGGGTGAAGTTGAAGATTCCGGAGTCGAAGTCGTTGTACCGCTGGTAATCCAGCAGCTCGTACAGGCGCGACCGATGCTGCATTCGGTCGAGCAGGCCGAGTTGGGTTCCGCTGGTGGCGATCTCGCGTAACCCATGCTCCACCGCGAACATGGCCAACCGCAGCGTGGTCACCGGATAGATGACGGCGTTGTAGCCGAGCTCGTCGAGCTCCGCCGCGGACAGCAGCGCGGACTTGCCGAACTCGGTCATGTTGGCGAGCAGCGGAACATCCACCGCCGCACGGAACTTCGCGAACTCGGCGGCATCGGCCAGCGCCTCGGTGAAGATGAGGTCGGCGCCGGCGTCCGCGTACGCCTTGGCCCGATCGACGGCCGCGTCCAACCCCTCGATGCCGCGGGCGTCGGTGCGTGCGCAGATCACGAAGTTCGGGTCGCGCCGCGCCGAGACCGCGGCGCGCAACCGGCGCACCATGTCGGCCACCGGCACCACGGCCTTGCCGTCGAGATGCCCACAGCGCTTGGGGTTCACCTGATCCTCGATGTGACAGCCCGCCAGCCCGGCGTCCTCGAGCACGGTGATGGTGCGTGCCGCGTTCATCGGTTCGCCGAAGCCGGTGTCGGCGTCGATCAGCACCGGCAGATCGGTGACACCGGCGATCTGCTGCCCGCGCGCGCTGACCTCGGTGAGCGTCGTCAACCCGATGTCGGGCAGCGCGAGCTCGGCCGAGACCACCGCGCCGGAGACGTACACGCCCTCGAAGCCGAGTTCCTGAACCAGCTTGGCCACCAAGGGATTGAAGGCGCCGGGCAGCCGCTGAATGCGCCCGGACGTCAGCCCGGCGCGCAGCGCCACTCGCTTGTCGGCCGCGCTCGTCGCCGCCGCTAGTAGCCCGGTCACTCGACCCACCTTCCTGCGGACGTCGCCCGCAACCGCGCAGTGCTCGATCCGGTCGAGGTGCTTGATCGTTTTAAGCTGACGGGATGACCGAGGACGCACGCCCCATGCCCTACCGACTGATCACCGGCAAGGACGACGCCGCCTTCTGCGAGCGGATCAGCGCACTGCTCGACGAGGGGTACCTGTTGCACGGCTCGCCGTCGGTCACCTTCAACGGCACCGATGTCATTGCGGCCCAAGCGGTCGTGTGGGGACCTCAGTAGCGACCGCATCAGAAGATCCCCTCCGGCACCTCGGGCGCGCGGCGCAGCACCTCGTCGGACACGGTGAACGTGAGCTGATCCAGCTCGCCGGGCGCCAGCTCGGCGGTGCGCTGGGCCGCGTCGAGGAACCGATCCTGCTCGGCGGGATCGAGCACGCCCTCGGCGAGCGTGCGGAACTTGGCGATGTACTGCGCACGGGCGAACGGCCGCGCGCCGAGCGGATGCGCGTCGGCGACGGCGAGCTCGTCGACGATGGTTTCCCCGCTCTTCAGCGTCACCACCGCCCTTGCGCCGAAAGCCTTTTCGTTCGGGTCGGTGGCGTGGTAGCGCCGCGTCCACTCCGGATCCTCGACGGTGGAGATCTTGCGCCAGAGCTCGACGGTGTCGGGTCGTTGCGCACGCTCCGGCGCGTAAGACCGCTCGTGATGCCAGGTTCCGTCCTGCAACGCGACCGCGAAGATGTAGGGCACCGAGTGGTCGAGGGTTTCGCGGCTGGCATGCGGATCGAACTTCTGCGGATCCCCCGACCCGGTGCCGATCACCACGTGCGTGTGATGGCTGGTGTGCAACACAATTGACGCGATCTGGTCGAGATCGCCGATGACCGAACGCATCCGGCGGGCCAGGTCGATCGGCGCCTGACTCTGGTACTCGGCGGAATGCTCCTTGGTGTAAGTGTCCAGGATCGCGCGCTTCGCCTCGCCGGGACCTGGCAGTGGCACAGCGTATTCCGCGCCGGTGCCGCCGAGCAGCCAGGCGATCACGCCGTCGGCGCCCTCCCAGATCGGCGCGGGCGCACCCTCGCCGCGCATCGCGCGGTCCACCGCCTCGACCGCCATCTTCCCGGCGAACGCGGGCGCGTAGGCCTTCCAGCTGGAGATCTCCCCCTTGCGCGACTGCCTGGTCGCGGTGGTGGTGTGCAGCGCCTGCCCGACCGCCTGATAGATCGTCTCGGTGTCGAGCCCGAGCAGCGTGCCGATGCCCGCGGCGGCGGACGGACCGAGGTGCGCGACATGGTCGATCTTGTGCTCGTGCAGGCAGATTCCGCGCACGAGGTCGATCTGGATCTCGTATCCGGTGGCCAGGCCGCGGATCAGCTCCGCGCCGCTGCGGCCGAGGTGCTGCGCGACCGCGAGGATCGGCGGGATGTTGTCGCCGGGATGCGAGTACTCCGCGGCCAGGAAGGTGTCGTGGAAGTCGAGCTCGCGCACCGCGACACCGTTGGCCCAGGCTGCCCACTCCGGCGACACCCAGCGCGGCGTGGGCAGTCCGAACACCGTCGCGCCCGAGCGGCCCGGTCCCGGCCGATACGGTTGCGCGAGCGCCTGTGCACGCGCGCTGGTCACCGGTCGGCGGGTCAGCGACGCGGCCGCGACGGCGACGTTGTCGATGATCCGGTTGACGATCATCTCGGCGACCTCCGCGGTGACCTCGACCGGGTCGGCAGCAACCTCGGCAACCTTGGTCGCCAGGTGTTCCGCGCGCGGGAAATCCTCGGCGGCGGAGCGGGCGCGTACGATGTGTGACTTCATGCATCCTCCAAATCGGAGCGGTGAAAGAACCTCCCTTCGCACGCTACGCACCTGAAATCTCGCGCAAAATACCTCGCAGCGGCATATTTCTGTGGGAAACAACCGCTGATATTGCGATGATTGCGAAGATCTGGGACTACCATCTTGCTGGTGCGGAAGATGTACGCGGGCGCCCGGCTCCGGCGGTTGCGCGAGGAGCGCAGACTCACCCAGGCGGCTTTGGCGAAGTCGCTGGATCTGTCGCCCAGCTATCTCAACCAACTCGAACGCGATCAGCGGCCGCTCACCATCCCGGTGCTGCTGAAACTCAACTCCACCTTCGATCTCGACGTCCAATTCTTCGCCGCCGACTCGGACGCCCGCCTGGTGTCCGATCTGCACGAGGTGCTGATCGACGCGGCGGGCGGGCACACCGCGCCGCTGACCGAGGTGGAGGAGCTGGCGACCAGGCAGCCCGAGGTCGCCAGGATCGTCGTGGCCATGCACCGCCGACTACGCGCCGCCACCGACCAGCTCGATCTGCTCTCGGCCAGGGTGTCCGCGCCGACCGGCGTGCCCGGCGTTCCGATGCCCTACGAGGATGTGCGGGACTTCTTCTACGACCATCACAACCACATCCCGCAGCTCGATATCGCCGCCGAGCAGCTGTTCGAGCAGTCCGGCCTGACCATCGGGTCGCTGGATCGCCAGCTGGCCAGGGTGGCCGAGGAACGCGCAGGCGTGACCGTGCTTGTCCGCGGCGACGGGGCCGATCCCACCATCCCGAAGCGGCACTACGACCCGGACAGCCGGACGTTGACGTTGGCCCGGCGGCTGCGACCCGGCCAGCGCGCCTTCCAGATCGCGACCACCCTCGCGTTCCTGCTGTACAGCACCGAACTGGACGGTGTCCTCGCCGAAACCCCTTCGCTCACCGGCGAATCCCGCACCCTCGCGCGCATCGGCCTCGCCAACTACTTCGCGGGCGCGCTGGTGCTGCCGTACGGGCGATTCCTGCGCTCGGCCGAAGAACTGCACTACGACATCGACCTGCTCGGCTTGCGCTTCGAAGTCGGCTTCGAAACCATCTGCCATCGCCTGAGCACGCTGCAACGCCAGAGCCAGCGCGGCGTCCCGTTCTTCTTCGTCCGCACCGATCGCGCAGGCAACATCTCGAAACGCCAGTCCGCCACCGCCTTCCACTTCTCCAGGGTCGGCGGCAGCTGCCCGCTGTGGGTGGTGCACGAGGCCTTCGCCCACCCCGGCCGGATCCTCACCCAGATCGCGGAGATGCCGGACGGGCGCCGCTACCTCTGGATCGCGCGCACCGCGATGACCGCGCCGCACGGATTCGGCACCGCGACAAAGAACTTCGCGATCGGCCTCGGCTGTGACATCGAATACGCCGAGCGGCTGGTGTATTCGTCCGGCCTGCAACTCGACGACCCGGCGACGGCGGTGCAGATCGGTGCGGGATGCAAAGTCTGCGAACGCCCCTCGTGCCCGCAGCGCGCCTTCCCCAATATCGGCAGCCCGCTCGCGATCGACGAGCTCACCAGCACCGATCTGCCCTACCCCCGCGTCGGCTCGCCGGACTGACCCCGCGAGTTCCGTTGCCGCAGTCCACTATTCCTCCGTGGCGGGCTGCAGGTGGGTGAGTTTGTCCGGGTTGGCCACCGCGTAGATGCCGATGATCTGCTCGGTGCTCGCATCGATGTCGAGGACCACCACGGCGAACGGCGCGGCACCGGAGAACACCACGGCCGACGGGTCGCCGTTCACCCATCGGTAGTGAATCGCCATGTCCGGCACGTGACTTCGCACGATCTGACTGGCGATCAGCCTGGCCACCTTGGCGCGGCCGTCGATCGGGCGCAATGCCGCGCGGCGCTTGCCGCCGCCGTCGGTCCAGAACGTCACATCGGGTGCAAGCAAGGCGAGCAGGCCAGGCAGGTCGCCGCCGAGCTGGGCGGCAAGGAACTTCTCGGTCACCGCGCGCTGCACCCTCGGGTCGGCGGGCTGCCGTGGCCTGCGGGCGTGCACGTGCTCACGGGCGCGGTGCGCGAGCTGCCGGACGGCCGGGGTGCTGCGGTCGAGCATGTCGGCAATGTCGGGGTGCGGGAAGCCGAACACCTCGTGCAGCACGAACACCGCCCGTTCGAGCGGGGAGAGCGTTTCCAGCACGACAAGCATCGCCATCGACACGGCCTCGGCGCGGAGCAACGGCTCGTCCGCGCTGTCGCGGTCCGCAGGCTCGTCGGCGACGAGCGGCTCGGGCAGCCAAGGGCCGACGTAGGTTTCCCGCCTTCGCGCGATGGCGGCCCGCCTGGCCAGCGCGTGATTGACCGCGATGCGCACCAGATAGGCGCGCGGGTGCTCGATCTCGGCGCCGCCTGCCCGGTTGCGCGCCGCCCAGGCCAGCCAGGTGTCCTGCAGCACGTCCTCGGTGTCGGCGACACTGCCGAGCATGTTGTAGACGATCGAGAACAGCAGTTCCCGATGGTCGGCGAACACCTCGGTCGCGTCGCGGTCCACGCTGTCGATCATCGCTCCTCCTATGGCGGATCTTGCTGCTCTGAGAGGGCCGCGGGCGGCGAACCGTGACATGTCCGCCCGAAATGTGAGCTGCCTCTCCCGATGTCACGTCTCGCGACGCCCGGATGTCTCAGTGGGCAACGGATGACACCTCGTCCGCACCCGAGAGAGGACATCGCAGTGCGTGCACCCACCGAATCACCGTCGTTTCTGACGACCCGTCGCGGCAAACTGACCCTGGCGCTGCTGTGCCTGGTCGCCTTCCTCGACTTCGCCGACGCCTCCATCGTCAACGTCGCGTTGCCGACCATCCAGCACGAGCTGGGGCTGTCGGTGTCGACGCTGCAATGGATCACCAGCGGCTACCTGCTGACCTACGGCGGCCTGATGTTGCTCGGCGGCAGGCTCGCCGACCTGCTCGGCAGGCGGCGGGTGCTGATCGTCGGCACGCTCCTGGTCGGCGTCGCCTCGGCGACCGGCGGTCTCGCCGAAACCAGCGGCGTGCTGATCGGAGCCCGCTTCGCACAAGGAGTCGGCGCCGCGCTGATGCTGCCCGCGGCGCTGTCCATTC
Source organism: Nocardia altamirensis NBRC 108246 (assembly GCF_001612685.1). Taxonomy (GTDB): domain Bacteria; phylum Actinomycetota; class Actinomycetes; order Mycobacteriales; family Mycobacteriaceae; genus Nocardia; species Nocardia altamirensis. The sequence continues at coordinate 35,199 of NZ_BDAY01000041.1, forward strand.
TCACCACCAGCTTCCGCGAGGGATCCGATCGCACCACCGCGCTCAGCATGTGGGGTGGCACGGCCGGATTGTCTTCGGCGGCAGGGGTTTTCCTCGGCGGCGTGCTGACCCAGGGGCCGGGATGGCGCTGGGTGTTCTACGTCAACACTCCCGTCAGCCTGCTGGTGCTGATCGCCGTGCCGCTGCTGGTGCCCGACGACCGGCGCAACGAAATACGGGGCGGCTTCGATGTTTTCGGTACCGCGCTGGCAACGAGCGGGCTGATGCTGCTGGTCTACGGATTGGTGAAGGCGCCGGAGTTCGGGTGGGGCGATAGCCGCACCATCGCGCAACTCGGTGTGGCCGTGGCACTGCTGATCGGCTTCGTGCTCAACGAGCAGCGCACCGGCGATCCGTTGGTGCCGCTGGCGATCTTCCGGATCAAGGGGCTCGCGGCCGCCAACCTGACCCATCTGACGCTGGCGGCGGGCATGCTCGCCATGTTCTTCTTCGTGACCCTCTACATGCAGGAAGTGCTCGGGTACGGGGAGTTCGAGGCGGGCGTCGCGTACCTGCCGATCAGCCTGACCGTCGGCGCCGTGGCCGGGGTGACGTCGAAGTTCATCGCCAAGACCGGGACTCGGCCGCTGATCGTCGGCGGGTCGATGGTCTCCGGGATCGGGCTCATCTGGCTCTCGCGGATTCCCACCGACGGCTCCTACCTGGTCGATCTGCTGCCCGCGATGGTGTTCATGTCGATCGGGATGGGTGTGGTGTTCGTCGCCAACACCACCGCCGCGAACGCGGGAGTGCCCGGCGAGCAAGCGGGACTCGCTGCGGCGCTGCTCAACACCGGCCAGCAGATCGGCGGTGCGCTCGGCCTCGCGGTGTTGACCGCGATCGCCACCTCGCACACCACGAGTCGACTGACCGCCGGGCACGCGCCGATCGAGGCGATGAACTCCGGTTTCCAGCTCGCGCTGCTGGTCGGTGGCATCATCACGGTGTGCGCCGCCGCGATCGGCCTGTGGACCGCCAATTCGCGCGGCGAGGACGCGAAGCGCGCCGCTTCATCCGCTGAAATTGTTGCGGCATAAGGTAGTTCGTCACCAAGCCGGGTATCTACGGATACCCGGCTTCGGTGTTCCATTCGTCCAAGCCTTACCGCAGGCGCCGGGGCTACCGTGCCAGTCATGACCATGACAGACAGCGCACTGGCGGATCAGCTCGTCGCCCTGCTCGACGAGTGGATGGCGGCGATCGTCGCCAACGACGCGGCCAGGATCGGCGCGTACATGACCGACGACTGGATCATGGTGTCGGAGAACGGCATCGCCACGGCGGAGGAGTTCCTGGCGTTCGTCGAGTCCGGCGCGCTCACGCATTCGGCGATGCAGCAGGTGGGCGAGGCACGGGTCCGGCGCACCGGGGACGTCGCGGTGCTCACCGTTCGGGCCACCAATATCGCCCACTACCAGGGCAAGCGGTTCGACGCCGACGAATGGACGACGGACGTCTTCGTCGAGACCGAGCAGGGCTGGCGGTGCGCGCTCACGCAGATCACCGCCGTCGCGGCACCCTAGCCGCACCCAGTGGCGATCACGACTTGGCCAGGTACTCCAGCCGCTCGGCGTCGACCGCGGCGTGCATCATCCCGGCCAGGCCGGGATGCTTCTTCAAGCCGGGATCGGACTCGACCACGTCGCGGGCGAGTTCCTGTGCGGCAGTGATGACTTCGAGGTCGTCGAGCAGCGAGAGCAGGCGCAGCGAACGCGCGGTGCCGGACTGGGCGGCGCCGAGCACATCGCCCTCGCGGCGGGTGCGCAGGTCGAGCACGGCGAGCTCGAAGCCGTCGGTGGTGCCTGCGACCGCGTCCAACCGCGCCATCGCCGAGCCGCCCGGCGCCGCGTCGGTGATGAGCAGACAGAGCCCGGGATCCTTGCCGCGACCGATCCGGCCGCGCAGCTGATGCAGCTGGCTGACGCCGAAGCGATCCGCGTCGACGATCACCATGACGGTCGCGTTCGGCACGTCGACACCGACCTCGACGACGGTGGTGCAGACGAGCACGTCCACCGATCCGTCGTTGAAAGCGCGCATCACCTGGTCTTTTTCGTCCGCGGGCAGCCTGCCGTGCAGCAGGCCGACCCGCACCTGCGACAGCGGGCCCGCGCGCAACATGTCGAAGACGTCGAGCACCGCCTGGGTGGTCGGGCCCTCCTTCTCGGTCTCCTTGGCCTTCGATTTGCCGTTGCGGGACTTGCCGGAACCCTCTTCGTCGTCGCCGATGCGAGAGCACACCACGTAGGCCTGCCGACCGGCCTTGACCTCTTCCAGGATGCGCTCCCACGCGCGGTCGACCCAGTTCGGGTGCTGCCTGCGCGGCACCACCTTCGAGGTGATCGGCGACCGTCCCCTCGGCAGCTGGGTGAGCGTTGAGGTCTCCAGATCGCCGAGGGTGGTCATGGCAATGGTGCGCGGGATCGGCGTGGCGGTCATCACGAGCAGGTGCGGGCTCGCGCCGGATTTCGCCTTGGCGCGCAACGCATCCCGCTGTTCGACACCGAAGCGGTGCTGCTCGTCGACCACGACCATGCCGAGGTCGAAGAACTCGACGTTGTCCTGAATCAGCGCGTGCGTGCCGATTACTATGCCCGCCTCGCCGGTCATCGCGTCCAGCAGCGCGGCCTTCTTGGTCGCCGCCGACATCGACCCGGTGACCAGCACCAGCTTGGTGGCGTGCTCGGCGGCACCGAGCTCACCGCCGCTGCCGAGGTCGCCGAGCATGCCGCGAAGGGACCGATAGTGCTGGGCGGCAAGAACTTCCGTCGGCGCGAGCAGAGCGCACTGCTGGCCCGCGTCGACGATCTGCAGCATCGCATGCAGCGCGACGATCGTCTTACCCGATCCGACCTCGCCCTGCAGCAGCCGGTGCATCGGATGACTGCGCGACAGGTCGGCGGAGATCTCCGCGATCACCTGCTGCTGGCCTTCGGTGAGCTCGAACGGCAGGCGCGTGTCGAATTCGGCGGCGATGCCGTCGATCCGCGGCGGGCACGGCCGCGCGGCACGGCCGGACACCTCGTGGCGGCGGTCGGCGAGCACCAGCTGCAGCGCCAGCGCCTCGTCGAAACGCAAACGCTCCCTGGCCTGGTCGATGTCGGACTTGCGCTCCGGCAGGTGGATCAGGCGCAACGCGTCGGAGACGTTCAGCAGCGCGCGTTCGGCCCTGAGCTCCTCCGGCAGCGGATCATCGATCGGATCCAGTTGGTCGAGTACCTGTCGCACACACGCGAGCACGTCCCAGCTCTGCACCTTCGCGGTGGCCGGGTACACCGGGATGAACTCCCGCTCCATGAACGAGGTGTCCACTCCCCCTGCGCCTTTCGCGCTCTGCGCCAGGCCGCGCAGGTCACCGCCGCCGCGCACGGTGGTGAGCGAGCCGACCGAGGCGTCGTCGTCCTCGGCTTCGGGCAGGATCAGATAGCCGGGGTGGCTCAGGTTCCATTGGCCGGGCCGCCAGTAGGTGACCGTTCCCGACATCATCGCCCGCAACCCCTCGCGGACAACGTATTTCACCTTGTCACCGTTGAAGAACGTGACGTCGACACCGCGCCCCGTGCCGGATCCGGTGTCGAGCACCACCTTCAGCAGCGAACCGCGGCGGTTGCGCATCGGACGCAGCTCGGCCTTGGTGATACGGCCGATCACGGTGATGTGCGCGCCCTCTTCGGGAGCTTCCTCGGTGAGCGGCTGGCCTTGCGTTGCGTAGCGCAGCGGGTAGTGGCGGAGCAGGTCCTCCACCGTGTGCATGTCGAAGGCATCGACCAGGGAACCCGCCGCCTTCACGCCGAGGATGTGGTCGAGCCGATCGCTCAATGTCGCCATCTACTCCACTCCGATCTGCACCAGGTCCCCGTGCTGCCCACCGGAATACACGGTGACCTCGACGCCAGGGAAGCTTTCGCCGATGTGCGCGGCGAGCTCGTCGGCGAGCCCGTCCGGCGCCGCCGCACCCATGAGCAGGGTCACCAGCTCGCCGCCGAAGGACAGCATGCGATCGAGCAGGGTCAGGCCCGCCGCACGCACGTCGTGGTCGATCACCACCACGTCGTGGCCGACCAGGCCGAGACCGTCGCCCGCAGCGCAGGTGCCGACCATGGTGAGCGCGCGCTCCTGCGCGGCCCGCAGCGATCCCCACCGGGTCGTCGCGGCCGCCTCCGACATGGCGAACGCGTCGTCGACGGCGATCCGGCCGCGATCGTGCACGGCCAATGCCGCGAGTCCCTGCACCATGGACGCGCTCGGCAGCAGCAGCACGTCGCGATGCGCGTCACGGGCGGCGACGCCGACCGCGACCAGGTCGTGCGCGGGCAATGCGCCGTTGGGCAGCACCAGGACCTCGCGATTCGGCATCGCCCGGATCGCGGCGAGCAATGCGGCCGCCGAGACCGCCCCGTCCGCGCCGAGCACCACCGCTCCGGCATCCTCGAACAACACGCCCGCGCCCGCACCGGCGGCGACCGCGAGGATGCCGCGATCGGCGGGACCGGCGGGCGCCTTCTCGGTGTCGAGGGTCGCGGGGGTGACGAGGTGGCCGGACGGCATCTCGGCGTGGGACGCGGCGAAGCTCTCGATGCGGATGCCACTGAGCGTGCCTGCGGCGATGCCCGCTTCCACGGCCGCGCCCGCGTCCGCGCAGTGCACATGAGCGGACCAGGAACGTGCGCCGTCGCCGACGATCACCACCGAATCACCCAGCTCGGCGAGCCGGGCGCGGAGCAGCGCCACCTGCTCGGAGTCGGTGTCGGCCAAGAGGTACATCACCTCGTATTGCGGTGTCGCCGTGCCTGTTTCGCTGACGCTCGGCTCGGCGGCGCGCACGGTGACCGGTTCCCGAGGGGTGTACTCCGGCCGGGCGGGGACCTCGCCGAGAGTGATCGAGACCAGGCTGTCCAGCAGCACGACGAGCCCGCGCGCTCCCGCGTCGACGACACCGGCCTCGCGCAGCACGCCGAGCTGCGACGGCGTATCACCCAGTGCCTTGGCCGCGCCGTCGGCCGCCGCGAGGGCCACGTCGGCGAGCGAATCGTCCGGGCAGGCGGCCGCACTGGCGGCCGCGCAGTCCAGAACGGTCAGGATGGTGCCCTCGATCGGCACGCTCAACGCCTCCCGCACCAGGGCCGAGGCGCGATGCAGGGCGGTACGCAGCGTGGAAGCGGTCAACGGTCCGTGCCGGACCGCCTCCGCGATGCCGCGCAGCACCTGCGAAAGGATGATTCCGGAGTTACCTCGAGCACCGATCGTCGCGCCGGTCGCCATCGCGGCGGCGACCTCGTGCACGGACAACGCGGCCGAGGCGATGCTCGCCTTCCGGTCGACGGCGGCCACCGCGGCACGCATGGTGGCGAGCAGGTTGGTTCCGGTGTCGGCGTCGGGGATGGGGAAGACATTGAGTGCGTTGATCTCCTCGCGCCGGTCTGCCAGACCGTCGACACAGGTTCGCCCCCAGCGCAGCAATGCCGTGCCGTCCATCACATCCCGCACTCCGGGCACCGTCACCTCTCTCCCGTCCGCCACCGCCGCCCGCCAGGTTAGCGGGCGATACCGACATATGATGAGGTACCCGATGAGTGTCCCGGCAACGTCGGAAAGCACCCGGTTTGGTGGATCGCCGCCCGTCCCGTTACCCTTGCAGGGTTGCCTCGCGCGGCCGTTGCCGGTTCGTGCTGGCCGACGTCAAGTCGGCAGGGGTAGGTCGATAATTGTTTCCGGACATACTGCCCGCGGGCGGTGGTCCCCACATGACATGAAGGAGTTCGCGACTATGGCTGCCGTCTGCGACGTCTGCGCCAAGGGCCCCGGCTTCGGGAAGTCGGTCTCGCACTCGCACCGGCGCACCAACCGTCGCTGGAACCCGAACATCCAGACCGTTCGCGCCCAGGTCGCGCCGGGTAACACCCGTCGCATGAACGTGTGCACGTCCTGCCTGAAGGCGGGCAAGGTCGTCCGCGGCTGATTCAGCCTCGGACTACTCGAGACCGACGCACGCCCCGGCACCCTCACGGGTTGTCCGGGGCGTAGTCATCTGTTCTCATGGGCGGGGCAATGAACTGGCGTATCACCCCACTTGCCGCCGAGTACACCTACCGCGCCGCGGAATGTCATATCGCCTGCTGGCGTGAGGCCTACCGCGGCCTGGTGCCCGCCCAGCTGCTCGACGCCTTCGACGTCGATCGGCGGGCCGAGCAGTGGGAGCGCCAGCTGCGGAAGTACCCGGATGCTACGTGGGTGGCCGTCGTCGGCGATCAGGTGATCGGATTCGCCACGGCGAGCGCCACTCGCGATATCCCACCGGTGCCGCCGATGGAGCTGAACGCCATGTACGTCCGCTCCCAGTGGTACGGCACCGGCGTCGCGCACGATCTGTTGAACGCCGCCGTCGACCCGCAGGTCGGCTGCTCGCTGTGGGTGTTCGAAGAGAACCCGCGTGCCCAATCCTTCTACCGCAAACACGGTTTCGAACTGGACGGGGCCCGCAAGGTGGAGGCGTTCACCCCCGCCATCCAGGTTCGCATGGTGCGCGAACCCGGCGTCCTTCGGTGAGATCCGAGTCGTACACCCGCGCCAAGTAAGGTGCTGGCCATGACCTCTACCGAGCAAGCCGGGTACGTGACCACCTTCGACGGCGTTCTGCAGATCACCATCGCCACCGCCGCGAACGGCACCTCGATGGACTTTGCCGGGATCGTCGCGGGCACGGCCGCCCTGCGCTCGCTCGGCTCCGAGGTCGGCGCGGTGCTGCTGACGGGCACCGGCGCGAACTTCTGCGCAGGCGGCAATGTGCGCGGTTTCGCGGCGGCCTCGGATCGGGCCGCCCACATCTACAGCCTGGCAACAGATCTGCACCACTTCGTGCGCGCCATCGACGCCACCACGGTTCCGGTGGTGGTCGGCGTGCACGGCTGGGCCGCAGGCGCGGGCATGAGCCTGGTGTGTGCCGCCGATATCGCGCTCGGCGGACCGAGCACCAAGTTGCGTCCCGCCTACCCCGGCATCGGACTGAGCCCGGACGGCGGCATGTCGTGGACGCTGCCGCGCATCGTCGGCCTCGGCCGGGCACGCGAGATCCTGCTCACCGACGCGGTTCTCGACGCCGAGGAGGCGGTGCGGCTCGGCATCCTCAGCCGTCTCGTCGCCGACGAGGAGGTGCAGGCCGAGGCGCTGAACCTGGCCCGAACCCTCGCCGGCGGACCACGTTCCACCTACGCAAGCATCAAAACACTGCTGGCGCAGTCCACTTCGTCGGCATTGAGCGATCAGCTCGATCGCGAACGCGAGGCGATCGCCGCCGCGGCGAACGGTGCGACCGGGCGTGAGGGTGTCGACGCGTTCGTCGAGAAGCGGAAGCCGAACTACACGTAATTGCCGAACGACTCCGTGTTCACGGAGTCGTCTGCAGCACGAACTTCGCGACCGCGTCGGTGAAGGAGTCGTTGTCGTCGCCCGCCGCGGTGTGCGCAGCTCCGCCGATCTCGACCAGCTGCGCGTGCGGCACCAGCTCCTGGAATGCCGCGGCCCCTTCGGAACTCACCACGTCGGACTGCATGCCGCGCACCAGCAACACCGGCATCGTCAATGCGTGCGCGGCGGCTTCCATCTGCACGATCATGTCCGACGGATCTTCGACGCGGCCTGCCAGCATGTCTGGATCCCAATGCCAGTACCAGCGACCGTCCCGCTCGCGCAGGTTGCGCAGCAGGCCATCGGTGTTCTTCGGCCGCGGCCGGTGCGGCATATACTCGGCGACCGCGTCGGCGACCTGATCCAGGCTGTCGAATCCGTCGCGGTGCTTGCCCAGGAAGTCGATGACGCGTGCCACGCCGGCCTTTTCCGGCCTGGTCACGATGTCTACGAGCACCAGCGCGCTGATCTGCGCGCCGCCGGAGACGGCGGTGGCGAGCAGAGCGGTGATGCCGCCCATGCTCGCCCCGACCACGACCGCGGGGGCGCCGAGCTGCTCGAGCACGAGCAGCAGATCGCGCACCATGGTGTCGCGCCGGTAGTCGCCGTCGTCGGCCCACTGGCTGTCGCCGTGCCCGCGGGCGTCGAGGGTGACCACCCGCATGCCGGATGCGGCCAGTTTGCCGCCCGTCTGTTTCCACGAATGCCTGGTCTGCCCGCCGCCGTGCAGAAAAACCACGAGCGGGCCTTCGACCGGGCCGAACTGGTCGGCGACCAGTTCGATCCCGCCGGAGCCGCGCAAAAGTAGCGGCGTCGGCTCCAGCAGATTGTTCGCATTACTCATCAACCGAGGATCGCATAGAACTTGTTACAGTTTCGACCCCGGGGAACGGATATGTCAGCAGTCCCACTTGCCGGACGCGCTGAGGGTGCGCTGCAGCAGGCAGGCGACCTTGGCGTTGACCGAGGCGGAGATCGTGGACGAACCGTTCGAGGTGAACTCCTCACCGATCTGCGTCGACGTGTCCGCAGGCGCCGAGGTGGTGTCCGTGGCGTGCTCGAGCGGCAGCCCCTGTGCGCTCGCGGTGGCGGCGCCGCCCGCGAGGGCAGCACAGAGGGCCAAGGTGGCGGTGGTGCCGCGCAGCGCGCCGCGAACGGTGGACTTTGGCATGGAAAAGCTCCTCACTCGGTTCAATCTCGGTAGATCACACACAGACGCCCGCTCAGGGCAGACGCCAGTCAACGGGTTCGGCACCCAGTTCGTCCAGTAGTTCGTTCACGCGAGAGAACGGTCGGGAACCGAAAAAGCCGCGCGACGCCGACAGCGGCGACGGATGCGCAGACTCGATATAGGGCACCTCGGCCTGGACCAAGGTGGGCTTCAGTGTCGCCGCGTCCCTGCCCCAGAGGATCGCGACCAGCGGCTCGTCTCGCGCGACCAAGGCGCGAATCGCCTGCTCGGTCACCGCTTCCCAGCCCTTGCCGCGATGCGAGGCAGGCGCGCCCGGCGTGACCGTCAGCACCCTGTTCAGCATCAGCACGCCCTGGTCCGACCACGGACTCAGGTCGCCGCAGGACGGCGTCGGGTGGCCGAGATCCTTGGCGTACTCGGCGAAGATGTTCGCCAGGCTGCGTGGGACGGGCGAAACATCCGGCGCGACAGAGAAACTCAAGCCCATCGCGTGACCGGGCGTCGGGTACGGATCCTGGCCGACAACCAGCACCCGCACCTCGGCGAAAGGACGCTGGAAGGCGCGTAACACATTGTCACCGGCTGGTAGATAGCCGCGGCCCGCGGCATTCTCCTCGCGTAAGAACTCGCCCATGGCCGAAATCCGATCGGCCACCGACTCGAGTGCCTTCGCCCATCCCGGATCCATGATTTCCGACAGTGGTTTCGCGCTCATGACCGCACAACTTAGCGTGGTTCGTCCGCTACTGCCGAGTCCACCCCGCCGAATGATTCCCAGCCCGCGCTGCCCGACCACCGCACGCCGCCGACAGTAACGCCGTGACCGGCACAGACCCGGCCGATCGGCCGCCAGCCTGCAGGCAGCGCGGCGCCCGCCGCCCAGGTCCCTGCGAACGCATGGTCCTCACCGCCGGTCAGAATCCATTGCGCCGCATCGGCATCCAGCAGGGCGGCGATCGGGTCGAGGGCCGGGTCGGCGACCGCGGCCGCGTCCAGATCCATGGCGACGCCGGATGATTCGGCCATATGCCCGAGGTCGGCGAGCAGTCCGTCGGAGACGTCGGTCAGCGCGTGCAGGTCGTCGGCACCTGGCAGCTGGAGCGCGTCCAACACCGACGTATAGGGCGGTTGCGGGACGCGATGGGCGGCAAGCACTTCGGTGAACTCGGCGGATTCGGCGCCTGCGGTGAGCACCGCGAGACCCGCCGCCGACCAGCCGAGGCGGCCCGCGACGGCGATCGTGTCCCCCACCCGCGCACCGGCTCTCGTGCGGGCGGCGCGGCCGCGCAGGTCACCGAACGCGGTGACCGAGAGCACGAGGTCGCGGCTGCGCACCAGGTCACCGCCCGCGATGGACGCGCCTGCGCGCGCCGCCTCGGCCCACATTCCGTCGGCGAGACCGTCGATCAGCTCCAGCGGTGCGTCGGCCGGGCAGCCGAGTGCCACCACGAACGCGCTCGGCACCGCGCCCATGGCGACCACGTCGGCGGCGTTCTGGGCGATGGCCTTGCGCCCGATGTCCTCGGCGCTGGACCAGTCGAGCCGGAAGTGCCGGTCCTGCACCAGCATGTCGGTGGTGACGACGAAGCGACCGTCGGGCGCGGCGATCAGCGCGGCGTCGTCGCCGGGGCCGAGCAGCACGCCAGGCGCCTGAATGCGGCCCTTGTTGATCCGCTCGATGAGCGCGAACTCCCCCAGTTCACGTACCGTCCTCGGCCCTTTGCTCTCGCTGATGACCGGTCCTTTCAGGCGCGCTGCTTGCTGGAATCGACCCGAAGGTACCCTTTCCAGGGCAATCGAGTACTACCGGGCCGGTCACGGCATCGCCGCAGTGTTGCGGCCCGCCGACCGGCGCCCGGTCACCGCGAGAGGAAGGATCGGTGCGCATGGCGGCGGCAACGTCGGATCGCGATTCGTCGAAGGACGAGGCATCGAAGGACGCTGCCGAGGAAGCGGTCGCGGCCCCGCGCGAGGACGCCGCGGCGACCGAAACCGCGACGGACGAGGCTGCTGCGGACGCAGGTACGGCGGAGAACCCCCCGGCTGCCGAGAGCACGCGCCAGTATTCGCCTGCACTGATCGCCACAGCAGTGGCACTGCCGATCATGCTCGTCGTCGGTGTCCTGGTGGCCGCGGTCGTCGCTCGCAACGCACCTGTCGAGCGCGAACCCCTGGTGCTCGGCCCGGTGGCCGCGCCCGCGGCGACCGGCACCGCCTGCACCACGCTGCTCCCGCAACTGCCGATCACGTTGGGCGAGTTCAGCAAGTCCACGCTGGTGGAACCGTCCCCGCCCGCCACCTGGGCGTGGCAGCGCAAGGACGGCGGCGATCCGATCGTGTTGCGCTGCGGCCTTGATCGCCCGCTGGAGTTCAACCGTGCGTCGGTGCTGCAGATCGTGAACGGCGTCCAGTGGTTCGAGGCCCGCGACCAAACCGCCAAGGCCAGCACCTGGTTCGCCGTCGATCGCGAAACCTATATCGCGCTGACCGTTCCCGACGGCTCCGGTCCGACGCCGCTGCAGGGCATCTCCGATGCCATCACGGCGAATCTCCCTGCCACGCCGATCGACCCGGGGCCGCTGCCCAACTGAGTCGGTCCGCCGGTCTAGCGGAGGCCGGTGCCGCGGGCGAGGGCGGTCTCGATCAGGGTGGAGATCAGCGCCCGGTAGTCGATGCCGGTGGCTTCCCACATCTTCGGGTACATGGAGATGGGCGTGAAGCCGGGCATGGTGTTGATCTCGTTGATCACCGGACCGTCTGCGGTGATGAAGAAGTCGACGCGCGCCAGGCCCTGGCAGTCCAGCGCGCGGAACGCCCGCACCGCGAGTTCCCGGACGCTGTCGGACATTTCGTCGTCCAGCTTGGCCGGAATATCGAATTCGCAGACGTCATCAAGGTATTTGGTCTCGAAGTCGTAGAACTCGGGGGCCACGGCCGCGGTGTCTTCGTCGGGCATCCGGATCTCGGCCACCACACTGGCTTCCACCCGGCCGTCCGGGAATTCCAGTACGCCACACTCGACTTCACGGCCGACGATGCCCGCCTCGACGATCACCTTCGGGTCGTGCGCCCTGGCCGCGGCGATGGCCGCGTCGAGCGCGCTCCATTCGGTGATCTTCGTGATGCCGATCGATGAGCCGCCGCGGGCAGGCTTCACGAATGCGGGCAGACCGAGCCGCTCCCGATCGCCCTCGCGCACCGTCGCGGTGCCAGGACGCAGCACCACCTGGTTGCCGATCGGCAAGCCTTCGGCGGCAAGGAGTTTCTTGGTGAACTCCTTGTCCATGCCCGCCGCACTGGCCAGCACGCCAGGCCCGACATAGGGCACACCGGCGAGTTCGAGCAGGCCCTGCAGGGTGCCGTCCTCGCCGAACGGTCCATGCAGGATCGGGAACACCACATCGACGGAACCGAGCGCGGCCGTTGGATCGTCGAGCGCGATCAGCGCGCCCGAGTTCTGCGCGCCTGCGGTGATCGTCAGCGCGGTGCCGCTGCCGTCGACCGACGGCAGCGCGCGATCCTGGAACCCGAGGGCGGCGATCCCCGCGTCGGCGAGGACCCAGGTGCCCTCGGTGCTGATGCCGATCGGCACCACGTCGTAGCGTTCCGGATCCAGATTGCGCAGCACACTGCCGGCCGACACGCAGGAAACGGCGTGCTCGTTGCTCCGCCCGCCGAAGACCACAGCCACCCGGATCCGGTTCGTCATGCCCGGAACCGTACCCGGCACGGCGCAGGACTCGCACCGCCACCCATTCGGGTCGGCACGACCGCGACTACTCGGGCTTGATGCGCCTGCCGAGCAGGTTGGCGATGGCCTCGAGCACCGAAAGGCCCTCGTGGCAGACCTGATGCACGGCGGTGGTGAGCGGCATGTCCACCTCGTGCTTGACCGCGAGCGCGCGAATCGACGTGCACGACTTCACGCCCTCGGCGACCTGCCCGTTGGTCGCCTCCTGCGCCGATTCCATCGATCCGCCCGCACCGAGCGCGTGCCCGAACGACCGGTTGCGCGACAGCGGCGAGGTACAGGTCGCGACCAGGTCCCCGACCCCGGCCAGCCCGGCCAGCGTCGCGGGCTCGGCGCCGAGAACCACGCCGAGCCGGATGATCTCGGCGAGGCCGCGGGTGATGATGCTGGCGACGGTGTTGTCCCCCAAGCCCATTCCGGAGGCGATGCCGCAGGCCAGGGCGATCACGTTCTTGCTGGCGCCGCCGATCTCGCAGCCGATCACGTCGGTGTTGGTGTACGGCCGGAAATAGCCGGTGGCACAGGCCTGTTGGAGCGCGACAGCGCGGTCGGCGTCGCTGCAGGCGATGACGGTGGCCGCGGGCTGGCAGACAGCGATCTCCCTGGCCAGATTCGGTCCGGACAAGACGGCGATGCGGCTCGCGTCGACACCGGTGACCTCGCCGACCACCTCGCTCACCCGCAACAGCGTCCCGGTCTCGATGCCCTTGGCCAAGCTCAACAACGACGCGTCCGGCCCGATCAGCCCTTTCCACGCGCCGAGATTCGGCCGCAACGACTGAGACGGCACCGCGAGCACGACGATGTCCGCGCCGTCCAGCGCCACTGCGGGATCGTGGGTGGCCGCGATCGGCGGCAGCTGAATATCGGTGAGGTACGAGGGATTGCGATGTTCGGTGTTCAGCACCTCCGCGACCTCGGGTCGCCGCGCCCAGATCGTGACCTCGGTTCCCGCGTCCGCCAACACCTTCGCGAACGCGGTCCCCCACGATCCCGCGCCCATCACTGCCGCCCTCGTCATCTGCCCAATATGCCATGGAAGGATTGGGCACATGCGCCCGCACGCCGTGCATGCCGTGATCGCGGTCAAGAGCCTCGATCAGGCCAAGAGCCGACTCGCCGACCGGTTGCGCCCGGAACACCGGGCGCGACTGGTCCTCGCCATGCTCGCCGACACCGTGACCGCTACGACGGCCGTTCCCGGGATCCTCTCGGTCACCGTGGTGACCCCGGATCCAGCCGTCGCCGACCTGGCTCGCTCGGTGGGCGCCGCGGTGCATCCCGAGCCACGCAAGTCCGGACTCGACGGCCTGAACAGCGCGCTGGCCGACGCCGCGAGGGCGTTGCGGGACCGGCACGGGCCGGTCGATCTGCTCGCGTTGCAAGCCGATCTGCCCGCACTGCGACCGGAGGAACTGAACGACGTGCTGACCGTTGCGCCGCGCGGTGTGCGCTCGGTCGTCGTCGATCACGCGGGCACCGGCACGTCGGCGCTACTTGTCCGCGACCCGGGCGCGCCACTCGAGCCCCGGTTCGGACCTGGTTCGGCGCACAAACACATCGCCGCGGGCGCGGTCGCTCTGCACGGCGACTGGCCGGGGTTGCGCCTGGATGTCGACACCGCCGACGACCTCGACCTGGCGATCGAGCTCGGCGCGGGCGACGCGACCTGTGCGGCGCTGCACGACATCGGCTGGCCCGATCGTGTTCACCACCACGTTCGCCGGGTGTGCTAGAAGGTCGCCACGGTGAGGTGACGCTCACGTCAATCGCGGTGTCGACCTGCACACAGCGGGCCGAGTAGGGGATGATCGTGGCGTGAGCGATACGGAAACCGTCAAGCAACAGCAGTTGCTGCCCACGCCTCCGCCCGCGGCGACACCCGTGTCGACCGACCCGGCGGCAGAGCAGTTGCCACGTGATCGCTACGTCAATCGCGAGTTGAGCTGGCTCGATTTCAATGCCCGGGTCCTCGCCCTGGCCGAGGACGCGTCGCTGCCGTTGCTGGAGCGTGCCAAATTCCTGGCCATCTTCGCGTCGAACCTCGACGAGTTCTACATGGTGCGGGTCGCAGGCCTCAAACGCAGGGCCGAGACCGGACTGCTCGTGCGCTCGGCGGACGGCCGCTCCCCCGGCGAACAACTGGAGTTGATCACCGCCCGTACCCAGGAGATCGCTGAACGTCATGCCAGGGTCTTCCTCGACGAGGTGCTGCCCGCGCTGACGGACGAGGGCATCGCGATCATCGACTGGACCGACCTGAACGACGACGAGCGTCAGCGCCTCTCCGGCTACTTCCAGGACCAGGTCTTCCCGGTGCTCACCCCGTTGGCGGTGGACCCGGCGCACCCCTTCCCCTACATCAGCGGCCTGAGCCTCAACCTCGCGGTGACGGTGAAGGATTCGTCCACCGGCGGCGAGCACTTCGCCCGCGTCAAGGTGCCGGACAACGTCGAGCGGTTCGTCCGGGTGCGCCGTGCCGACGCGAATTCGCCCATCCGCGCATTCCTTCCGATGGAGGAGCTGATCGCGGCGCACCTCGATCTGCTGTTCCCCGGCATGGAAGTGGTTGAGCAGCACTCGTTCCGGATCACCCGCAACGCCGACTTCGAGGTCGACGAGGACCGCGACGAGGACCTACTCCAGGCGCTGGAGCGCGAACTCGCGCGACGGCGCTTCGGATCGCCGGTGCGACTAGAGGTCTCCGACGACATGACCGAGCACATGCTCGAATTGCTGTTGCGTGAACTCGATGTCGACCCCGGCGACGTCATCCAGGTGCCAGGCCTGCTCGACCTGTCCTGCCTATGGCAGGTGTACGCGGTCGACCGGCCCAACCTCAAGGACACCCCGTACGTGCCTGCCACTCCGGCCGCGTTCGGCGAGCGGGAGACACCGCGCAACGTGTTCGCGGCGCTGCGCGAGGGCGACGTCCTCGTGCACCACCCGTACGACTCGTTCTCCACCAGCGTGCAGCGGTTCATCGAACAGGCCGCCGCGGACCCGCAGGTGCTCGCGATCAAGCAGACCCTCTACCGGACCTCCGGTGACTCACCGATCGTCAACGCGCTCATCGACGCCGCCGAAGCGGGCAAGCAGGTGGTCGCGCTGGTCGAGATCAAGGCGCGGTTCGACGAGCAGGCCAACATCAAATGGGCACGCGCACTGGAACAAGCGGGCGTGCACGTGGTCTACGGCCTCATCGGCCTCAAGACCCACTGCAAGACCTGTCTGGTGGTCCGGCGCGAAGGTGCGACCATCCGCCGCTACTGCCACATCGGCACCGGCAACTACAACCCGAAGACCGCGCGGCTCTACGAGGACGTCGGATTGCTCACCGCCGCACCGGAAATCGGTGCCGATCTGACCGATTTGTTCAATTCGCTGACCGGTTACTCCCGAAAAGAGAACTACCGCAACCTGCTTGTCGCGCCGCACGGCGTGCGCGCCGGGATCATCGAGCGGATCCAGCAGGAGACCGAACTGGCCAGGCAGGGCAAGGACGCCCGAATCCGGCTGAAGGCCAACGCGATCGTCGACGAGGAGATCATCGACGCGCTGTACCGGGCCTCGCAGGCGGGCGTCCCGGTGCAGATCGTGGTGCGCGGCATCTGCGGGCTGCGCCCCGGCGTGCCTGGCATGAGCGAGAACATCGAGGTCCGTTCGATCCTCGGCCGCTTCCTCGAGCATTCCCGCGTCCTGCACTTCCAGGCCCAGGACCAGTACTGGATCGGCAGTGCCGACATGATGCACCGCAACCTCGACCGGCGCGTGGAAGTGATGGCGCAGGTGAAGGATCCGCGCCTCACCGAGCAGCTCGGGTCGGTCTTCGACTCCGCGTTGGATCCCACCACCCGCTGCTGGGTACTCCAATCGGATGGAAACTGGCTGGCGTGGCCGGAGCACACCGGCGACGAGGCTGTGAAAGTACGTGACCACCAAGAGTTCTTGATGCGGCTGCGGAGGCCCGATCAACAGTGAGCGGCACCACGGGGTACGAGCTGGAGGGGGGACCCTTCTGGGATCCCCGAGTGACTGCCAACATTCACGCCGCGGGTGCGGTGCTGTGGCGGCGCCGACCGGGCGGCACGCTCGAGATCGCTGTCGTCCACCGCCCCAAGTATCAGGATTGGTCGCTGCCCAAGGGCAAGCTCGATCCCGGTGAGACACCGGTGCTCGCCGCGGTCCGCGAGGTCCGCGAGGAGACCGGGCTCGACTGCAGGCTCGGGCGCTACCTCGGGAAGGTCACGTATCCCGTTCCGGGGCACCGCAAGCTGAAGCGGGTCGACTACTGGTCGGCCGAGACGGTCGGCGGGGAATTCACCGCCAACGCCGAAGTGGACGTGCTGCAGTGGTATCCGCTGGATCGGGTGATGGACCAGTTGTCCTATCCGATGGATCGGCAGGTGGTGCGCTCGTTCACCAGGCTGCCCGCGGACACCCGCACGCTGCTGCTGGTGCGACACGCGAAAGCTGGTCGGCGCGACCGCTTCTCCGGGCCGGACCCGCTGCGTCCGCTGGACCGCAACGGCCAGGCGCAGGCCCGGGCTCTTGTCCCGAATCTGTTGGCGTTCGGGGCATCCCGGATCCATTCCGCCGACCCGGTGCGCTGCGTGCAGACGGTGACACCGCTCGCCGAGAAGCTGGACAGCGAGATCATCCTCGAGCCGACACTGTCCGAAATCGGTTATGCCGCAGCACAGGACGCGGCGCGGCAGCGGATGGTCGAGCTGGTGCCCGACACCGGGGTTCCCGTTGTGTGCAGTCAGGGCAAGGTGATTCCGGATCTGTTGCAGTGGTGGGCCACTCGCGACGGCATCACGTTGCCGTCGGCGCGCAATCGCAAAGGCAGTGTGTGGGTACTGTCGTTCGCGGATCGCAGGCTCGTCGCCGCCGACCATCTGGACCGGTCACTCTCGGCGGACGTCGTACCGTCCTGAGCGTCCCCAGACGCCGCCGTAACGCCCTTGCGCGGCAAGGTGGGCCGGGCCTCAGAACACGAGCCTGACCGGCCTACACACCGCACAGCTGAAAGATGGACCCTGACAGCCGAAACGGCCCCGGAAGACACGAGCCTGACCGGCCTACACACCGCACAGCTGAAAGATGGACCCTGACAGCCGAAACGGCCCCGGAAGCGTGCTTCCGGGGCCGTTTCGATCGGTATAGCGGGTGATTCAGCCTCCCGGCTGCCACCCGGCGCCAATACCGTACTGGCGCAGTACTAGCGGCGACCGCGAGCCGGCGCCTTCTTGGCGGCCGACTTCTTGGCGGGAGCCTTCTTGGCGACCGTCTTCTTGGCGGCCGTGACCTTCTTGGCAGCCGTCTTCTTGGCGGGAGCCTTCTTCGCGACCGTCTTCTTCACGGCGGTCTTCTTGGCGACCGTCTTCTTGGCGGCGGCCTTGGTCGCAGTCGTCTTGCGAGCGGCCGTCTTTGCGGGCGCCTTCTTGGCGGCCTTCTTTGCCGTGGTCTTGGCGGGGCCCTTGGTGGCGGTCGCCTTCTTGGCGGCGGTCTTCTTCGCCGCCGTCTTCTTGGCGGCGGCCTTCTTGGCTGCCACCGGCGCATTCACGCCGCGCTTAACGGCGGGACCGCTTGCGGCAAGCTTCTGCTTGCCCGCGATCACGGCCTTGAACTGCGCGCCCGGACGGAACGCAGGCACCGAAGTCGGCTTCACCTTGACGGTTTCGCCGGTGCGCGGGTTCCGCGCGACTCGCGCCGCACGCTTACGCTGTTCGAACACACCGAATCCGGTGATTGTGACGCTCTGACCCTTGTGCACCGCGCGCACGATGGTGTCGACCACATGCTCGACTGCCGCGGTGGCCGTGCGCCTGTCTGTACCCAACTTTTCGGTCAGAACGTCGATCAGTTCCGCCTTGTTCATTGAATCCTCCGCAGACTAATGGCCCGTCGTCGGACCGACTAGGTACCACGGTAAACCCACAATGGGCAAGAGTCTATGTGCCACGCCAAAATTCATGTGGTTTAGCACACGTCCAGCTACCGGCCCCCCGTTCATCCAGCTAACACCCAGGGGTGTTTAGTGCCTCTAAATATGTGCTGGCAGGGTAGTGGGTTTCCATGCTGGCCTTGTGTTTTCGAACTCGGCGATCGCGTCGCTGCGGCGCAGCGTGAGCCCGATGTCGTCCAATCCTTCGAGCAGACGCCACCGCGTGTAGTCATCAATATCGAACGGCAACACGGCGGTTCCAGCGGTCACCGTGCGGTCCTCCAGGTCCACAACCAATTCGAGACCGGGCTGTTCCTCGAGCAACTTCCAGAGCATTTCGACATCGTTCTGTGACATCTGGGCCGCCAGCAGGCCGCCCTTACCGGCATTGCCGCGGAAGATGTCGGCGAACCGCGACGAGATCACGACCCGAAACCCGTAGTCAGACAGCGCCCAGACGGCATGTTCGCGGGACGATCCCGTGCCGAAATCCGGTCCGGCCACCAGCACACTGCCCCGCTTGTAGGGCTCGACGTTGAGAATGAAGTCGGGATCAGTGCGCCATGCTGCGAACAGTCCGTCCTCGAATCCCGTGCGGGTCACCCGCTTCAGGTACACGGCCGGGATGATCTGGTCAGTATCCACATTGGAACGACGGAACGGTACGCCGATCCCCTTGTGCACGGTGAAGGCTTCCATTGATTCTCCTGAGTCGGTAGAGGTATCGCGTCCGGTCAGTCCAGATCCGCAGGCGAGGACAGGGTTCCACGGACCGCCGTCGCGGCCGCTACAAGCGGGGAAACCAGGTGCGTACGGCCACCTTTGCCCTGTCGGCCCTCGAAGTTGCGGTTCGACGTCGACGCGCAGCGCTGGCCCGGCTCGAGCTGATCCGGATTCATTCCCAGGCACATTGAGCAGCCCGCCTGCCGCCATTCGGCGCCCGCTGCGGCGAAAATCTCACCGAGTCCTTCTAATTCAGCCTGTGCGCGAACCCGCATCGATCCCGGTACAACCAGCATTCGCACGCCGTCCGCGACGTGGCGTCCCTTTAAAATCCCGGCCACGGCACGCAAATCCTCGATGCGTCCGTTGGTGCACGATCCGACGAATACCGTGTCGACCGCCACCTCGCGCAGCGGCGTTCCCGGGGTCAAATCCATGTACCGCAGCGCTTTCTCCGCGGACTCGCGCGCCGTCTCGTCGGCGATCTGGGCGGGGTCGGGCACCGATTCGCCAAGGGGCGCGCCCTGTCCCGGGTTGGTGCCCCAGGTGACGAACGGGGTCAGCTCGCGCGCGTCGATGTGCACCTCGGCGTCGAACCGCGCGCCCTCGTCGGTCTTGAGCGACTCCCAGGAGGCCACTGCTGCCGTCCAGTCGTCCCCCTGCGGGGCGTGCGGGCGGCCGGCGAGGAATTCATAGGTTGTTTCGTCTGGAGCGATCATGCCCGCTCTGGCGCCCGCTTCGATGGACATGTTGCAGATGGTCATTCGGGCCTCCATCGACATGGCCCTGATCGCCTCGCCGCGGTACTCGAGCACATAACCCTGACCGCCGCCGGTGCCGATCCTCGCGATGACGGCCAGAATCAGGTCTTTGCTCGTAACGCCGGGCCCAAGGGCGCCGTCGACGGTGATCGCCATCGTCTTGAACGGACGCAGGGAGAGCGTCTGGGTGGCGAGCACGTGCTCCACCTCGGAGGTGCCGATGCCCATCGCCAGCGCGCCGAACGCGCCGTGCGTCGAGGTGTGACTGTCACCGCAGACCACCGTCATGCCCGGTTGGGTCAGGCCGAGTTGCGGGCCGACCACGTGCACGATGCCCTGATCCAGATCGCCCATCGGATGCAACCGAACACCGAATTCCGCACAGTTGCGGCGCAGAGTTTCCACTTGCGTTCGCGAAATCGGATCCGCAATGGGTTTATCGATATCGACGGTCGGGACATTGTGGTCCTCGGTCGCGATGGTCAGATCGGGGCGCCGCACCGGCCTGCCTGCGGCGCGGAGGCCGTCGAAGGCCTGCGGGCTGGTCACTTCGTGCACCAGGTGCAGGTCGATGTAGATCAGGTCGGGTTCGCGCGCTGTGCCCTCTCCCTCGCCACGGGCGACGACATGCTGCTCCCACACCTTTTCGGCCATGGTGCGTGGCTGTGCCATTTTCGATCACCTTTCGACAAGCATCCGCCTCCGCGTTCCGGGCTGAGGACGGCGGCGGCTGCACACGTTTTTCGGATAGGCGAGATCGGATGTCCGAGCGGATTACCCGTGTCGGCGGTTCCGTGTGGATTCCCAACATCCGAGACGCTAGTATCGTTCTATGAGACAGCATAGCGGCATCGGCGTCCTCGACAAAGCAGTGGCGGTGTTGTACGCCGTCGCCGAGCACCCCTGCGGTCTCAACGACCTGTGCGCCCGCACCGGACTGCCGCGCGCGACCGCACATCGCCTCGCCGTCGGCCTGGAAGTGCATCGCCTGTTGGCGCGCGACAACAGCGGCATGTGGCGGCCGGGCCCCGCACTCGCCGAGCTGGCCGCAGGCGCCACAGATCCGCTGCTCGAGGCCGCGGCGGCGATCCTGCCCCGGCTACGCGAGATCACCGGCGAAAGCGTCCAGCTGTACCGCCAGGACGGCAATGCGCGGGTCTGCATCGCGGCCCTCGAACCGCCGGTCGGGCTGCGCGACACCGTTCCCGTCGGCGCGCGGCTGCCGTTGACCGCTGGTTCGGCCGCCAAAGTCCTGCTCGCCTGGGCCGATCCCGAACTGCAGCGGTCCATCCTCGCCGACGCCGTGTTCGGCGAACGCGCGCTGACCGAGGTGCGCAAGCGCGGCTGGGCGCAGAGCGCGGCCGAGCGGGCATCCGGCGTGGCGAGCGTGTCCGCACCCGTCCGCGACGCCACCGGGACCGTTGTCGCCGCCGTCTCGGTATCCGGACCCATCGACCGGATGGGCCGCAGGCCCGGCGCGCGCTGGGCGGCGGACCTGGTCGCGGCGGCGGAGGCGCTACACAAGCGCCTATAACACGTTCTAGAAATGACTCTCTAGAGTGAGCGAATGGGAGTCAATCAACGGGCACAGATCGTCATGTCCGACACCGAGATCACCGAGTTCCTGGAACGCAGCCGCATCGCGACGCTCGCGACCATCGGTCCGAAGGGCACACCGCACCTGACCGCCATGTGGTACGCGCTCATCGACGGTGAACTGTGGTTCGAGACGAAGACGAAATCGCAGAAGGCGGTCAACCTGCGCCGTGACCCGCGCATCACCTGCATGGTCGAAGCAGGCCAGACCTACGACCAGCTGCGTGGCGTCTCGATCGAAGGGCACGCCGAGATCGTCGACGACCCCGACAAGCTGTACGCGGTCGGTGTCAGCGTGTGGGAGCGCTACACCGGCCCCTATAGCGAAGAGGTCAGGCCGATGGTCGAAACCATGCTGCACAAGCGCAGCGCCATCCGCGTCGTCCCCGACCGGATCCGCAGCTGGGATCACCGCAAGCTCGGCCTCCCCCGGCTCCCGCTCGGCGGAACCACCGCGGCCCCACTCGACTGAGCTGCTCCGACACCGAGTTCGACGCCGAGCGAACGCGCACCGATATCGAACTGACATCGTGCGCCGCGCCGACTAACGTCGAATCGTTCGACACGAATCGGCCGGGCACCGCCGCCCGCAAGGGCGTGCGCCGCACGGCCGCGACGACGAGGAGCAGGCGATGGCGGATAGTTCCAACGGCTCAGGCAATCCCGAAGCCTCGAGCGCCGAAGAGGTGAAGCGCAAGTTCAAGGAGGCGCTGGAGCGGAAGAACAAGAACAGCGCCCGAACCGCCGACCATCTCGACGGCCGTTCCAAGGCCTCCGCGACCCACGGCAACGCCAGCCACAAGCGCGAGTTCCGGCGCAAGAGCGGGTAGCTCGTCGGACGAGAAAGGCCCTCCGGTCGATGACCGGGGGGCCTTCGCTGTGTGTTGGGCCGAATCCGGTGCTCAGCGGGCTTGTGAGGTGTGCAAGTGAGGTTGTCCACTAGTTGGGATGCGCCGGCGGGCAGCGGTCCTCCAGCGGGCTATCAGGGGGCGATCCGGAGCAGCTCACGGCCAGCGGTAAACCTGCAGCGCGAGACTTCCAACAGCAGACGATCAAAAGAGCTGCACGAGTCAATTTTGGATGTCTACATCCACGAGAGGCCTACGCCCCCTTGGCGACGCGCGCGCTGCGCGCGCAGCGCCGCAGCCGGGGGTCCGGGGGCGAAGCCCGCCGGGTGGGTTGCGGGGGCTTCGCCCCCGCAAGACATTGCGGAACAGAAAAGGCTCATGCTCTCCATGAGCATGAGCCTTCTATCTGTGTAGCCCCGACGGGATTCGAACCCGCGCTACCGCCTTGAGAGGGCGGCGTCCTAGGCCGCTAGACGACGGGGCCAGGACTGCTTCTCGTTCGCACGAGGAGCACCTTGGTTGATCTTTCGATCGGGAGGCTCGGCAAGCTTAACCGGCCGAGGCCCGGCGATCCAAATCGCCGGTTGCTGTACTGATTTCGGCCGCGCACCGATCTCGACAACATTCTCCGCTGGGGTACCAGGACTCGAACCTAGAATGGCTGAACCAGAATCAGCTGTGTTGCCAATTACACCATACCCCAATGACCTGGTGATTCAGCCTCGCAGTCTGGCTGACTGTGAGGCCGCGTTCCGGGCCGAGAAGAAGACTACCAAACGGCTACCGGTTAACTACAAATCGCCTGGTCAAAGCCACATTTTCCGCTGTGCGGACAGTTTTCAGGGCTGCGCGGTCCACTCCTGTGCTGAGCGCAGTCGCGCGAGAGTCAGGTCGCGGCCGAGTAGTTCGAGCGACTCGTACAGTGGCGGGCTGATGTGCGATCCGGTCACTGCGACGCGCACCGGCGCGAATGCCTTGCGCGGCTTGAGCCCTAGATCGTCTATCAGCGCGGTTTTGAGCGCTTCTTCGATCGCCGGGGTCGACCACTGCGTCAGTGGCTCCAGCGCAGTAATAGCGGCTTGCAATACCGGAGTTGCGTCTGCGCCGAGATTCTTTGCTCCCGCAGTGGGGTCGATCGCAAATTGTTCGGCGGGTGCCAACAAGAAACGCAACAGTTCCCAGGCATCCGACAACACGACGATCCGAGTCTGCACCAGATCGGCCGCTGCGGCGAACACCTTGTCGTCGATTTCGGCGCCGATATGACCGTGTACGGTCAGGTACTCGCGCAGTCGGTTGCTGAAATCGGCGGGCGCCAGCAATCGGATGTGCTCCGCGTTGAGGGCATCTGCCTTCTTCTGATCGAATCGGGCCGGATTCGAATTTACTTTCGATATGTCGAACGCCGCGACCATCTCCGCCATGGTGAACAGGTCGTGGTCGTCGGCGATGCTCCAACCGAGTAGCGCCAGGTAATTCAGCAAACCTTCAGGGATGAATCCGCGATCGCGGTGCGCGAACAGATTCGACTCCGGATCGCGCTTGGACAACTTCTTGTTGCCCTGGCCCATGACGAAGGGCAGGTGGCCGAACTCCGGGGTGAAGTCCGCAACACCGATTCGGCGCAGCGCGGCATACAGCGCGAGCTGGCGCGGGGTTGAGGAAAGCAGATCTTCGCCGCGCAACACATGGGTGATCTTCATCAATGCGTCGTCGACCGGGTTTACCAGCGTATACAGCGGATCGCCGGTGCCGCGGGTGAGCGCGAAGTCGGGCACCGTACCCGCCTTGAAGGTGGTCTCGCCGCGCACGAGGTCGTGCCAGGTGAGGTCTTCGTCGGGCATCCGGAGCCGAATCACCGCGGGGCGTCCGGCATCTCGGTATGCCGCGATCTGCTCGGCGGTGAGATCTCGGTCATAGTTGTCGTAACCAAGCTTGGGATCCCGTCCGGCGGCGCGATGCCTGGCCTCCACTTCCTCAGGCGTGGAGAAGGATTCGTAGGCTTCGCCAGCCTCCAGCAAACGCCGGACGACGTCCAGATGCAGGTCCTTGCGCAGCGACTGGCGGTACGGCTCGTAGGGGCCGCCGATCTCGGGGCCCTCGTCCCAGGTGAGGCCGAGCCAGCGCAGCGCGTCGAGCAGCGCGCGGTAGGACTCCTCGGAATCCCGTGCCGCGTCGGTGTCTTCGATGCGGAAGACGAATTTTCCACCGTGGTGTCTGGCATAGGCCCAGTTGAACAGCGCCGTCCGGATCAGGCCGACGTGTGGCGTTCCGGTCGGTGACGGGCAGAAGCGGACCCGTACTTCAGTCATGGCTCTCTTTCGCTATCTGATCGTTTCGAGTGACCTGCAAGCAGTCACTAGCTGATCGTTTCGAGTGACCTGCAAGCAGTCACTAGCGGTGTTTGGCGGCAACAGGATTGATCAGGGTTCCGATGCCCTCCACGGTCACGGACACCTGCTGTCCGGCCTGGACCGGGCCGACGCCCTCGGGCGTTCCGGTGAGGATGACATCACCGGGCAGCAGCGTCATCACGGTGGTGACCCACTCGATGAGCTTCGGAATGTCGTGCAGCAGAAGTGAAGTGCGGCTGCGCTGGCGCACCTCGCCGTCGAGCTCGGTGACGATCTCCAGATCCGATGGATCCAAGGAGGTTTCGATCCACGGTCCGAGCGGGCAGAAGGTGTCGTAGCCCTTGCCGCGCGTCCACTGCCCGTCGTGGCGCTGCTGGTCGCGGGCGGTCACGTCGTTGGCGACGGTGTAGCCGAGCACCACGTCGAGCGCGCGGGCCGCAGGCACGTCCTTGCACGGCCTGCCGATGACCACCGCGAGCTCACCCTCGTAGTCGACCTGAGAGGAGCTGGGCGGCAGGATGATCGGGGCATTCGGCCCGATGATCGAAGTGTTCGGCTTGAGGAAGATCACCGGGTCTTCCGGTGCGGGCCCGCCCATTTCGGCCGCGTGCGCCGCGTAGTTCTTGCCGATGCAGACCACCTTGCTCGCCAGGATCGGCGCGAGCAGGCGCACATCGGCCAGCGGCCAGCTCCGCCCGGTGAACGTCGGCGTACCGAACGGATGTTCCGCGATTTCCTTCGCGATGCTGTCGCTTCCCTCCGTTTCGATGCTGACGAACGCGACCCCATCGGGACTGGCAACTCGACCTAGACGCATGCCGGGCAGTCTATCGACCCGCTTCCACCTGCTCGAACGCGCCCGACCGGGCGGTCAGTACGGCCGGTGCCGCCGACTATCGTCCGCTGTGAGAGATCCGACAACCAGGTCGTAGGATCCGCGTACCCGCAGGGGTGTAGCGTGAATCTCGTTGTTCATTCATTGGGATATCTATCCCAAATTATGAGATTCCGAGGTGAGGCCGATGACCACCGTGACACAGCTGCACGAGGTACGACGGTGGTCCATGCTCGGCCTCGGTGTCTTCGCGCAAGCCGCGAGCGCGGTCTTCGTGAACGGTGTCGCCTTCCTGTTGCCCGCACTCACCGATCGCGGGATGTCACTGGCGGCAGCGGGTCTGCTGGTGGCGATGCCGACCGTCGGGCTGGTGTGCACGCTGATCGCGTGGGGCTACGTGGTCGACCGGATCGGCGAGCGAAAAGTACTGATCGGCGGGCCGCTACTGATGCTCGCGGCGGGTGCCGCGGCAGCAGCCAGCACGAACGACATCGCCCTCGGCGCACTGCTGTTCCTCGGCGGCGTCGGCGCGGCGAGCACCAACGGGGCGAGCGGTCGCCTCATCGTCGGCTGGTTCCCGCCGCATCGGCGCGGGCTGGCGATGGGGATCCGGCAGACGGCGCAGCCGCTCGGCGTCGCCGTCGGCGCGCTGGCCGTGCCCGCCGTCGCCGCGACATACGGTGTGCCCGCGGCCATTCTGGTGCCTGCGGCGATGGCAGGCCTCGCCGCCGTCGGCTGTCTGATCGGGATCGTCGACCCGCCGCGGCCGGCGAGAACCACGGATGTGGCGTTGCGCGCCAACCCTTATCGCGGCGACGACACGCTGTGGCGGATCCACGCCGTCTCTGTGCTGCTGGTCATACCGCAGGGTGTGGTGTGGACTTTCGCACTCTTGTGGTTGCATCGTGACGCCGGCTGGTCGTTGGCAGCCGCGGGGATTCTGGTGACCGGCACTCAGATCTTGGGCGCCGCAGGACGAATCGGCACGGGCGCGTGGTCGGACCGGGTCGGCAGCAGGCTCGGTCCGTTGCGCACGGTCGCGGTCGCCGCCGTGCTGTCGATGGCCGCGTTGGCGGTGACGGCGTGGGCCCACATGTGGTGGGCGGCAATTCCATTGCTGGTCGCCGCGTCGGTGATCACGGTTTCCGACAACGGTCTCGCCTTCACCGCCGTCGCCGAGCTCGCGGGACCGTACTGGAGCGGCCGCGGCCTCGGCATCCAGAACACCGGGCAGAATCTGGCGATGGCTGCGGTGCCGCCCGCGTTCGGAGCGCTCATTGCCACAAGCGGTTTCGCCGCCGCCTATCTCGTGGCGGCGGGGCTTGCGGTGGCCGCGGTCCCGCTGGTGCCGACCGGACGCCGCGGCGAATAGCCGTCCAGCCCTGACGGATTGGTGTCCGCCCGCACACCGGGGCGGGCACCGATTTGTCGCATATCGCACCTTTTTCAGCAGCACGCCCGATCGGTCACTGTTCGAAAGCGCTCCGCGACCAGCCTCGGGAAGGCTGGGAGCAACTCGGGGACAACATCTTTCACTCGACCGACCGGTTCGGCCTGTCGAACACCACGGAGCCGACGAGCCGCGATACCGAAGTGAACCAGGACCCTCTACGCACTCGTTGACACCTCAGTACCCCCGGTACTGATGTCGCATTTAGCGACATCACGTCGCCAAGTGCTACGGTAGAGAAAGCAAGTTGCTATCAATACCAGGAGTGCGATGCCGAGGATCGACGCGCCGACCGTCGCCCAACACCGTGCGAACCAGGAGCGCGCGCTACTCGACGCTGCGCGAATGGTGTTGCTCCAGAACGGTCCGCACGCGGTGACACCCGCATTGGTCGGCGCCGCCGCAGGACTCGCACGCAGCAGCGTCTACAAGTACTTCCGGTCCGGCGACGAAATCCTGTCCAGGATCGTGGCCGATGCGTTGGCGGATTGGGGTGAGCGCGTCCACGATACGGTCGAACGGGCCGAAACGCCCGCGGGCCGCGTCGAAGCCTACGTGCGAACAACCCTGGCGCTGGCCGCCTCCGGCGCCCACCGCATCGCAGTCCTCGGCAGCACCCTCCCGCGCGACGAGTCCGCCCGGCGCGACCTCGCCGACGCACACCACGATCTGGCCGCCCCGTTGCGAGCGGCGCTCAACGATCTCGGCACGCCGAACCCCGACCTGACCGCCGATCTGATCGACGGCGCACTCGGTCGCGCCATCGACCGCATCGATTCCGGCCGCGCCGACGCCGACATCGTCCCGGAGACAGTAGGTTTCGTCCGCCGTGCCGTCGGCATCAGCCAGCGACCGACTCGCCAACGCGGCAAGGCCTGACCCGCCTTCCCAGCAGCACACCAGCTTTCACGAGAAAAAGCGCAAGCCCCGTATCCGGACAACCGTCGGACACGGGGCTTGGCGAGGTGATCGGATCAGACGATGGCGGCGATACGGTCGCCGACCTCCACCGTCGACGCGGCACCCGAGCGGGCGGCGAGGTCCTTCGCGACGGCGGACTCGATGCGGCCTGCGGCCTCGGCGTTGCCGAGATGGTTGAGCAGCAACGAGACCGAGAGAATCGCGGCGGTCGGGTCCGCCTTGGACTGCCCCGCGATGTCGGGGGCACTGCCGTGCACCGGCTCGAACATGCTCGGGTTGACGCCGGACGCATCGATGTTCCCGCTGGCGGCCAGGCCGATACCACCGCTGACGGCGGCGGCGAGGTCGGTGATGATGTCGCCGAACAGGTTGTCGGTGACGATCACGTCGAACCGGCCCGGATCGTTCACCATATGAATGGTCGCCGCATCGATGTGCTGGTAAGCCGTTGCCACATCCGGGAATTCGGCGGCGACCTCGTCGACGGTGCGCTGCCACAGCGAACCGGCGAAGGTGAGCACGTTGGTCTTGTGCACCAGCGTCAGGTGCTTGCGCCGCGCCTGTGCCTTCGCGAAGGCGTAGCGCACCACCCGCTCGATGCCGAAGCGGGTGTTGGTGCTGACCTCGGTCGCCACCTCGTGCGGTGTCTCGACCCGGATCGCGCCACCGGTGCCGGTGTACGGACCCTCGGTGCCTTCGCGAACCACGACGAAGTCGATGTCCGGGGTGCCTGCCAGCGGGCTGACGACGCCGGGAAACAGCTTGGACGGCCGCAGATTCACGTGATGATCCAGCGCGAACCTGGTACGCAGCAGCAGCCCGCGCTCGAGCACACCGCTCGGCACCGACGGGTCACCGATCGCGCCGAGCAGGATCGCGTCGTGCTGCTTCAACTCCGGCAGCACGGATTCCGGCAGGATCTCGCCGGTCGCGTGATAGCGCTTGGCGCCGAGGTCGTACTCCGTCTTCTCGACGCCGGGCACGACCACGTCGAGCACCTTGAGCGCCTCGGCGATGACCTCGGGCCCGATACCGTCGCCGGGGATGACAGCAAGCTTCATTGCGATGCTCCGTTGTTCAACGCCGGATGCGCCCGAACGGGTCGCATCCGGCGAACGCGATCAGAACAGGTCGACGACGACAACCTTGGCGGCGCCGACGGATTCGGCGAGCGCGGACTGCACGTCGGCGGGGACGTCGCTGTTGACGCGCAGGATCACCGTCGCGCCTTCTTTGTCGACGTCCTGGCTCAGCTGGGCGGCAAGGATGTCGATCCCGACCTCGCCGAGCTTGGTGCCGATCTTGCCGAGCGCGCCGGGCTTGTCTTCGTAGTTCAGCACGGCGACGTTCACGCCCTCGGCGCGCATGTCGTAGTTGCGGCCGTTGATGTTGACGATCTTCTGCACCTGCGACGGTTCGGTCAGCGTGCCAGCGACATTCAGGGTGCGGCCGTCGCCGAACACGGCGCGCAGGTCGACGACGCTGCGGTGGCTCGGGCTCTCCGGCACCGTGTTCACGGTGGCGGTGATGCCGCGGTCCTTGGCGAGCGCGGGCGCGTTGACGAAGGTGACCTGGTCCTCGACCAGCGCGGAGAAGACGCCGCGCAGCGCCGAAAGTTCCAGCACCGCAACGTCGTGCGCGGCCAGCTCGCCGCGCACCAGCACCTCGACGCTGACCGGCAGCTCGTTGGACAGCGCACCGAGCAGTGCACCCTGCTTGCGCACGATGTCCAGCCACGGGGCGACATCGTCGTCGACGCTGCCGCCAGTGACGTTCACCGCGCCCGGCACGAATTCACCGGCGAGCGCGAGCAATACGGACTTGGCGACATCGGTGCCTGCCCGGTCCTGCGCCTCGGCGGTGGACGCGCCGAGGTGCGGGGTCACCACGACCTGCGGCAGGTCGAAAAGCGGGCTGTCGGTGCATGGTTCGGTCGCGAACACGTCGAGGCCCGCCGCCCGCACGTGGCCGGAGGTGATGGCGTCGGCCAGCGCCTGCTCGTCGACGAGTCCGCCGCGCGCGGCGTTGACGATGATGACGCCGGGCTTGGTCTTGGCGATGGCTTCTTTGCCGATGATGCCCTTGGTCTCCGGCGTTTTCGGCAGGTGCACCGAGATCAGGTCGGCGCGCTCGAGCAGTTCGTCGAGGGAGAGCAGCTCGATGCCGAGCTGCGCGGCGCGGGCGGGCGACACGTAGGGGTCGTACGCGACGATCTTGGTTTCGAAGGCGGCGAGGCGCGCGGCGAACAGCTGGCCGATGCGGCCGAGGCCGACCACGCCGACGGTCTTGCCGAAGATCTCGACACCGTTGAACTTGCTGCGCTGCCAGGTGTGTTCACGCAGGGTGGCGTCGGCGGCCGGGATCTGGCGCGCGGCGGCGAGCAGCAGCGTGACGGCGTGCTCGGCGGCGGTGTGGATGTTGGAGGTGGGCGCGTTGACGACCATGACGCCGCGCTCGGTGGCCGCGGGCACATCGACGTTGTCGAGGCCGACGCCTGCCCGCGCGACGATCTTCAGGTTCTTGCCCGCTTCCAGGACCTCGGCATCGACCGTCGTCGCGGAGCGCACGAGTAGTGCGTCGGCGTCGGGCACGGCGGCGAGCAGAGCGGGACGGTCGGGACCGTCGACCCACCGAACCTCGACTCCGTCACCGAGCGCGTCGACGGTCGACTGGGCAAGCTTGTCGGCGATCAGGACAACAGGACGGCCTTGGCTCACTGTGGAGTACTCCTGGGGAAAGGGGTCGGTAATTACCGCCGATCAGCTTAGTGGGCGCGATTTCGGCGCTACCTACCACCCGGTAGGCGGGCGTCGTCAGTCGCGCGGGAGCGGGCGCGTCCGGTGTGCCGAGCGCGGCCCCCGCCAACGCGGAGGGCCCCACACCACTCGGGTGCGGGGCCCTCTCCGGATCGCGCGCGATCGGCGCGAATCCTGGTCGATCAATCGACCATCACGTTAATTCAGCGGCCGCCGAAGGATCCCGTCCACAGGGTGTTGACGATTCCGTGGAGAGCGGCACCGAAGGTGTCCAGGAAGCCGTTGAAGGCAGCGCTGCCGGTGTCGATGATAACGGGGATCATTGAAATACCTCTTCGTTGAAAGACAATCCAGTCGTACTGGCTGACACAAGGCACATCGGCGCTCGAGCAAAAGCGGTTACGAAATTCTGCCATTTAGTGACGTAGGTTACAGTCATATCACGAAGAACACCTGGTCAGATGACCATTTGGCGCATAAGCCCTGAGAGTCGAGGTCTTGACCATCACGTTCGCCTTCGCAGACCCCGCACGCAAGGTGTCCGCTCGGCAAACATAAAGATCGTCTAAGAAATGCTTGAGGGCAGGTTGAGAAACGTGATCACGCTGCCTGGCTCCGGACATATGAGACATGCAAGACGGGGCTGAATAACCCAGCCCGGAGCGCTCGAATTCCTCATAACATCGCATGGACAAATACCAGGGTGAGATACATGAATACCCCGGTCAACCGCCGAATAACCAATAGATCGGCAGCGAGAAAAGCTGGCGGACAATAGCGCCCGCCATTCCAGGCAAGAGCGGTCAAGCGACCGCGGCGACCGCCTGCGAGAACGCACGCACCTGCGCGGTCTCGCGGTTGCGATGCCACACCAAGCCGAGCCGTGAGTGCGCAAGCCCGGTCACCGGGACGAAGGTGACCTCGGGCCGCTCATGGAAGTGGGCAGTCGGATGGCACAGCAGCATCGCGCCCCGATCGGCCGCGACCAACCCGATCCCTTCCTCCAGCGTGCCGACGTCAGGCCCCGCAGGGATCGGCAGGCCTGCCGGAGTCACGTCCAGTGCCTGTGCCCGCCGCCAGTACTCCGGCGCAGGCCCGCGCACGCCGATCAACGAGACCTCGGCGAGGTCCTCCGGCGACGCGCTGGCCCGTCGTGCCAGCGGATGCGAGCTGTGCACCGCAAGCAGCTGTGGCTGCTCCGAAAAGACCTGTCCCAGTACGAGATCGCTCTCCCCCATCGGCAGCAGCACGACCACGATGTCGACCTCGCCGCGGTGCACGGGACCGAACGGATCGGACAGCGGAATCTCGACCAATTCCGCAGCGCTGTAGGGGAATCGGCGATCGAACAGCAGACAGGCGTCGGTCAGCAGCCCGCTCGGCGAGCCCTGCACACCGATGCGCAGCGCACCGTCCATCCCGCGCGCGGCGGCCTGCACGCCGTCCACCGTCGCGCGCAGCGCCGCATACGCGGGCTCCAACTTCGCCACGAAGTCCTGGCCGAGCGGCGTGAGCGCGACCTTGCGACTGGTTCGCTCGACGAGCCGACCACCGACCCGCCGCTCCAACGCACTCAGCAACTGACTCACCCGGCTCTGCGACACGAACAGCCGTTCGCCAGCGCGCCCGAAGTGCAGTTCCTCCGCCAGTACGAGGAATGCCTCCAGCTCACGCACCTCAAGGCTGCCCATTGCTTCCTCCACCGTAGATGAGTCCAGCTCATAGAACGATGAGAGCTTCACCGTTGTTTCCACGCTTGTCGATCACTTGACTCGAGTCATGACTCAGGTGCGCGCAATCACGGATACTCCACCGGCGGAACAGGGTTCGACGCTGCGCGGATGGCTCGGCGTCGGCGCTGTGACGGGGGCGACATTCACGGTCGTCACCTCGGAGATGCTGCCGGTCGGGTTGCTCACCCCGATCGGCGACGCGTTGCGGGTCACCGAGGGCGCGGCGGGGCTGTCCATGACGGTCGCCGGGCTGGTCGCCGCGCTCTCCGCGCCGCTGCTGACCGCCGCGCTGGGGCGCATCGACCGCAGGGTCGTGTTGTGCGGGCTGCTCGCGGTGTTGATCCTCGGGAATGTCGGCGCGGCATGGGCGCCCACCTTCGCCGTGATGATGGGGGCCAGGGTGCTGGTCGGCATCGGGATCGGCGGGGTGTGGGCGATCGCGCCGAGCCTGGCGGCGCGCCTCGTGCCTGCGAAGTCGGTCGGCGCCGCGACCGCGCTGGTGTTCAGCGGCGTCGCGGTGGCCTCGGTGATCGGCATTCCCGCAGGGACTTACATCGGCGCGCTCGTCGGGTGGCGTGCCGCATTCCTCATCGCGGCCGGCCTCGCGCTGGTGGTGCTGATCGCACTCGGGGTATTGCTGCCGACACTGAGCGCCACGCGGGCCGCACCGCTGCGCGCGGTTCTCGGATTGACGCGGGAGCCCCGCTTCCGCACCGCGCTGCTGGTGGTCGCGTTCCTGGTGACCGGGCATTTCGCCGCCTACACCTACATCCGTCCACTGCTGGAGAAGGTGACCGGCGTCGGCGCGAGCACCATCGGCACCGTGCTGCTGGTGTACGGAATCGCCGGTGTCCTCGGCAATTTCGGTGCGGGCTCGATGGCAGTGCGCAACCCGCGCCGGACGCTGCTGACGATCAGCGCGCCGTTGGCCGTTGCCGTGCTGCTGATTCCGGCGCTCGGCGGTTCGCTCTGGCTGGCCGTGACGTTGATGGTGGTGTGGGGCCTGTCCTACGGCGGCGTCTCGGTCACTACCCAGAATTGGGTGTTCGTCGCCGCGCCCGATGCGCGTGAGGGCGCGTCCTCGCTGTATGCGGGCGTCTTCAACGCCGCGATCGCGGTGGGCGCGTTGCTCGGTGGGCGAACGGCGGACGCGTTCGGCGTCACCTCGGCGATGTGGCTCGGCGGCGCGCTCGTGCTCGTCGCGCTGGCCATCGGCGCCGTCGGCCGCGCACCTGAACAGCGGGGATAGGCCGAAAACGGGATGCGGCGACGCACTTCGGGCGCATAGCATCGCCGTCATGTCCCTGCGCGCCATCCCCGCCTCGATGGACCCGACCGTGGTCGGGTCCATCGACGACGAGTTGGATCGGATCGAGCGAGACGAACGTGTCTCGGTGCGGCTCGCCATCGAAAGCGGCAGCCGGGCTTGGGGTTTCCCGTCACCCGATTCGGATTACGACTGCCGGTTCGTCTACGTCGCGAGCCTGGACACCTACCTGTCGCCGTGGCGCACCCGCGACGTGATCGAGACGCCGTTGACCGGCCTGCTCGACGTCAACGGCTGGGACCTCGCCAAGGCGTTGCGGCTGCTGGTCGCGGGCAACGCCGTGCTCATCGAGTGGCTGATGTCGCCGATCGTGTACCGCGGCGACCCGCGGTTCCGAGATGACTTGCGCGCGTTGGCCGATGAGGTCGCCGACCGCAACCGGGTGGCGCGGCACTACCTGCATCTCGGCGCGAAGCAGTGGGAGTTGTTCGACCGCAACCGATCACTGAAGAAGGTGTTCTATTCGCTGCGTCCGGCCATGGCCTTGCGCTGGCTGCGGGAGCATCCCGGTGTTGCGGTTGCCCCGATGCACCTGCCGACACTGCTTGCCCAGTGCGAGCTGCCCTCGGATCTCGTTGCGGCCGTTGCCGAGTTGACCGAGCTCAAGTCGCGGACCCGCGAAATGGGCAGCGGGACAGTGCCTGCCCCGATCGTCACGTTTCTGAAGGCCGAATTCGCCATCGCCGCAGACGCTTTCCCGAAGACCGCTGAGCAAGACCTGGACTATGCGAGGGCGCGGACCGCGGAGTTCTTCCGTGACGAGGCCTGCCAGGCCTAGTCACTCGGCGACGGCCGCCGCATAGGCCTGCGCCAGCTGCTCGGTGGCCGTCGGCCGATCCGGGTCGGGGCGGGGGATGCCGAGGTGGGACTCGCGGAGTTCGTCCATGAACTCCGCCCACAATTCGGGTCCGCCCGCCTCGAGCAACTCCGCCCGCACTCGCAGCCGCTTGGTGGTCGGCCGATGCCGCAGCCCCCACGAGCCGAGCGCCGCCATGATCGGCACCAGTTGAATGGCAGGTTCGGTCAGCCGGTACTCCGCCTTTTGGCCGGGCCTGGTGTCTTCCCTGCTCAGCAGTCCGGCGGCGACCAGCCGCTTGAGCCGGTCGGACAGGATGTTCGTGGCGATCCCCTCTTCCGATCCGGCGAGCAGCTCACGGAAGTAGCGGTGATTGCCGAACATCACGTCACGCAGCACCAGCAGCGTCCACCGATCGCCGATCACCTCGATCGTCGCGTTGATCGGGCAACCCGAACGTCCATGGTCGCGCATCCACCGCTCCTTCTTCGCGAGAACTTCCGCCTACTGCTTGCAATATACAACCAGTTGCCCCTAATCTGACGCGCAAGCGATTGCAAAATGCAAGCAGTAGAGAAAAGGACACCATCATGTCGAAACTCCTCGTCCGCAACTTGTCGATCTCACTGGACGGCTACGTCGCAGGCCCGAACCAAGGTCCGGACAACCCGCTCGGCGAAGGCGGTGAAAGCCTGCACGAGTGGTGTTTCGCGACGAAGACCTGGCACGGATACGTGGGCACCGACGGCGGCGCGACCGGCGTCGACGACGACTTCATGGCCGCGGGCAACGTCGGGTTCGGCGCAACCATCATGGGCCGCAACATGTTCGGTCCGATCCGTGGGCCGTGGCAGGACGAGGAATGGCAGGGCTGGTGGGGCGACAACCCGCCCTACCACCACGACACGTTCGTGTTGACCCACCATGCGCGGCCGTCACTGCCGATGAAGGGCGGCACCACGTTCCACTTCGTGAACGACACTCCAGAGGCGGTGCTGCAGCAGGCATTCAAGGCCGCGGACGGCAAGGATGTCCGGCTCGGCGGCGGCGCGGCCGCGGTGCGGCAGTTTCTGCTCGCGGGATTGGTGGACGAGATGCACCTGGCCGTCGTGCCGCTCCTGCTCGGCGGCGGCGCCCGCCTCTACGACGACCTCGGCACGCTGCCCGGCTACGCGGTCTCGTCGGTGGTCCGCTCCCCCTCGGTCACCCACCTGCGCTTCACCCGCACCGCATAGTCCCCGGAAACGGGAAAAGCCCCGCACCATGCCGGTGTGGGGCTTTCCAAGAAAGCTTGGGAGCGATCCAGATCAGAGGACGCGAACGTCCTGCGCCTGCGGGCCCTTCTGGCCCTGGCCGATCTCGAACTCCACGCGCTGCCCCTCGTCGAGGGACCGGAAACCCGAGCCGCTAACGGCCGAGTAGTGCACGAAGACGTCGGGGCCTCCGCCGTCTTGCGCGATGAAGCCGAAGCCCTTCTCGCTGTTGAACCACTTAACTACACCCTGAGCCATTTCATACCTTCTGTAGACGAGCCAGATTCTGGCAAATGGAATGCCCTGGTCTCGTAGATCAACGATGCCATGATCCGACGAATTCAGCCACCAATAGCCCCGCCAACTGTGAGCAAGCCAACGCTTGCCGGGGGCTTCGAACCTCACCTCCCATGCTCTGACAGGCGCTGATCCGGGAAAACCACCCGAAACAGACGTTCAGACAGCTGGGATTCTTGCCAAGCGCGCTCGCGCTCCCCCTCCGACGAATAAGCCTGCGCCGCCTTCACCGCATAGGTCGCCGCGTGCACCGCGTGCGCGCACAGGTGGGCGGTGGACGCCGCGTGCCCGGCCGAGCGCGCGGCGTAGGCGCTCGCGTCTTTTTCCAGCCGAGCCGACTCGTGTGCGTCGAAGGCCGCCATCCGCGCTTCCCCCACGCTCAGCTCGCCGCGCGCCCAGGCCCGAACGGCCTCGATCGCCGCGCGCGGTCGTGCGTCGTCGGGCCGCTCACGTTCGAACAGCGGGAGCACGTGCTCCGCGCACGCGGCCGCCCACAGCGCGAGCGCGGCGTGATCGCCGCGGTCGGTTGTCATCGGACCGCCCTGCTCGCCTCGGTCCGCACGGGCGTTCTCCTTCTCGGCGAGGCGCTCGCTGCTGCTCGACCGCTACCAGTTGGCTTGTGCCGCATGGCCATCGCTACCAGCGCACTAAGTCATCCTACGACTTTCCGGCGGGACGCGCAGCCCTGGTTTTCTATCGACGGTCGCGCCCGAGGTAGCGCACCTGTCGCGGCTTCGCCTCGTCGTAGCCGGTGCGGCCGGACAGGTGTGCGGGGACGCCGACCTCCCACCAGGCGCCGGCCTCCGTCCAGGACGACGGCTGGGTGCGCACCACAAGCACGGCGGGCCGGGACTCACGGATCGCGAGGTCCCGCGCGCGAGCGTAGGCCTCGCGCACCTCGTCGAGGTCGGTGGCGGTGACGACGGCGCAGCCGAGCGCGCGGGCGCTGGCGGCGAAGTCCACCCGAGGCGGCTCGGGGTGGGTGGTGCGGCAGTCGGCGTAGAAGTTGTTGAGCGGCGCACCACCTTGGCCTTCTTGCAGGCGCGCGATCACCGCGTAGCCGTCGTTGTCGCAGACCACCGCGACGAACGGGTGACCGGCGAAGGCCGCCGAGAACAGTTCGGAGTTCAGCATCAGATAGGAGCCGTCGCCGAGCATCGTGGTGACCAGGCCGTCGGTGTGGGCCATGGCCGCGCCCCAGGCGCCTGCGAGTTCATAACCCATGCAGGAGAATCCGTATTCGACGTCCATGGTCGGCGCGCCACCGGTGGCGCGCCAGCCGCCGATGAGTTCGCCGGGCATGCCGCCCGAGGCGGTCATCACGTAGTCGTTCGGCCCGCTGAGGTCATTGACGACGCCGACGACCTGGGCGTACGTGGGAGTGCCCGGGGTGTGGGCGCGCAGTTTGTCGATGTGCGCGTCCCAGGTGCTGCGCTGGGCCGAGGCCCGGGCGGTCCATTCGGGGTCGGCTCGCCATGGCGGGAGGTGGTCGGTCAGGTCGTGGATTGTTGCGTCGGCGTCGCCGACTATCGCGAGAGCGCCGTGTTTGACCGCGTCGAATCGTGCGGTGTTGATGGTGATCAGGCGAACGTCGGCGGGAAAGACGGTCCACGAGGCGGTGGTGAAGTCTTGCAGTCGGGTGCCGACCGCGAGCACCAGGTCGGCTTCGGCGGCCATCGTGTTCGCCGATGTCGAGCCGGTGACGCCGAGCGGGCCTGCGTTGAGCGGGTGTTCGTGCGGTACCAGGGTGCGGCCCGCCGTGGTCTCGACAACCGGAATGCCGTGGCGTTCAGCGAATTCCAAGACCGTCCGGCCCGCGCCGGAATAGCGGACGCCGCCGCCGAGCACCAGTAGCGGCCTGATGGAGGTGCGCAGTGCCGCGGCGGCGTCTTCGAGAGAACGCTTGTCCGGCCTGGGGCGCAGGACACGGTGGACTACCGGCTCGAACAGCGCGTCCGGGAAATCGTAGGTCTCGGCCTGCACATCCTGCGGCAGGGCCAGGGTCACCGGGCCTGCCTCGGCCGGGTCGGTGAGCACTCGAACTGCTTGTGGGAGTGTGGAAATCAGCTGTTCCGGGCGAGTGATCCGGTCGAAGTAGCGGCTCACCGCGCGGAACGCGTCGTTGACCGTTGCGGTCGCGTCACCGAAATGCTCGACCTGCTGGAGCACCGGGTCGGGGGCGCGGGTAGTGAAGGTGTCACCCGGAAGCAGCAGCAGCGGAAGGCGATTCGCGTGTGCGACGCCGGCGGCGGTCACCATGTTCAGCGCGCCGGGGCCGATCGAGGAGGTGGCGACGCCGACCTGTCGTCGATGAGTCGCCTTCGCGTACCCGACGGCGGCCAACGCCATGCCCTGCTCGGTATGCCCACGCCAGACCGGGATCTCGTCGCGCCGCTCCTGCAGGGCGGTGCCGAGACCGAGCACGTTGCCGTGCCCGAAGATGCCGAAAACAGCAGGGAACAACGGCACTTCGCGGCCGTCGATGGTCTCCGAGCGCTGGGCGATCAGCCAGGCCACCAGCGCCTGCGCCGCGGTCAGTTTCATCCGATCCGTCCTTCGTGATTGGTGACCGGGCAACGCGGATCGGGAGTTTCGCCGTCCCAGCTGCCGCGCACCCAACTGTGCGCCGGGTCATCGCAGAAGGCCATCGAGCGCTCCGGCGCGGGGCCCGCAAGCACGTTGAGGTAATACATCGGGTAGCCCGGTGCGGCGATGCACGGTCCGTGATAGCCCTGCGGGACCAGGAAGACGTCGCCGTCGCGCACCGCGACGTTCTCGTCGAGCGTGCCGTCGGCGGTGTAGGTCCGGTGCATGCCGAAACCCTCGCGGGACGGGGTGATTCCGTCGCGGCCCGCGATACGGAAGTAGTAGATCTCCTCGTTGACGACCTCGCAGTCGCTCGCCGTGTCGTGCTTGTGCGGCGGGTAGGAAGACCAGTTGCCGTCCGGGGTGATCAGCTCGCAGGCGTTGAGTTTGTCGGCGTGGTCCCAGACGCCGGGGACGCCGAAGTTGGTGACCTGGCGGGTGGCTCGGCCCGCGCCTCGGGTGTCGACCGGAATCTGATCGGCGGGGCCGTATTTGGGGGCGAGGCGGTTCGTGCAACGGGCCATGGGGAGGGCGAGTTCCAGGTCGCCGGTCGCGGTGAGCTCGACCTCGGCGTCGCGAGGGACGTAGGCGAAGTCGGTGACGCGGGTGAATACCGAGTCCCGGCCGGACAATTCGAAGGTCATGCCGTCCACGCGGACCGCGCATGCTCCGGCGAGGGGCAGGACGAAGGCTTCGAACTCGCCGGTGTGGATGGTCCGGGATGTTC
Source organism: Nocardia altamirensis NBRC 108246 (assembly GCF_001612685.1). GTDB lineage: Bacteria > Actinomycetota > Actinomycetes > Mycobacteriales > Mycobacteriaceae > Nocardia > Nocardia altamirensis. Next base: position 74,498 of record NZ_BDAY01000041.1, read on the forward strand.
CGGCCCGCAGGGTCAGTACCCGCAAGCCGGTGTAGGTCCATCCCGCGTCCTCCGGGGTGAGCCGGATCGGATCATCGTGCTCGCGAAGGCTTCCGTGTGGTCGGTGCAGTTTCATCGGGACCCGTCCTGGGCAGGTGTGTCGCGCCGGCTCATCGAGCCTCGCTCAGCATCTTGGCCGCAGCATCCACTGCGGCGGCGACGTCGCCGTCCGGCGGATAGAGCAGGGTGCGGCCGACGACCAGGCCGCGAACCACCTCGTGGCCGAGGGCGCCGTCCCAGAACGCGAGGTCGGCTGTCGGGTCGCCGGAAGGTGCACCGCCGAGTACCACGACCGGCAGCGTCGTCGCGTCGAGGACGGAAATATCTTGTGGGGCTGGGATTTTCAGCCACGTATAGGCAGACGTGACGCCGAGGCCGGAGGCCACCGTGATAGCGCGGGACAGCGACGGCGCGTCCTTGCTCATGACCAGGGTGCCGGATTCGTCGCGGTGATACGGCAAAGGTTCGACCATCGCCATCAAGCCGTTGGCCGCGAGTTCGGAGACCGCTTGCGCGCAGGCCTGCAGGGTCGGGACCGTGCCCGCGTCGGAATCGACCAGGCGCAGCAGCATTTTGCCGCCGTCCAGGCGGAAACGTGCGAGGGAGTCCGCGTCGTAGCCGGTGAAGCGGTCATCGATCTCCCATTCGGCGCCCGCCAGGCCGCCGCGGTTCATCGAGCCGATGACGACCTTGTCGTCCAGCGCGTCCAGCAGCAGCAGCTCCTCGACCACGTCGGGTGAGCCGAGGACACCGTCCACGTCCGGGTGGGCCAGCGCGATCAGCAGCCGCTCCAGCAGGGTGCGGCGGTCCGCCATCGCGGTCAGGTCGGAGCCGACGCCGAGGGCGCCGCGGGCCGGGTGGTCCGCGGCGACCAGGAACAGGGTCTGCTTGTCCGCCAACAGGTTCGGGCGGCGCACGCGTTTCGCGTATGCCCGCTCGACCGCAGCCGGGTCCGTCGCGCGGACACGCAGTAGTTCACGCCAGCGTTCGTCGGTCAAATACACCGTCGTACCTCCCATTGCACCCGCTCCTCCACCTGCACCAGCTCCTCCAGTTTCGCGTTCGCTCTTCGCTTCAGCGACACAGCAATTCCTCGATCTCGGCATCCGTCGGCATCGCGTCCGCGCAGGCCAGCCGGGACGCCACCAGCGCGCCTGCGGCATTGGCGTAGGTGGCGATGCGGTGCGGCTCCCAGTCCGACAGCAGGCCGTGGATCAGCGCGCCGCCGAATCCGTCACCGGCGCCGAGCCCGCAGACCACGTCGACGCGGCACGGCGGGACCGTCCAGCGTTCGTATTCGGTGGCGACGAGAACACCCTCGGCGCCGCGCTTGATCACCGCGAGGCGCACCCCGCGCGCCAGCAGCCGATCGGCGGCCTCGTCGGGATCGGCGGTGCCGACCGCTACTTGGACCTCGGTGCGGTTGCCGACGACGACGTTGACGTGATCGACCATCCAGCCGATCTCGGCGCGGGCGGTCTCGACATCCGGCCAGAACATCGGCCGGTAGTCGAGATCGAGCACGGTGTGTCCGCGCCTGGCCCGGCGTTCGAGGATGGTGCGCTGGGTGGCGCGACCTGGCTCCGCGCTCACCCCCGTGCCCGTAACCCACAGCAGCGGAACCGCATCCACCAGATCCCACGGGACCTCGTCCTCGGTGAGGGTGAGGTCGGGTGCGATCGGCGCCCGGTAGAACAGCAGTGGCGGATCGGCGGGTGGGTTCAGTTCACAGAAGACCACGGGCGTCAGCAGATCCGGCGCGGTGGTCACGAACTGCGCGTCAACACCGAAGTCCGCCAACGCTGTTCGCACGTAGTCGCCGAAGCCGTCCGGGCCGACCTTGGTCAGCACCGCGCTGCGGCGGCCGAGCCGGGCGGCCGCCACCGCGACATTGGTTGCGGTGCCGCCGAGGGACTTCGCGAACGACTCGACGTCGGCGAGCCCGACGCCGCTCTGCTGCGGGTACAGATCGACACCGACCCGGCCGATCGTCAGCGCTTCCACGTCGGTCATCGCAACGCCTCTCGTCGCTTCCATGGGCTTGATCGTCGATGTGGTCGGAGAGTCAGTGCGCGGGAGCCGATCACGACACCACCCGCTGTAGCTCGTGCTGCAATGCGTCGAGCTCGGCGCCGCCCGCCATCTGCCTGGTGAGCTCGGGCAGGTCGATCTCCGACTTCTCGTACGAACCGAGCATCGTGCCGCGCTTGAGCAACAGGAAGCGGTCACCGACCGGGAAGGCGTGGTGTGGGTTGTGGGTGATCAGAATGACCCCGAGGCCGCGATCACGCGCCTGCACCACGTATTTCAGCACCACACCGGCCTGCTTCACGCCGAGTGCGGCGGTCGGCTCGTCCAAGATCAGCACCTTGGCGCCGTAGTGCACCGCACGCGCGATGGCGACGCACTGGCGCTGGCCGCCGGACAGCGTGCCGACCGGCTGCTCCATGTCGCGGATATCAATGCCCATGTCCACCAGCCCTTGCCGGGCGATCTCGCGGCCCTTGGCGCGGTCGAGCAGGCGGAGCGGTCCGAAGCCGACCGTCGGCTCCGAGCCGAGGACGAAGTTGCGCCAGACGCTCATCAGCGGCACCACCGCAAGGTCTTGATAGACCGTCGCAATGCCGTGGTCCAAAGCCGCACGCGGCGAAGACAATCGGACCGGCTGGCCGTCGATCTTCAGTTCACCGCGATCGTGCTGGTGCACGCCCGCCAAGATCTTGATGAGAGTCGACTTGCCCGCGCCGTTGTCGCCGAGGATGCACGTGACCTGGCCCGCGTTCACCACGGTCGACACGTCTTGTAGCGCAACGACTCCGCCGTAACTCTTGCCGACGCCGATGGCCTCGATGAGTGGGATTTGTCCACTCGCCGCCCGGCCGCCACTCGTCGAATCGCTCTGCGACGCTGTGCTCATCGGCGTACCCTTTCGGCTCGCTTCTGGAATCTGTTGTTGACCAGCACCGCGGCGAGCAGCAACACGCCGAGGAACAGCATGAACCAGTCGCTGTCCCAGCGCGCGAACACGATGCCCTGCCGTGCCATACCGAAGATCAGCGCACCGATCGCCGCGCCGATCGCCGACCCGAAGCCACCGGTCAGCAGGCAGCCACCGACGACGGCGGCAATGATGTAGTGCAGCTCCAGTCCGACACCCTGATTCGCCTGCACGCTGGTGAACCGCAAGATGCCGCAGGAGCCGACGACCCAACCGGCGAAGGCCGTGGTCATGAAGAGCACGATCTTCGTCCGGTCCGCGGGCACGCCGACGGCCCGTGCGTTCGGCAGCGCGCCGCCCACCGCGAAGATCCAGTTGCCGAACCTGGTGCGCACCAGGACGATCGCCGCGATGATCGTCAGCACGATCCACCAGATGACCGAGGCCTGGATACGGGCGTCACCGATGTTCAAAGTCGAGGCGAACACCCAGCCTGCCGAGTTGTAGCCGTCCGCGCTCCGAATGCCCGACACCTGAACGGTTCCGGTGACCAGGCGGGTCACGCCGAGGTTCAGGCCCTGCAGCGCAAGGAAAGTGCCGAGCGTGACGATGAAACTCGGCAAGCCCGTGCGCATCACGAGCCACCCGTTGAACGCGCCGACCGCCAGCGCGAGCACCAGCGAGGCCAGCAGCGCGAACCAGACGTTCCAGCCCGCGTGCACCGCGAGCAGCGCGGTGACCAGCGCGGTCGACGCGGTCATCACACCGGCCGACAGGTCGAATTCACCGCCGATCATCAGCAGTGCCACCGCGACCGCCATGATGCCGAGCGTTGACGAATCGTCCAGCCACGTCGCGACGCCAAGCGGGCTCAGGAAGCGGTCGGTGATGATCGAGAAGAACACGAAAACGAGCAGCGCGCCGAGCGCGGCACCGATCTCCGGCCGGACGACCATGCGCTGCCACAGCGTCGGCCCTTCCGGCTGCGAGGCCGGCGCGGCCTCGGGTGTCTTTGTGGTAACAGTCATTTCATCCACTCCTGACCTCAGCGCGTGCCCTGCGCGACGAGCGCGGCGACGGCATCGACGTTGCTCTTGTCGACGAAGGCCGGACCTGTCTGCACCGGCATGCCACCACCGACGGTGTTCAGGTTCGTCCGATAGGCCTGCAACAGCACCACCGGCAGATAGCCCTGCTGGTACTGCTGCTGGTCGACCGCGAACAGCAGCTTGCCCGCGCGGATGGCGTCGACGACATCCGTGTTGAGGTCGAAGGTCGCAACCGTTGCGGCGGAACGGGATTCCTGCACGGCGTCCACGGCCCGCGCCGCGACCTGCGAGTTGAGGGTGAGCACCGCGTCGATGGAACGGTCGGCTTCCAGGGCGCCCTTGATCCTGGACTGGGCGTCGGTCGGGTTGTTGATGTCCACCTGCAGCGTGGTCGCGTTGCCGAAAGCCTTACTCGCGCCTTCACAACGCTGGTTGGCGCCGATGTTTCCGGCTTCGTGGATGACGCAGAGCATCTTGGTCTTCTTCGCCGCGGCGAGCCGCTTGCCTGCGGCCTGACCGGCCAGTCCCTCGCTCTGTCCGACATGGCCGACGGCGTGCAGCTTGACGCTCTCGTCCTCGCCGGAGTTGATGGTCACCACCGGAATGCCTGCCCTGATCGCCTTTTCGATCGACACCCGCAGTGCGTCCGGGTTGGCCATCGAGACGACAAGCCCGTCGACGCCCTGCGCCACCGCGTTGTCGATCAGCTTCGCCTGCTGGCCGGGATCACCGGACGAGTTGTACTCGACCCGGACGCCGAGGTCCTTGCCCGCCGCCTCGGCGCCGTTCTTGACGACGTTCCAGAAGGCGTCACCAGGGCTGCCGTGCGTCACGACGGCGACTGAACTCAATTTGCCTGCGGCAACCGGGGATTCCGTCGGTGCGGGCGCGTCCGCTCCCGGCCCGCTACATGCGGTGAGGACGGCGGCAACGGCGAGCCAAGGCAGCAGCCGACGCCACCTTGTCCCGCGTTGAGGTCGAAGAGACATCGTTGTCATCACTTCCCAACTAGTTTCGTGCGGCGGCCGGTGCGAGACCGGCCAGGTGACGCAGGCTGCGTTCGGTGTTGCGACTCGGCAACTCTGCTGAGTCGGTTGGCTGCAGCGCGGTGTCCTGCTCCATCACATACCATCCGCGGTAGCCTGCGGCGTTCATGCACTGCACCAGCGCGGCGATGTCGACATCCCCCTCGCCAAGCGGCACATACAACCCGCGGCGCACCGCCTCGCTGTATTCCAGCCTGCCGCCGCGCACTTCGTCGGCGAGCGCGCTGCGCACGTCTTTGAGGTGGATGTGCCCGATCCGGGCGGAGTGTCGCTCGGCCAGCCGCACCGGGTCGGTGCCGCCGATCAGCAGGTGTCCGGTGTCCAAGCAGAGGTCGAGATCCGAATCGGCAAGGAAGCGTTCGACTTCCGCCTCGCTCTCCACCTGCGTGCCGACATGCGGGTGCAGCACCGTGCGCAAGCCGAATGTCTCGGCGATGTCGCGGATCGCGGCCGCGGTGTCGATCAGGGTGCGCCATTCGGTGTCGCTGAGTTGTGGACGCGCGTCATATCCGGCGAGTCCGGTGGCGGCCGCAAGCACCAGCACATCACCGCCGGTCGCGGCGTACAGCGCGGCGGCCTCTTTCGCCTCGGCCAGCGCGGCTTCCGGCTCAGCATGCAGCACCATCGCCAGGAAGCCGCCCACCGAGCCGATCCCGAACGTCCCCAACAGCGCGCGCAACTCGTCCGGGTCGCGCGGCAGATAGCCGGGCGGTCCGAGCTCGGTCGCGGAGAGGCCGAGCGCGGCCATCTCCGACAGCACGGTGTGTGCGTCGAGTACGTGACCCCAGCCGGGAACTTCGCAGACTCCCCAGGAGATTGGTGCGGCCGCGATGCGAAGCGAATCGAGCGGCGGGTAGAGCGGTTCGGTCATCAGGACTTCTCCGACCTTCGATGTCGAGTTGGAGCGCTCCAAGCGATTGGAGCGCTCCAACTATGTAACGTGGGTCATAGTGTGTCAAGAGGTTGTCCTTTGCTGGATATATGGCTACTACCAGGTAATATGCCGTTTTCCAGGCAAAACTTCGGAAACTCCTATCGGGACAATGTCTGATTAGAGCGCTCTATTGATTAGCGCGCGCCAACCTTGTAACGTCCGACACGGCACAGATCGACGAACGCGGAACGGAGGCGACATGGGGCGACCGACCATGGAAGACGTCGCCGAACGCGCAGGCGTCTCCCGCGCCCTCGTCTCCCTCGTCATGCGCAACTCACCCAAGGTGAGCGACCATCGCCGCCGCGCCGTGCTCGAGGCCGCCAAAGACCTCGGCTACCAGCCGCACATCATGGCGCGCTCGCTGGCCAGCCGAACCTCCAACATCGTCGGCGTCATGGTCTCCGACCTGCGCAACGCCTTCTTCGCCGACGTCGTCGAGGGAATGGACACGGCCGCACAGGAATCCGGCCTCGAACTCATCCTCAACACCGGCCGCCGCAGCGCCGCCCGCGAACGCACCGCCCTCGAAAGCCTGCTGTCCTTCCGTCCAGGCGGCGTCATCCTGCTCTCCCCGATCCTGCCCGCCGCCGCGATTCGCGATGCGGCACAACAGGCTCCGGTCGTGCTGGTCTCCCGGTCGTCCACGATCACCGAGGTCGACACCGTCAACGACGACGGCGAAGTCGGCGCAGGCCTGGCCGTCGATCACCTGGTGTCCCTCGGCCATCGGCGGATCGTGCACCTCGACGGCGGCGCCGCCTTCACCTCCGCGCCCCGCCGCAAGGGCTACCGGGCCGCCATGGAGCGACATGCGTTGGAGCCCATGATCATCCCGAGCGAGCACACCGACTCCGCTGGCATGGCCGCGGTGCAGAAGCTCCTCAACCTCTTCACCCGCAACAACTTCCCCACCGCGCTGGTATGCGGCAACGACTTCAACGCCGTCGGCGCCATGTCCGCACTGGAAGAAGTGGGTCTGCGCGTACCGGAAGACGTTTCGATAGTCGGCTACGACAACACCTCACTCGCCGCCCTGCGTCACGTCTCCCTCACCACCATCGACCAGCCCCGAATCCAGATGGGCCGCTTGGCTATCGACGCACTGGTCGAACGCCTCCGCGAAGACCGCACCGACCCCATCCGGCGCCGCCTCGAACCTTCCCTCGTCGTCCGCGCGACGACCGGCGCCCCGCGCAACTGACCGCGCGCACACGTGAAATCCCCACCACAAGTAGCTTTTTCACCAGGAGGAGACCCGATGACATCCCACAAAGCCGTCACCCTGGGCCTGGCAGGCACCGGCCGCATCGGCACCGCCCACGCCGAAACCCTCAAAAACCTCCCCAACGTCGCCAACGTCATCGTCGCCGACGCTGATGCCGAACGCGCCCGCACCACCGCCACCAAACTCGAGGTCGAATTCGCACCCGACCTCGATGCGCTGTTCGCCGCGGACCTCGACGGCATCATCATCGCCACCGCCACCGACTCGCATCCCGAACTGATCATTCGGGCGGTGGACGCCGGCCTGCCCGTCTTCTGCGAAAAGCCGGTGGCTGCCGACATCGACGGCACACTCGCCGTCCTCGACCACATCCAATCCTCTTCGGTGCCAGTACAAATCGGCTTCCAACGCCGCTTCGACGCGGGGTATCGCGCTGCCCGCGCTGCCGTCGCCTCCGGCTCGCTCGGTTGGCTGCACACGCTCCGAGCGACCACCCTCGACCCGGCTCCCCCGCCCGCCGAATACATCCCTCGCTCCGGCGGCATCTTCCGCGACTGCGGCGTCCACGATTTCGACATCATCCGCTGGGTCACCGGCCGCGAGGTGGTCGAGGTCTACACGACCGGCGCGAACCGAGGAGAACGGTTCTTCGTCGACGCCGGCGACGTCGACACCGCCGCAGTATCGCTCCGCCTGGACGACAACACCCTCGCCACCGTCTCCCTCACCCGCTACAACGGTTCAGGATACGACGTCCGCCTCGAAGCGTTGGGCTCCAAAGCCAACGCCATCGTCGGCCTCGACGACCGCTCCCCCCTCACCTCCGTCGAACCCGACTACCCCACCTCCCCCTACCCCGCCTACCCCGGCTTCATGGACCGCTTCCGCAACGCCTACACCGAAGAACTAGTCGCCTTCGTCTCCGTAGTCACCGGCACCCTCGAAAACCCCTGCAGTCCAGCCGATGCCCTCGAAGCCTTCTATGTTGCCGAAGCCTGCGAACTCTCTCGCGCCGAACGCCGGCCAGTCCAAATCACCGAAGTCCGCCGCTAGCCGGAGCCGCCGGAGCCGCGACTTCCGCGACTCGCTCAAATATCAAAGATTGCCACTGATCATCGGAGTAGATGGAGGAGCGACTCGGAGCCGTCCGCCTGACGATGCTTCGGAGATCACTTGGTGGAGTCCTTAACTACTTCCAGCCCAAGCCTGTCCCTTACGTCTCGCCGCTGCTCGATAGGAAGCTTTGACCAGTCGAGAAAGATGCGCTCTACGTCGCCGAGCTCGCGCCGCCCCGCCAGCATCCATCCATAGAGCTCAGCCTTTTTCTTCAGACCGCCCTTCACATTTCGAGCCGCAGTGAACACCTCCTCGGGGTCCGGCGGGTTAACTGTGACATCACGAGCCTCATCGTTACACCGCTGGCATTCCGCCCGAAGGTTCTCGTCGTTATCCGACCCTCCACGCTCCCTGGGAATCACATGCCCGATTGTCAGTGTCGCGGTTCGGCTCGGTTCATCGGGGAATGCATGGCCAGCCGCAATGCCGCAGACCTGGCATGCTCGGCCGTCACGTTCGAGGATGCGGCGACGTTTCGCCCCTGTAATGCCGCGACGCGCGGTCGCAGGACGCCTCTCTCCTCGATCTATACGGATTCCCACCTTCCGTAGCAGATACTGATCCGGCGACAGGTTGGGATTGATCTTGTAGTTGTCGATCTGCCAGCCCATTTCCCGCAGATCCCGCATCCGGCGATCTGCTTGGGCGACGCCTGGGACGGCCTCGAACAGCTCCATCTTCGTAAAGCGGTTTCCCTCTCCGACACTCGCAATGAACGCCGCCACACGTCGTCCTGATGACAAAGGTCGATCAGTCGTCATCTCACTCCTTCAATCCACATCGATTGCATAACGCGCAATATCATGCTCGAGTCCATGTCGGCAGAGGACTCACCAGCCAGAGATTTGTAGCATGCCTGGCGCACGTCCGGCAACGTTCGGCGACATTCGGCAACGCCCGGCGAGTAGGCTGCTAGCCCAGATCCGTCAGGCCAAGCGACTCGCCCGGATCGCCTGCGCGCACCGATCGATCTCCTCCGCACTGGGGAGATGCACTTGCCCCCAAACGTGACGCTTCTCCATCTCTAGACGTACGAAGCGGAACTGAGGCTGACCAGGGCGAAGGAAGTCCGCGGGCGTCTTCTTCCTACCCCTGCTACCACTCTTGAACTCACTGTTGCTGATGAACAGCTCGACAACGGTATTGCCGCACCACGTATCAACCCGGAACAAAGCGTCAGCCAGAGGGTGACTGAGCATAGACAGTCCACGTTCGCGAAGGGATGCAACCGCGTAGATCTCGCGCAAGAAGGAGTAGTAGAACAGGCCGATACGCCATTGCATCGCGTCACGAGCTGCGTCGCGGGAGTGCCCTTGAGCTTCTGCCCGCTGAAGCATCACTTGAGCAGGCTCCCAGAGCCATGCCCGCGCGGCGCCCGTACTGCTCCATTCGCGGAACTCATCGATACTGAAGATCCTGCCTAGCTCCTCCAGGCAGAAATGGAACAAGTGAGTGAAGGCGAAGTCCGGGTACCAGTTCTTGATGAGTGCAATCGCGTAGCCAACTTCTGGACCTATCTTGCCGAGAGGATGAGTAGTCGACAGTTGCGCAATCTCATCAGAACCGATCGTGTGCACAGTTGAGCTCACGTGGCCAAGGACTTGCTCGGCGACGAACTCGAGTCCCTCCCGACTCTTCCACCGGTCCAGTAGTCTCCTTGCGTCACCTCCCGATGCGAAGAACCGCGCGACCTCGACCCCATTGATGCTTGTGCTCATTTGACCAACCACTCAGACCAGAGGTTCTGTTCGTCCGAACCACTTGGACACAAGCTATGACATAGGTCTGACACATCCCGCGGTACCACCCGTGTCCCCAATCGAACGTGAGCTACGTGGCCGCTCGACGACGGTGAACAATCGTCAGAAACAAGATGCTTGCAGATGAACCCTGGCCGTTCGAACAACTGTCACCAAGCGATCACACCGCTCATTGCCAGCTACTGCGGGACTTCGTCCTTCAACCGTGCAGGCCTCCAGACTATCAATCCGTCACACCCGGAAACCGGCTGTTGAGCCATGCTTGAACGGCAGCCCGATCACTGAAGCCGTTGTCACGCAACACATCCACGACGTCCCTGCCGCATACCATCGCTATCGGATGGCCATCGGTCCGCACCTCGTCGTATACCTGCCGATTGAAGTACGACAGTGTCACGAACACCCCAAACTGTCGATGTCGAATCCTGGAGATCAAGCGACTCATCTCCCTAACACCGACACCGCTGTCTTGGCCGTAACACTTCGCTTCGAGCGCGAACTCGACCGAGACCTTGTCCGCATTAGGACCAAGTAGGTACTGACCGATAGCGTCACGCCCGCCGTCTCGACTCGGCGACGTCACCGTACAGCTACCGGTCGATGGCGCCATGAGGCGCCAGACCTCGACGGCACAGGCTTCGAAATCTGTTGGCCTGGTGCTGAAGTAGTCGCGAATGGTCTGCAGGATCGCCCGCCCAGTGGGGTCGCTGGGCAGCTGGTCCGCCTTGCTTCGAATCGTGACCGTCGGCGGGGCTACGAGCGCACGATAGACACGGCCTTCCACCCAATCTCGCCACGGTTCGGGACATCCAGCCGAGATGGTGGGCGCTCCACTCAGAACCGCGTCCAGCCAATCCCGCGGCACGACACCAACATCAAGCACAGTAAAGAACGCGCGGTAGTTCTGGAATCGCGAGCCGGAGGCGTTACGCCAAATCGCGGAAAGGTCCGCATCCGATGTCAGCGTCGCCGCGCCAGGAGCAAGCAGACCGCGGAACCGAACAGCTCGTCCCGGTACGGACTTCTCGAAGTACAGGAACGGCGGGACTCTGAGACGATCGTCCGCTGAGCCGTGTGCGCGCTCGAAAGCATTGCGCAACAGCAAGTTCCCAGCACGTGTCGTATCGTGCAGCTCGGTTCCCGGCCTTCGGTTGTCACCGAAGTAGGTGAAAATGCCGGTCTCCGGGTCGAGACTGTCTGGCCACGTGAGCTCTTCACCGCTGGTGTACAGCACAGCCAGTTTCACCGAATCGTTGCGCACCGAACCCTTGTAGCGAAATCCACCTTGATTCCCAACGGGCAAGAGGCGAGCGAGCGGATCGTCTCCGCTGGTCCCCCGAGTCCCACCGAGGTAGCGCCGCTCGACATGTAGATCTGCAGTCGGCAGGTCTGCGAAGGCTGTCGCCTGATCACCGTCCAACATGATCAACCATCGTAAACTGAACTACTTCTCTTTCATAGCATGGCACACGTGTTAGTTGGCCAACTCGTGGCGAACAAGCGCATGGCGCGAATTGAAAGCTCGCATCATGCCATCGTAGAAGAACATTCACCGTCGGTGCGGGGCCCTCGCTTGACTGGTCCTGGATTGTCCGAAAGACTAAGTAGCCTACAACCAGAAAGGGCGCTAGCGTTGGATGACTCCAGCCCAAACATCGAAGAAAACGAGACACCAGTACTTGATCCCGAGACGGATGAAGATGAGGTTGTTCTAGGCCCGCCATCCGCCGAAGAGTCCCTGCGATATTTCGGTGTAGATTTTGACGTCGAAGGACTGGTGAGACGTTTTGGGCGCAAAGAGCTTATTGTACCCCGATTTGACCCTGAAGAACCCGAGAACCGCAGCACTGGCTATTTCGGGTTCCAGCGAGATTTCGTATGGACAAAACGCCAAATGGACCGCTTTATAGAGTCAGTACTTCTCGGATACCCGGTCCCGGGCATATTTCTGGTCGAATTGGCCACTCGTCAATACCTTGTGCTCGATGGTCAGCAGCGCCTGACGACACTTGCCGCATTCTATGATGGCGTGATAGAAAACCCAAAGGGTGGCTCTCGGGAGTTCATACTGGAATATGCAGCTCCCCCTTTCAAGGGTAAGAGCTACGAAACCCTTGAGGGGACCGATAGGCGAGTTCTTAATAATGCACTAATCCAAGCAACTGTTACTCTTCCGGTTGGCGACGCCGGAAAGATCGCCATATATACGCTATTCGAAAGAATTAACAGTGGCGGAACCAAGCTCAAAGACCAGCAAATACGCGTGGCCATCTTCCCTGGCGATGCCACAGAACTAGTACGCACTCTGAACAGCGATCCTAACTGGCGCGTACTTTTCGGTCCCCGTCATCGCGACCTCGGGGATCAGGAGTTAATACTGCGATACCTCTCTCTGAAGCAAGTTGCAGAAAAGATCCAAGAAATTGGGGAGGCGGGAGCCGTAGCTTTCACTCCTCCAATGGCCACATTCATGAGCAATTTCCTCGACGAGAATACAACGATGCCGGAAGGCATTCAGGCACGAGAAATAAGCGAATTCGCTACCGCATGCCGTCTACTTGTTGAGGCAAACGGGAAAGACGCATTGAAACGAAGTAGGACAATAAATGCAGCGCGAGCAGATTCCATTCTCGCAGGTCTGACTCTCGCCATTCGCCGAGATTCTTCCCTCGACGCACTTCGAGTCGCCGACGCAATGCAGAGACTGGAACTGGACCCTCTATATATCGAAAGTACCCAAAAGAGCACCTCACACAGGTCCAGTGTGCGCGATAGATTGACTTCGGTACTGCAGGTTTTCACAGGGTGAAGCATGCCGACTAGCAGAGAAACTGCACGTGTAGAGATTCATCGTATGAAATCAGCACTTGATGCAACCTACCAACGGTACACAGATTCTCTCCACGACATTCCCATTGCCCTCCAACAAGACCTACACTTGTATATCTGCATAAGACTATCCGGCTATTTGGAGCAGCTCCTCCATCAAGCAATATGCGCCTACGTTTCCGACTCTTCAAACAGTGCCGCGCGCGAGTTCACGCTATCCTTCTTTAGAAATGCACCGAATCTCAATCCAGGCGCCTTGGAGAAACTAATTGAAAGATTTGGAGACAAGTGGGTGAGCGAGCTGGGACAGCTCCTCGACCTCGAAAACAATCGTACGTCTCTTGGAACCTTGATAAAAATCAGAAACGATACCGCACATGGTAGAAGCTATGGCGGTAGCCTGGCTAGCATCAGTTCGTACAAGGAGCTAATCGACGACTTGCATAAATGGGTATTAGCACGAATGATTGATTGACAATATCCGCATGTCTATCCGCAGTAAATGAGGAGAATTAGCTACAGCGAACCTATTCCTGCCCAGTACCAGCCACATTACATCGGAGGCGCAGCGACCGTGGGGTCGCCGGGTCGAGCTACGGACCACATCGTACCGGCGATCTCAGACACAGGATCGTTTCTATCAGCCCGAGCCGGTATCACACGAGCCGCAACAAACTCCCCATTACGCGGAACCGGCAAACCCAACTGTGCAGCTACTTTCCGTTCTTTGTGCCCGAGTATAACGATTCCATCGGATTGCAAAGCAGTTCGCGATCCACCATTTGATCGAGCGCGTTTCATAAAATCGTCCTGTTGCGCCACTGTCGCAACTTCTGCTCGTCTGATAATCCTTCCATGGACCGATCGAAACAATTCATTAGTGCGGGCCTGACCATGCCTGTTGCCGAATCGCGCCCGAGCCGAGAATATACGGTTTCGTGTGATCTCATCCAGCTCAATATAGATGTTCGGCGCCAAGAACCTGACATCCGGCCACAGCTCACGCACTTGCACTCGACCTACCGAGGAAAGTGTCGTCTTAGCATCACGGTTTCGCCCTAGATTGAGGTACGATTCCTTGACTCTCACCAGTCCCGCATGCCAGGTTGCGCGATCATCATCTGCCGTGATTAACAACGCAATATGACCGACTACTTCGGGCGGCAAGGTCCACCCGCCGTACTTCATCGAGTACTTGCAGTCAACTTCAATTCCCGCAATTCTATAATCGGTGGCATCGCCATCTTCGAATTCAAATTCACGCTGCAGATTGATCTCAACCAACGTCCCCATATGCGTCTTCTCTGTCTTGAAAAGCTGCGAGAAGTTCCATCGCCCCGTCCGCTGACCGTCGTACAGTTGATCCAGCGTGTCCCGAAGGACCCTGGCGATCCTGTCACCGGTCGGATCAAGCCGGTACAGCTCGAATTGAACGGCGTCGAGCTCCGCGTCGTGATCTTCGCCCGCATATTCGAGCGGCAGTTGACTGCTTGACATCGTATGTCTCCCCAGCATCCGGATGTGTCGTCGAAGCATAGCTCGCATATCGGACATGGCAATGGCTATCGGCCGCCCTGATGGAGCTCTGCCGTTCGGTGGATGGGCAGAAGCGTGGTTCGTCGTGCTACAAGCTGCCGTTGGTACGCTAACGATGTTCGGGAGCAGCAACCTTCAGGTGTGCGTCCAGGCACTTCAGTCGAAATCGGAGCGTCGGCGGCGCCATGTCAGGGTCGTCCAATAGGATCGCTCACATGTTCGGTTCTGTCCTCGAGGACTCTCACCACTGTGCCGATTGCGGCATCGAGGGGTTCGTGCTCCCACAGACGGACCACGCGCCAACCCGCCTCAACCAACGCAACATCCGCGGCGCGATCGCGTTCGATGTTCCTGCGAAGCTTTGGCGCCCAATACCATTCGTTAGTCGTAGGCTGACGGCCGTGCTCCGGACAGACATGCCAGAAGCAGCCGTCCACGAAGACCGCCACCTTGCGGGCAGTGAAGACGATGTCAGGTCGGACCTTCATCGAGCCGAGGTCGAGTCTGAAGTCCTTGCGATACCTGTAGCCCAGCCGGTGCAGTGCACTCCGCAGCACAATCTCCGGTTTGGTGCCGGTTCGGCGGTTGGCTCGCATGTTGCGGGAGCGCCCCTCGTTGAGAGGAGCAGGATAGAGGCCACGTTCGTGAGCTCTACTTCTGGCGTCGTCCGATCGTCCCTCAGTCACATCTGTCCCAGTTCGAGGCAGGCGGGTGTAGTACGGAAAGATACTCCCGCACACACCACCACTCGACCTTGCCCTCCGTACCGAAAGGCATCAGCGTGACCGACCTTCGCGTCATAGAGAGTTGGGCGAGGAAACGGAGCCTCACAGGCGAAGAGATGGCGGATCATATGGTGAGCGTGTTGTTGCGCGGTGATGGGTCGAGGACATGACTCGGGGTACATCGAAGAGGGCGACGAAGCAGCCCGAGTTCACATCGATCGAGATCTGCGCCGGCGCCGGCGGGCAGGCAGTCGGCCTGCACCAGGCAGGATTCGGTCATTTGGCGCTGGTCGAAATCGACCAATATGCAGTCAAGACCCTCGGACTCAACATCAAAGACCACCGGCTGTGGGCGTGGGAGAGAGAGCACTGCGACATCCTCGGTGCCGACGTCAACGACTTCGATCCCTATAACGCCAAGGTCATGACCAAGAGCTCTGCGTTACTACGACAGCGTGGGCTGGATCTGCTGGCCGGCGGCGTGCCATGCCCGCCGTTCTCGCACGCAGGAAAGCAGCTCGGTAAACACGATGAGCGCGACCTGTTCCCTCGAATGTTGGAACTGGTCAAGATCCTTGAGCCGCGCGCAGTAATGATCGAGAACGTCCGGGGTCTCATGGATCCGAAGTTCTCGGACTACCGCGGCTGGATCGAGAAGGAGCTCGAACGCCTCGACTACAAGGTATGCAAATGGGACATCTTGGAGGCGGCCAACTTCGGTGTGCCGCAACTGAGGCCTCGTGCCATCCTGGTCGCATTTCGCAAAGAAGTGATCGAAGGCCTCGAATACAAATGGCCTGTGGCAACACACAAGAACCCTGTCAGCGTTCTGGAAAGCCTTGAACCGTCGATGCGTGAGCGCTTCGAACCCTACTTCGACGGGGTTCACTCGGAGCGAGCTCACGCAGCTTTCGAACAGTGGCGCAAGAAGGCTCACGATCGCGATGCTGAGCTCAAGGGCAAGGGCGGAGGTATCGCGCCCACACTCGTGGGTGGATCAAAGAAGCATGGCGGCGCCGATCTAGGACCGAGTAGAGCAAAAACCGCGTGGAAGCAGCTGGGTGTCTCAGGTATGGGCGTCGCCAACGACATCAAGACCTGTGCTGAGAAGCAGAGCGAAGGTCGGGATCTCTTCGGCCCCGATGGACCAATGCTCACCGTCCGTCAGGCCGCTATCATTCAAGGCTTCCCGCTCGAATGGGACTTCTACGGCGGAAAGACGGCGCAGTACCGCCAGGTGGGCAACGCGTTCCCGCCACCAGTAGCGAAGGCAGTGGGCGAGTCGATCATCGACGTGCTGAAGGCAGCAAAAGAGCGTGACCGGAAAGGTATGGAGTCACTCGGAACAGAGACGCGCAGTCGTGACCGCAAGGCTGCGGATCCGGCCCAACCAAAGCGTCGAGTGAAGAAAGTGCCTGCTGCTGTCAGCAATACGCAAAATCAATATTCGCTATGGGGTACAGAAGAGGCGACTGCTGTGAGTTGATCCGCTGGAGCAACTGCACCAAAAGGCTCGTAGCTGTGGGTTCAACTCCCCGAAAGCCGTTCACATCCCCTTGCGGGACGAAGTATTGGCTGAATCCACATCATGTGGGGAGGAGGCGGGAGATTACCTCGGTCAACTGTTTGACGTTGCGGCATTCGTGCATGGTGATGTGGTCGGCGTAGACGGTGGCGGCGGAGTCGCCGGTGGTCCAGGAGGGGGAGGGTTCTGGGTTGAGCCAGTAGGCGTGTTTGGCTCGGGCGCACATTGATTGGAGGGCAGGGAGGTTGGGGGCGGTGCGGTTGGTGCGGGCGTCGCCGAGGATGAGGAGGGAGGTGCGGGGGCCGATGGCGTCTAGGTAGGTGTCGGTGAAACCTTGGAGGGATTCGCCGTAGTTGGAGCTGCCGTAGCGGGCTACGTTGGTGTCGCGGACTATTCGGGCGGCGGTGCCGGGGGCGGGGGGTTCGCCGGGGGTGAAGAAGTCGGTGATTTCGTCGCAGGTGTCGACGAAGCCGAAGCCGCGGACCTTGGTGAATTGGTCTTGGAGGGCTTGGATCAGTTGGAGGGTGAATTCGGCGAAGCCCGCTACCGAGCCGGAGAGGTCGGCTAGGACTACCAGGTCGGGGCGGCCGTGTTTGCGGGAGCGGAGGACGGGGTCGATGGGGACGCCGCCGGTGGCCATGGAGCGGCGGAGGGTGCGGCGCATGTCGATGTGGCCGCGGACGGATTTGCGGCGGCGGGCGGCTAGGCGGGTGGCTAGTTTGCGGGCCAAAGGGTGTACTAGGCGGCGCATTTCGGCTAGGTCTTGTTCGCGGGCGCCCAGGAAGTCGACCTGGTCGGTGCTGGATTGGACGCCTCGGCGGGCGATGTATTCGGTGCCGCGGAGTTGGGCGGAGCGGAGGCGGGCTTCGGTTTGCAGGGCGGTGCGGAAGCCCGCGAGGCGGCGGTTGGCTTCGATGGTGTTGACGGTGGCATCGAGTTCGCCGGTGGGGCGCATGCCTGCGACGATGCGGTCGATGAGGTCTTCTGGGCGAAGGGTTTTCAGAGTCAGGTAGGAGGACCAGCCTGCGCCGGAGGCGGTGGTGACGGGGGTGGTCGATTGGCCGGAGCCTGCTCCCCCGTATGCGCCGAGCTCGGTCAGGGCTTGGCGGGCGAGGTCGGCGGTGGCGCCGGGGTCGTCCGCGGAGAGTGCGTCCGCCAGGCGATCGCGAAGCGACTCAATGGATTCCGGGGTTGCCGGGGTCGCGGCTTGCGGCTGCTCTGTGGTCAGGAAGTAGAGGTCGAAGAGTTGGTCGAAGACGGCGCGTTGACCGTTTCGGCGCAAGAGGCAGGCGGCCATGCCGGAGCGCAGGCGATTTCGATCGGAAAGCCCGAGCGCGAGCATGGCTTCCGCGGCGTCGATGGTTTCGCTGGGGCCAGCGGTGATGCCGTGATCGCGAAGCAGCGTGACGAACTCGACGAGGCGGTCGGTCATCGCCTCGGGCGGTTGCGACGGCGGGGTCATGATGTGGCCTGCTCATCGACGCTCCTGCTAGAGGATGCGGCCGAGATGCTGCCGGCTTGTGCCGCGGCAGAAGCGAGCCGACCCGTACTCATCTCGCCGTACCTTCATCGTTCGGCGACTCCGACAACCCCAACCGTTCGGCCGCAATACGGTGGTCGGCTTGGTATTTCAAAAGCACACCGAGGGTGGAGCGGATAACGCTGTTGGAAAGGTTGCGCGTCCCGAGCGCAACCAAAGTCTTTGCCCAGTCAACGGTTTCGGCGATGGACGGCGATTTGCGCAGCGAGAGTTCACGTAACGCGCCGACGACCCTGACCACCGGTTCACCCAACGCTTCATCGAGCTCCGGCACCTTCATGCGAACGATGGCCCGTTCCAATTCGGCTGTCGGATAGTCGATGTGGAGGTACAGGCAGCGGCGCTTCAATGCCTCGGACAGCTCACGGTTGGCATTGGAGGTGACGAGGACGAACGGCTTGCGGACCGCGGTGATGGTGCCGAGTTCGGGAATGCTCACCTGATAGTCGCCGAGCACCTCGAGCAGCAGACCTTCGAGTTCGACGTCGGCCTTGTCGAGTTCGTCGATGAGCAGCACGGTGGGGTTCGGGTTGCGGATGGCGGCGAGCAGCGGGCGCTCCAGGAGGAATTCCTCGGTGAAGACGTGGTCGCGGGTGTCGTTCCAGCCTTCGCGCTCGGTGGTGATGCGGAGCAGTTGTTTGGCGTGGTTCCACTCGTAGAGGGCGCGTGCCTCGTCGATGCCCTCGTAGCACTGCAGGCGAATGAGGTCGGCGGTGGCCGCGGCGGCGACGGCCTTGGCCAGCTCGGTCTTGCCGACGCCTGCTGGCCCCTCGATCAGGAGGGGCTTGCCGAGGTGACCTGCGAGGTACACGGCGGTGGCGATGTCGGTGGACGGGAGGTAGCCGGCATCGGTGAGCCGCCGGGCCACCTCGTCGACGGAGCCGAAGAACTTACTCATCAGTAGACAGTCTAGGACCACGCGAGATCGCGGGCTTGATCTGAACCGCACTCGAGGTTCTACGGTCGAGGCATGATCTTCACCGACGTCGAACGCACCTATCTCGCCGGCCAGCGACTCGCCAGACTGGCCACTGTTTCGGCTGTGGGCGGGCCACAAGTCGTTCCGCTCGGCTTCCGTCTCAACGACGACGACACGATCGATATCGGCGGGCCGAATCACACTGCGACGCAACGCTATCGGAACATCCTCGGCAACCCGAAGGTCAGCCTGCTCATCGATGACATGACGCCGGACGAGCCGGGGGCACTGAAGCCGGGCTGGGGTCGTGGCATCGAGATCCGCGGCGTGGTGGAGACGTTGACCGTCGACGTACCGCCGGTCGCGCCGGAGTGGTTCTCCCGCGACATCCTTCGCATCCACCCGCGCTGGGTGAAGAGCTGGCACATCGACCCGGACAACATCGAAGGCGGGTCACGCAAGGTGGATTAGCGAGCAGGCTGCGGCACGATTCAGAGCGACAGACCACCGCCAGTGTTTCGCCGCACACGACCGCATACGGCGAGTTTCCATCCCGAGTACGCCGAAGGCTTGCTGATAACGTGCCTGGGAAGCCCGACCCGCACGGCTTCGACACCGACCTCGAGCACCGCGGAGGACTCACATGGAAACGATGCTCGCCGCTCGCCTGCATATCCCGTCGCACACCCTGTCCATGGCGCAGGTCCCCAAGCCGGTCCCCGGCCAGGGTGAGGTCCTGATCAAGGTCGAGGCGGCCGGGGTGTGCCTGTCCGACGTGCACCTCATCGACGGCAGCATCCAGCCGAGCCTCCTGCAGGGCGACACCGTCACGCTCGGCCACGAGGTCGCGGGAACGGTCGCTGAACTGGGCACCGACGTCGCCGGTCTCGCCGTCGGCGACCGGGTCGTGCTCCAAGCGGGCGAGGAACGCGACGGCGTGATCTACACCCGGGGCGTCGACTACGACGGCGGCTGGGCCGAATACGCGCTGGCGACCGCGGGCACCGTGCTCCGGATACCGGACAGCTTGTCGTTCGAGCAGGCGGCGATCATCCCGGACGCGGTCTCGACGCCGTGGGCCGCGATCACGGTCACCGGCGAGGTCAAGCCCGCACAGGCGGTCGGCGTGTGGGGTGTCGGCGGGCTCGGCGCGCACGCGGTGCAGTTGCTGCGCACGGTCGGCGCCTACCCGATCATCGCGGTCGACCCGAATGCCGCCGCCCGCGCCCGCGCCGCCGAGTTCGGCGCCGACCTGGTGCTCGACGCCGCCGACCCCGAGCTGCGGAAAAAGATCCGCGCGGCCACCGAGGGCAAAGGCATCGCCGTCGCGTTCGACTTCGCCGGTGTGCCTGCCGTACGCGAGCAAGTGGTCCGCGTGCTGGCCTACCAGGGCAGGCTGGTTCTCGTCGGCATCGTCAACGCACCGCTGACCGTCACGCAGAGCGCGCCGTTCGTGGTTGCCCAGCAACAGATTCGCGGCCACTACGGTTCCGAAGTCACGCACGTCCCCGAGCTGGTGCGGCTGACCGAGGGTGGCCGCCTCGACCTTTCGCGCTCGATCAGCGGGACGTTCCCGTTGGCCGAGGCGGCCGAGGTGGTCGACAGACTCGTCCGCAAGGAGGGCGATCCGATCCGACTCATCTTGCGCCCCTGAGGGATCGGACCACTCATGCTTATCGCGATCGCCGCGACCATGACCGTCATCCTGGTGTGGTCGTGCCTGTCGAAGTCGATGGTCCGCTGGAAGGTGACCGCACCGCTCGCGATGGTGGTGGTCGGCATGCTGATCGGCTGGACCAGCGATCACTGGCTGGCCGCGGCGATCAACACCGATGCGGCGCTGCGGATCGTCGAGTTCTTGCTCGCTCTGTTCCTGTTCAGCGACGCCACCGAGGTCCGGAATGGCTTGGCCGAGCGCAAGACCGGCGTCATGCGGCTGTTGTTCCTCGCCTTCCCGTTGAGTTTGGTTGCGGCGGTGCTGCTCGGCGGCGTGCTGCTGCCGGGCAGTCCGTGGCCGTTGATCCTGGTGATCGCCTGCATCGTAGTGCCGATCGATCTGGTGCCCACCCAGACGCTGGTCCGGGATCCCCGTGTGCCCGAACGGGTTCGGCATGCGCTCAATGTGGAAAGCGGGTTCAACGACGGGCTGGTGGCACCGATCTTCCTGTTCGCGTTGGCGGCCGCGGAGACCAGCGCACGCTCGGATCAGGCCATGCATGCGCTCGGGCAGGCGGTGCCTGCCGTGTTGAAATCGGTGCTCGTCGGCGTACCGATCGGCGCGGCCGCCGGATACTTCATGTACCTGGCGGTCAGCAAGGGGTGGACGGACGGTCGCGCCGTCCGCATCGGAACGCTGGCAGTACCGGTACTGACCTTCAGTCTTGCGGTCTGGCTCGACGGCAACGGTTTCGTCGCGGCGTTCCTCGCCGGCGTCGCCTACCGCGAAATGCGGCGGGAGGTTCCCGGTGAGCCGCTGGAACTGACCGAGGACGTCACCGAATTCTGCAGCCTGGCCATGTGGTTCGCGGTCGGCAATGTCGCTGCGGCGAGCTTGTCGTGGCTCAGCTGGCAGGTCCTGCTGTATGGGCTGCTCGCACTGACGCTGGTTCGCAGCATTCCGGTGGCGATCTCGATGCTCGGCTCGAACTTCACGCGGCACGAACGGCTGCTACTCGGTTTGTTCGGTCCGCGCGGCGTGGCGTCGATCGTGTTCGCGCTCATCGCATTCAACAAACTTCAGCAGGAAAATGACGCCTACCTCGTCATCGGCACCACCCTGGTCGTCGTCGTCGGCAGCGTCGTCCTCCACGGCGTCGGCGCACCCCTCGTAGTGGACTGGCACGACCGCAAACGCACGCGCGAGGGCGCACAAAAACCTGCCTGACCACGAGTGGCACCTGGCTGCGGCAAAGTGCGAGAAGACCTCTCCGTGGTGTGCCACTCGTCACGGCTCGGGGTGTACCCCTAGTACCCGAGAGTGAAATTTTCGGCGGTGGGGATAGCGCCCGTGACGTTTCGGGCGAAATGCGCGAGGGTGGAGCCGTGTGGTCGTGCTCCGCAGGGTTTGCCGGGGGCGCTTCGCGAGGCGGCGGCGACACGAACGATCCCGACCTGTTCGCGGGTGTCGCAGGCGATCGCTGTGCGCCACACCGTGAGCGGACCGCAGCGGGGGATGGTGAACGAACTGTTCACCGCAGAGTGAAAGGATCCATGTTGTTCTCCACACCCAAGTCCACGACTGCACGCCGCGTGCTGGCCCGAGCGGCCGTCGCGGGTGCGATCGTCGTTATGCCCTTGACGGCGTTGGCCATTCCCGCCTCGGCGGACACGAACCTCGGCATTCCTGGCGTCACCGATGTCAGCGACCGGCCGAACCACGACCGCCGCAACCGCGACCGGCCGAACCATGACCGGCCGAATCACCACCGCCCGAACCACGATCGCGACTGCGACGACTTCTTGTTCCGGGACTGGTACTGCGACGACGACTCGTTCGATCGCCGCTACGACGACCCGTTCTGGCGGTTCCGCCACGACCGGCCGAGTGGGCTGTTCGGCAGCAGCTAAAACCTGACGGCCCGGCACTTTCCAGGTGTCGGGCTACTCCGGCACGACTGCGGCCCGGCACCGAAAGGTGCCGGGCCGCAGTCTGTATGAAACTCAGGCAGTTTCGGTGATGGGGCGGTCGACCCAGCTCATCAGGCCGCGGAGCTTGGCGCCGGTGACCTCGATGGGGTGCTCGGCGTTGGCCTTGCGCAGGGCCTCGAGCTCCTTGTTGCCGCCTTCGACGTTGGCGACGAGGCGCTTGACGAAGGAGCCGTCCTGGATGTCCTTGAGGATGTCCTGCATGCGCTTCTTGGTGTCGGCGTCGATGACCCGCGGGCCCGACAGGTAGCCACCGAATTCGGCGGTGTCGGAGACCGAGTAGTTCATCCGGGCGATGCCACCCTCGTACATCAGGTCGACGATGAGCTTGAGCTCGTGCAGCACCTCGAAGTACGCCATCTCGGGCGCGTAGCCTGCCTCGACCATGACCTCGAAACCGGTCTTGACCAGCTCTTCGGTGCCACCACAGAGCACGGCCTGCTCGCCGAACAGGTCGGTCTCGGTCTCTTCCTTGAAGGTGGTCTTGATGACGCCTGCCCGCGCGCCACCGATCGCCTTGGCGTAGGACAGCGCCAGCGCCTGGCCCTCACCCTTCGGGTCCTGGTCGACGGCGATCAGGGCGGGAACACCCTTGCCGTCGACGAACTGACGGCGCACCAGGTGGCCGGGGCCCTTCGGCGCGACCATCGCGACGGTGATGAAGGCGGGCGCCTTGATCAGACCGAAGTGGATGTTGAGGCCGTGGCCGAAGAACAGCGCGTCGCCGTCCTTCAGGTTGGGCTCGATGTCGTTGGTGAAGATCGACGCCTGCGCGGTGTCGGGCGCGAGCACCATGATCACGTCGGCCCACGCCGAAACCTCGGCGGGCGTACCGACGGTCAGGCCCGCCTCTTCTGCCTTCGGCCGCGACTTCGAACCCTCAGCGAGGCCGACCCTGACCTCGACGCCGGAGTCGCGCAGGCTCAGCGAGTGCGCGTGGCCCTGGCTGCCGTAGCCGATCACCGCGACCTTGCGGCCCTGGATGATCGACAGGTCGGCGTCGTCGTCATAGAACATCTCGACTGCCACTGGTTGGTTCCCTTCTGGATACTGTGCTTAGGTCAAAGTTGTTTAGTTGGAAGCGATTACGCGATTCAGCGAGTCGCCGTGATCGACTTGGGCCCGCGGCCGACCGCGACGACACCGGACTGCACGATCTCCCGGATTCCGTACGGTTCCAGCATGCGCAGCAGCGCGTCGAGCTTGGACCGGGTTCCGGTCGCCTCGACGGTGAGCGCGTCCGGGGAGACGTCGATCACTTTCGCCCGGAAGAGCGTAACCGCCTCGATCACCTGGGTCCGCACGCTGGCGTCGGCGCGGACCTTGACCAGGATCAGTTCGCGGGCCACCGAGGTGTCGGAGTCCTGCTCGACGATCTTGATGACGTTGATCAGCTTGTTGAGCTGCTTGGTGACCTGCTCGAGCGGCAGGTCCTCGACGGTGACGACGATGGTCATCCGGGAGATCTCGGGGATCTCGGTGCCGCCGACCGCGAGCGATTCGATGTTGAAGCCGCGGCGGGAGAACAGCGCCGCGACCCGTGCCAGCACGCCCGGCTTGTCCTCGACAAGCACACTCAGGGTGTGGGTTGTGCTCACTGGTCGGACCCCTTGCTCTTGTCGTGCACCATCGCCTCGTGGATGACCGCGGGCTCGGAAGCCGCCTCGTCGTCGTCGAACAGCGGGCGGATGCCGTGGGCGGCCATGATCTCGTCGTTGCTGGTGCCCGCGGCGACCATCGGCCACACCTGAGCGTCCTTGCCGACGATGAAGTCGATCACCACGGGACGGTTGTCGATGGACTGCGCCTCGCGGATCGCGGCCTCCACGTCCTCCTCGCGCTCGACCCGGATGCCGTGGCAGCCAAGGGCTTCCGCGAGCTTCACGAAGTCGGGGATGCGCAGGGTGTGCGTGCCGAGATCGGTGTTGGAGTAGCGCTCCTCGTAGAACAGGGTCTGCCACTGGCGGACCATGCCGAGGTTGCCGTTGTTGATCAGCGCGACCTTGATCGGCACGCCTTCGACGGCACAGGTGGCCAGTTCCTGGTTGGTCATCTGGAAGCAGCCGTCACCGTCGACCGCCCACACCTCTTTGTCCGGCGCACCCATCTTGGCGCCCATCGCGGCGGGGACGGCGTAGCCCATGGTGCCGAGGCCGCCGGAATTCAGCCAGGTGCGCGGCTTTTCGTACTTGATGAACTGCGCGGCCCACATCTGGTGCTGGCCGACGCCGGCACAGTAGATCGCGTCGGGTCCGGCCAGCCGGCCGAGCGCCTCGATGACGAACTCGGGCGAGAGCGAACCGTCCTTGGGCGCGGTCCAGCCGAGCGGATAGCTCTTGCGGACACCGTCCAGGTACTTCCACCATTCGGTGAGGTCGAGCAGCGGCGACTTGATGGCCGGGTCGGCCTTCAGCGTCTCGATCAGCTCGATGATGACCTCGCGGCAGTCGCCGACGATCGGGACGTCCGCGTGCCGGTTCTTGCCGATCTCGGCCGGGTCGATATCGGCGTGGATCACCCTGGCGTCGGGTGCGAACGAGTCGAGCTGGCCGGTGACCCGGTCGTCGAAGCGGGCGCCGAGGGTGATCAGCAGGTCCGAACGCTGCAGTGCCGCAACGGCTCCGACGGTGCCGTGCATGCCTGGCATGCCCATGTTGAGCTGGTGACTGTCCGGGAACGCACCGCGCGCCATCAGCGTGGTGACGACGGGGATGCCGGTCAGCTCGGCCAGTTCGAGCAGCTCGGGCGAGGCGTCGGCCTTGATCACGCCGCCGCCGACATAGAGCACCGGCGACTTGCTCTCCAAGATCATCCGCGCTGCTTCACGCACCTGCTTGCCGTGCGGCTTGGTCACCGGACGGTAGCCGGGCAGCCGCATCTCCGGCGGCCAGCTGAAGGTCGTCTGCATCTGCAGCACGTCCTTCGGGATGTCGACGAGCACGGCGCCGGGGCGACCGCTGGCGGCCAGGTAGAAGGCCTCGGCGATGATGCGCGGGATGTCGATGCCCTCGGTGATGAGGAAGTTGTGCTTGGTGATCGGCATGGTGATGCCGGAGATGTCGGCTTCCTGGAAGGCGTCCGTGCCGATCAGGCCGCGGCCGACCTGGCCGGTGATCGCGACGATCGGCACCGAGTCCATCTGCGCGTCCGCGATCGGGGTCACCAGGTTGGTCGCGCCCGGCCCCGAGGTCGCCATGCAGACGCCGACCTTGCCGGTGGCCTGGGCATAGCCGGTCGCCGCGTGACCGGCGCCCTGCTCGTGGCGGACCAGCACGTGGCGGACCTTGGTCGAGTCGAACAGCGGGTCGTAGACCGGGAGAATCGCGCCGCCGGGAATGCCGAATACCGTGTCGACGCCGAGCTCTTCGAGCGAACGGACGACCGACTGCGCGCCGGTGACCCGCTCGGGCGGGACCTGGCGGCGGTTGGCCGCTGTCGTCGAACTGCCGGCCTGCGTGCTCGGCTGATTCGCCGAGGGCGCTGGCCTACGGGCCGATGGCCCGGGCCGTGCGGTAGGTGCACTCACCGTCTTGTTCCTCACTGCTTGTCGTTCTGACCCCGGATTTGTGTCTGGCATGCGGTGTCCTTGCGACGTGCCATGCCGGACATTTCGTCCGAACACAAAAAAGCCCCCGACAGCCATGGCTGTTCGAGGGTGGCGCGTCGCAACGCGAGCTGACGTATTCGACTCAGATAGTCAGGCTCAACGCTGGACGCGCCGGCCGATTACGAGAAGCTCGTTTCGATTCACGCGCATGACGTTAAGCGGGCGTGAACCGATGAGTCAAACAGCTGACTCGTGGCGTCCCATTATGTGGGACAGTGCGGTTGCTTGTGTCCGTTCACCAGGATGCGAGGATGGTGGTGTGTCATCACCGCATCAGTCCGTGCCACCGGCTAAATCGTCCCATACCGCCACCGCGGGATCGGACACGGGTAGCGTGTCGGCCCCCCGTGTGATCCGCATCCCACGCCTGGCCTTCCTAGGCGTGTTCGTCCTTCTGATGTGCGTGTTCTTCGCGTTCGTCGGCTGGCCCGCCGGGCTGTGGTGGTTGCTGCTGATTCCCGTACTGGTCGGTGTGTGGGTGTGGCGGACGCAGACGACGGTCTCCGAGAGCGGATTGGATTTGCGGACGATGTTCGGGTCGCGGCATCTGGACTGGTCTCAGTTGAAGGGGGTCCGTATCCCGAAGCGTGGATACGTGCGCGCCGATCTGATCGACGGGACCGAGGTGAAATTGCCGGCGGTGAGTTATGACCGGGTGCGCGATTTAGCGGCGGCGTCGCACGGGCGCATTCCGGATCCGTATGCGGTGCCCGCACAGGACAAACCGGCGAGCGCCAAGAAGGACGAGACTGCGGCCCAAGACACCGCACAACAGCGCGAGGCGACCGACGACGGTGCCACCGATACCGCGGACAACGGCGAAAAGGGCAGCGCGGAGTAGCGCACGCGCCAGCAAACGGAACAATTGCCGACGGTAGGATGTTGTCGGCTCATGCGGTGACGTGTCGGACAACCGAATCCGATGCGCTCCCCCGCGGGCCCGACGGTCCGGCACCTCCGGCGACACCGTCTGCGTCGACGACCACCACTCGCGGCGACACCCGAGCACCACGGACTGACAGTCGCACCTCAGCCCCCCGCGACCAGACTTAGGACCATCAATGCCACCGCTTCGTTCACGCACCACCACCATCGGCCGCAATGCCGCAGGCGCCCGCGCACTCTGGCGCGCCACCGGCATGACGGACTCCGACTTCGGCAAGCCGATCGTCGCCATCTCGAACTCCTACACCCAGTTCGTGCCCGGCCACGTGCACTTGAAGAACGTCGGCGACATCGTTGCCGAGGCGGTGCGCGCCGCGGGCGGCGTACCACGGGAATTCCACACCATCGCCGTCGACGACGGCATCGCGATGGGCCACGGCGGCATGCTCTACTCGCTGCCGTCGCGCGAGATCATCGCCGACTCCGTCGAATACATGGTGAACGCGCACACCGCCGACGCGCTGGTGTGCATCTCCAACTGCGACAAGATCACCCCGGGCATGCTGAATGCCGCTATGCGACTGAACATCCCGACGGTGTTCGTGTCCGGCGGTCCGATGGAGGCAGGCAAGGCCGTTGTGGTCGGCGGTGTCGCGCAGGCGCCGACCGACCTGATCACCGCCATCTCGGCGAGCGCGAATCAGGCTGTCTCCGAAGAGGGTCTGAGTGAGGTCGAGCGATCCGCCTGCCCGACGTGCGGTTCGTGTTCTGGCATGTTCACCGCGAACTCGATGAACTGCCTCACCGAGGCGCTCGGACTTGCCCTGCCAGGCAACGGTTCCACGCTGGCCACCCATGCGGCGCGGCGCGCGCTGTTCGAGCGGGCAGGCACCGTGGTCGTCGACATCGCCAACCGCTGGTACCGCGACGACGATGCATCGGTGCTGCCGCGGAATGTCGCCAACGCCAAGGCTTTCCGCAACGCGATGGCGCTCGACGTCGCGATGGGCGGCTCGACCAACACCGTGCTGCACACCCTGGCCGCCGCGCAGGAGGGCGAGGTCGACTTCGATCTGCACACGATCGAGGAGACCAGCCGCCGGGTGCCGACGCTGTCGAAGGTGTCGCCGAACTCCGATTACCACATGGAGGACGTGCACCGGGCCGGTGGCATCCCCGCCATCCTCGGCGAGCTGCGCCGTGGCGGTCTGCTGGAGACCGACGTGAGCACCGTGCACACGCGCAGCTTCGACGAGTGGCTCGACACCTGGGATATCCGCTCCGGCAAGGCCTCCGAGGAAGCCATCGAGCTGTTCCACGCCGCGCCGGGCGGGGTGCGCACGGTCGAGCCGTTCTCCACCGAGAACCGCTGGTCCTCGCTCGACACCGACGCGGAGGGCGGCTGCATCCGCGATATCGAGCACGCGTACACCGCGGAGGGCGGGCTTGTCGTGTTGCGCGGCAACATCGCTCCCGACGGCGCCGTGCTCAAGACGGCGGGCATCGACGAGGAGCTGTTCACCTTCCAGGGGCCTGCGCTCGTCGTGGAATCGCAGGAGGAGGCCGTGTCGGCGATCCTCAACAAGCAGATCAAGCCCGGCGACGTGCTCGTCGTCCGCTACGAGGGCCCGGCGGGTGGGCCAGGCATGCAGGAAATGTTGCACCCCACCGCATTCCTGAAGGGCGCGGGCCTCGGAAAACAGTGCGCGCTGATCACCGACGGTCGCTTCTCCGGCGGCACCTCCGGCCTGTCCATCGGCCACATCTCGCCCGAGGCGGCCAGCGGCGGCACCATCGGACTGATCGAGAACGGTGATCAGATCCGCATCGACGTCAGCACCCGTGCGCTCGAGGTGCTGGTCGACGACGCGGTCCTCGCCGAACGCCGCGCCAAAATGGAAGCGGCCGAACGCCCGTGGCAGCCGGTCAACCGTGAGCGGCCCGTCACCACGGCGCTGCGTGCCTACGCCGCACTTGCCACCTCCGCCGACAAGGGCGCAGTCCGGCACGTGCCGTAAACCACGCTGACCTGATCTGACCGACGGCGCCTCTCCCAGGAGAGGCGCCGTTGTCGTTGTCGCCCAACCCTCCTCAACTACACGGCCGCGAGGTGCCACTCGTCGAACGTCCGATGAGATTGCGGCGCTGTTGGTTCCGGGATCGACAGACGAACGGCGCCCCTCGATATTCGAGAGGCGCCGTGGTTCGGACTGAGGTTTAGTCGAACGGGCCGATGCCCGTAAAGGGGTTGCCGCCGTGCAGGTACCAGTAGGCGCCGACGGCCGCCGCTACGGCAAGCAGCAGGACGACGAACGAACCGGCGAACGGGCGAGTCGCCCAGCCGCGGTTGCGGTCGAACGCCAAACGACCAGGGCCGGTGAGAATGATGACGGCGGCGGCCCCGGCCAGGATGCTGTCGAGCTCGACGCCGGACTTCACGCCCGCGTTGTATTGGAAACCGGGGATCATGCCCTGCTTCCATGCCCACGCGTCCAGGATGACCGCGAGAACCGCGCCGGCGGCCAACGGCGTGGCCAGGCCGAGGACCAGTAAGGCACCGCCGCCGAGTTCGCCGACGGTGACCAGGATGGCCGACAGGGTGGGGTGATCCCAGCCGCCGTTGTCCATCATGTCGCGGGTGCCGTCGAGGCCGGGGCCGTGGAACCAGCCGGTCAGCTTCTGCAGGCCGTGGTAGATGAAGGTGCCGCCGACGATCAGCCGCAGCAGGAACAGACCCAGATCCAGTGTGCCGCGCCGACTCTCGCCGTTGCGGCGGCGCAACCGGCCGGTATCGCTCGGCGCGTTCGCGGCGGGCGGGATGCTGGCGTAGGCATACGTCGGGGTGTCCGCGCCGACGGACGGCACATCGGGCCCCGGATCGAGGCCGAGTTCATCATCCGTGCGCGGCACGTCCTTGCCGAGCCGGGGGAACTGCTCGGTCGGCGAATCGAACGGGCTACTCACGGCTGCGCCTCGCTGGCGCTCGGCTGCGCCGCGACCAGTGGACGCTGTGTTGTCGGTTCGCTCGCTACGCTCGCTCACACCTCGACCGGTGGACGACACCGCCGACTGCTCGGCCATGGTCGGCGTCGAACGTTGCGCCGCCGAGGGTTCGGTTGTGTCTTTCGGCTTCTCGGTCACGGCCAATACCCTATGCTGCGCGGCCCCCCAACGGGCCGCAAACCTTGCGGCGTGGGGCCGCCGGATTTTGCCGAGCGGGCGACTAGCGCCCCCCGGGACGGGCGGACGCGAAGCTATTTCCGTAACGTCTGTGCTATGAGGTTGGTTGTCGTTGGTCGCGTTGCTGCGAGCGTGCTGCTCGGGTCCGTGCTGGTCGGTGGGTGCGCGCGGTTCGACGATTCCGCGTCGAGCCCGTTCACGCCGGAACCGACGCTGCGTGGGGCGAACATCGACCCGAAGAAACCGTCCCAATCGCCGACGTCGACGACCAGACCGAGCGGGCCGTGCATCGACCCCGACCCGGCGGTGGTGGCGACGTGCCTGGACACGACCGGCGGGCTGGTCGCGGTCGGCGACGGCGCGCTGGTCGCCGAGCGGCGCACCGGACGGATCATGAAGGTGGTGCCCGAAATGCCGCCCGTCGAGATCACCAGGATCGATGTCGACGGTTCCGGCGACGGTGGACTCAGCGACATCGCGCTCTCGCCGACCTTCCGCGAGGACGGGCTGATGTACGCCTACATCACCACGCCGAGCGACAACCGGGTGGTCCGGATCGCGCAGGGCGGCCCGCCGAAGGCGATTCTGACCGGAATCCCGAAGGGTCCCACCGGAAATCACGGCGCCATCGACTTCGCCACCGCCGACCAGATGCTGGTGCTCACCGGCGACGCAGGCGATCCAGGCGCCGCGAGCTCGGCCTCCTCGCTGGCGGGCAAGCTGCTGCGGGTGAATTCCCCGTCACCGGGCGCGACCGCGGAGGTCGCCGTCTCCGGCATCGGCATCGCCGGTGATGTCTGCCGGGACAGCAGGGACAGCATCTGGATCACCGACCGCACCCCGGTCGAGGATCGGCTGCAGCGCCTCGGCAGCGACGGCTCGGTGACCACCGCGTGGACCTGGCCCGATCGACCGGGCGTCGCGGGCTGTGCCGCCGCGACCGACGGCGTCGCGATCGCCTTGACCAGAACCAAGGCACTGGCCATCGCCGCGGCCGACGAGAAGACGCACGCCGTCACCTCGGCTCCGACCCTGACCGCGCAGGACAAATACGGTCAGCTCGGCGGCGCGACGGCAGGCCCGGACGGCAGCATCTGGGTGGCCACCGTCAACAAGACCGACGGCCAGCCGGGACCCAATGACGATCGCGTGGTGCGCATCCCGCCGCCGCAGGCAGGTGGCGGCGGCCCCGACTAGGCCGCGCACAAAGGGCCGACTCCACGGAGTCGGCCCTTTTGCTGTGCCTAGCGACTACCGAATCTGCTACTCGGCAGGGCTAATTCAGCTGCAGGCGGCGATGACCAGTTCGCGGACCCGGGCGGCGTCGGCCTGCCCGCGGGTTGCCTTCATGACGTCGCCGACGATCTTGCCTGCGGCCTGCACCTTGCCGGAGCGGATCTTCTCCGCGATGTCGGGGTTGGCCGCAAGCGCCTTTTCGACTTCGGCCTGCAGGGCGCTGTCGTCGCTGACCATGCCGAGGCCCTTGGCCTCGACGATCGCGGCGGGGCTGCCCTCGCCTGCCAGCACGAATTCGACGACCTGCTTGGCGACCTTGTTGTTGACCGTCTTCGCCTCGACCAGGTTGATCACCTCGGCCACCTGAGCGGGCGTGATCGGCAGCTCCGCCAGCGAAACCTCGCGCTCCTTGGCCTTTTCGGTGAGGAAGGCGACCCACCAGGAGCGCGCCTCGTTGGCCGGGGCGCCCGCGTCGACGGTCGCGATGATGAGATCGAGCGCGCCCGCGTTGACGAGGTCGCGCATCACCTCGTCGGACAGGCCCCAGTCGGACTGGATGCGGGCCCGGCGCAGCCACGGGTACTCCGGAATGGTGCCGCGCAGCTCCTCGACCCATTCCGCCGCGGGCGCAACGGGTTCCAGATCGGGCTCGGGGAAGTAGCGGTAGTCCTCGGAGGTCTCCTTGATGCGGCCCGACGAGGTGCTGCCGTCGGACTCGTGGAAGTGGCGGGTCTCCTGCACGATGGTGCCGCCGTCGGCGAGCACCGCGGCCTGGCGGCGCATCTCGAACCGGACGGCGACCTCGACGCTCTTGAGCGAGTTGACGTTCTTGGTCTCGGTGCGCGTCCCGAACTCCTTGGCGCCGATCGGCATCAGCGACACGTTGGCGTCGCAGCGCAGCGAGCCCTGCTCCATCTTGACGTCGGAAACGTCGAGCGACCGCAGCACCTCACGCAGCGCGGTCACGTACGCGCGGGCCACCTCGGGCGCGCGCTCCCCCGCGCCGGTGATCGGCTTGGTGACGATCTCGACCAGCGGAACGCCCGCGCGGTTGTAGTCGAGCAGCGAATGGCTTGCACCGTGGATGCGACCGGTCGCGCCGCCGACGTGGGTGGACTTGCCGGTGTCCTCTTCCATGTGCGCGCGCTCGATCTCCACCCGGAAGGTGCTGCCGTCGTCGAGCAGCACATCGAGGTGACCGTTGGTGGCGATCGGCTCGTCGTACTGGCTGATCTGGTAGTTCTTCGGCTGATCGGGGTAGAAGTAGTTCTTGCGGGCGAACCGTCCCCACGGGGTGATCGAACAGTTCAGCGCGAGCCCGATGCGGATCGCCGATTCCACGGCCTTCTCGTTCACCACCGGCAGCGAGCCGGGCAGACCGAGGCACACCGGGCACACCTGGGTGTTCGCGTCCGCGCCGAACTCGGTCGGGCAGCCACAGAACATCTTGGTTGTGGTGGACAGTTCGACGTGAACCTCCATGCCGAGCACCGGCTCGAACCGGGCGATGACATCGGAGTAATCCATCAAGTCGACTGTGGGTGCACTCATGCTGCACAGTCTATGTAAGCCATCGATCGGCGCCGCAGTGGGCGTCAGCACCTACTTCGGCGGGATGTGCGCGACCAACCAGCCCGTGACGTAGCTGAGCACCTCAGGGGAAATGGTCGTCTCGATGGTGGCGTATTCGTCGGGCTTGCCGGTGTCGGTGGGCTGCATCAAATGGTTGACGCCGGGGATGACGTGGACGGTGGCGTCGGGGTCGGCGGCGAGGTGGTCGCGCATCGGCTGTTCGCTCTGCGCGGGCGGCACCTGGAGGTCCTTGCCGCCGAAGAACGCGAGCACCGGAATGCGCAGCGCCGACAGCGCGGGCGCCGGATCGTAGGCGGTGAGCGCGGCGAGATACGGCGTGATCGTCGCGTCGACTTCGGCGTCCGGTTTGCGCTCATCGGGCGGCAAGGCTTCGTTCGCTTTGCGCGCCAACACCTTCGCACCCGCCAGGTCGCCCGCCGTCAACAGGGCCGACAGTTCGGCGGCGTCACGCACCTGTTTCTCCACCTCTTCGGGAGGTGCGCCGTTCGCGGTGAGGATCACGCGGGTCTGCTCGACGATCACCTCGGCGCCGGACACGCCAGGGCCTGCCATCAGTATCGCGAAGGCGACGCCGCTGTCCGGCCGCGAAGCCACCAGTGGCGCAAGGTAACCGCCTTCGCTGTGGCCGAACAGGCCGACCCGGGCCGGGTCGACATCCTGGCGACCACGCAGGAAGCCGACGCCTGCCGCCGCGTCGTTGGCCAGGTCGGTGTAGTTCGCGTCGTCCAGCTTGCCGCCGGTGCCGCCGACGCCGCGGTCGTCGGTGCGCAGCACGGCGTAACCCGCCCGCGTCAACGTGTCCGCGATCAGCAGAAAAGGCTTGTGGCCGAACAGTTCCTCGTCGCGGTTCTGCGGGCCGCTTCCGGTGATCAGCAGCACGGCGGGGAAGCGGCCGGTGCCACTGGGTTTGGTCAGCGTGCCCGCGATGGTGAGGTCACCGCTGCGGTAGGTGACATCCTCGGACTGGTACGGGAACGGCGGTTTCGGTTCCTGCGGACGGTTCAGCGGGGTGACCTTGCCGCGCTGCAACGTGACCTTGAAAGTCTGTCCGCTCTGGACGAAGTCGCCGGCGATCCGGTCGCTGGCTTGGTCGTAGCGGCCGTCGAACTTCGCCGCACCCGGCACGTCGGGAATCCCGAAGGACACCCCGTTGCGGCTGGACTGCACGTCCTTCAACGGGGCCGCGTTCACCCCTTGCAACGGTATGTCGATGGTGCCCGCATCCTGGCCGGAGAAGGTCACCCCGATCTCGAGTGGCTCCCCGGGAATCTCCAGCGTCCCATGCCAATCCCCGGTCGTCGGCTCGGGCGGGTTCGAATCCGACGAGCATCCTGCGACAAGCACGGCGATGACGAACAACGCCAGCGCTCCGACCCGATGACTGCGCATGAGATCAACAGTACCGCCGACCAATTGGACACCTGTCTGGTCAACGAGACGTACCGGCTCGGTGCGGATTTCCTCTCCGAGCCGATGGCTAGCCGAAGAAGGCTTCTGCCTCGCGGTAGCGCTCGTCGGGGACCCGCTTGAGTTGTTTGGTGGCCTCGGACAGCGGGACGAGGTTGATGGCGGCGCCGTGCAAGGCGACCATCTGGCCGAACTGGCCTGCGTGCACCGCCTCGGCGGCGTGCAGACCGAAGCGGGTGGCGAGGACGCGGTCGTAAGGGGTTGGGCTGCCGCCGCGTTGGACGTGGCCGAGGACCGTGGTGCGGACCTCCTTGCCGATCCGGCGTTCGATCTCGGCGCCGAGTTGCTGGGCGACGCCGGTGAAGCGCTCGTGGCCGAATTCGTCGATGCCGCCTTCGCGCAGCGCGAAGCCGGAATCCGGTGCGGGATGGGAACCTTCGGCGACTACGCAGATGAAATGCTTGTCGCCGCGTTGGAAGCGGCGCTTGATCAACGCGCACACCGCGTCCACGTCGAAGGGCACCTCGGGCACCAGGGTGAGGTGCGCACCCGCCGCCATGCCCGCGTTCACCGCGATCCAGCCTGCGTGGCGGCCCATCACCTCGACCAGCATGACGCGCTGATGCGATTCCGCGGTGGTGTGCAGCCGGTCGATCGCCTCGCTGGCGATGCTCAGCGCCGTGTCATGGCCGAAAGTGACGTCGGTGCAGTCGATGTCGTTGTCGATGGTCTTCGGCACGCCGACGACCGGAACCCCTTCGTCGGACAGCCAGCTGGCCGCGGTGAGCGTGCCCTCGCCGCCGATCGGGATCAGCGCGTCGATGCCGTTGTCGTCCAGCGTCCGTTTGATCCGGCCGAGTCCGGCGCGCAGCACATCGGGATTGGTGCGTGCGGTGCCGAGGATGGTGCCGCCCTTGGTGAGCAGCCGGTCGGTGCGGTCGTCGTTGTGGATCTGAATCTTGCGATCCTCCAACAGACCACGCCAACCGTCCTCGAATCCGACGATCGCGTCGCCGTAGCGGCCGTTCGCGGTGCGAACGACGGCACGGATCACCGCGTTCAGCCCTGGGCAGTCGCCGCCTCCGGTCAACACTCCGATGCGCATGGCCGCTATCTTGCCCTTTCGGACATCGCGCGGCAGTCCCACCCCCGGAAAGCCCGGGTGAACTCGATGGCTCAATAGATGTAGACCAGCGCGTTCTCTCCGCCGTGGCAGGTGACGAGACCGTCGCGGGTGGTGCAGTCCAAGGTGTAGGTCTGCTGTGTTCTCGGACTGACGGCGTCGACCTTGCGGGTGCCGTCGGCTTCGGGTTCTTGGCCGTAGGACTTTCGGACCTCCTCGGCGAACCCACATGTGGTGGCTGAGTTGCCGATCGCGGAGTACACGAAGCGACCGACCGGTGGGTATTTGATCTCGCATCCGACCGCGTTGGGCGGCACCGGTGCAAGCGTCGTCGGGGCGGGGCCGCTGCTGCTGAATTGATCACGCAGTTGATCCCGCATCGTCCACCCGACACCCGCCGCGAGCGCGACCAGGACGACGGCACCGGCCATCAGAAATCGCCTGCCCTGTCGTTTGGGACGAGCTGACGCGGTCGCGGGCGCCGCGGGAGCAGACTCGCGCTGAGTGGTTTTGCGCCCATCGGCCTGCTCGTCCACGGCGCGGCTCGACTCCCCCGGCGGCAGGACTCGGCCGCTGCCGCGTGGTGGGACGGCACCGGGGTGCGATTCCTCGCGCACGCCGCCACCGGTGGTCTCGCGGACGGGGCCGGGATGGCTGCTGCCGCCAACACTCGGACCCGACCCGACCTGCCCGGTCACCATCGCGTCGGCACCGACCCGATGGGGCTCCCGCCGCACCGGTTCCGACTTCGATTGCCGAGGCACCGCGTCGGTCGGGAGCGCATTCGGGCTGAGCCGATCCGGCCCGAGCGCCGGAAACACAATGGTGGGCGGCGCTTTCGGCCGCATCATCTGATCGGTCGGCAACTCGGTCACCGCGACGACGGCGCGCCCGGTGAGGGCCGAACGCGCGGCCGAGGCGAGCCCGCCCGCGGTCGCGTAACGCGCGGTGGGTTCCTTCGCCATGCCGCGCACGACCACCTCGTCCAGCGCGGCGGGCACGCCTGCGCGCTTGGCGCTCGGTCGCGGCGGCGGCATCGAAAGATGCGAGTGGATCAGCACACTCATCGCGTTGGCCGGGAAAGGTTGCATGCCGGTGAGGCATTCGTAGAGGACGCAGGCTAGCGAATAGACGTCCGCGGTGCCGGTGACCGGGCCGTGCTCGAACCGTTCCGGCGCGATGTAGCTGTAGGAACCGACGGCGGCGGCACCGGTGCCGGTCACCTCGGTGTCCCTGGTCGACCTGGCGATGCCGAAGTCGGCCAAGTACGCGAAATCCGACGCGGTGACCAGGATGTTGGCGGGCTTGACGTCGCGGTGCACCAGCCCTTCGGCGTGCGCGGCATCCAGCGCGGCGGCGATCTGCTCGATGATGCCGATGGCGCGCAGCGGGCTCAGCGGCCCGGCCCCGCGCAGCACCGAGCGCAGGTCGTGCCCGCGCACCAGCCGCATGTCGATGTAGAGCACGCCGTCGATCTCGCCCCAGTCGTGGATCGGGATGACGTGCGGCTCGGCCAGCCGAGCGGCCGCCTGCGACTCGTGGCGGAACCGCTGTTGGAACATCGGATCTTTGGCCAGATGGGTCGGCAACAGCTTGACCGCGACCACCCGGTCCTTCTCCGTGTCGTATGCCTCGTAGACCTCGCCCATACCGCCCCGGCCCAGCAGCGAGCGCAGCTGGTAGCGACCGAATCGAGTCCCGATCCTCGTCGGCGGTCCGTTCACCCCGATACCTCCACCTCACGTGCGCGACCCCGGCACACCGCAGCGGTAGGCCCGGCGACCTACATGCGATATGTCGGGAATTTCAGGGGTAGTCGTTACCCGGTCCAGTGTGCTGGATCAGGCCGGACACTTGCCGCCAGCGAGCTCGCCGAGGTGCTGGGAAATAGCACCGGCCAGCTTGTCCAGCAGTGTCATGCCTTCGGAGAACGCACCGGAGTCCGCCTGCGCGGCAAAGGCGACCGCGATCTGTCCGTTCGGCGTCGAGAGCAACCCGAACTGGCGAACCAGGTACTTACCGGAGGCGTCCGGGCCCCAGCCACCCTTGAATTCGGCGCCGGAGAACACCCCGAGCCCCCAGCGCTGGCTCGGCTGGACCTCTTCCATCAGGTTGACGACAGGCCCGGACTGCGGCAGGCACGGCAGCCGCGAGGCGAACCGAACCTGTTCGGCCAGTGACCACTCCGCCTGGCCGAAGGCCGAATGCTCGGGCCGCGCCCTGGTGGCGGGCACGGTGGTCTTGGTGTCGCCACCCTCGCGCAGCACCTCCTGCACGGCCTGGGCGGCCTCTTGATTGCTGCCGAGCGATTGCCAGAGCGTGTCGGCGGCGACATTGTCAGAGGCGGTGATCGCGGCCTGCGCGGCATAGGTCGAGGTGCCGGGATTGCGGCGCAGCGCGGCAATCGTCAACGGCACCTTCATGGTCGACCAGGCCGGGCCGGTGGTCCAGTCGCCGAACGTGATCGCCTGGTCGCCGCCGACCGGCATGATCGCCATGCCGAAATGTCCACGGGCAGCGGCCTGCAACTCGACCACGCTCGCCGCCAGGGTGCCCGGCACGGTGATGGACAGGCCCTTTTGATCCGCGTGCGACGCGGCCTGGGTGATGCTGGTCTGTTCCTCGTCGGACTTGTCCGTACCGGTGCCGCACCCGGCCACCAGAAATACCGCTAACGCCGCACAGCCCATTGCTTTTCGGACACGAGCCGGACGGATTCGATCAATAAACATAAACCACCGCGTTATCGCCGCCACTGCACGTGACGAGCTGCCCTTCGCTGGCGCAATTCATCGTGTAGGACCGGCCGGTGACCGGACTGGTCGCCACCACCGAGCGCGGCGTTTCCCGCGAACCCGCCGTGCTCACCGCGGCGTACGCGCGCCGAACTTCCTCGGCGAACGCACAACTCGTCGCGGCCGAGCCGGTGGCGGACTGGGTGAAAGCACCGGGTACCGCATCGCCCTGGCCGCAGGCCTTCGCGCCTGCGGGCAAGGTGACTGGCTTCGGCTTACCCGGAGTGGAGGTGACCGGCGGCGTCGTCGACGACGCGGACGCAGTGGCCGGCGGCGGCGCGGCCTGCGGGCTCGCGGGCAGCGGCGGCGCGGCGGACTGGCGATCCGCCGTCGGCGCGACGTTGCGCGAGCTGAACACCTGCCAGCCGATGGCGCCGACCACGCCGATCACCACGATCATCGCCACCGCGGCGAGCAGCGGCAGCACGATCGAGCGGGTCTTGCTCGACCGGTCGGCGGTCGGCGCGTACGGATCGTCGGGGTCGTCGTAGTAGTAGTCGTCGTCCGCGTAGCCCTGATCCTGGTAACCCTGCTCCTGCGCGTAGCCCTGATCCTGATAGTCGCGCTGGCTGGCGTAGTTGCTCTGCCGCGGATGATCGGCGCGCGCATGGCCGCCCTGCGCGGAATACGCGGCGGGGCCGAGGAATTCGGTCGGATTCGCCGAGGCGTCCGGCGGCGAGTAGCCACCGGGGGCCGAATAGACCTGAGTGGCCGAGTGATCGGGCGGATAGTCGTCGGCTTGCGGCGGTGCCGCGGGTCCATCCGGGAAGCGCCGCGTCGCGTACTGCTGCGGGTCTGAATAAGCCGGGCCGTCGACGTACGACTGGTCGTTCGAGTACGCCTGCGCCCCTGGATGTTCCGAGTAAGCCTGCGGGTCGGCGTAGGCCTGGGTTTCCGGCTGCTCCGAGTAGGCCTGCGCGCCGTGCGGGTACCCCTGCGCGTCCGGGTACCCCTGCGCACCAGGCTGATTCGAATACGGTGCCGGAGCAGGATAGGCCGGTGCCTCCGGCTGCTCCGAATAGCCTTGCGACTCTTGATCCGAGTACAGATGCGCGTCGGGGAACGGCCGCATCGGCGGCAACGCCTGATCCGGCGTCCACCGCGGCGGCGGGGCCAACGGCTGCACCACCTCGTGCTCCGAGGTCAGCGGCATGAACTGGGTTTCGGTCGCGGACACCACCGTCGGCCCGTTGAGCCGGATCACCGCGGAGATCTCCCCCGTCGACTCCGGCGACGGCTCGGGCGCGCGGACCACGAGCATCGGTCCGGTCGGCGGCGGCGGGGGCGCGGGCTTGGCCTGCTGCG
>NZ_BDAY01000042.1 GCF_001612685.1 Nocardia altamirensis NBRC 108246
TGGTGCGTGTCGCACGGCGTGTTGCAACCATTGGACTCCCGTCGATGAAGTTGATCAACCATTTCACTCCCGTCGATGGGGCAACAACCATTTCTCTCCCGTCAACGGGCCAACAACCATTTCTCTCCCGTCAACCCGAGGCCTACTAGCCCAAAGCCGAAAGACGGTGAAATCGGCCGCGTGGTCGATGCTTACGGCTTCGGACTGGGGATCCATCTTCCGGAGCGGCGGGTGCGAGCCGCGATTGCTGCGGCGGCGTGGACTTTTCTGGCCAGGCGGGTGGGATCGTCCAAGTCGGTCCAGCTCCAGCGGACCACCGTCCAGCCGAGAGAGCGCAACTGTTCCTCGCGGTTCTTCTCCGCCGTGACAACCTGTTCCGGCAGGTGCACGCCGCGCAATTCGCTCCGGCACTCGACCGCTCCGTCGAATTCACCGATCACACCGAGTTCGGCGAAGAGGAAGTCGACTCGGCCGACGCATATTTCCGCATCGGTGAAGACCCGCGCCTGCAACTCGGGTGCCGGTAACCCACCTCGTTGGATGGCTATTCGGCTCAGGGACTCGCCGATGCTTTCGCTGCGGCCGTCCAGGAATGCAATGGCGTGCGCGGCTTTTCGGGCTCCTCTGCGCTGGCGTGCCCGCTCCAGGTGTTCCCGCAGTTCGTTGGTGGTCGTGAGCCCCAGGTGCAGTGCGTTGTCGCCGATGACGACCGCCTGCTCGAAATCCATGGAGCGTGCGATGTCCAAAACGGTCCTGGGCGGGGTGGTGACTCGGAGGTCGTTGACGATGGTGATCTCGTCCGGTTCCAGGTGCGCTGCATGGACGACGAGTTGCTTGTGGATTCGCCCACCGTTTGTTCGACTGTGCGTCAGGTGCACCCGGTCCAAAGGGATAGTCCAGGTGGGTATTCCGTGGAATACCAGCGCGGAACAGTGGCTCAGCACGGGTTCAACGGACATCGCATCGCACGTCGCGACGGCGAGCAGCACATGTCGCCCTTCGGGTGTGGGGTCCGGTTCCGGCGCATCGAGATAGCGCCCAGGTCGAATCCGTCGCCATTGTCCGGACTCGCAGCGGCGCTGCAGTTCCCGGTCGGACAGCCCCGAAGCGAGCGCCTGGCGCCGAGAGATCAGGTGAGGTGCGTCCATGCCCCGAGCGTGCCTGCCTACCGAGCGCGAAAACAGCCCCGCGTCAGCGAGTGTGCACAACACGCACCCTGTGGATAACTGGGGAAGGCCCTAACCGAGTTGCGTCATCCCGGCGGCGACCACCTGGGCGACGTTGAGCAGTTCCTCGGCGGTGGGGATGGGCACGCCGTCGAGGGCGTGCAGCCGATCGGTGCTCGCGATCGCGAACATCGCGGAGACCCAGGCGGCGGCGCAGGCGCTCAGGGTGCCGGGACGGACCGGGTTCGGCGCGCTCGCCTGCAACACCCGCGCGGTGACGTCGAGCAATTGGTCACGCAGATGGCGTAGTTGGCGGCGCACGTCGGGATGGGTATCGGCCTCGCGCCACATGATGACGCGCAGCACGGAGGAATGGTGATCGCGCAGGTTGAGCGCGGCGTCGAGCGCGACGAGACTGGCGGCCGGATCGCCTGGCGCGACAACGGTGCCGATGTCCTCGATCGGCTGCGCGGGCACCCGCTCCGCCATCAGCGCCGACAGTATCGAATCCTTGGTCGGAAAATAATAGAAGACAAGACCTTTCGGCACACCGGCGGCGCCAGCGATGGCCGCCGTCGCGGTGGCGTCGAATCCCTGTGCCGCGAAGAGCTTTTCGGCGGAGTCGAGAATGAGCTGGCGGGCGTCGCCGTCCACTTTCGCGCTACGGCGACGCCCGGCTCGCGGTTCCTTTCCCGGCCGTTGCCGACCGGGTTTCGGCATCTGCATCAGTGGTGCGGCGCCATGTTGTGCAGACGTCCCGACACCGCCGGCAGTGCCGCTACCGCGACTACCGCCGTCACTACCCCGACTACCCATGCGGTCCAGGATGCGCCCCGGTATTCGGTGAAGTCCATGGCCCACGGGGAAATGAAGAGCAGCAGACCGAACAGGCCCATCGCGTAGTCGGCGGTGGCTCCCATGGCGGGCCGGTACATCTGGGCGAGACCGGTGAGCGCGATGAGGACGCCGAGCACGATCAGTGACCACATCGCCTTGTCGGTGGTTTCCACCCACAGCGGTGACAGCGCGGCGAAGACGCCGAGCACGACGGCCAGTAAATCTTGTGCGCGACTTTCGGTGAACATGATGTGCCTCCTAGGGCTCAGGAAATGTGTCCTGCCTTTCGGTATAGACCTGATTGACCGCCCGATCAATATCGGTATGGCTACGATTGCACGGCGATCGCCGAGTGACCGGCCTCACTCTGGCGCCGAACCAAGCAAACGTTAGGGTGAGCTCTGTGTCGCCTTCACCAACAGACCCCGCGCCGATCGTGATCGCCGGCGCCGGGCTCGCCGGCCTGCGTACCGCCGAGGAACTGCGCCGCGCAGGCTATGCGGGTCCGCTGATCCTGCTGGGCGACGAGTCCAGGCCGCCCTACGACCGGCCGCCGCTGTCCAAGCAATTCGTCCGCGGCGAAACCGACGACACCACGCTGCGTCCGCCGGAGTTCTTCGCGGAGAAGCAGATCGACCTGCGGCTCGGCACCGAGGCCGTCGGCGTCGACACCGCGGCGCGGCAGCTGAAGCTCGCGGACGGCAGCACGCTCGACTACGACCAGCTGATCATCGCGACCGGCCTGCGCCCGCGCCGCCTGCCGGGCCTGCCGGAGCTGCGCGGCGTGC
Source organism: Nocardia altamirensis NBRC 108246 (assembly GCF_001612685.1). GTDB lineage: Bacteria > Actinomycetota > Actinomycetes > Mycobacteriales > Mycobacteriaceae > Nocardia > Nocardia altamirensis. The sequence continues at coordinate 2,792 of NZ_BDAY01000042.1, forward strand.
ACGTGCTGCGCGGCCACGCCGACGCCACCGCCCTGCGCGCCGAATTGGCCGATGCCGCAACCGCACTCGTGGTCGGCGCAGGCTTCATCGGCTGCGAGCTCGCGGCCAGCTTCCGCACCCGCGGCGTCGAGGTGATCCTGGTCGAACCCCAGCCGACGCCGCTCGCCTCGGTGCTCGGCGCGGAGATCGGCGCGCTCGTTGCCAGGATGCACACGGCCGCAGGCGTCGATCTGCGGTGCGGCACCGGCTTGGACACGCTTCTCGCCGAGGGCGACCGGGTCCGCGGCGCCCGCCTGTCCGACGGTGCCGAGGTGGCCGCCGACCTGGTAGTGATCGGCGTCGGATCGCGTCCGGTGACCGAATGGCTCGCCGACTCCGGCATTGCCCTCGCCGACCCGGCGGCAGGCGGTGGCGTCCTGGCCGACGAGGTGGGCCGCACCTCGGCCGACCGAGTCTGGGCCGTGGGTGATGTGGCCGCCTGGCTGCACCAGACCGGTCACCGCAAGCGGGTCGAACACTGGACCAACGCGGGCGAACAGGCACGGCTCACCGCCTGCGCCCTGCTCGGCGCGGCCGCACCGACTGTCGCCCGCGTCCCGTACTTCTGGAGCGACCAGTACGACGTCAAGATTCAGGCGCTCGGCACTCCCGCCGCGACCGACGACGTCCATCTGGTCACCGACGACGGCCGCAAATTCCTCGCCTACTACTCGCAGGACGGCACGCTGACCGGCGTCGTCGGCGCGGGCACCACGGCTCAGGTCATGAAGACCAGGGCGAAGATCGCCGCGGGCGCGCCGGTCGCGGAACTGCTCACTCCGAGCTGACTCACCGACGTCGTTCGCCGGGCCCGCGCGGTGCCCGGCGGCCGGTCCGGGCGCTACCGCGCAAATCGCGTCGGAGCGCTGTAATACGGTTGTCGATGTGATCGTCGCGCTCATCGATTCGGGTCTCGGATTGCTACCCACATCCGCCTGGCTGCGCAAGCTGCGGCCAGACGTGGATTTGCTGCTGCAATTGGACCCGGATGGCGCGCCGTGGGGGCCGAAGCCGGAGCAGTGGACGATCGAACGGGTGGTGCGGGCGGCGCGGATGTCGATCGATCTCGGCGCGGAAGTCATCGTGATTCCCTGTAATACCGCGAGCGTCACCGCACTGGAGCACGTGCGCGCCGAGGTGGGGCCGGACGTGCCGGTGGTCGGCACCGTGCCCGCGATCAAGCCCGCCGCGGCCGTCTGCCGGTCGGTGGCGGTGTGGGCCACCGCAGCGACGACGGCAAGCCGGTATCAGGCGGATCTGATCGCCAAGTTCGGCGGCGACGCGGACGTTGTCGGCGTGGCCTGTCACGGCCTGGCCGATGCGATCGATCGGGGCGACCTGGTCGGCGCCCGCGAATCCATCGCCCGCGCGGTCGAGCAGACCCCGGACGACGTCGAGGGCGTTGTCCTCGGTTGTACGCACTACCCCTTGGTGATCGACTCCATCGTCGCCGCCCTGCCTGACGGTGTCCGCCTCTTCGACAGCGCGCAAGCCGTTGCCGCACAAACCATCCGGCGCATGGACGCACTCGGCAGGCCGAACCCCGGCAACGGAGAAGTGCTGGTGCGTAACAGCGGACGGCCTGGCGCGTTGCCTGCCAGCGCCGCCACCTTCGAATCAGGTCGAATCCTCGGAGCCCAAGGCTGAATCGCTAAGGAGCCGTTCGATGAACGAACTCGCGCAGACCGCCGCCGACGTGCAGGCCGCCCTGGCGGCGGTCGCCGATGCCAAGGACGCGATCCATCTGCAGCGGTTCTTCAAAACCGGGCCAGGGGAGTACGGCGAGGGCGATGTCTTCCTCGGCGTGCGCGTGCCGATGACTCGCGGCATCGCGAAACGCTTTGCGGCACTGCCGCTCATCGAGATCGACGCGCTGCTCGACAGCGCCGTGCACGAGGATCGGTTCGCCGGGCTGATCATCCTCAACGCCAAGTTCGCCGCCGCCTCCAAGCCACGCACCTTCGACGACGAGGCGCGTGCCGCCATGGTTGATCTCTATCTGGCCGCCGTGCGCCGCGGCAGGGTGAACAACTGGGACCTGGTCGACGCCTCCGCCGAGAACATAATCGGCCCATGGCTGGCCGACAAACCCCGCGACCTGTTGTTCGAGCTCGCTGCCGCCGACTCGCTGTGGGAGCGCAGGGTTGCCTTGCTCTCCACCTTCGCGTTCATCAAGAACGGCGACGCCACAACGACTTTCGCACTGTCCGAGCGACTGCTCGACGACCACCGCGACCTCATCCAGAAGGCGCTGGGTTGGATGCTGCGCGAGGTCGGGAAGCGGATCGATCAGCGCCTGCTGACCGGCTTCCTCGACAAGCACGCGGCGCAGCTCGGCCGTACCGCGCTGAGCTATGCCACCGAGCACTTGGACGCCGTGGTTCGCGCCGACTACCGAGCGCGCTAGTGCCCCGTCCAGGAAGGTCGTTCCTGGACGAGACACCGCTTCAGAACTGGATTTTCAGGTGGTCCGTCACCGGATGTGCCTGGCAGCCGAGGATATAGCCGTTCTCGATGTCCTCCGGGTCGAGGATCTCGGCGTTGTCCATCTCGACCTTGCCCTCGAGCACCGTGCAGGCACACGACCCGCATTCGCCCTCCTGGCAGGAGTACGGCACGTCGAGACCCTTGGCCAGCATGATGTCGACCAGGGTCTGCTTGCGCGGCCAGCTCAGCTCGTGCACCTCGCCGTCGAGTTCCACCTCGACGGTGGCCGCGTCGGCCGCTTCCTCGTCGGACACCTCGACCGGCGCCTGATCCGCGAACGGATCTCCCGCAAGGGAATTGAACACCTCGGCATGGGTGCGCGCGCGTGGCACGCCGAGCTGGCCGAGTGCGTCGTGCACGCGATCCATGAACGGCTTCGGCCCGCACATGAACGCCTCGAACTCCTGGTACGGGGTGACCAGGGTGGCCAACGCGTCCGCGGTCGGCAAGCCTTGCAGATATTCGAGCCAGTGGATGACGGTCAACCGCTGCGGATGCTTGTCCGCCAGCTCACGCAGCTCGGCCGCGAAGATCACCGATTCGTGGTCGCGATTGGCGTACACCAGCACGACTCGGCCGTTGCCGCGGGCGAGCGCCGACTTGAGGATCGACATCACCGGCGTGATGCCGCTGCCCGCGCCGAACAGCAACAGGTCGGCGTCGAGATCCTTCGGCGTGAAAACACCTGAGGGCGGCAGTACTTCGAGCGAGTCGCCCGGTTTCACGTTGTCGCACACCCAGTTCGAGCCGTAGCCGCCGACCGTCCGCTTGATGGTGACCTTCGGCCGATCGTCGGTGTACGGCGAGCTGGCGAGCGAATAGCACCTGGCCACCGAGCCGGTCAGCTCGCTCGGGATGCGCAGCGTCAGGAACTGGCCCGGCTGATAGCGGAAGCGATCGTGCAGCTCGTCGGGGATGTCGAAGACCAGCGAGCAGGTATCGATCGTCTCGGTGATGACCGCGGCTACCCGCAGCACGACCGAACGCGAGCCATGCGGCACCTCGACTGTGGGCCCACTCGTCGCCCGACCACCACCCCCCATCGCATCGCTTCGCGATACTGCGTTCATGTCGTCCTCTCGAACCAGGCGCAGGCGGCCCGTCGCTCAGGACAACCGGGTACCGCCAAAACTAGAACGTGTTTCAGTTTCATCGTACGTCGGACTTCGGCTGCCGGACAAGCTGGGCCTCGAGGCCCGCGACCAACACCTCCATGCCGAAGTCGTATGCGTACTTTCCGCGCAGGTCCGCCATGTACTTGGTGGCGCGTTCGACGGCGTCCGGGAGTGCGACATCCGACAGCGGCGCGCGATCGCGCGGGTTCACCCGGCTGCGGCCGAACAGGTAGGTGTGGATCGTCGCGTACGCGGCGAGCACGTTGCGCTCGGTGAACCCGGCCTCGAACAGGATCTCCATGATGGCCGCGATCAGATCGAGTTGTTTGCCGAGCATCTGCTCGATCAGCACGTCGCCGAGGCCTGGATGCTTGCGCAGCTTGTCGTCGATCTGATCGATCAGATCGCGCAGCCGATGCTGCCACGGGCCGGATTCCGGTGGTGGCGTGCGTACTCCGGTCAGCGCGGCGGTGGCGACGAGGTCGAGTAACTCCCGCTTGTCGGCGACGTAGTAGTACGGCGCCATCGGCGAGACGCCGAGTTCGCGGGACAGTCGCCGCATCGACAACTTCTCCACACCGTCTTCGCGGACCACCCGCAAAGCAGCCTCGACGATCTCGGACTCCGACAGAGTATTGCCGCCCCCGCTCGTCTGCATCCGTCCGACTCCCATGCCACCTCTACCACCGCGGGCGCGTGTCGCCCGTCACGTCTGTTCAGCAACTTTCCATCCGAAGTCTAGAGGGCGTCGCCGTCGGCCGGTTCGCCGTGCAGAGAAGTGGGCGCGACGGCGGCGACCAGCAAGATCGGCCGGCGACCGTCCCGCTTAGTGGAACATGTTCCATTTTGTCAGCGAATGACGTTATCGTGTGATCGCGGCTACATCGGGTGGCCGCGGCCACGGATCGCTCGCTCGGAGGTACACATGCCGGAATACGGAGCCACCGCACACACCGACACCGACAACTCGGGAACGGTCGGCACAGTCGAGACGACACAGGAATCCGCACCGCTGGTCGAGGAGACCCTCATCGAAGAGGTGTCCATCGACGGCATGTGCGGCGTCTACTGACAAGGCGGGAGAGACCATGCTCGATCTCGATACCCGATGGCAACTCCATCCGCGGGTGGCGCTGCGGCCCGAACCGTTCGGCGCGCTGCTTTACCACTTCGGCACCCGCAAGCTCTCCTTCCTGAAGAGCCCGCGGATCGTCGAGATCGTGCGGTCGCTGCCAGCACACCCGTCCGCGCGCACCGCATTGCGGGCAGCGGGCGTTTCCGACGAAAATTCCGCGCTCTATGTGAAAGCGCTGACACAGCTGGTCGATTCAGACATGATCGTCGGTGCGCCGACCGATGCCCCGTTGGCGCCCGCCGCCGAGCCCGCGCGATCGAGCGCGGCTCCGGCGCCGTCGACGGCGGGGGTGGTCCCGCCGTCCGACGCGGCGGTCCGACTGGTCGATCGGTTCGAAACCGGTCTCGCCGCACCGATTTGCCTGACCTGGGAGTTGACCTACGCCTGCAATCTGTCCTGTGTGCACTGCCTGTCCTCCTCCGGTAGGCGCGATCCACGGGAGCTGAGCACCGAGCAGTGCAAGGCGCTGATCGACGAGTTCGAGCGCATGCAGGTGTTCTACGTGAACATCGGCGGCGGCGAACCCACAGTGCGCCCGGACTTCTGGGAGCTGGTCGACTATGCGACGGCGCATCACGTCGGAGTGAAGTTCTCCACCAACGGAGTTCGGATCACCCCCGAGGTCGCCGCCCGGCTGGCCGCCAGCGACTACGTCGACGTCCAGATCTCGCTGGACGGCGCCGACGCCGCGGTGAACGACGCGGTGCGTGGTCCCGGTTCCTACGACATGGCCATCCGTGCGCTGGAAAACCTTGCGGCGGCAGGGTTCAAGGACGCGAAGATCTCCGTCGTGGCGACCAGACACAACATCGGCCAGCTCGACGAGTTCCGTGCCATCGCCGAAAGGTACGGCGCCACCTTGCGATTGACCAGACTGCGGCCCTCGGGTCGCGGTGCGGACGTGTGGGACGACCTGCATCCGACCCAGGAGCAGCAGCGGGTGCTCTACGACTGGCTGCTGCGCAACGGCGAGGGCGTGCTGACCGGCGACTCGTTCTTTCACTTGTCCGCGTTCGGTCAGGCGCTACCCGGTTTGAACATGTGTGGCGCGGGCCGGGTGGTCTGTCTTGTCGATCCGCTTGGCGATGTGTACGCCTGTCCGTTCGCCATCCACGACCGGTTCCATGCCGGAAACGTGGTGGCGGACGGTGGTTTTCGCGCCGTGTGGCAGGAGTCGGAGCTCTTCGCCGAGTTGCGGGAGCCGAGCGGCGGCGGCGCGTGCGCGTCGTGCAGTCACTACGACGCGTGCCGTGGTGGCTGCATGGCGGCGAAGTTCTTCACGGGTCTGCCTGCCGACGGTCCTGATCCCGAATGCGTGCAGGGCTATGGCGAGGCGGCGCTGGCCGACACCGCGCGGATGATCCCGCGCTCCTCGGTCGATCACTCCCGGCGGGCAACGCCGCGGGCGGCCGCGCGCAAACCCGGTCCGGTGCCGCTGACCCTGTCCGTGACGCGCCCGAGCGTTTTTCCACCTGAACGTCCGCCTGCGCGGGCCTGTGATGAGAGTCCGTTCGCGTGATGCCATGGCGATAGCCAGTCGTCTGCTGCCTGCCGCGCGGCGGGGGTCCGCCGGTTGCGACCGGCCGATTGCCGCCGCGTTGCCGGATGCTGAATTCGGCCGCGCGGTCGCGCGTCATCGTGCACTGCAACGAGTGTCACATCACTCGGCGGGACGGATTCGTGCGGAATTCTGTCCTTTTAACCGGACCGATGATGCTAATGCGCGAATCTCCGCCTAGCATGCCAGGAATGCGCCATGATCGCCTGCCCGACGGATTCGGGGTGCGGATTGATCCACGGGTACGCGCATACTCCGGAGGGCGGGTGCTGATCGGCGGTTCCCCCGCACGGTTGCTGCGACTTGCCCCGGAGGCCGCCGAGATGATCGGCGACGGGTACCTCGAGGTGACCGGTCCGAAATCCGCGACCGTTGCCAGACGGCTGCTCGACTCCGGAGTAGCCAATCCGCGTCCCCGCCTGCTTCCGTCGCCCGATGACGTGACGGTCATCGTGCCGTTGCACAACAACGCCGACGGGCTCGCCAGGTTGCTCGCCGCGCTGCGCGGACACAACGTCATCGTGGTCGACGACGGTTCGGATCAGCCGGTGCAGATCCCGCGCGACCGCGGCACCCGCTGCCGGGTGACCGTGCTGCGCCAGGACGAGAAGCAAGGGCCCGCCGCCGCGCGCAACGCCGGATTGAAGGCTGCGACAACAGACTTCGTCGCGTTCCTGGATTCGGACGTGGTGCCGCGCAGTGGCTGGCTCGAGGTGATGCTCGGACATTTCAGCGACCCGGAGGTGGCGCTGGTTGCCCCGAGGATCGTCGCGCTCGACCCGGAGTCCAACGCACTCGCCCGCTACGAGCACACGCGCTCCTCGTTGGATCTGGGCAGGCGTGAGGCCGCCGTGCAGTCGCACGGGCTGGTGTCCTACGTGCCGAGCGCCGCGCTGCTCGTGCGCCGCCGTGCCCTGCTCGAACTGGACGGGTTCGACGAGTCGATGCAGGTCGCCGAGGACGTCGATCTGTGCTGGCGGCTCGAGCAGGCAGGCTGGCGCCTGCGCTACGAGCCCGCCGCCCATGTCGCGCACGATCACCGGGTGTCGTTCCGCGCCTGGTTCGGCCGAAAGCTGTTCTACGGCACCGGCGCAGCGCCGCTCGGTGCACGTCACCCCGGCATGGTCTCGCCGCTGTCGCTGCCCTCGTGGACCATGCTCGCCGCGTTCCTGTTCGCCACCCTGTCGAAGTGGGGACTGTTCGGCGGGTTGATCACCTTGGCCACCGCGCTGGTCCGACTACGGCGGGTCTTCGCGGAGCTGGACAATCCGACGCGGATCGCCGCGATCTATCTGGCCCGCGGATTCTTCGCCGGTCTGTGGCGGCTGGCGTCGGCGATGTGCAGGCATTACTGGCCCGTGACGTTGCTGGCGATGGTGGCCTCCAAGCGAATTCGGCGCATCGCGATCACCATGGCCGTCGCGGACGGGCTGGCGGACTGGTTCACCCATCGCGATGCGGGTGGCCTGGATCCGGTGCGGTACGTGGCGTACAAGCGGCTCGACGACATCGCCTACGGCACCGGCCTGTGGCTCGGCGCCTTCCGTGCGCGCAGCGTCGAATCGCTGAAACCTACTGCGCCGTCACACTGATGGCCCACCTGGTTGTACGGTTTCGGGTTGCTCGCCATCTCGGTGTTCGTCTTATTCCGTTGCGTGGGTTGTCGATTCCTCAGTGGGAGCCGTCCCCGGCAGTGGCGGCCTGAAGGTTGAGGTTCGGATGACCGACACGCTCATCGTCGGCGGCGGCACCGCGGGTTGTGTGCTCGCGGCGCGGCTGAGCGAGGATCCGAACCACACCGTGCGGCTGCTGGAAGCCGGTCCGTTGTGGACCACGCCGGACGCAATTCCGGCGGCACTGCGCGATGCCACCCGCCTGCCGCTGGCGGCAGACGCGTCGTGGTTGTGGCACTACCCGGTTCGCCTCACCGACCGTGGCGGTACGACAAATATCGTGCGCGGCAAGGTGTTCGGTGGATCGAGCGCGGTCAATGGTAGTTATTTCGTGCGGGCAACCGGCGCGGATTTCGCGGCGTGGGCAGCGGCGGTGGAATCGTCGCGGTGCTGGTCGTCGGATGCCGTGCTGCCCGCGTACCGCCGCTCGGAAAATGACCGCGATTTCGGTGCACAGCCGTGGCACGGGCAGTCCGGCCCGATTCCGGTGCGCCGCACCGCAAATCCGGCTCCCGTGAGCGCCGAGTTCGCCGCCGCCTGTGCGGTCGAAGGCTTTCCGGCGGTCGCCGATATGAACGCACCCGATGGCACCGGCGACGGTGTCGGTCTGGTGCCGTGCAATACCGAGGCGGGCAGGCGAGTGAGCACGGCGGCCTGCTACCTGCTCCCGGTTGCGGCACGGCCGAATCTCGCTGTGCACGGTTCGGTATCGGTAGTGCGCATCCTTTTCCGCGGCACCGATGCGGTCGGTGTCGAGGTGCTCCGCGACGGCAGAGTGGAAACCTTCTCGGCCGACCGGATCGTGTTGAGCGCGGGCGCGATCGAATCCGCCGCGATACTGCAGCGTTCCGGAATCGGTCCCGCTGAACATCTTCGGGCGCTCGATATTCCGATAGTGCATCCCGCACCCGTCGGTGGCTGGTGCACCGATCATCCGGAAATCGGCCTCGAATACCGATTATCGGTGCCCGAGTGCGCCGCTGTTCCCCTGGAATACGTGTTGACCATCGACGACATCGAAATTCGACCGTATACGGTCCCTTTCACCCCGGGCCAGTGGCGACTCGGTGTGGCATTGATGCGACCCGAGTCCGCAGGCGTGCTGCGCCTGCGGTCGGCCGACCCCGCGGTGCCGCCTGCTATCGAGTACCGGTACCTCGCCGCAGAGCACGATCGGACGCGGCTACGCGCCGCGGTGGCGACGGCGACGGAGATCATCCGGAAGATGGGCGCGACGGCATGCACTGACCCGATGCCGGGACCGCCGCACGCGGCCGACGACTGGCTGCACGCGAATCTGGCAACCTCGCAACATTTATCCGGAACCTGTCGGATGGGACCTGCCAACGACGACCGCGCGGTGGTGGACGAGTTGTGTCGAGTGCACGGAGTCGACGGTTTGTCGGTGGTCGATCTTTCCGTCGTTCCGGTGCCGTTGAGCCGAGGCCCGCAAGCGACCACGGTGATGATTGCGGAAAACGTGGCGGGCTTTCCCGTCCGATGAAAGCGAAAGACGAATAGGTCACATTTGTGCGTGGTGCAAACACGGTGTGACCTGGCGGACAAACCCGGACATCCGCCCTTGTCGCGAGATACGCGCCGGTACAGTTTGGGGCGGAAAGAAAGGCAAATGGTCAGCAACATTGCAGGTGGGCGGCCCCCACAGCACGGCGTCGAGCCGGGAACGCAACTCGGCGCGCTCGAATCCTATGCCGCGCAGGCCCACGGCCACCTCGGCGCGGGTGGCGATCAGCTTACCCAGCTTGCCGGATTGTTGCGCCCGGCTGTGCTCGAATCCTGGCTGCGCAGTGTGCGCGGCGGCGTCGACCCGATGGAGCCGCTGGACGGACGCGGCCTGCGTGGCGCCGATCTGCATCGCTACCGCGAGGCGCATCCAACTGCCGCGCTGATGCCGCTGATCGACAAGCTTCTCGTACAGGACACTGCCGGAACGGGTTTGATCGTCGTGGTCGCCGACCAGTTCGGTCGCGTGCTCTCGGTGCAGGGCAACCCGGACCAGGTGGGCGCCGCGGCCGAGATCGGCCTGCGGGCAGGCGACGATCTCAGTGAGCGCCGCATCGGGACGAACGCGGTCGGCCTCGTGGTCCGCACCGGGCGGCCCGCCTGGATCCACGGCCCGGAACACTTCCTGCATCGGATGCATCAGATCACCGGAGCCGCTGCGCCCGTGCATGATCCGGACGGCAGGCTGGTCGGCGTGCTGATGATCGCCGGCGGTGTGCGGGTCGCCCAGCCCGAGATCCTCGCGTTGGTGAAGGCGGCCGCGGCGGCCGCGGAGATGGATCTGCTGCTGGCCGCGATGCGGTCGAGTCGGCACGGCTCGCCCGGCGGGCAGCCCGTGGACGCGTCCGGCAGGCTCGGGCTCGACGTGCTCGGCCTCGGGCAGCCGCAACTGAGCATCGCGGGCGATCGGATTGCGTTGTCGCAGCGGCATTCCGAAATCCTGCTGTTGCTCACCGAGCACCCGGAGGGGCTCGGCGCCGATCATCTCGCGTTGTTGCTCGACGATACGGATCTGGACAACGGCACCATCCGCGCCGCGGTGTCGCGGCTGCGTGCCGTCGTCGGTCCGACGGTATTCGGCTCGCGCCCTTACCGTTTGCGTGTCCATATCGCAACAGATGTGGAGGCGCTGCGCGCCGCGCTCGACTCCGGTGATGTCGATGCGGCATTACGGCTCTATGCCGGACCGGTGCTGCCGCGCTCGACCGCGCCGGGAATTATCGACATTCGCGACGAGCTGCGGGTGCGGCTGCGGACTGCGATGTTGAGCTCGGGGGACGCCGCACTGCTTCGGCGGTGGACGGCGGGCGCGGCAGGGCGCGACGACGCCGCGGCATGGGCCGCGTACCGGGCGACGGTCGACCGTGAATCGCCGCTATATGCGCAGATCGAGGCCAAGATTCGGGTGCTCGATCGGCGGCTCGGCGCCGATGCAACGTGGATGCAACGTTCCCGCTCATAGTCTGCACTTCCAAAAGTGTGGTAGCTCACATACGCGACAGTAAAGTGGTCGCGCGCCCCGCTCTGCGTCGTAGCTTCGGCCCAGGTAGCTGCACTGGTCAAGCGTCCAGAAGTTTTTAGGGGAAAAAGTTCCTTTTTATTAACTAAGGGCCTAATGTTCGCAATGCACGGATCAGCTCCGTGTGACGTAGCTGACATAGCCGCGGCGCCCGCTGCGCGGCAATGAAGTTGGAGGACCGATCAAGAGCTAGGCAGAGCCGTCGGTGGGCGCGGCGCTCGCCACGGCGGTGACCATGCCGGGTCGCCGATCCCCGTTCAACGCACATCTGTCGGATCTCGCGTGGTGACGCCGTCGCGTCACCCGCCTCGCCGAATCGCCTGTGGTGGTCGATGCCATGCGGCAGGGCGGAAAACCCTGCCGCAGCGGCTTATTCGTGCTGCCCAAATGCGCTCGGCCAGCTTTTGTTTCGCCGATCTAGGAGGCTCTGGTGCCCGGTACGGAGTTGGGTGGGTTCGGTGCGCGGCCGCCGGAGGCCGTCGCGGCGCCGACGCCGCAGACCTTTCCGCTCACGCCCGCGCAGCTCGGAATCTGGTACGCGCAGCAGCTCGATCCGGCGGTGCCGATCAACATCGCGCAGTACGTCGACGTGCGGGGTGAGCTGGAGGTGGCGGTGCTGCAGCAGGTCACGGTCGAGGCCGCCCGCGAGTACGAATCGGTGCTCGTCCGGCTCGGCGCCTCCGGTGGGGTGCCCTACCAATGCGTCGATCGGGGCCTGTCGGTGGACATTCCGCTGATCGACCTGCGCACTCAGCCCGATCCGGTTGCGGCGGCGCACGAGTGGATGCGCTCGGACGCGAGCGCGCCGGTGGACCTGATTGCCGATCGCCTGTTCGCCGGCGCGGTGCTGCGGGTGGCTGAGCGCAGATTCTTCTGGTACCTGCGGTCCCATCACATCGTGCTCGATGGGTACGGCGCGCTGACCAACACCATGCGGGTGGCCGAGCGCTACACCGCGCGGATGCGTGGCACCGAACCCGCCGCGGTGCGACCGAGCACGTTGACCGCGCTGCTGAGCGACGAGCTCGGCTACCGCGACAGCGCACGGTACGCGACCGACCGTGCGCACTGGGCCGAGCAGGTGGCCGGGCTGGACGGCGTCACCAGCCTCGACGGGCGCACCGCGGCGCGGGCGGCGAACAACCTGATCGCCGGGGCCGCGCTGCCCGATGCGCTCGTCGACCGGCTGAACCTCCTTGCCGCCAGCCAGGATTCGACACCGGCGGTGGTATTGCTCGCCGCGTTCGCCGGATATCTCGGCGGCCTGACCGATCGGGACGAGGCGGTGCTCAGCCTGCCGGTGACCGCGCGCACCACGGCGGCGCTGCGGCGCTCGGCGGGCATGCTGTCGAATATCGTGCCGCTGCGGCTGCCGGTCGGCGCGGCCACGTGGGGTGAGCTGCTGCGGGCGACGCGGGTGGCGGTGGCAGGTGCGTTGCGGCACCAGCGCTTCCGGCACGAGGACATCAGGCGCGACGCGGAGTTCGGCGACCGGCCGACTCAGCGGACGCTGTTCGGTCCGCTCGCCAACATCATGCTGTTCCGCAACGACCTGACCCTCGGCGAGACGGTCGGCTACTACCACGTGCTGTCGACCGGGCCGGTCGAGGATCTCGGCCTCAATGTCTACTACGGCGAACGCGACAGCGTGCACGTGGATTTCGAGGCGAACCCGAACCTCTACAGCGCCGATGACATCGCGCGGCACCACACGCGTTTCGTCGAATATCTGGAGCGGCTGCTCGCTGCCGATGCCGCGACCCCGGTGCGCACCGTCGCGGTCACCACCGAGCTTGAGCTCGAGGTCAGCACCAAGATGTGGAATGCCACCGCGTTCGACGTGGATGCGGTGGTGTCGGACCGGGGTGCCTCGGCGACGCTGATCGCGCTGTTCGAAGCGCAGGCGGCGCGCACTCCTCGGTCGATCGCGCTGCGATGCGCAGGCGCCGAGGATCTGACCTATGCCGAACTGTCGGTGCGGAGCAATCGACTTGCCAGGCAGCTGATTTCGCGTGGGGTCGGACCGGAGACCGTGGTCGCGGTGCACCTGCGGCGTTCGCCCGAGCTGGTCATCGCGATCTATGCGATCCTCGCGGCCGGCGGCGCCTATCTGCCGCTGGATCCGGATCATCCGGCCGACCGCATCGCACACATCCTCGGCACCGCGCGCCCGCTGTGTGTGCTGACCGCTGTGGCAGCCGAGTTGCCGGAGCTCGCGGGGATCGCGGCGGTGCCCGTCGACCGGATCGCGGGGGACTATGGCGCTGACCGGGTGTCCGATCATGAGCGCACGGTCACGTTGCGACCGGAGCACCCGGCCTATGTGATCTTCACCTCTGGATCCACCGGGTTGCCCAAGGGCGTTGCCGTCACCAACGAGGCGATTGTCAACCGGCTGGTGTGGATGCAGGAGACGTACCGGTTGAGCGCCGAAGACGTTGTCTTGCAAAAGACTCCGGCCACCTTCGATGTCTCCGTCTGGGAATTCTTCTGGCCGTTGCAGATCGGGGCGACGCTGGTGCTCGCCGCGCCCGACGGGCATCGTGACCCCGGCTACCTGCGCGGCGTCATCGCCGAGTACGGCGTCACCACTGTGCATTTCGTGCCGTCCATGCTCGAGGCGTTCCTGGCGAATCACGACTTCGCGCGCCGCACATCGCTGCGCTCGGTCTTCGCCTCCGGCGAGGCATTGCCCGCCTCACTCGCCCAGCGACTGCGGGTGTTGACCGGTGCGCGGCTGCACAATCTGTACGGTCCTACCGAGGCCGCGGTCGATGTCACCTTTCATGAAGTGGCCGACACCGATACCCTCTCGGTGCCGATCGGCGCGCCGGTGTTCAATACCCGGTTGTATGTGCTCGATTCGCGGCTACGTCCGGTAGCGGTCGGGGCACCGGGTGAGCTGTATCTGTCGGGGGTACAGCTCGCCCGGGGTTATCTGGCCCGCTCCGGGTTGACCGCGGCGCGGTTCGTCGCGAACCCTTTCGGTGGTCCCGACGGGGCGCACGCGCGCATGTACCGCACCGGAGATCTGGTGCGGTGGGTTCCGGCCTCGCGCAGCGATTCGACGAGCAGTGCGGGCCTGACGCCGAGTCGGCCGACCGACGGTGTGCTCGAGTACCTGGGCCGCACCGACTTCCAAGTGAAGCTGCGCGGGTTGCGCATCGAGCTCGGCGAGATCGAATCCGTGCTCGGCGCGGTCGATTCCGTGGTCAGGGCAGTGGTCCTGGTGCGCGACGACGCCGGTGTCGGCGAGCAGCTGGTCGCCTACGTCGTCGAGTCAGAGCCGGACAGTGTGCGGGCCGCGCAGCTGCGGTCGGCCGCCGCGCGTGCGCTGCCGAGCTATATGGTGCCCGCGGCCTACGTGGTGCTCGACGCGCTGCCGGTGACCGCCTCCGGCAAGCTGGACCGCTCCGCGCTGCCCGCTCCCGTCCGGGCTGCCGCCGCGTATCGAGCACCGACGACGCCGACCGAACAGGCGGTCGCGCGGGTGTTCGGCGAGGTACTCGGTCGCGAGCGGGTCGGCAGGGACGACGATTTCTTCGCACTCGGTGGCAACAGCTTGGTGGCGACGCAGGTCGCCGCCCGGCTCGGCGCCGACCTTGGCTGCCTGCTCGGCGTTCGCGAATTGTTCACCGCCACAACGGTGGCCGAACTCGCCGAACTGATCGAGCAGGCGGACGGAGCCGGCGGCGCGCCCATGGTCGCGCAGCTGCGGGTGCGGCCACGGCCGCCGCTGGTTCCGCTCTCGCCTGCCCAGCAGCGGATCTGGTTCCTGAATCGATTCGAGCAGGCGGGCGCGGCCTACAACATGCCGTTCGTGGTGCGCCTGCGCGGCGCCGTCGATCTCGGTGCGCTGCGCCGCGCGCTCGATGACGTCGTGGTCCGGCATGAGGTGCTGCGCACGATATTTCCCGCGCTGCTGCCGGGCGAGGCCACCGGTGCCGCCGCGCGGCAGGTGGTGCTGTCGGTCGCGGCGGCCGGTGGCGCACCCGAGTCCATCGGGGCCGACGACCTCGCGGCGGAGCTCGCCGCCTTCGCGGGCCTCGGGTTCGACCTGACCAGCGAGATCCCGATTCGGGCCCGCATATTCGCGGTGAACGACGGCACCTGCGCCTTGGCACTCGTCCTGCATCACATTGCCGCCGACGGTCTTTCGCTGCGGGTGCTGGCCCGGGACGTGATGACGGCGTATCAGGCGCGCCTGCGCGATGTGGCGCCGGAGTGGACACCGCTACCGGTGCAATACGCCGACTACAGCCTGTGGCAGCGCGAGCTGCTCGGGTCGTCGACCGATCCTGCGGCGCAGCTGTCCGGCCAATTGTCGTACTGGACCCAGGCTTTGGCCGACGCCCCGGATCAGCTCGAGTTGCCCACCGATCGACCACGGCCCGCCGTCGCGTCCGGACGTGGCGCGGTATTCGGTTTCGAGCTCCCCGCACAGGTGCGCACCGGCATCGCGACCGTCGCACGCGGCAACGGGGTTTCGACGTTCATGGTGCTGCACGCCGCGCTGGCGGCCTTGCTTGCGCGGCTGTCCGGCAGCTCCGACATCGTGATCGGCACCCCCGTCGCCGGTCGCGGTGACCGCGCGCTCGACGACCTCGTCGGGATGTTCGTGAACACGCTCGTGCTGCGCACCCCGGTCGACCGCAACGCCACATTCGCGGCGCTGCTCGCTCGGGTGCGCGAAGCCGACCTGGCCGCCCTCGGACATGCCGAATTGCCATTCGAGCAGCTAGTCGAGGCCATCAATCCGCCACGCTCGCAAGCACGGCATCCGCTGTTTCAGGTGATGCTCGCCTACGACAATGCCGAACCAATCGAGTTCGAACTGCCCGGTTTGTCGGCAGGCACCAGTACGCTGGATACCGGAGTGACCAAGTTCGACCTCCAGCTGACGGTCACTGATAGCCCTACGGTCAGCGCGGGCTCGGCGGTCACGCACGACTTCGCCGGTGCCGGACTCGGGGAAGGTCCGGCATCGGCGGGGATCAACGCGGAGTTCACCTACGCCACGGATCTGTTCGACGAAGCAACCATTGCCGACTACGCCCAATGGTTCCTCCGGTTCCTGCGCGCGATCATCGACGACATCGACCTTGTGGTCGCGGACCTCCCGCTGCTCGACGCCGCGGGCACGCGCCGGGCCGTCGAACGCGGGCGCGACCCCCGTCGGGCGAACGACGGCATCCTGCTCGCCGCGTTCGAAGCGCAAGTGCGGCGCACGCCGCACGCCATCGCGGTCGTCGACGGCGACCGGACGCGGACATACGCGGAATTGTCGGCCGACGTCAATCGGCTTGCCCGCCGGTTGATCCGGGCGGGTGTCGGCCCGGAAGACCGGGTCGTGCTCGGCATGCGGCGCTCGCTCGAGCTCGTCGTCGCGGCTTACGCCGTGCTCGCCGCCGGAGCCGCGTACGTTCCGGTCGATCCGGATCAGCCGTCCGTGCGACTGGCACACATCGTGTCTTCGGCGCAACCGATCTGCGTGTTGACCCGATCCGCGGATGGCTGGGCGCTTGATGTCGACGTCGTGGACGGAGTCGGGTCGGCGACCGGCGACATCGGGTCGGTGCCGGGCGGGGCGGTTCTCACGATCGATGCTGTCGACGATGCCGCCTACTCGAGCGTGCCGATCCGGGACCGGGAACGTCGGGGGCCGCTCCGCTCGGCGAACACTGCCTATGTCCTCTTCACGTCCGGTTCTACCGGAGAGCCGAAAGGCGTTGCGGTATCGCATGCCTCGGTGGTCAATCAGGTCGCGTGGATCGCGGGTGAGTACGGCATCGGACCACGCGACGTGGTGCTGTTCAAGACCCCGGCGACCTTCGACGTGTCGGTGTGGGAGCTGTTCGCTCCGCTGATGCGTGGCGCCCGCGTGGTGATCGCCGAGCACGACGGGCACAAGGACACCGCTTACCTCGCGGACACCATTGCCGCGCAAGGGGTCACCATGACGTCGTTCGTGCCGTCGATGCTGACTGTGTTCGCGACCGCCGTCTCGCCCCGCGCCATCACGTCGCTGCGCACCGTGTTGGTCGCGGGCGAGGCAATGACCGGCGAGGCGGCAGCGGCATTCCGTGCGGTCAGCCGGGCATCGTTACACAACCTGTACGGGCCAACGGAATTCACGGTGCATGCCACCCACGCGCCCATTGCGGAGGCCAGTCGAGGACCGGTGCCGATCGGTCGCCCGGTGCTCGCGGGCCACGCGCTGGTGCTCGACCAGCGGCTACGCCCGGTGCCCGACACCATGGTCGGCGAGCTGTATCTGTCCGGGATCCAGGTAGCACGCGGCTATCACGGCCGCGCCGACCTGAGCGCCGAACGCTTCGTCGCAAACCCGTTCGGCCCGCCCGGTGCCCGGATGTATCGCACCGGCGACCTGGTCCGCCACACCCGCACCGATGAGCTGGAGTATCTGGGGCGCGCCGACTTTCAGGTGAAGGTGCGCGGTCAGCGGATCGAACTGGGAGACATCGAGGCCGCGTTGCTCGCGCTGGATGAGGTGCTTGCGGCGGCCGTCCGCGTATTCGCCCATCCCGCAGGAGAACTCCTCGTCGCCTATGTGGTGGAACATGGCGCCGTACAACCGGTCGGGCGAGATGCGGCCGCGGCGACTTGCCAGGGCGGCACGCAGGCGGTCGGGCGGACATCGCCTGAACTCGGCGCGCGGCTCGCGGAGCGCTTGCGTGCGGTGCTGCCTTCGTACATGGTGCCGACGGCATACGTGCCTTTGGCGGCAATGCCTTTGAGTGGTGCAGGGAAGTTGGATCGGCGGAGGTTGCCGGATCCGGTGCTTGTCGCCGGGGTGTTTCGGGAGCCGGGCACGCGGGTCGAACGGATTGTTGCCGAGGTGTTCGGGAGAGTGCTCGGGGTCGATCGCGTCGGGCTGGACGACGACTTCTTTGCGCTCGGCGGTAATTCGTTGGTGGCGACGCAGATCGCGGCGCGGATCGCGGGGGCGCTCGATATCGAGGTGCCGGTGCGGACGCTCTTCGAGCATCCGATTGTCGGCGGGCTCGCTGCGCGGTTGGACGCCGCGGGTGACGGCACCGCTCGTGCGGATCTCGTTGCGGCGGAACGACCGGAGCGGATTCCGTTGTCCTACGCGCAGCAGCGGATGTGGTTCATCCAGCAGTTCGATACCGATTCGGTGGCGAACAATCTGGTCGCCGCGGTGCGGCTGCGCGGTGCACTCGACCACTCGGTGCTGGTTGCCGCGGTCACCGATGTCTTTGCGCGGCACGAGGTGTTACGTACCAGTTACCCTGCTACCGAGGGTGTTCCGTGCCAGCTGGTGTGGGCGGTGTCGGACCTGGCGGTGGTGCTGGATCCCGAGCCCGTCGAGGCGGGGCAGCTCCGTGCTCGGCTCGACGTCGAGGCGGCCATCCCGTTCCAGGTAGAGCTGGCGCCACCGGTTCGGCTCACCCTGTTGCGCACCGACTTCGACGAGCACGTGCTGGTTGTCGCCATGCATCATCTCAGCGCCGACGGATGGTCGCTTGCGCCGCTGACCCGGGATCTGATGCGGGCGTACGCGGCCCGACGGGACGGTGTCGCGCCGGACTGGGCGCCGCTGTCGGTGCAGTATGCCGACTACACCCTGTGGCAACGTGCGACGCTTGGCGTCGAGGATGATCCGGAGTCGTTGCTGGCCAGGCAGATTCAGTACTGGTCAGCCGAGCTGGCCGGGTTTCCTGATGTGCTGGCATTGCCTGCAGACCGGCCCCGACCCGCCAGCATGTCGGGGCGCGGCGCTCGCTACGGCTTCACCATCGAAGGTCGAACGCACCGGCGGCTGCGCGAGATCGCGGCAGCGGCGAACGCATCACTGTTCATGGTCTGTCACGCGGCATTCGCGACGCTGCTGGCGAAACTGTCCGGGCAGCGCGATATTGCGCTCGGCACGCCCGTGGCCGGACGCGGTGCACAGGCGCTGGACGAGCTGGTCGGCATGTTCGTCAACACGCTCGTGCTGCGCGCCGAGATACGCCAGGAGCTGCCGTTCGACGCGCTGGTCGCCGCGGTGCGTGCCGGCGATCTCGCCGCCTTCGCCCATGCCGAGGTCCCGTTCGAGCGGCTGGTCGAGGTGCTGCGGCCGCCGCGCACCGCGGCGCGACACCCGCTGTTCCAAGTGATGCTCGACTTCCAGCACACCGCGCGGACGACCATCGAACTCGCGGGTCTCGAAGCGACGCAGCTCGACATCGACACGAACACCGCCAAATTCGATCTGCAGCTGACCTTGGCCGAGTCTGCCGACGGTATCGCCGCGGTCTTCGAATACGCGACCGATCTTTTCGATGCGGCGACGGTCGAGGCATTCGCGACTCGGTTGCGGCTGGTGCTCGATGTGGTCGTCGCCGATCCGACGGTCGTGGTCGGCGACATCGACCTGCTGACCGCTGCGGAGCGAACTCTGCTGCTGCGCAGCTGGAACGCCACGTCGGTCGACCTGGACGCGTTGCTGTCGGCGCCGGCGTGCTCGGCGACCCTGTCGTCGATGTTCGAGGTGCAGGTTGCTCGGACACCGGACGCGGTTGCGGTGACGAGCGATGCCCAGCTGACCTACGCCGAATTCTCGGCGCGCGTGAACCGGTTGGCGCGCCTGCTCATTTCCGTTGGGGTCGGGCCGGACTCGCCGGTGGCGCTCGGCCTGCGCCGATCGATGGAGCTGGTGATCGGGATGTACGCGGTGAGCGTGGCAGGCGGTGCCTATGTGCCCTTGGACCCGGATCATCCGGTCGATCGCACGCGCGCCGTGCTCGAAACCGCCTCTCCTGTCTGTGTGTTGACGACGTCGCGGGATTCCCACCGACCGCTCGGCGACTTCGCCGAGCTCGTGCTCGACGAGCTCGATCTGTGCGGCTACCCGGACGGCCCGGTGACCGACTCGGAGAGGCGTGCGCCGCTGCGTCCGTCGAACACCGCGTACGTGATCTTCACGTCCGGTTCGACCGGCCGTCCGAAAGGTGTTGCGGTCTCGCATGCCGCCATCGTCAATCGCCTCGCGTGGATGCAAGCCGAGTACGGGCTGAGCGACGCCGATGCGGTGCTGCAGAAGACACCGGCGACCTTCGACGTCTCCGTGTGGGAGTTCTTCTGGCCCTTGCAGGTCGGCGCGCGGCTGGTGGTCGCGCGGCCGGATGGTCATCGCGACCCGGCCTATCTCGCGGACCTCGTCGCCCGCGAGCAGATCACCGTCATCCATTTCGTGCCGTCCATGCTCGCGGCCTTCACGAATGCGCTGACCGACGCTGCGGGGAAGGCGGAGTCCGCAGCAGTACAGTGTGATTCGTTGCGCTTGGTCTTCTCCTCGGGGGAAGCGCTGCCCTATGAATCTGCGCGCAGGTTGCGCGCGGTGACCGACGCCGCAGTGCACAACTTGTACGGCCCGACCGAAGCCGCGGTCGATGTGACCTTCCACGAGGTCGTCGACACCGACTCGGGAACCGTGCCGATCGGCGTCCCGGTATTCAACACCCAGGTGTACGTGCTGGATTCGCGCCTGCAACCAGTCCCGGCCTGCGTCGTCGGTGAGCTGTACTTGGCGGGCAGACAGCTGGCGCGGGGGTATGTCGGTCGCCCTGACCTCACCGGTGACCGATTCGTGGCCAACCCGTTCGGTGCGGGCGAGCGCATGTACCGCACCGGTGACCTGGTCACCTGGAACGCGCACGGTGAGCTGGAGTACTTGGGCCGCACCGACTTCCAGGTGAAGCTGCGTGGGCTGCGGATCGAGCTCGGCGACGTCGAGGCCGCACTCGCCGCGATGCCGTCGATCGCGCACGCCGTCGTTGTGCTGCGCGCCGACACTGCGGCGGGCGAACACCTGGTCGCGTATGTCGTACCCAGTGCCGCACTGGATCTCGACGTGGTGCGTGACGACCTGGCCAAGCGCTTACCCGCGTACATGGTGCCGACCGCGTTCGTTGTGCTCGACGAGCTCCCGGTGAATGCCTCCGGCAAACTGGATCGTCCAGCGTTGCCGCCACCGGTGTTCGAGTCCGCCGAGTTCCGTGCACCGCTCACCCCGGTACAGCGGATCGTCGCCGCCCTCTACACCGACATCCTCGGTGTGGCGCGGGTCGGTCTGGACGACGACTTCTTCGCGCTGGGCGGCAATTCGCTGACTGCGACCCAGGTGGTGGCGCGGCTCGGCGCGGCCGTTGACGCGCAGCTGGCAGTCCGATCGCTGTTCGATGCGCCGACGGTGGCGGCGCTCGCCGAGCACGCGGAGGCCGCGCAAGGTCGTGGCGGTCGCGCGGTGCTGCACCCGCGATCGCGTCCGGAGCGGATCCCGCTTGCGCCCGCGCAACAGCGCATGTGGTTCCTCAATCGCTATCTGGCCGACGAGCAGGACGGTCCCGGCGACGCCGTCGACAACATCCCTGTCGCCCTTCGATTGTCGGGACCGCTCGACATCGCCGCGCTGGCGGCGGCCTTCGTCGACGTGGTGCACCGGCACGAGACCCTGCGCACCGTCTACCCGGATGGCCCCGACGGTCCTGAACAGGCGATCGTGCCGGTGGCGCAGTCGGTTCCGGCCTTGGCCGTGCGGCACGTCACCGAAAGTGAACTGGCCGAACGACTCTCCGAGCTTGCCGCGACCATCTTCGACTTGACCAGGGAAACACCGGTGCGGGCAGTGCTGTTCGCGGTCTCCGATACCGAGCACGTGCTCGCACTGGTCGTTCATCACATTGCCGCGGACGGATGGTCGCTCGGGCCGTTGGCGCGTGACCTGATGGCCGCGTACACGGCACGGCGGTCCGGAGGGGTGCCCAGCTGGTCCGCCCTGCCGGTCCAGTACGCCGATTACACCCTGTGGCAGCGGGATTTCGCCGATGTGGACCGGCAACTCGACTTCTGGCGGCATGCGCTCGACGGCCTACCTGATCAGCTCGATCTCCCCGCCGATCGACCGCGCCCGGCGGTGACGTCGTATCGTGGCGCGACCCATCGGTTGCGTGTCGACTCCGACTTGCACAGCGAGCTGGGCGAATTGGCGCGCAAGCGCGAGACCACCCTTTTCAGCACCGTGCACGCCGCGCTGGTGGTGCTGCTGGCGCGGTTGTCGGGCAGCAGCGATATCGCCATCGGCACCCCGGTGGCCGGTCGCGGGGATGCCGCGCTGGATCATCTCGTCGGCATGTTCGTGAACACGGTGGTGCTGCGCACCACCGTCGACTCCAGGGCCCGGTTCGAGACCGTCCTCGACGCCGTCCGCGACCAGGACATCGACGCGCTGTCGCATGCGGAGGTGCCGTTCGATCACCTGGTGGAGGTGCTCGCGCCGACGCGCGCCAAGCACCGGCACCCCCTGTTCCAGGTGGCGCTGACCTTTCAGAACTTTGCGCTGGCGCCGTGCGAGATTGCCGATCTGCACGTGCAGTCCTGCCTGATCGACGCGGCCGCCGCCAAATTCGATCTCCAGTTCACCGTGCTCGAGGCGAACGACCGGGACGGCCGCGCCGACGGCATGGACATCGAGATCACCTACGCCACCGATCTTTTCGATCCGGAGACGATCGCGGTGCTAGGCCGCCGGTTCACCCAGGTGCTGGCCGCCGTCGCCGCCGATCCGACCGTGGTGCTCGGCGACATCCAACTACTCAGCGCCGAGGAACAGCATCGGGCGCTGTACGAATGGGCGAGCACCGGCGCCGACCGGGCCGGTACGCCGGGCACCCTCGCGGATCGGTTCACCAAGGCGGCCGCGGTCGATCCGGGCGCGATCGCGGTCACGGCGGCCGGGCGCACGGTGAGCTACGCCGAACTCGACGCGTGGTCCAACCGGGTGGCCCGCCGTCTCATCGCCGCCGGTGTCGGCCCGGAAACACTGGTCGCGGTGGCGCTGCCCCGGTCGGTCGAGTTGGTGGTCGCGCTGCTCGCGGTAGTCAAGGCGGGTGGTGGCTACCTGCCGATCGACCCGGCCTATCCGGCCGACCGCATCGAGTACATCCTGGACGACGCCAGGCCGATCTGCGCGGTCACCAGCGCCGCGACCGAGTTGGCACCCGGCTGGTTCGGCGGCCCGGTCCTCGACGTCGACGCGATGGACGCCGCCGCTATCGATGGTGCACCGATCACCGACGCCGACCGGCGCGCGCCACTGGATGGCGCTGACACGGCGTACGTCATCTACACCTCCGGCTCGACCGGTAAACCCAAAGGCGTTGTGGTGCCTCAGCACAACGTGCTGCGGTTGCTGGACAACGCGCAACCGCACTTCGGCTTCGGGCCCTCGGACGTGTGGACGCTGTTCCACTCCTACGCCTTCGACTTCTCGGTGTGGGAGCTGTGGGGCGCGCTGTTGCACGGCGGCAGGCTCGTCGTGGTCGACTACTACACCTCGCGCTCCCCGCAGCAGTTCCTGGAACTGCTGGTCGCCGAGCGGGTCACTGTGCTCAATCAGACACCGTCGGCCTTCTATCAGCTGATCGCCGCCGACCGCACCGCGCAGCATGCCGCCGAATTCGCTTTACGGCACGTGATTTTCGGTGGCGAAGCCCTGGAGCCGCAGCGCCTCGCCGGATGGTTCGACCGGTACCCCGACGGTCCGCGCCTGGTGAACATGTACGGGATCACCGAGACCACGGTGCACGTCTCCTACCGTCCCCTCGACGCGACCACCGGGACCGCGAGCGTAATCGGTGGTGCCCTGCCGGGATTGATCGTCCGCGTGCTCGACGACCGGCTGCGGCCGGTACCGGTCGGCGTGCCCGGCGAAATCTATGTCTCCGGTGGGCAACTCGCCCGCGGCTACCTGAATCGACCAGCGCTGACCGCGAGCCGATTCGTTGCAGACCCCTACGCGACGGACGGTGCGCCCGCCTATCGGTCCGGTGACCTCGCCCGCTGGACACCTGACGGTGATCTGGAATATCTCGGCCGGGCGGATCAGCAGGTCAACCTGCGTGGCTTCCGGATCGAACTCGGCGAGATCGAAGCGGCGCTGCTCGACGATCCTGCGGTGCGCGAGGCGGTCGTCGTGGTCCGCGCCGACCTGGTGGACGAACCGCGCATCGTCGCCTACGCGGTCCCTGCCGCAGGCTCTGTCGACATCGCAGGGCTGCGTCATGCGCTCGAGCGTCGGCTGCCGGAACACATGGTGCCTGCCGCGATCGTGCCTGTCGCACGAATCCCGTTGACGGTCAACGGGAAACTCGACCAGGCCGCCCTGCCTGCGCCGGTCTTCGAGTCAGCCGTCTATCGCAGGCCCGACACGATGGCCGAGCAGCTCATCGCCGCCATCTTCGGCGAGGTGCTCGGGGCGGACACGCCGGTGGGTGCGGATGACGACTTCTTCGTCCTCGGCGGGAGCTCGTTGCTGGCGGCCAAGGTGGCCGCGCGCATCGGGGCCGCGCTGGGGCGAACAGTCAGCGTCCGTGCGATTTTCGACGCGCCATGCGTCGCCGACCTCGCGGCACTGGTGTCCGCGAGCCACGACGACGCACGTCCGGTATTGGTGGCAGGCGCACGCCCGGACGGGATCCCGCTGTCGCCCGCGCAGCAACGGATGTGGTTCCTGAACCGATTCGATCGAAACTCGGTCGCTTACCACATTCCATGGGCATTGCGGGTGTCCGGCGGGCTCGCGGTCGCGGCGTTGCAGGCCGCGATCGGCGACGTGATCGGCAGGCACGAGTCGCTGCGCACTCGATACCCCGAACTCGACGGTGCGCCGGTGCAAGTGATCCAGCCAGCGGCCGCGGCAGTGCCTGCGCTGTGGCCGGTGCATGTCTCGGAAGCCGAACTACAGGACCGGATCCGTGACTTCGTCAGCACACCTTTCGATGTGACCGCCGAAGTGCCAGTACGACTTCGCCTCTTCCGGATCAGCGGCGCTGCCGAGCCGAGCGACTTCGTGCTCGCCGCGGTACTGCACCACATCGCCGCCGACGGCTCGTCGATCGTCCCGTTCGTGCGTGACCTGATGGTCGCCTACACGGCGCGATCGGCCGATAGCGCGCCTGACTGGTCGCCACTGGCCGTGCAATACGCCGATTACGCCCTGTGGCAGCGTGCCTTGCTAGGTGCCGACGACGACGCCGGATCACTTGGTGCGCAACAGCTCCGGTTCTGGCGGGCGACGCTCGCCGGACTGCCGGACCAGCTGGCCCTGCCCACCGACCGGCCACGCCCGGTCCGGCAGAGCATGCACGGCGCGAAAGTGCGATTCGCACTGGATGCCGCGCAGCACGCCGCGCTCGTGACGCTCGGCAGGCAGCACGGTGCGACGTTGTTCATGGTGGTGCACGCGGCCTTCTCGGTATTGCTCGCCCGGCTGTCGGGTTCCTCGGATATCGCGGTCGGCACGCCGATCGCGGGACGCGGCGTGGCCGAACTCGATGGCGTCATCGGGATGTTCGTCAACACCCTGGTGTTGCGGACCGAGGTCAGCGACGACGAGTCGTTCGGTGCCATGCTGCGCCGAGTGCGGGCCGCCGACGTCGCGGCGTTCGCGCACGCGGACGTGCCGTTCGAGCGCTTGGTCGAGGTGCTGAATCCGGAACGCTCGACGGCCCGTCATCCGCTGTTCCAGGTCGGCTACTCGTTCCAGAACCACGAGCGGGACGAGCTCCGACTACCCGGCCTCGAGCTCGAGGAGATCGAATTCGACAGTGCGGTGGCGCAATTCGACCTGCATCTGTTCGCTGTCGATCGATACCGCCTCGACGGGATGCCCGACGGCATCGATCTGACCCTCGGCTACGCCACCGACCTGTTCGCGGCACCGACGGCGCGGCGGATCGCAGACCAACTCCGGCTCGTGCTCGAGGCCGCGGTCGCCCGGCCCGACGACGCCGTCGGTCACATCGATGTGCTCGGCGGCGACCGGGATCGAATTCTGCGCCAGTGGAACGACACTGCGCATCCGGTCGAGCCTGCGACGCTCGCCGATTTGATCGATACGCAGGTGGCCCGGACGCCGGATGCGGTAGCGCTCGCAGACGCGGCTACCGGTAGGGAGATTGCCTATCGGGAGTTCGACGCGCAGGTGAATCGGTTGGCGCGCTTGCTGATCGCCACAGGTGTCGGCCCGGAAACGACCGTGGTACTCGCGATGCGGCGGTCTATCGATCTGGTTGTCGCTATGTATGCCGTGGTCCGCGCCGGCGGTGCTTATGTGCCGATCGACCCCGATCATCCGGTGGACCGCATCGCGCACGTCATAGCGACAGCGGCCCCGGTGGTCGTGCTCACCACGTCTCGCGACGGTGTGCCGATCGAAACAGGAGTTCCCACAGTAGAAGTCGACCGAGCGGACGCCGGCTACGCGGCGACGGCGAGCGGCGCGGGCGGCTGCGTCCCGAACATCCGGCGTACGTGATCTTCACCTCCGGCTCGACCGGCCTGCCCAAGGGGGTCACCGTCCCGCACTCGGCGGTCGTGCACCAACTCGCCTGGCTGCGTGCACGGTTCGCGCTCGGGCCGGACGATCAGGTGCTGCTGAAGACTCCGGCTACCTTCGACCTGTCTGTGTGGGAGTTCTGGTCTCCCTTGGTGACCGGCGGCCGATTGATCGTCACCGAGCCGGGCGTCGAACGCGACCCGGATCGGTTGCGCGCGGTGCTCGAGCGCCACCGCGTCACGACACTGCACGCGGTGCCGTCGCTGATCGGCATGCTCCTGGCCGCGACACCCGATGCCCCGCTGCCGGATTCGCTGCGCCAGGTGCTCGCCATCGGTGAGGCGCTGTCACCGGCGACGGCGCTCGAGTTCCGGCGCCGGACGTCGGCTCGGCTGTTCAATCTCTACGGTCCCACCGAGACGGCGGTATCGATCACGGCATTCCCGGTGGGTGCGGACGCTGGACCGACAGTGCCGATCGGTGCGCTCGCCTGGAACAGCAGTGGCTACGTGCTCGATCGGCGGCTGCGACCGGTGCCGGTGGGTGTTTCCGGCGAGTTGTATTTGGCTGGTGCGCAGTTGGCGCGCGGATACCAGGGCCGACCGGCGCTCACCGCCGACCGATTCGTGGCCGACCCCTTCGCCTCCGGCCGGATGTACCGCACCGGCGACATCGTGCGCTGGCTGCCGGACGGCACGCTCGACTACCTGGCGCGCGCCGATTTCCAGGTGCAGATCGGCGGCTTCCGGATCGAGCTCGGCGAGGTGGAGACCGCGCTGCTGCGGCACGAGGGCGTGCGGTCCGCCGTCGCGGTGGCCGTTGCGGACGAACAGTCCGGCGCCCGCCTCGTCGCCTATGTCGCGATGCCGCGGCGAACGGCGAACGAGCACACCGAATGTGCCGCAGCGCTGCGCACGGCCCTAGCGACCGAGCTACCTGCCTACATGGTGCCCGCCGCGGTGGTCGTGCTGGAGTCGCTGCCGCTCAACGCCCATGGCAAGGTCGATCGTGCGCGCTTGCCTGACCCGGTGTTCGCCGCCGCTGCCTTTGTCGCTCCGGTGACTGAGCTGGAGAAGTTGGTCGCGTCCGCCTTTGCCGAGGTGATCGACACTGCGGCACCAGGGTTGGACAGTGCGCCAGGTCTGGCGGACGACTTCTTCGCGCTCGGCGGCAATTCCTTGCTGGCTACCCGGATGGCCGCCCGGTTGAGTGCGTCGCTCGGCACGCACGTGCCGGTCTCCGCGGTGTTCGCGGCGCCGACGGTCGGTGCACTCGCCGAGCACCTCGCGGCCATGGATCGCGCCGAGGCTCGTCCCGCGCTGTTGCGCCGGACCGAAACCACCCCGGCGGCGTTGTCGCCTGCGCAGCAACGGATGTGGGTGGTGAACCGGCTGGCACCGGATTCCGCGGCGTACAACATCCCCGTGGCATTGCGCCTCACGGGTGCGCTGGACATCGCCGCATTGACGGCGGCGCTCACGGATATCCTCGACCGGCACGAAACACTGCGCACCCGGTACCCGGACACGGCCGACGGTCCAGTCCAAGAGGTCCTACCGGCGACCGCGCTGCCCCTCGCACTTGCCCCGGTGGCCGTCACACAGGCCGAGATTGCCGGGCGCATCGGCGAATTCGTGTCCACCGGATTCGATATCACGACGGCACCACCAGTACGGGCCCGCCTCTTCGCGGTGGACACGGCCGAGCACGTCCTCGTGGTAGTGCTGCACCACATCAGCGCCGACGGCTACTCGGTGGGTCCGATGACGCGTGATCTGATGCGTGCCTACGTCGCTCGCTCGGCCGGCCATACGCCCGACTGGCTGCCGCTCGAAATCCAGTACTCGGATTACAGTGCCTGGCAACACGAGCTACTCGGATCGACGGATGACCCGACCAGCCTGGCCGCCCGCCAGCTCGACTATTGGCGGCGGGAACTGGCAGGCAGCCCCGATCTGCTCGCGCTCCCGACCGACCGCCGACGTACCGCACGCGGCTATAGGCCTTGCGATGCAGTCGAATTCGACGTCGATGCCGAGCTCACCGCGCGGCTTGCCGACCTCGCCCGCGAGCACGGCACCACGCTGTTCACGGTCGTGCACAGCGCGTTCGCTGTGCTGCTCGCCAAGCTCACCGCCACGACCGACATCGCCATCGGCGCACCGGTCGCTGGGCGCGGTGCGCGCGAGCTCGACGACCTGATCGGGATGTTCGTCAACACCGTGGTGCTACGCACCGAGGTCGACCCGCGGGCAGGCTTCCTCGACCTGCTCCGACAGGCGCGTGCGCGGGACATGGCCGCGCTCACGCACGCGGACGTGCCGTTCGAGCAGGTAGTCGATGCCATCGGCCGCCAGCGATCCGGTGCCGCCTCGCCGTTGTTTCAGGTGCTGCTCACCTTCCAGAACCTGCCGAGTAGCACCGTCGCGCTGCCAGGACTCGACGTCGAGGCACTCGACTTGGCACTCGACGAGGCGAAGTTCGATCTCCAGCTGACGGCCGTCGAGCGCTTCGGCCGCGACAGCGTGCGCACCGGACTCGACCTCGTATTCGGCTATGCCGCCGACATTTTCGAGGCGGCGACGGTGCGGGCGTTCGCCGAACGCCTGCTTCGGGTGCTGACCGTGGTGGCCGCGGATCCGGAGATCCCGATCCGCGCGATCGACATCCGCATCGCCGCCGAACGCGCGCCGCGCTACGGCACCCCCGCGGATCTCCCGGCCCTCATCTCGACGGTCGCACGCGTGAGACCGGACGCTGTCGCGTTCACGCACGGTGCGCGCACGGTCTCCTACGGCGAGCTCGACGCCAAGCTCGCCACGGTCGGCAAGGCCATGGGTGCGGTGGCTAAACCGGAAGCCCTGCTGAATGTTTCGCTCGCCGGGCTGGTGCCCGGCATCCTCGCCGCGCTCGGCGGTGGCGGTCTCGCGGCGCTGCTGCTGACCCTGCTCGCCGAAACGCGTGCGGTGCTCGCCGACCTGGCGTCGGCAGTCGATTCGGAAGGAAACAGCTGATGTCGCAGACAGATTCGGCCACCGCCAACGGGCTCGGCAGCCAGGCGCCCCGCAGCGCGCAGCATGCGGCGTTGCGCCGCGCCTACGGCGTCGAAGACCTGCCCGTCCTGATCGAGACGGTCGCCGCGCTGCACCCTGAGCGGATTGCGCTGCGGCATGACGGTTTGAGCATCACCTACACCGCGCTCGCCGCTGAATTGGCAGTGCTCGCCGAGGTGATGGGCGGCGTCACCGAGGCCCTGGTTCCCGTCGTGGTGTCGGATCGGCTACCCGGGCTGCTCGAGTCGGCCGACGGCGCGTTCGGCGCGGTGCTGACGGAACTGCTCGACGATGCGCTGGCTGCGGCGGGGTCCGTGTTGTCGGCCGATCTCGCTCCGGTCGAAACGCTGGTCACCGAGTTCGAGCGGCAGGTGCGGCACACACCGGACGCGGTGGCCATGGAATACGCGGGCGCCACCCTCACCTATGCCGAATTCGATGGCAGGGCAAATGCGCTTGCCCGCCAATTGATCTCGCAGGGCGTCGGCCCGGATGTCATGGTCGGCCTCGCGGTTCGCCGCTCGTTCGACCTGATGATCGGCATGTACGCGATCCTGAAGGCGGGCGGCGCGTATGTGCCGATCGATCCCGATCACCCCGCCGAGCGCATCGCCTATGTCCTCGAGGTTGCCCGGCCTGTCCTGGTGCTGACCACGACGGGTGACCGAACACGACTCGCCGACGAGGTGGCCACGCTCGTCATCGACGAATTCGAGGACACCGCCATCGAATCGCCGACGACGGACGAATCGTTGCCGCGGGTGTCCGCGGACAACACCGCCTACGTGATCTTCACCTCGGGATCCACCGGCCGTCCCAAGGGCGTCGCGGTCTCGCACCGATCGATCCTGGCCAACCTGCGCTGGCGGCAGCGCAGGTATCGGCTGCGCGCGGACGATGTCGTCCTGCAGAAGACGCCGTTCACCTTCGACGTCTCGGTGTGGGAGTTCTTCTGGCCGTGGCAAGTAGGCGCTCGGCTGGTCATCGCGGCGCCGGACGGTCATCGATCACCCGGCTATCTGACCGAGGTGATCGCCGAGAGCCGGGTCACCGTAGCCCATTTCGTGCCGTCGATGCTCGCGGTATTCGCCGCGGAGCCGAGGGCGCGGGCCGCGGTGGATTCACTGCGCCTGGTCTTCGCGTCGGGCGAGGCGTTACCCGCCGCGACGGCCGCGGCCTTCCGCGATATCAGCGGCGCGACGCTGCACAACCTGTACGGCCCGACCGAGGCTGCGGTCGACGTGACCGCACACGAGGTGACCGCCGACGATGTCACCGGCGTGCCGATCGGCGCTCCTGCCGACGACACCGAACTGCTTGTCCTCGACGACAATCTGCGTCAGGTCCCCGCCGGTGTGGTCGGTGAGCTGTACCTCGCCGGCGTGCAACTGGCCCGCGGATATGTGGCGCGCCCAGGCTTGACCGCCGATCGGTTCGTGGCCAACCCGGACGGGCCAGCGGGCGAACGGATGTACCGGACCGGCGACCTCGTGCGCTGGGTGCGCCGGACGGACGGCGCACCGGACGAGCTGGAATACCTGGGGCGCACCGACTTCCAAGTGAAGCTGCACGGTCTGCGCATCGAGCTGGGCGAGGTCGAGGCGGCCCTGCTGCGTCACGGTGCCGTGTCGCAGGCCGCCGTCGTGCTGCACCGGCGGCCGAGCGGTGATCATCTGGTCGGCTATGTCGTCGGCACCGCGGCGATCGATGTCGCGACGGTGCTGACCGCGGTGCGGCGGGAACTGCCGGAGTACATGGTGCCTTCGGTACTCACGGTGCTCGACGAGATGCCGTTGAACGCCAACGGCAAGCTGGACCGGCGCGGGCTGCCCGAGCCCGAGTTCGGGGTCGGCGCTGCGGAATACCGCGCCCCGGAGACGGACGCCGAGCTGGCCGTCGCCGCCGTCTACGCCGCATTGCTCGGGCTCGACCGGGTCGGCGCCGACGACGACTTCTTTGCGCTCGGCGGAAATTCACTGCTCGCCACCCGCGCGATCGCCCGCATCTCGGTGGCGCTCGGCGGCACCGTCGACGTCCGCGACTTCTTCGACCGGCCAACGGTCGCGGCGGTCGCTGCCACCGCGCGGCCTGGCATCGATCGCCCGCCGCTGGTTGCCGAGGTGCGGCCGAACCGAATTCCGCTGTCGCCTGCGCAGCGGCGCATGTGGTTCCTGAACCGGTTCGGCACGGACACCGAGGGCGCCCGCGCCTTCGATACCGCAGCCGTCGACAACATTCCGGTGGCACTGCGGGTGCGCGGTGAACTCGATGTGCCTGCGTTGTCCGCGGCGATCACCGATCTGGTTGCCCGCCACGAAGTCCTGCGTACCGTCTACCCGCACACGGTGGCAGGCCCCACACAGCTGATTCGCCGGGTGCATGCCGTCATCGACCTCGCGCCGACCGAGGTGCCCGAGCAGCGGCTCACCGCCGCCGTGCTGGCGATCGCCACACAGGGATTCGATGTCGCGGAGGAGATCCCGGTTCGCGTGCGCCTGTTGCGTTGCGGGCCACAGGATCACACCCTGGTGCTCGTCGTGCATCACATCGCCGCCGACGGCGCCTCGCTCGGCACGCTGGTGCGGGATCTCGGCATCGCCTACGCCGCAAGGAGGGCCGGTCAGCTGCCCGGCTGGGCTCCGCAGCCGGTGCAGTACGCGGACTATGCGCTCTGGCAGCAACGGCTGCTCGGCGACGAGGCCGATCCGGCCGCGGCCGCCGGTCGTCAGCTCGAATTCTGGCGCGCCGAATTGGCCGACCTCCCTGCCCAATTGGACCTGCCTGCCGATCGGGGGCGGCCGACGACGTCCTCCTATCGAGGTGCCACGCACGAGTTCACCATCGATGAGGCATTGCGGACCGCGATAGACCGGGTCGCCGCTCGGTGTCAGGCAACGCCTTTCATGGTGCTGCACGCGGCACTGGCCGCGCTGCTGGCCCGACTATCGGGCACTACCGATATCGCGGTGGGCGCACCGGTGGCAGGGCGCGGCGACGCGGCGTTGGACGACGTTGTCGGCATGTTCGTCAACACCCTGGTGCTGCGCACCGACGTCAGCGGCGCCGCCACCTTCGCCGAATTGGTCGCCCATGCCCGCGATCGGGACCTGCGTGCGTTCGCCAATTCCGACATCCCGTTCGAACGCCTCGTCGAGGTGCTGAACCCGGCGCGGTCGCGGGCCAGGCATCCGTTGTTCCAGGTGGCGTTGTTCATGCAGAACCTCGCGCCCACCGCGCCCGCGTTGCCCGGTCTCACCACCGCCCTCGTCGACTTCGACCCCGGCTTCGCGAAATTCGATCTGCAACTGACCGTGTCGGACGCGGGCCTGGGGTATCGCGCCGAATTCACCTATGCCACCGACCTGTTCGACGCGCCGACGGTGCGCGAGTTCGCCGCGAAGTTCCTCCGGCTGTTGCACGCGGCGGTGGCCGAGCCACGCACCCCGGTCGGCGACCTGGCTCTGCTCGATGCGGGCGAGTTCGACTACGTGACCGCGAGCTGGAATGCCAGCGGACACAAGGTGGCCGATCGCTTCCTGCACGAGGGATTCGACACCCAGGTCAGGAAGACACCCAACGCCGTTGCCCTGGCGACGGATACGGCGCGACTGACCTATGCCGAGCTGTCCGATCAGGCCAATCGGATGGCCAGGATGCTCATCGAATCCGGCGTCGGCCCGGAATCGCTGGTCGTGCTGGCGATGCCGCGGTCGATCGAGCTGGTCGTCGCCATGTATGCGGTGGTCAGGGCCGGTGGCGCCTACGTTCCGGTAGATCCGACCCACCCGGCCGAGCGCATCGGGCACATTCTGGACACCGCCCGGCCGTGCTGCGTGCTCACCACGCGGGACGCCGGTTTCGCGCTGCCTGCTGCCGTCCCGGTGTTCCTGCTCGATGAACTCGACCTGTCCGGATACTCGGCGGCCAAGATCGCCGATCGGGAGCGCAGCGTGCCGCTGCATCCGGAGCACCCGGCCTACGTGATATTCACCTCCGGCTCGACCGGCACGCCGAAGGGCGTTGCGGTCAGCCACCGCGCCATCGCCAATCAACTGGCGTGGATGCAGGCCGAATATCGCCCGCGCACCGGCGATATCTACCTGCAGAAGACTGCCGACACCTTCGACGTGTCCCTGTGGGGCTACTTCCTGCCGCTGCGGTCGGGCGCCACGCTGCTGCTCGCCGCGCCGGACGGCCATCGCGACCCGCGCTACCTCGCGGAAACCATTGCCCGCCACGGTGTCACGCTGACCGACTTCGTGCCGACACTGCTCTCGGTCTTCGCCGGGCGCGCCGTACCGGGCGAACTCGATTCGCTCCGTGACGTTTTCGTCATCGGCGAGGCGTTGCCGCCGGAAACCGTTGCCGCGTTCCGGTCGGTGAGCGATGCCGGGGTGCACAACCTGTACGGCCCCACCGAGGCGGCGGTCTCGGTCACCTACCGGGAAGTGCTCGACCAGGACGAGCGAGTGGTGCCGATCGGCGAGCCGGAGTGGAACTGCCAGGTCTATGTGCTGGATGCGAGGTTGCGGCCGGTCGCGATCGGCGTGCCAGGCGAGCTGTACCTGGCCGGTGATCAGCTCGCCCGCGGCTACTACGGCCGGGTCGACCTCACTGCGGAGCGCTTCGTCGCCAACCCGTTCGGGCGGAGCGGTCGCCGCATGTACCGCACCGGCGACCTGGTGCGCTGGAGCCAGGACGGCGAGCTGGTTTACCTGGGCCGGACGGACTTTCAGGTGAAGCTGCGTGGCCAGCGCATCGAGCTCGCCGAGATCGAGACGGCGTTGCTGGCGGCGCCGGAGGTGAGCCAGGCGGCCGTTCGACTCGTCACGGGAACTACCGGTGAATATCTGGCGGGGTATGTGATCGGCATACCGGGCGCGGAACTCGACCTCGATGCCGTCAAAGCATCCGCAGCCCAGCGACTTCCGTCCTACATGGTGCCTGCCGTGCTGATCGAGCTGACCGAGTTCCCGCTCGGCAGCACCGGAAAGCTGGACCGTGCCGCGCTGCCTGTTCCGGTCTTGGCGGCCGGGCGTTTTCGCGCACCGGTCGATGCGGCGCAGCGGCTCGTCGCCGCAGTGTTCGCCGAGGTGCTCCGGGTCGACCGGGTCGGCCTCGACGACGATTTCTTCGCACTCGGCGGCAGCTCACTGGACGCCACTCAGGTGACGGCCAGAGCAGGCGAAGCCATCGGTGCGCGAATCCCGCTGCGCGCCTTGTTCGATGCCCCTACCGTGGCCGCCTTCGCCGCCACCGTCGACGCGTTGAGCACCGCGGGCGAAGCACGTCCGGCATTGACGCGATGGCAGCGACCGGATCGGATACCGCTGTCACCCGCACAGCAACGACTGTGGTTTCTCAATCGTCTGGAGACCGAGGACGGCACGGCAAGCGTCTACAACCTGCCGTTGGTGCTCCGATTGACCGGACGCCTCGACGTCGCCGCGCTGGAGCGCGCGGTGCTGGATGTAGTGACCAGGCACGAGTCGCTGCGCACCACGTATCCCGCGGCCGAAACGGGTCCGTACCAATCGATCCTGGACAGTGCGGACATCGGTCTCACGCTCCCACCGGTTGCCGTCGAGCGGGCCGCAGTCGGTGCGGCTGTCGCGGCGATCACCAGTGGCGGGTTCGATGTGGCAGGCGAACTGCCCTTCCGCGTTGCGCTACTGCTGGTCGACCGGGTGGACGATGCGCGCGGCGTCGCAGGCGACGAATACGTGCTCGTGTTCGCCGTCCACCACATCGCCGCCGACGCGTTGTCGATGCCGCCGCTGATCCGCGATCTGATCCGCGCCTACCTCGCCAGGTTGATCGGCCAGGAACCGGACTGGGCCGAATTGCCGGTGCAGTACGCCGATTACAGCCTGTGGCACCGCGCATTCCTCGGCACGGAGGACAGTCCCGGCGATCCGGCCCACCAACAACTGCGGTTCTGGCGCGATGTGCTCGACGGCGCACCGGCGCAGTGCTCGTTGCCGACCGACCGGCCGCGTCCGGCCACTCCGTCGAATCGCGGTGCCGCCGTGGATTTCGCGATCGAGCCTGCGACGGTCGCCGGGCTGCGTGCCATCGCGCAACGCGGCGGCGCGACCCTGTTCATGGTGCTGCACGCCGCATTCGCGGCCACGCTGGCCCGGCTGGGCGGCGGCACCGATATCGTCATCGGCGCGCCGATCGGCGGCCGCGGTGCACGCGAACTCGACGCCATGGTCGGCATGTTCGTGAACACACTGGTGTTGCGGACGGAGGTCGCCGCGGACGCCACGTTCACCGAGCTGGTCGGTCAGGTCCGCAACACTGATCTGGCGGCATTCGCCAACGCCGACCTCCCGTTCGAGCGACTGGTCGACGCGGTGCCGGTCGACCGAAATGCCGGTGCCCATCCCTTGTTCCAGGTGATGCTCAGCTTCGGCGAAGCCCAACCTGCCGCCGGTGCAGGCGCGTTCGAGGTGCCGTGGCTCGCGATCGCACCGATGGAGATCGCGGACACCACCGCGAAATTCGATCTGCACCTGGTGGTGAACGAGCGCGCGGAGAGCGCGGGGCTGGCGAGCAGCCTGCGCTTCGCGGTCGACCTGTTCGACATGGCGACGATCGAATCGTTCGTCGACCGCTTCGTCCGGGTACTGACCGCGGTGGCGTCCGATCCTGCTGTGCGGGTGGGCGATATCGAGCTGCTCACCGACGCGGAACGTGAGCTGATGCTGCGCCGGTGGAACGACACCGACTGGCTGTCGGCGGAAAACCACACACTGGCAGCACTGTTCACGGCACAGGTAGCCCGAACCCCGGAGGCGGTAGCGCTCACGTTCGATGGCACGAGTCTGTCCTACGCCGCGTTCGCCGGGCAGGTGCACCGGTTGGCGCGGTGGCTCATCGCTCATGACGTCGGTCCGGATTCGCTTGTCGCGCTCGGCATGCGCCGATCCCTCGACCTGGTTATCGGCATGTACGCGGTGACCGTCGCGGGCGGTGGTTATGTGCCGCTCGACCCGGACCATCCTGCCGCGCGCACCGCACACGTTCTCGATACTGCCGCGCCGGTGTGTGTGCTCACGTCGGGCGACGACCTGAATACCGCCGTGCCGCAGGTGCGTATCGATCGGCTCGACCTGTCCGGATACTCGAACGCTCCGCTGACCGACACCGATCGTCGTGGGCCGCTGCGGCCGGCGAACGTCGCGTACGTGCTCTTCACCTCCGGCTCCACCGGACGGCCGAAGGGGGTGGCGGTGAGCCACGCGAGCATCGTGAACCGACTGCGCTGGATGCAGTCGGCGTATGTGGCGCTCGGCCCCGGCGATGTGCTGCTGCAGAAGACGCCGGCCACCTTCGATGTGTCGGTGCCGGAGTTCTTCTGGCCGTTGCAGGTCGGCGCCCGGCTGGTGCTCGCCAGGCCGGACGGCCATCAGGACCCGGCCTACTTGGCCGAGTTGATCCGCACCGAACGCATCACCGCAGCGCATTTCGTGCCTGCCATGCTGGCGGCGTTCGTCGCCGACGAGGTCGAAGCGCCCACGCTGCGTGAGGTGTTCTGTTCCGGTGAGGCATTGCCCGCCGCGACCGCGCAGCGGATGCGGGAGCTGACCGGTGCACGGGTGCACAACGGCTACGGCCCGACCGAGGCGGCGGTCGAGGTGTTGTTCCACGAGGTCTCCGACGCTGACACCAGGACCGTCCCGATCGGGGCGCCGACCTGGAACACCCGGGTCTATGTGCTCGACGCGAGGCTGCATCCCGTACCGGTATCGGTGCCGGGGGAGTTGTATTTGGCGGGTGCGCAACTCGCGCGAGGTTATTGGGGGCGGCCGGATCTGACCGGCGATCGGTTCGTGGCCGACCCGTTCGGCCCGGCAGGCGGACGGATGTACCGCACCGGCGATCTCGTGGCCTGGAACGCCGACGGCGAGCTGGAGTTCTTGGGTCGCAACGACTTCCAGGTGAAGATCCGTGGCCTGCGGATCGAGCTCGGCGAGATCGAGGCGGCGCTGCTTGCCGTGCCAGGTGTCGCGGGCGCTGTCGTGCTGGTTCGGGACGATCACGGCACCGGTGATCAGCTGGTGGCCTACCTGGTGGCGCACCGCACGGTCGAGATCGACTCGGTGCGTGCCGACTTGGCCGCGCGCCTGCCGGGATACCTGGTGCCGCAGCGCTTTGTGGTGCTCGACCGGCTTCCGGTCAATGCCTCAGGAAAGCTGGACCGAGCTGCCCTGCCCGCACCGGTTGCCGCACCTCTGGTGTTCCAGGCACCGACCGGACCGATGGAAACGCTTGTCGCCGAGGTATTCCGCGCACTGCTCGGCACTGCCGATGTCGGGGCGGACGACGACTTCTTCGCCCTCGGCGGAAATTCGCTGATCGCCACCCAGCTCGTCGCTCGGCTCGGCAGGGCGACCGGCACCGAGGTGCCGGTGCGGGCGGTCTTCGACGCGTCCACCGTGCGCGAGTTGGCGCGGCGGCTCGCCACGTCTTCGGCGGCCGATGCCGAACCCGCTGTGCTGCCACCTTTCAGCGTGCGAGAGCGCCCCGAGTCGGTGCCGCTCTCCATCGCACAGCAGCGCATGTGGTTCCTCAACCGGTTCGACACGGCAGGCGGCGGCTACAACATCCCCTTCGCGCTGCGGCTCACCGGTGCGTTGAATGTGCAGGCCCTCGATGCGGCCATCGCCGATGTGATCGCGCGGCACGAGACCCTGCGGACCATCTATCCGGAACACGACGGCGCGGCAACACAAGTGGTGCTTCCCGCCGGAACGAGACTGGTAGAGCCGGTGGCCCGATCGGTGCACGCGGCGGAACTGCCCGAGCTCATCGCGAACGCCGCACTCGGTGGCTTCGATGTCACGACCGAGGTACCGCTGCGCGTCCGGCTGCTGCGCCTCGACGAGGGTGAATCAGCCACCGTGCACGGCGACCACGTCGCACATCAGGTGCACATTCTGCTCTTCGTCGTGCACCACATCGCCGCCGACGGCTGGTCTTTCGCGCCGTTGACGCGTGATCTGGCGACCGCGTACGTCGCGCGCTGCGCGGATGCCGCCCCGGCGTGGCGCCCGCTGCCGGTCCAGTACGCCGACTTCGCGGTCTGGCAGCGCGACGCGCTCGGCACCGCCACCGATCCCGGTTCAGTGCTGTCCCGTCAGCTGCGGTACTGGATGGATCGGCTCGCAGGAATCCCCGAGGTGTTGACGTTGCCGTCGGATCGGCCGCGGCCCGCGATCGCGACGCAGCACGGTGGCGCCGTCACCGGACGACTGGATCGCCGGCTGCACCAAGCGATCCAAGATTTGGCCGCGACGCACCGGGTGACACCGTTCATGGTGCTGCATGCCGCGCTGGCGGTGGTGCTGAGCCGCTACGCCGCGACCACCGACATCGTCATCGGCGCCCCGGTGGCAGGCCGAGGCGACGAGCAGCTGGACGAGCTCGTCGGCATGTTCGTCAACACCGTGGTGCTGCGCACGGAGATTCGGCCGTCCGCCACCGTGGCCGAGGTGCTGTCCACCGTCCGCGCTGCCGATCTCGCGGCGTTCGAGCATGCGGCGGTGCCGTTCGAGCAACTCGTCGAGACACTGAATCCAGTTCGCTCACAGGCACACTCGCCGATCTATCAGGTCGCGCTGACCCTGCAGAACCAATCCGCGCCCGACTTCACACTGCACCGGCTGGCCATCGCCGCGCTCGAGGTCGGCGCGGCTCCGATCCAGCTCGACCTGGATTGGACACTGACCGACCGTTACGACATCGATGGTGCACCCGCCGGTGTCGACGTGCACCTGCACTATGCGCGCGATTTGTTCGACGAGCAGACCGCCGCGGGGTTCCTCGCCGGGTTCGAGCGCGTCTTGCGGGCAATGGTGCGCGACACCCGAACGCTCGTCGGCACTATCGAGTTGATGTCGCGGGCCGAGCGCGGCATGTTGCTGTCTGAACGCAACGCCACCGCTCACGCGCTGCCGCCGGAAACGCTGGATGACCTGCTCACCGCCAGGGTCGACGCAAGCCATGATGTGGTCGGCGTGCATTACGAGGACGCGGCGATCACCTATGGTGACCTCGCCGCACGCGTCAATCGACTTGCCCGATGGCTGATTTCGGTGGGTGTCGGTCCCGAGTCGATCGTCGGCCTCACCGCGCACCGGTCGATCGACATGCTGGTGGCGATGTTCGCGATCGTCCGAGCAGGCGGTGCGTATGTGCCGATAGATCCTGCGCACCCGGCCGATCGGATCACGCAGGTCGTGGCCGACGCCGCGCCGGTGCTCGTGCTGACCGCGGGCGGCGCGGCGCTGCCTGAGCTCGCCGGAGTCCGCATCGTCGAGGTCGCGGAGCTCGCACTCTACGAGATTCCCGACGGACCGGTGACCGACGCAGAGCGCACTGCGTCACTGCGCCAGGACAATACGGCCTATTTGCTGTTCACCTCCGGGTCCACCGGCCGCCCGAAAGGGGTGGCCGTCACCCACCGCGCCATCATGAATCAGCTGCGCTGGTTGGAATTCCGCTACGAGGTGACTGCCGCCGACCGGATCCTGCAACGCGCACCCCTGACCTTCGACGTGTCGGTGTGGGAGTGCTTTCTGCCGATTGCGGTCGGCGCGCCCTTGGTGATCGCCCGCCCCGGTGGGCATCTGGATCTGGCCTACCTCGCGGGACTGCTGCGCAAGCATCGCATCACCATCGCCGAATATGTGCCATCGGTGCTCGCCGCGCTGATCGGTGAAGGCATGGGGGACGCGCTGCGGTCCTTCCGGCACCTGCATTGCGGCGGTGAAGCGCTCACCCCGGATCTGCTTGCGGCGATCCGCGGCTGCGTCGGCGGTGTGGTGCACAACGCGTACGGGCCGACGGAGGCGGCGATTTCCGCCGTCTATCACGAGTTCACCGACGCCGACCTGGATTCCGGGCGGGAGGTGGCGATCGGGCGTCCCTGCTGGAATACCCGTGCTTACGTGCTCGATGCGCGGTTGCGGCCGACGCCGATCGGTGTCACCGGCGAGCTGTATCTGGCGGGCGATCAGCTGGCCCGCGGCTACCACGGCCGTTCCGGGCTGACCGCGCAGCGGTTCGTCGCCGACCCGTTCGGCGTGCCAGGCCGATTGATGTACCGGACCGGCGATCTGGTGCGCTGGAATCGAGACGGTGATCTGGTCTATCTGGGCCGCAACGACTTCCAGGTGAAGCTGCGTGGTCAACGGATCGAGCTCGGCGAGATCGAAGCGGCGCTGGCCGGGGTCACCGGCGTGACGAATGCCGCCGTCTTGCTCGCGCGCGATACCGCAGGGCAGGAATGCCTCGTCGGCTATGTCACCGGCGCGGTGACGGATTCCGGCGCAGTGCTGGCCGAGGTGCGGGATCTCTTGCCCGCGTACATGGTTCCCGCACACCTCAGCATCCTCGACGAGATGCCGCTGACCACGGTCGGCAAGCTGGATCGTGTCGCGCTGCCTGCCGTCGAATTCCTCAGTGCGACGGTAACATTCCGGACACCGCGGGAGGGGGCAGAGTCGGTGCTCGCCGCGTTGATCACCGACCTGATCGGTCATGACACCCGGATCGGCGCCGAGGACGACTTCTTCGCACGTGGCGGCAACTCGTTGCTCGCCATGCGACTCGTCGCCAGGGCCAATGCGGCGTTCGATTGCGCACTGTCGGTGCGCGCCGTCTTCGAGGCGCCGACCGTGGCCGAACTGGCGAAGTTGGTCGCCGCGCCCCGGACCACTACGGAGCACCGGCCCGCGTTGGTGTCCATGGCACGTCCGGATCGGATTCCGCTGTCGCTGGCCCAAACTCGGATGTGGCTGCTCAACCGCCTCGAGCCGGACTCGGCCGCCTATCACATCCCGATCACCATCAGGCTTGCCGGCGCGCTCGACGTGGCGGCATTGCAGGCGGCGCTCGCAGACGTGATCGATCGGCACGAATCGCTGCGCACGGTGTTCCCCGCAGACTCCGACGGGCCTAGGCAGCTAGTGGTGGCCGGGTCCGAGGTCGATGCTCTGGACCTGAACCCAGTCGATGTGACCGAGCACGACCTCCCTGCGTCCGTGCTTGCGGTCACCGCAGCCTGCTTCGATCTGCGCAGCCGGATTCCGTTGCGGGCTGGTCTGTTCCGTGTGGCCCCGGACGACTATGTGCTGGTCGTCGTGGTGCACCACATTGCCGCCGATGGCGTTTCCACCGCCCCGCTCGCCCGCGACCTCATGGTGGCTTACACCGCGCGCACCGCAGGCACTGCGCCGCAATGGCAGCCGCTGCCGGTGCAATACGCCGATTTCACGCTGTGGCAGCACGAGGTCCTCGGCGGCGCCGACGACCCGGAATCGGTGCTTGCCGGTCAGATCGCGCACTGGCGCGCCGAACTCGCCGGACTCGCACCGGTGCTCGAGCTGCCTGCCGACCGTCCGCGCCCGCCCGTCGCGTCCGGGCGCGGCGCCACCGTCGACTTCGCGATCTCCGCCGAGTTGACCCGTGCGATCGTCGGTGTGGCACGCAAGCACGGCGTTTCGACGTTCATGGTGGTCCACGCCGCCTACGCCACGCTGCTGGCCCGGCTGGCCGGCGTGGACGACGTGGCCGTCGGCACCCCGATCGCGGGCCGGTCCGACGCGGCGCTGGACGATCTGGTCGGCATGTTCGTGAACACCCTCGTGTTGCGGACCCGGGTAGCCCCCGGCATGTCCTTCGCCGAGCTCCTCGGCCGCGTCCGCGACGCCGATGTCCGTGCCTTCGCGCACGCCGACCTGCCCTTCGAGCGGCTCGTGGAAGCACTGAATCCGGTCCGCTCACCGGCGCATGCCCCGATCGTGCAGGCGCTGCTCACCTTCGAGCACGGCGACGACACCGTGCTGTGCCTGCCGGGGCTCGAGGTCTCGCCGTATCCGATCGACAACCAGATCGCCCAATTCGATCTCGCGATGGAGCTCGCCGAGTACGAGACCGGGACCGGTCTGGCACTGCGCGCGGTATTGCGTTATGCGACCGACCTTTTCGAGCGAGGGACGGCCGAGTCGTTCGCCACACGATTCGTGCAGGTGCTGGAGACCGTGGTGGCGGACCCTGCTGCCTTGCTCGGCGATATCGAACTGCTGAGCGCCGCGGAACGCACACTCGTGCTCGAGCAGTGGAATGCAACCGCTCATCCGGTCGACCCCGACCACACCCTGGTCTCGCTGTTCGAGGCGCAGGTGGCCGCCGCACCCGACGCGCAGGCGATCACGTTCGAGAGCGCCACCCTGTCGTACGCGGAATTCGCGGCGCGGGCGCGTCGCCTGGCCCGGTGGCTGGTAAACCAGGGCGTCGGGCCGGATTCCGTTGTCGCACTGGGTATGCGACGCTCGATCGAGCTGGTGACCGGCATCTACGCAGTCACGATGGCAGGTGGCGCGTATGTACCGCTCGATCCGGACCATCCCGCCGAGCGCATCGAACACGTGCTGGAGACGGCCAAGCCGGTCTGTGTGCTCACCGCGGGCGCAGACCTGGATTCCGTTGCGGCCAGGCAGATTCGCATCGATCGGCTCGACCTGACCGGCTACGCGGCCACGCCGTTGACGGCGGTGGACCGGATCGGCGTGCTGACCCCGGCGCACATGGCGTACGTCATCTTCACGTCCGGCTCGACCGGTCGTCCGAAGGGCGTCGCGGTCACGCATGCCGCGATCGTGAACCGGCTGCTGTGGATGCAGCAGACCTATCGGCTGGCCGCCGATGATGTGGTGCTGCAGAAGACGCCTGCCACCTTCGATGTGTCGGTGTGGGAGTTGTTCTGGCCGCTGCAGGTCGGCGCTCGTTTGGTGGTCGCCAGGCCGGACGGCCATCGAGACCCCGCCTACCTTGCCGGGCTGATCACCGAAGAACGGGTCACCGCAGTCCATTTCGTGCCCGCGATGCTCGCGCTGTTCATCGCGGAGCCCATGGCAGCGCAGTGCGGCATGCTGCGCACGGTATTTACCTCGGGCGAGGTGTTGCCCGCGCCGACTGCGCAGCGGGCACGCGAGGTGCT
Organism: Nocardia altamirensis NBRC 108246; assembly: GCF_001612685.1. Taxonomy (GTDB): domain Bacteria; phylum Actinomycetota; class Actinomycetes; order Mycobacteriales; family Mycobacteriaceae; genus Nocardia; species Nocardia altamirensis. Next base: position 46,270 of record NZ_BDAY01000042.1, read on the forward strand.
GCGAGCTCGGCTGCACAACCTGTACGGGCCGACTGAGGCAGCCGTCGACGTGACTTCGCACGAGGTCACCGACGCCGACCTGGGCGCCGTGCCGATCGGGAAGCCGGTATTCAATACTCGACTGCTGGTGTTGGATTCGCGTATGCACCCGGTCGCCGCCGGAGTGCCCGGCGAGCTGTATCTGGCAGGCGCGCAGCTGGCGCAGGGGTACCTCGGCAGGCCGGAGCTCACCGCGGATCGGTTCGTCGCGAACCCGTTCGGTGCGCAGGGCGAGCGGATGTACCGCACGGGCGATCTCGTCGCCTGGCGAACCGACGGCGAGCTGGAGTACCTGGGCCGCACCGACTTCCAGGTCAAACTGCGCGGGCTGCGGGTCGAGCTCGGCGAGATCGAGGCCGCCCTCACGGCCCTCCCGTCGATCGCCCAAACCGTGGTCGTGCTCCGTTCCCACGAATTGCTCGGTAACCAGCTGGTGGCGTATCTGGTTGCTGCCGAGGGACATTCGGCAGACGCCGACAGCATGCGCGCCGCACTGAGTACGACATTGCCCGGCTACCTGGTGCCGTCGGCCTTCGTCGCACTGGACGAGTTGCCGCTCAACGCCTCCGGAAAGCTCGATCGTCGCGCATTGCCCGCCCCGGTCTTCAGCCCGACGGTCTACCGCGCGCCGAGCACCGACATCGAGCGGATGGTGGCGACCATCATCGGCGAGCTGCTCGGCGTCGCGCGTATCGGCGCGGACGACGATTTCTTCGCGCTCGGCGGCAATTCGCTGATCGCGACCCAGGTCGCGGCCAGGCTCGGCGCCGCGTTCGACGCGGAGATCCCGGTGCGGATGCTGTTCGAGGCACCGACCATCGCCGGGTTGGCGCGGCGGGCCGCGCGGCACATCGGGACCGGAGACCGGCCGCCGCTCATCGCGGGGGCTCGTACCGAGCGGGTGCCGTTGTCGCCCGCACAGCAGCGCATGTGGTTCCTGAATCGCTTCGACCCGGCCGAGACGGTGCACAACATCGCCGTCGTGGTCCGGCTCACCGGCTACCTCGATCCGATGACGTTGACCGCTGCCGTCGCCGACGTCGTCGGCAGGCACGAGACCCTGCGCACGGTCTACCCGGACGTCGACGGCACCGGCTGCCAGCACATCCGCGACCGCGACCACGTTCCCGCACTGCAGCGCCTGGAATCCGCTGCGGCACTGACGGACTTCATCGCAACGCCGTTCGATGTCACCAGTGCGGTGCCGCTGCGCGTCGGCCTGGTCTGCAGGTCGGACCGGGAGCATCTGCTCGCCCTCGTCGTGCATCACATTGCCGCCGACGGCTTCTCGATGGGTCCGCTCGCCCGCGACATCGCCGCCGCCTATGCGGCTCGGGCCACCAGGACGGCACCGGTCTGGGCGGAACTTCCCGTGCAGTATGCCGACTACACGCTGTGGCATCGAGCGGTGCTCGGTGCCGAGGACGATCCGAAGTCGGTGGCCGCCCGCCAGCTGCGCTACTGGCGGAAAACGCTGCGCGCCTTGCCGGTCCAGCTCGAGTTGCCCACTGACCGGCCGCGCCCCGCGATCGCAACCCACGGCGCGGCCAGCACCACGGTCGCCCTGGATCCTGCCCTCAGAGCGGGCATCGCCGACGTCGCCGCTCGCTACGACGCGACCCCCTTCATGGTGGTGCATGCGGCGCTCGCGACCCTGCTTGCCCGGCTGTCCGGCACCGAAGACATCGTCATCGGCGCACCGATCGCGGGCCGCGGCGATGCCGCGCTGGATGATCTGGTCGGCATGTTCGTCAACACCCTGGTGCTGCGTGCCGAGGTGCCCGGCGCCGATCCGTTCGCCGCGATCCTTCGCCGTGTGCGCGAGGGCGATCTCGACGCCTTCGCCCATGCGGAGGTGCCGTTCGAGCGCCTGGTCGAGGCCCTCGATCCGCCGCGGTCCGAGGCGAGGCATCCGCTCTTCCAGGTCGCGCTGTTCTTCCAGAATCTCGCCGACGTCGCGCTGGATATGGCCGGGGTCGCGGTCGCCGAATACGAGCTGGACTACCAGACGACCCGATTCGATCTTCAGCTGACGGTCACCGACGGCATCCTCCGATTCACCTACGCCACAGACCTTTTCAACGAGGACACGGTCGCGAACTTCGGGTCCCGTTTTCTGCGCCTGCTCGCCGCTGTCGTCGACGATCCCGAGCAGGTGGTCGGCGACATCGACCTGTTCGACACCGGTGAACTGCACCGGGTGGTGACCGAGTGGAACAACTCCGCGCACACCGCCTACGTCGCCGAACTGCTCCTCGACGAATTCGAGGCGCAAGCCGCAGCGACACCGGATGATCCGGCGCTGATCACCGTCGCGGACAACACCACGAACGCGACAACGATGACCTACGGCGAGCTGGACCGGCGAAGCAACCAGCTGGCTCGGCACCTGATCACGGCAGGCATCGGTCCGGAATCGCTGGTGGCACTGTCGATTCGGCGCTCGGCTGAGCTCGTCGTCGCCATGTACGCGGTGTTGAAGGCGGGCGGCGCCTATGTGCCGGTCGATCCGGACCATCCGGTTCAGCGGATCGCGCACATCCTCCAGAGTGCGGACCCCGCCGCACTGTTGACCACCGTTGCCGACCAGACCGACATCGGCTACACCGGACCGATCGTTCGGGTGGACGACCTGGTGCTGGACCACCTCGCCGACGACCCGATCGCGGGGCGCGAGCGGATCTCGCCGCTGCGTCCGCAGCACCCGGCGTACGTGATCTTCACCTCCGGCTCCACCGGAAAACCCAAGGGCGTCAGCGTCTCGCACGCGGCGATCGTCAACCAGATGACCTGGATGCAGTCCGAGTACCGGCTGACCGCCGAGGACGTCTACCTGCAGAAGACGGCCACCACGTTCGACGTGTCGCTGTGGGGCTACTTCCTGCCGCTGCGCATCGGGGCCGCCCTGGTGCTCGCCGCGCCGGATGGTCATCGCGATCCGGGCTATCTGGCCGAGGTGATCGACGAATACCGGGTCACGGTCACCGATTTCGTGCCCACCGTGCTCGGCGCGTTCCTCGGGCACCTCGAAACCGCAACGGCGCGTGCCGCGCTCGCGTCGCTGCGTACCGTCTTCGTGATCGGCGAGGCCCTCCCCGCCGAGACGGTGCGGGCTTTCGGCGCGGTCAGCGAGGCACGGCTGCACAACCTGTACGGCCCGACCGAGGCGGCGGTGAGCATCACGCACCGCGACGTCACCGGGCTGGCCGGTCGCGCGGTGCTGCCGATCGGCAACCCGGAGTGGAACAGCCGGGTGTACGTGCTCGATGCGCGGCTGCGTCCGACGCTGCCCGGTGTCGCTGGGGAGCTGTACCTGGCCGGTATCCAGCTGGCCCGCGGCTATCACGGGAGGCCGGATCTGACTGCGGATCGGTTCGTGGCCGACCCGTTCGGTGCGCCGGGCGCACGCATGTACCGCACCGGCGACCTGGTGCGCTGGGAGACCAGCGACGCCACCGCCGAACTGGTGTACTTGGGCCGCACCGACTTCCAGGTGAAGGTCCGCGGGCAGCGCATCGAGCTAGGCGAGATCGAGGCGGCGCTTGCGGCTGTTCCCGGCGTGATCTCGGCCGCCGCTCGCGTGGCCAGCACGGCTACTGGTGATCAGTTGGTCGGCTACGTGACCACCAACACCGGTGTGGCCGAGGGTGATGCATTGCGGGCGGTTGCCGAGACACTGCCGTCCTACATGGTCCCGGCCACGATCGTGGTGCTGGACGCTTTGCCGCTCAATGCTTCCGGAAAGCTGGACCGGAAGGCCTTGCCGGAACCTGTCTTCGGTCGCGTCGCCTATCGCGCCCCACGCACCCCCGCCGAGCGCCTGGTGGCCGAGGCATTCGAGACGGTGCTCGCGACCGCACCGATCGGCGCGGACGACAACTTCTTCGACCTCGGCGGCAATTCGCTGATCGCCACCCGCGTGCTCGCCCGGCTCGGTGCCAGGCTCGGCCGACGTGTCCCGGTCCGGCTGGTCTTCGAGGCGCCGACGGTGGCCGCGCTGGCGACTCGAATCGCTACCGATGCTGCCGCAGTGGCGGATTCGGTGCCGCTGATCGCGGGCCCGCGCCCCGCGATCGTGCCGCTGGCTCCGGTGCAGCGCGGCATGTGGTTCCTCAACCGGCTCGACGCGGGCTCGGTCACCCACCACATTCCTGTCGCGGTGCGCATGGCAGGGCGGATGGATGTCGCGGCGATGCACGCCGCGTTCGCCGATGTGGTTGCCCGCCACGAGGTGTTGCGGACGATCTACCCTGCCGACGCCGCCGGCGACGGCTACCAAGTGATCCTGCCTGCCGTCCCGACTCCGGTGCCGCTGGCAGTCGAGGAGCTCGCCGGGCGACCGCTTACCGCACGGATTGCCGAATTCCTCGCCGCCGGTTTCGATGTCACCGCCGAGGTCCCGGTCCGCGCAGTGCTGTTGGGTGTGGGCGAGACCGAATACGTGCTGGTCGTGGTGCTGCATCACATCGCAGCGGACGGCTACTCGATGCGCCCCTTGCTGCGAGACCTGCTCGCCGCCTACCGATCCCATCTCCTGGACACACCGCCGAATTGGCCGGAACTCACCGCGCAGTATGCCGATTACGCGCTCTGGCAGACGACGGCACTGGAATCGACCGCACAGGAAGAGCTCTCGTACTGGGCCGAGGTGCTGCGTGACTTGCCGGACGAGCTGGCGCTACCGGCCGACCGCCCGCGACCTGCAGTCGCCACCGCACGCGGCGCGAGTGTCCGTGCGCGGATCGGCGGCGATGTCGCCGCCCGGCTGACCGAGCTGGCGTCGCGGCATCGGGTGACGCCGTTCATGGTGGTCCATGCCGCGCTGACTGTGCTCCTTGCTCGGTTGTCCGGGTCCGATGACATCGCGATCGGCACACCGGTGGCCGGGCGCGGTGCCGCGGCCCTCGACGACATGGTCGGCATGTTCATCAACACCCTGGTGCTGCGCACCCGGCCCGACCCGGATCGATCGTTCGCCGACCTGCTGGCCCAGACCAGGGACGTCGACTTGGCGGCCTTCGCCAATGCGACCGTGCCCTTCGAGCGGGTGGTCGACGAACTCGGCATCGAACGCTCCTCGGCGCGCCACCCCCTCTTCACCGTGGCGCTGAGCTATCTGAACACCGATGGTGATCTGGTCATCGATGGCTCGGTGCCCGGCCTGACGCTCTCCGCAGTCGAATTCGACGAGCGTGTCGCCCGCTTCGATCTGCAGTTCACCGTGGCCGCGACACCGGACGCGGACGGCCACCTTGCCATCGAGGTGGACTATGCCACGGACCTTTTCGACGAAGCCACCGCGGCAACGCTGCTTCGCCGGTTCGGCCGAATCCTCGGCACCGTGACCGCCGCGCCGGAACTGCCGATCGGGGCGGTGGACCTCCTCGCACCGGCCGAGCGGACCGCACTCCTCGATGGCCGCGGCGCGGATCCGGTCGAGCCGTGCACCCTCGCGGCGTTGGCGACTGCCGCAGTGGCGATGAATCCTGAGGCCATCGCGCTGATTTCGGCGGAAGCCACGGTGACCTACCGTGCGCTCGACGACCGGTCGTCCCGGCTGGCCAGGATGCTCATCGGGCATGGCATCGGCGCCGAGGACGTGGTCGCCATCGCCATCGCGCGCTCGATCGAATCCGTGCTCGCGGTGTGGGCGGTCGCCAAGACCGGTGCCGCGTTCGTCCCGGTCGACCCGACGTACCCGGCGGAGCGCATCAGGCACATGCTGTCGGATTCCGGTGCAGTCCTCGGTCTTACGACCACCGAATGGCACCGGGCTATGCCGGACAGCGCCGAATGGCTGGTGCTCGACGCCGCCGCGACCGCGACCAGAATGCGGCATACCAGCGCGGCGCCGATCGCCGTGAACGAACTGATTCGGCCGGTGCGCGTGCACAACCCGGCGTGGATGATCTACACCTCGGGTTCGACCGGCATTCCGAAGGGCGTGCTCGCGACGCACGCCGGACTGGCCGGAGTCGCACGGGCCCAACATGATCGATACGAGATCACCGCTGCCGCCCGCATCCTGCACGTGGCCTCGCCGAGCTTCGACGCCGCGATGCTGGAACTACTGCTCGCGCTGTCGGCGGGTGCGGCGCTGGTGATCGCACCGGCCGACGTGTACGGCGGCGCCGCGCTGACCGCCCTGCTGCGCGAGCATCGGGTGACACACGCCTTCCTCACCCCGGCGGTGCTGCGGACGGTCGACCCGACCGGCCTCGACGAGCTGTGTCAGTTGACCGTCGGCGGCGAGTCCTACGGCCCGGATCTGGTGCGGCGCTGGGGCACCGGCCGCAGCTTCTACAACACGTACGGGCCGACCGAGACCACCATCATCACCACGATCAGCACGCGCACCCGTCCGGGCGATCCGCTCGATATGGGCACGCCGATCCACGGGATGTCGGCGGTGCTCCTCGACCGCCGGTTGCAGCCGGTGCCGATCGGCGTCACCGGCGAGCTCTATCTGCGCGGTCCAGGGCTGGCCCGTGGCTATCACGCGCGGCCCGGTCTTTCGGCGCAGCGGTTCGTCGCCGACCCGTACGGCCCCGCGGGCGGACGGCTCTATCGCACCGGTGATCTGGTGCGCTTGACCTCGGCCTGCGCCATCCAGTATGTCGGGCGCGCCGATCAGCAGGTGAAGGTGCGTGGACTGCGCATCGAACTCGGCGAGATCGATGCCGTTCTCACGAGCCATGATTCGGTCGCGATGGCGGTCACCGTCGGTCACCCGGACGCGACAGGGACGACTTCGCTGGCTTCCTATGTGGTTGCCGCGCCGGGCCACGCGGTCGACGGCGAAGCACTGCGGACCTTCGCCGCCCGCTCGCTGGCGGCTTACATGGTGCCTGCCGCCGTCATGGTGCTCGACGCGCTGCCACTGACCCCGGTCGGCAAGCTCGATCGGAAGGCGCTGCCGGAGCCCGTCTTCCGGACGGCCGACTTCCGCGCGCCACACACCGCCGCCGAGCAGGCGGTCGCCGAGGTCATCGCCGATGTGCTCGGCCTCGACACTCCGATCGGGGCCGCCGACGACTTCTTCGCGCTCGGCGGAAACTCGCTGACCGCAACCCAACTCGCCGCCCGGCTCGGCGCCAGGCTGGCGGTCGGCGTCGGCGTGCGCGTGGTGTTCGAGCATCCGACCGTCGCCGCACTGGCGGCCGCCGTGTCCGCTTCCGGTGCGGCACGGTCGGTTCCGCTACCGACCAGAAGTGCCGACGCAGGCCCGGTGCCGCTGTCGCTGGCACAGCAGCGCATGTGGTTCCTGAACCGGCTCGACCGTCAGTCGACGGCATACAACATCCCACTCGCCGTGCGCCTGACCGGTGACCTCGACGTCACCGCACTCAACGCGGCGATCGCGGACGTGGTCGATCGGCACGAGGTACTGCGCACGATCTACCCGCAACACGATGCGGGACCGGTGCAGATCGTGCTCCCGATCGAGACGGCGGGCACGCCGGTGCTCACGCCGATCGCGGTACCCGCCGACGACCTGGCCGCGGCGGTCGCGGACTTCGTCGGGGCCGGATTCGATGTCACCGACACGGTTCCGGTGCGGGCGCGGCTGCTCGTTCCGATCGCCGCCGACGCGGACGTGCGGTCCCGCGACCACGTGCTGGTGGTCGTCGTGCACCACATCGCCGCCGACGGGTCGTCGCTGGCGCCGTTGGCCCGCGACGTGATGACGGCCTACGCCGCCCGCAGGCAGGGGCACGCCCCGGGATGGACGCCGCTCGCGGTCCAGTACGCCGACTACAGCCGCTGGCAGCGCGACCTGCTCGGCGCCGAGGACGACCCGGATTCGCTGGTCTCGCGCCAACTCCGTTTCTGGACCGACACTTTGGCCGGGCTGCCCGCCCAGTTGGCCGTGCCCACCGACCGCCCGCGCCCTGCCATCGCCGCCACCAGCGGTGGGCACGTCGATTTCGCCGTCGACGCCGGGACACACGCCGCATTGGTCGCGCTGGGCCGGACCTCGGGCGCCACGCTGTTCATGGTGCTGCACGCCGCCTTCGCGGTGCTGCTCGCCCGGCTCTCCGGCAGCACCGATATCGCCGTCGGGACCCCGGTCGCCGGTCGCGGCGCCGCCGAACTCGACGACGTGGTCGGCATGTTCGTGAACACCCTGGTGCTGCGGGCCAGGGTCGACGCCGCCGACGGCTTCCGCGCGCTGCTCGACCAGGTCCGCGCCGCGGACGTCGCCGCGTTCGCCAACGCCGACGTCCCGTTCGAGCGCCTGGTCGAGGTGCTCAATCCGGAGCGGTCGACCGCGCGGCATCCGCTGTTCCAGGTGGGCTTCTCGTTCCACAATCAAGCGGCGGCCGACTTCGCGCTGCCGGGATTGTCGGCCACCGCAGTGGATTTCGACACCGAGGTCGCCCAATTCGATCTGCACCTGGTGGTCACCGACCGCTACGACATGGACGGCACGCCCGCCGGAATGGCCGCGTCGATCACCTACGCGACAGCGTTGTTCGACGAAGCCACCGTCGCCGGATTCGGCGGCAGGCTGCATCGGTTGCTCGGCGCGATCTGTGCCGCGCCGGGTGTTCCGATCGGCGATCTCCCGGTGCTCGACCCGGCGGAAGCCGAGCGCATGCTCGTCACCTGGAACCGCTCCGACCGCGAATTCGCGTCGGAAACTTTGATTTCGGCGTTCGAGACACAGGTCGCGCGCACGCCGGACGCGACGCTGATCGTCGACGGCGAAACGGCGGTCACCTACGGCGCCTTCGCGGCTCGCGTGCACCGGCTGGCCCGCGTGCTCATCGGCCGCGGTGTTGGCCCGGAATCGATTGTCGCGCTGGCCATCCCGCGCAGCACCGAGCTGCTCGTCGCCATGTACGCGGTGGTCGCGGCGGGCGGCGCGTACCTGCCGCTCGAACCGGCGCATCCGCTCGAACGCACGACGCGCGTTTTGGCCGCCGCGCGCCCGGAACTGGTGCTGACCTCGGCGGCGCATCCGATGTTGCCCGGCTCGGTCGCGAACAAGGCCGTGCTGCTCGACGTCTCGGCGGTCGACGACGCCATCGACGCGAGCCAGGTGCGTGACGACGAGCGGACCACGCCGCTGACCCCGGCGAACGCCGCCTACGTCCTGTTCACCTCCGGCTCCACCGGCACCCCGAAGGGCGTGGCCGTCCCGCACGCCGCCGTCGCGCATCAGCTGGCCTGGATGCAGTCGGAGTACACCCTCGGCGCCGACGATGCCGTCCTGCTCCAGACGTCGGCGGCCTTCGACCTGTCGGTGTGGGAATTCTGGTGGGCGCCACGGACCGGAGCCAGGATCGTGCTGGCGCCCGACGGTGCGCACCGTGATCCGGCGCAGCTGCTCGACCTGATCCGGCACACCAGGGTCACCACCGTCACACTGGTGCCCTCGCTGCTCGCGATGCTGGCCGAGGTGCCCGCGGCTCGGCTTCCACAATCGCTGCGCAGGCTGCTCGTGATCGGTGAGCCGCTGCCCGCCGCCATCGTCGGCCGGGTGCGCGGGCGCACCGCCGCCCGGATCGACAACCTGTACGGCCCCACCGAGGCGGCGGTGTCGGTGACTCGCCATCGGACCGGGCGGATGACCAGGCACGCGGTCGTGCCCATCGGCACACCCGAATCCGGCAGCCAGGTCTACGTGCTCGACGATCGGCTGCATCCGGTCCCCGCCGGGGTGACCGGCGAGCTGTACCTCGGCGGCGCCCAGCTGGCCCGCGGGTATCACGGCAGGCCTGCGTCGACCGCCGAACGGTTCGTGGCGAATCCGTTCGGCGCGGGCGGCACCCGCATGTACCGCACCGGCGATCTGGTGCGCTGGGGCGCCGATGGACAGCTGGAATACGTCGAGCGGCGCGACTTCCAGGTGAAGGTGCGCGGCTATCGGATCGAGCTCGCCGAGATCGAGCACGCGCTGCGGTCGTGCCCCTCGGTGTCCGAGGCGGTCGTCGTCGCGCACCGCGCCGGCGACGAGAACACCATCCTTGCGGGGTATTTCACCGCCACCGCGGCCGTCGATACGGACAAAGTGCGCGGTGCGGTGGCGGATCTGCTGCCCAGCTACATGGTGCCCGCGGTGCTGCGGCAGCTGGAGACGCTGCCGCGCAACGCGAACGGCAAGGTCGATCGGGCGGCATTGCCGAAGCCGGAGCCGAGGGCCGGTGAATTCCACGCTCCGGCGACGGAACTGGAGCGGACGGTCTGCGCGACCTTCGCCGAGGCGCTCGGCGTCGAGCGGATCGGCCTCGGCGACAACTTCTTCGCACACGGCGGCAACTCACTGCGTGCCACTCGGCTCGCCACCCGGCTGACCGCCGCTCTCGGCGTGCAGATTCCGGTGGTCTGGCTGTTTTCCTCGCCCACACCGCGGGATCTGGTCGCGCAACTCGCCCAATTCCGGTCCGGTCAGGGGCGAGTCGACGTGGCGACCGCGTTCGAGGTGATGTTGCCGTTGCGCGCGGGTGGGTCGCGCGAGCCCCTGTTCTGCCTCCACCCGGTCGGCGGCGTCGCCTGGTCCTTCGCTGGCCTGGCGGCGCATATCGACCCGCAGCGTGGCGTCTACGGCCTGCAATCGCCCGCGCTGAGTTCCGCCGCGGCGCTGCCGGAGTCGATCGAGGACTGGGCCCGCCGCTACGTCCGCGAAATTCGCGCCGTCCAGCCCGAAGGGCCCTATCACTTGCTCGGTTGGTCGCTCGGCGGCGTGCTCGCGCATGCGGTCGCGGTCCAATTGCAGGACCAGGGCCAGCATGTCGCGCTGCTCGCCATGATGGACAGCTCGCGGCAGGTCACCGTCGACGCATCGGCGACGATCCCGGTCGTCGATCTGCTCGGCGGGCTGCTCGGTGACCGGGCCGAGGCCGCCGACGTCGCCCTCGATCCGGCCCAGTTGGCCAGGCGCATGGGCGAATTGCCCGAACCCTTTGCCTCGTTCGGCGCCGAACGGCTCGGGCGAATGGTGGCGGCGGGCGCGAATTCGCTGCGGCTGATCGCGGCCTACCGACCGCGGCCGTACAAGGGCAATCTCGTCTATTTCACGGCGGCGCTGGACGATCCCACCGGTGCGACAGGGGCGGCGACCTGGGCGGATGCCGTCGACGGCACCGTGCACAACCACGCGGTGCACGCCTCGCACTGGCGCATGACCGCGGAACCGGCGCTGGCCAGGATCGGCCACGTCCTCACCGCCCGCCTCACCGGCGCCGATCGCGCAAGGAGCCGCGAATTGTGACCGAAATCCCCTGAGGGTGCGGAGAACCCCCGAATCCACCCATATCGGCGGGGTGTGCCGGTTCACATCCCCCCTGCCGACCGGCACACCCCGCCCCCTACTCGTACTTCGCTGCGCCCCAGTGCATCATGGACGTATGACGAATCAACGGATCACCCCCACGCTGCAGGAGACGTTGATCCAAGCCGCCAACCGCTGGCAGGCCGGACGCCCGACACCCGCACAAACACAACAGATCAGCGGCTGGCTGAACGCGATCATGCACCGCGGCAGGCCGCAAGAAGCCGCGAACTCCTAGCGCCACAGCGGCGCCGACGGCCGACCCACCGCCGACCTCACCGATCGGCAACGCCACCGGTGAGGGGTCGAGCGAGCCGGTCGTCGAATGGTGCTCCGCTACGCCCTCGTTCGGGCCGACTCGACGACCGAGCGGGCGTGCTGCCGCCACTCGGTGACGGCGCGGCCACGGAATCCGGCCAGCGCGCCGTCGAACTGCGTTGCGCGCTTGGTGACGGTGAGGCCGATATAGGTGTGATGACTGGTGATCGCTTGTGTCGCAACGGAACACGCCTCGTCGATCTCGCCTGCGCTCAGCAACGCGGTGGCGTGTTCGAAGCGGACAAGGGCGGGTTCCATTGTTTCCTGCGGGTCATATCGGACCAGTGCACAGGCCGCCGCCTTGGCGGTTTCCGCGGCGCGACCGAGGCGCGAATAGCCAATCGCTTGATAGAAAGCGAGCTTTTCCGGTCGATAGGAAAAGATCCCCACCGTAAGCTCCTCCTGGCCAACATTTTCCAATGCACGGGCCGATTTCTCGATGCACCGCGCAAACTGGTCGGCATTGTCGAGACTGGCGTATGCCCTGGCCGCCATTCCCCACAACCAGGCCGCCGCTGGACCGTTCGTCGGATTATCGTCGAGACGGCCTGCGAGCAGGCTCAGAACTTCCTTCGGTTTATCGCTGTAAGTCGGTAGATATGCGAGACCGGCGAGTGCGATGTCCTCGGAATAACGATCTCCGATGTCCTGTGCCGCATGAATTGCGGTGCCGTACCACAGCCGGGCCTGACCGAAATGTCCTTCGTTGAACAAGATCTCGCCGACCACGTTGGCCAGCCTGCCCGCGGTGCGCACCAGCCGGACCTGATGGTGGGTGGCCTGCCGTTGCGCGAGAACGCCACGGACCGCGCGGAATTGCTCGAGCGTCGGGTGTAGCAGCTCGTGCGGCGGCACCTGCACCACTCGTTTGCCCAAGGCCTCGACCGTCTGCTCTAGCTGGCCGAGCCTTCGCTCGCTGATCGATCCGGCATCCAGGGTGGCCAGCATCTTCTCCGGCTCGCCCGCGACCAGCGCAGCCGCGGGGCCGGTGAGGCCAACCCCGATGCAGGCCAGCAACTCTCGCCTTCTCACGTCGTCATCCCCGACTTCCTTGTCGAGCCCGATTTCCCTACCGAGCTGGGTGTGTGTCTCGAGCGCCGAGTCGGTGTCCGCGTGGTCGACGGCGGTGTCCCGGCCTGTGGTGACAGACCGCTCGAACCGTGCGACAACGACCGGATCGGCTTCCGACACAACCCTGTCGAGCAGGCGTTGGCTTGCGGCATGCATCCGGGTTGTCCGGCCGTTTTCCCACAAGACCACCGTGCGCGGGGTGACGCCCACCAGACGCGCGAATTCGTACCGACTTCGCCGCATCGCGGCGCGAAGCGCACGGACATCCTCGCCCGTCCAGTCGATCTCAACCATAGGTCCCGCTTCCTCGTACCAGGCTGATACAAACGGAAACTACCCGCAATTACCGTATTCGGGTCTGTTATCTACCGAATCGCAACGTGCACGCTGAATCAGCACCCGGCGCCGGGGTTCTGCCCAAACCCTCACGAGGGCGCCGGTATTCCGGAACTCGACGCACGGTCCCGGCACGGCCCGATCCATCCGTGTCGCGCGCGAATCCGGAGGGCGCCTTCGGTGCCGGGTGCACTGACCTTTACGTGGAGGTGAACAATGGACGCATTGCGCTCGGACGATCGGGAATTGTGGCTGATCCAAAGCCGCGATTGCACGCAGGAACCGGTCGGTCTCAGCTACGACCGAGCGCGCTTCATTCGCACCGTCCACGGTGGTCACGGCGCCCACTGTCACCAATACCTGGCGGCCTCGGCCTTCTGCCTTCGCCGGGCCGCCGACAAGTGAGCCCGGCGGGACTCGATCTGAGCCGAGTCCCCGCCGGGCTCACGAAACGAAAAATCAGGCCGCTGCCGAGAGGGCCTCGAACTCCGTGTCGGTCAGCGTGATCCGCGCCGCCTCGGTGTTCTCTTCCAGATGCGCGATGCTCGCGGTGCCCGGAATCGGCAGCATCACGGGCGAGCGCCGCAGCAGCCACGCGAGCGCGAGCTGCGCGGGTGTGGCGCCATGGTCCTTGGCGATCGCGTCCAGCGGGCCACCCGGCCTGGCGAGTTCGCCGGTCGCGATGGGGTACCACGGGATGAACGCGAGGTTCTCGCGCTCGGCGTACTCGAGCACGTCCTCGTCGGTGCGGTTGGCGAGGTTGTAGAGGTTCTGCACCGAGACGATGGTGGCGAGCTCGCGGGCCTGCTTCAGCTGTTCGACGCTGACCTGGGACAGGCCGATGTGGCGAATCTTGCCCTCCTGCTGCAGCAGGGTGAGCTCGCCGAGCTGGTCGGCCAGCGGCACCTTCGGGTCGATGCGATGCAGCTGATAGAGATCGATGCGGTCGAGGCCGAGGTGACGCAGGCTGAGTTCGCTCTGCTGACGCAGGTACTCGGGCCTGCCGAGCGCACGCCAGTCGCCGGGGCCGCTGCGGGAGAAGCCGCCCTTGGTCGCGATCACCAGGTCGTCGGGGTAGGGGTGCAACGCCTTGCGGATGAGTTCTTCGCTGACGAACGGGCCGTACGAGTCGGCGGTGTCGATGAAGTTGATGCCGAGCTCGACGACTCGTCGCAGCACCCGGACCGCCTCGTCGGGATCCTCCGGATCGCCCCAGACGCCGGGGCCGGTCAGTCGCATGGCGCCGTAGCCGAGCCGATGCACGGGTAGGTCACCGCCGACGGCGAACGTGCCCGACGCTGCGGCGGGCCGGGCGTGCAGGTTGGTGCTCATAGTGTTCGGTTCCTTCCGAAGTGGAATTACGCGAAAGCGGACGAGCAAAAGTGACGTCGCGCGGCAACGTCGATATCGCGAGCAACGTCACTATCGCGCGAGGGATTCCCGATATGAGTATCGCGTTCGCGGCCGGTACACGTCAGGTGAGCGAGTTCAGCAGCTCCTCGGCGACCCCGGCGGAGGAGGCCGGATTCTGCCCGGTGATCAGATTCCGGTCGACCACGATGTTCGGCGCCCACGGCGCACCCTCGCGGAAGTCGGCGCCGATCTCGACCAGCCGGTCCTGCAGCAGCCACTTCGCCTTGTCCGCGAGCCCGCCCTGGATTTCTTCCGCGTTGGTGAAGCCGGTCACGGCGTACCCGGCGAAGGCGTTGGCGCCGTCCGCCTTCGTCGCGGCGAGCAGGGCGGCGGGACCGTGGCAGACCACCGCCAGCGGCTTGCCGGATGCCAGTGCGGCGGTGAGGATTTCGCCGGATACGGTGTTCACCGCGAGGTCCTCCATCGGGCCGTGCCCGCCCGGGTAGAAGACCGCGGCGTAGTCGGCGAGGTCGACCTCGGACAGCTTGATCGGGCTCCGCAGCTCGGTGCTCGCTGCCAGCGTTGCGGCGAATGCGTCGGCCCGGTCCTGTCCGCCGTTGGCGGCCGCGGCGAGGCTGCCTCGGTCGACGGGCGGTACCACCCCGTCCGGGGTGGCCACCACGACCTCGTGCCCCGCTTCCTTCACCGCCGCGTAGGGCACGGCGAACTCCTCGGCCCAGAATCCGGTCGGATGTTCGGTTCCGTCGGCAAGCGTCCATGAGTCGGCGCCGGTCATCACAAAAAGTATCTTCGCCATGCAGTCGACCCTAGGACCGGGTCAGTAAACTAGCCAATGGGAACGCCGATATCAGACATCGGAATTCTGATTGATCTTGCGCTCGGCGAAGACCGCGCGTGCCACGGTGATGCCGTTGAGCGCGGCGGGGAATCCCGCATATCCGGCCATCTGGATCAGCACCTCGACGACCTCCTGTTCGGTGCCGCCGACATTGAGCAGGCCGTGGATGTGCACGCCGAGTTGGGGTGCGACGCCGAGTGCGGTGCACATGGCGACGGTCACCAGCTCGCGGCTCTTCAGGTCGAGCCCGGGCCTGGAGTAGATGTCGCCGAAGGCGAATTCGGTGAGGAGCCTGGCGAAATCGGGCGCGATGTCCTGCAACGCGGCCACCACCTGTTCGCCCGCGTGCCCGTCGATCTCGGTCAAGGCGGCTGAACCGCGTGCGAATCGGTCACCCTCGGGTGCGCTGGGTGCAGGCGGTTCGGCGGGTAGGTCGGTGCGAGCGGCGAAGACCTCCCTGGCGACGGTCAAGCCGTTGAGCGCGGCCGGGAATCCGGCGTAGACGCTGGCGTGGATGAGGGTTTCGACGATTTCGGTGCGGGTGACACCGACGTTGAGCGCGCCGTCGAGGTGGAATCGCAACTGGGGTGCGGCGTTGCCGAGGGCGGCGAGGGCGCCGACCGTGGCGAGTTGCCGCTGGCGCAGGGTCAGGCCCTGGCGCGACAGGATGTCGCCGTAGCCGAACTCCACGGTGAGCCTGCCGAGGTCGGGAGCGATGTCGGCCAGGCTGTCGATCACGGCGGTCGCTGCCGGTCCGCCGATGCGCTGGAGCAGTGCCATGCCGCGCTCGTAGCGATCGAGCTGGGCTGCGGAGTTCTGGGTGCTGGTCATGGGCACGACTGTAAAAGTTGGAGTGCACTCCAGCGCAAGCTCTCATCCTCGAAGGGGAGGCAAGTTCAGGGGAGATCTCGGGGTCGGTCCCCGATGTGGGGTGCCCGCCGAGCTTCTAGCGTCGCAGGCATGCGATTCGCACCAGTGATTGCCGCCGTCTCCGGGCTGGTACTGCTCGCCGGATGTGCGTCCGACTCGCAGCCGGAACCGGAATCCGTGGTGTCGGACACCAGGATTCGCGCCGTTCAAGCCGACATCGACGGCCTCGTCGGTGCAGGCGTGACCGGGATGATCGCGACCGTCACCGAGAACGGTAAGACGGTGGCGCTCACCAGCGGGGTGGCCGATACCGCTACCAGGGCAACGATTCCCACCGACCCGCCGCAGCAGGTCAGGGTCGGCAGCATCAACAAATCCTTCACCAGCGCGATCGTGCTGCAGCTGGTGGCCGAGGGCAGGATTCGGCTCGACGAGCCGATCGACACCTATCTGCCCGGGGTGGTGCATGGCCAGGGGATCGACGGTCGCGCGATCACGGTGCGCCAGATTCTGCGGCACCAGAGTGGTTTACCGGACTTCGCCACGGACGAGCGGGTAGACGAATACCGGGCGGCGTTGCAGAACCGCATCATGACGCCGGACGAGGCGCTCGCGATCATCATGAGCAAGCCTGCGGATTTCGCGCCAGGCGCGCGCTTCGCGTACAGCAACTCGAACTACGCCGTCGCCGGTGTGTTGATCGAACGGGTCACCGGCGCGCGATACGCCGACGAACTGGACCGCCGCATCCTGAAACCGTTGGCGCTCAACGACACCTACTTTCCCGCCGCAGGCGAACACGACATCCGCGGGCCACACCCGAAGGGCTACGCCGAGATCGACGGCGTGCTCACGGACGTCACCCGCATCGAGCCGTCCGTCCCGTGGGCAGGCGGCGCGCTGGTATCCACCGGTGCGGACCTGAACCGTTTCTATGCGGCTCTCCTTTCCGGAAAAGTGGTCCCGGCCGCCGAGCTGCAGGAGATGCGCAACGACGTCGTCGCGGACGAGGGTCTCGGCCTCGACGAGCGTTACGGACTTGGCACCAGCACCGCCCGTTTGCCTTGCGGTGCAGAGTCCTTCGGCCACACCGGCGGCATCTACGGTTACATCGTCATCGCAGGCGCCACCGTGGAAGGCCGAGCCGTGACCTACGCCTTCACCAAGGAGCCCAAGGCTCTGCCCGACCTGACCGCCCTCCTGAGCCACGCGCTCTGCCCCTGATACCACTCTGCCCTCGAGGGGTCTCCGTCGTCCGGGTGCCGAGCACCCGGACGACGGTGCCATGTCAGATCAGGTTCTTGTGGTTGCGGATTCGGCGCCGGACGTCGGCCATCAGGGTGTGGGTGCTGCCGTGGCGGAGGAAGCGGGGGATGAAGCGATTGACGAACGCGACGAAAACGAAGAGGTGGTCGAAGCGGCGTTGATCGGTGGCGGTCCATTCGACGCCGAGTTGGTCGCGGAACAGCGGGGCCAGGAAGCCGATAGTGAGGAACCTCAACAGGTTTCGGAAGGGTAAGCGCAGGGACCAGTGGATCATGCGGAGGTCGAGCAGATCGTTCAGGTAAGCGCGGACGAACTCGTCGATCTCGACCTGCGCGCAGGCCTCGTTCCAGTACCGATCGAAATCGGCCCTGGTGGCCGGCCACATGTCGGCTGTCACCTGCAATGTGGTGCCGAGGGTCGAGGACGACACGTAGAAGGCCTCGGCCTGCTCGTCGCTCATCCTGCCCTGCAGCAGCTGGTAGGTGTCTTCGAAACCGATGTACAGGCAAGCGGCGACCCATAATTGGAGGCTGCGGTCGAAAGCGTTGTACTTCACCGGCGCGCCGGGAGCCGAATGTACTTGCCGGTGCGCGACATTCACCGCTTCGCGATAGGCGAGTCGCTCTTCTTCGGTGCCGAGGATGGCGACGGCGAGGTACTGGGTGGTGGTGCGGGCCCGCTTCCACGGATGCCGCATCAACGCCCCGGATTCGACCTTGCTCTCCGCGACCCCGTAGCCGACGCCGGGCCGCGCCATCTGCATCACCACGTTGGCCGCCGCACCGGCGAAGGACCAGAAGTCCAACGCGTCGGTGAGCGCGAGCGGCCGTTTGGTGACCGGGCGGTGGGTGGCGTCGATGGGGATTCGGGTGCGGTCTTTGGTAAACGTGGGTGCGGGCTGCGGGGACGGCGCTGCGGCGGTCATGGGAGTCCTTCCGTGTCTTGAACCGACTCCGGGGGCGAAGTATATGCCATGTGAACTGTTGCTAACTTATGTCTGCTTGCATCCTCCAGTCAACGGTCATGCATATGGTTATCGCAGCTAAAGCCCCTATGTATTTTCGCGGAACTCTTCCGAAGATGCCGGAATCGTGCGTAACATACGGGCCCATACCGGACCATGCGATGTCCGGCAGGATCCAGTGGCGGATCACCGACGATCCCGCCGCGGGCGGCCGGTCCCGCCCGACCGGCGCGCGAAAGGACACGCATGCTCAAGAGGCTGGATCGGATATTCAGCTACGAGATGAAGGTCTCGGAGTTCCTCGGCACGCTCATCATCCTCGGCGTTCCGTACGGGCTGATCGGCGTCGTCTGGACGCTCACGCACACCAGCCATCTGCGTGACATGCACGGCATCGACGTGATCATCTCGTTCCTCGGATCGATCGTGTGCTGGCCGGTGCTCACCTTCTCGAATGTGTGCATGACCTGATGATGGCGGCGGTGTGGTTGATCGACGTCCTTGTGATCGGCGTCAAGGTGCTCGGCGGGCGCACCAGGGTGCACCCGGTACTCCGGCTCGGGCTGTGGCTGCTTGTGCTCGGCGCCGTCGCGGCGGGCGTCGCCGCGGTCGGCTACCTCCTGGTGTTGCTGCAGCGGCAGCTGATCGCCTGAGCGTGGAGAGGGATATCGAGTGACGATCACCGAACGCGGCAGAACCGACCTGGAGCGGGCCGTCGACGACCTGCGCGGCCTGTGGCGGCGGCATCCGCAGCGTTCGCTGGAAACCCTTGGCAGACAAGTGGTTCTCGGCCGTGACGCGGTGCTCGAGTTGATGCGTGCGCTGCTCGCCCGCCGGTTTCCGTTCCAGGAGTTCATCAAGCAGTGCGCGTTCATGGCCAGTGTGTCCGCGGCGCCGACCGTGTTCGTCGCCATCCCGGTGGCGGTGGTTGTCTCGATTCAGTTGGGCGCGTTGGTGAGTCAGGTCGGCGCGACCACCTTCATCGGCGCGGTCAGCGGGCTCGGCATCATTCGCCAGGGCGCGCCGCTGGTCACCTCGCTGATGATCGCGGGCGCCGTCGGCTCGGCCATCTGCGCTGACCTCGGCTCCCGCACGATCAGGGAGGAGATCGACGCCATGAAGGTGATGGGCGTCGATCCGATCCGCAGGCTGGTCGCGCCGCGGCTGGCGGCCGCGGTCCTGGTGAGCATGCTGCTGTGCGGGTTCGTGGTGTTCGTTGGGTTCGCGACCGGTTACCTGTTCAACGTCTACGCGCAGGGCGGCACTGCGGGCTCGTTCATCAGCACCTTCGCGTCCTTCGCGGTGGCGAACGACCTGATCGTCGCGCTGCTGAAAGCCGCGATCTTCGGCGCACTCACCGCGATCATCGCCTGCGATATCGGCCTGCACACCAGGGGCGGGCCCGGCGGCGTCGCGAACTCGGTGAACGCGGCGGTGGTCAACTCGGCGCTGATGTTGTTCGCCACCAATATCATCATCACGCAGGTGTACAACACGCTGTTCCCGGCGAAGGTGCTCTGAGATGGGCTCGCGGTACACCCCACCAGCGTTGCGGCCCTTGCGGATGGTCGGAGGGGCGATGCGCGGGCCGGTGCGGCTCAACGAGCGGCTCGGCCACCAGGCCATCACGTTCGTGGCGGCGATCGCGGCGATTCCGTTCGTGCTCAAGCACTATCGCAAAGAGGTGCTGCGGCTGACCGCCGATGTCGGGTGGGGCAACGGGTCGCTGATCGTCGGCGGCGGGACCGTCGGCGTCGTGATCATCCTGTGCGGGTTCGGCGGCATCACCGTCGGCATGGAGTCCTACACGGCGCTGAACCTGCTCACAATGAACCCGCTGACCGGTGCCATCTCGGGGTTCGCCACCACCAGGGAGATCGGCCCGATCCTGGCCACGCTGGCCTTCGCCATCCAGGCGGGCTGCCGATTCACCGCGCAGCTCGGCGCAATGCGGATCTCCGAGGAGATCGACGCGCTGGAATCCATTGCCATCCGGCCGCTTCCGTACTTGGTGACCACCAGGATGATCGCCGCGACGCTGACCATTGTCCCGCTGTACAGCGTGGGTCTCGCGGTCGCCTATCTGATGACCAAGTTGTCGGTGCTGTTCCTCGGCGGTACCTCCGCAGGCACCTACGACCACTACTTCTTCCAGTTCCTCAACGGCGCCGACGTGTTCTTCTCGGTGCTCAAAGTGATGGTGTTCGTGCTGCTTTCGACGTTCCTGCAGTGCTACTACGGCTATGTCGCCACCGGCGGACCGGAAGGGGTCGGCCAGGCGGCGGGCCGGGCGATCAAGATGGTGATCGTCGTCATGGTCTTCGCGAATCTGTTTCTCACGCTGGCGATCTGGGGCATCGACCCCGGCTTCCGGATCTCCGGGTAGGCGCCGGATGCTCATCGACCCCAGTGGCCGCGGACCGAGCCCGGCGCAGCTCGCGCTCGCGGGCATCGCCCTCACGACGGTGACCGCGCTGCTGCTCGTGCTGCTCGGGCTGCGCTACACCGGACGCTTCGAGGACAAGGTCGGCGTCGTCGCCGTGCTCACCAGCACCGGTGACGGGCTGCCCGAGCACGCCGACGTGAAGTTCCGCGGCATGATCGTCGGCTCGGTCGCCGAGGTGCAGGTGGTCGCCAAGGGGGAGCGGCAGCGCGCCGCGCTCGACCTGAAACCCGATGTCGCCGCGCTGATTCCGGCCGCGGTAACGGCGCGGGTCATCCCCAACAACATCTTCGGGGTGACCGCGATCGAGCTCGTCGACAACGGCAGGAGCGCCGAAACCCTGCGGGCGGGCGCGGAGATCCCCGAGGACACCAGCGCGGGCACGGTGCAGTTGCAGACCACGCTGACCGTGTTGCGTGAGGTGCTCGACCGCATCCAGCCGGAGAAGCTCGGCCGGGTGCTCGCCACCCTGGCCGACGCGCTCGACCCGGCCGCGCGGGTGCCAGGTTCCACGATCGAACGGTTGGACCGCTGGCTCACCGAGGTGCACGCGATTCCCGGGATCGGTGATCTGCTCGGCAATCTCGGCAGGGCCGCCACTGCTTTGAGTGTGTCCGCGCCCGACCTGGTCGGCGTGCTTTCGGAGTCGGTGACCACCGCGCGCACGCTGACCGAGCGGCGGGACCAGCTGGTGGCGTTGCTGACCAACGCGAGTGGGGCGGTGGACTCGGTGAATTCGTTGTTCGCCCGCAATCCCGACGCGGGCAAGGACGTCGTCGCCGGTGTCGGCCAGCTGTTCGGCAGCCTGGCCGAGGATCCGCAGGCGCTCCAGGCGACGGCGGCGAACTTCAATGTGGCACTTGGCAAGTTGCGTTCGGTGTTCAGCTTCGGGCCGAGCCGTCAGATGGTGTGGAAGATGGACGTGTCCTTTACGCCGTTCAAGCAGTACACGGCCGCCGACTGTCCGCGGTACGGCGGCATGGCCGGACCGCGGTGCGGCGGCGCCAGTGTCCCTGATGTCGCTCCACCGCAGGACTTTCCGTCGCAGTTGGTGCCGAACTGGCTGCCCGCCGCCGGTCCACGGCCGGTGCTGCCCGCGGTGCCCGGCATTCCCGCACTGCCGACGATTCCGGGACTGCCGATGATTCCCGGACTCACCGCACCGGCGGCGGCGCGGGATCCGGCACCGAACCCTGCTGATCCCAGCGGTTTACGCGGCACCGACGCGGTGGCCGCGATCGTCGGCGGCCCACCGAACGCCGCGCAGTACCTGTTGCTGTCACCGCTGCTGGCCGGCGGCTCGCTCACTCCGGCGGACAAGGGCGGTCGCTGACCATGAAATCAGGAAAGGCACTGGCCGGGTTCAGCCTCTTCGCCATCGTCGCGATCGTCTTGACCTACACGATCTGGTCGACACTGCAGCGTTCGGTGACCGGCGACACCGATTCCTACTCCGCGACCTTCTCCGACGTGCTCGGCCTTCGCGTCGGCGACGACATCCGGATGGCGGGGGTGCGCGTCGGCCGGGTGGACCGGATCGACTTCGACGGTGACTACCGCGCCCGCATCGACTTTCGCATCCAGGATCGCCAGCGACTGACCACGACCACGAAAGCGCTGGTGCGCTACCAGAATCTGATCGGCCAGCGCTATATCGCGCTGGTGCCGGGGGAGGGCGGCGGACAGGTCATGGCGGCAGGCTCGGCGATCCCGATCGAGCGCACCGAGCCCTCCTTCGATGTCTCCGGGCTGCTGTCGGGGTTCGAGCCGCTGTTCAGCGTGCTGCAACCGGATCAGATCAATTCATTGTCGGAGACGCTGATTCAAGCTTTGCAGGGCAACAATGTCTCGCTCAGTGCGCTGATCACCCAGGCCGCCGAGCTGGCAGGCACTTTCGGGCAGCGGGACAAGATTCTGGGTGACGTCATCAGCAATCTCAGCAGCGTCATCGCCGGGCTCGCGCACCGCAGCGGCGAGCTGGAAACGCTGATCACCCAGGCACGTTCGCTGGTCGATTCGTTGTATGCGCAGGGCGAGTCGCTCAAGAGCTCGGTCGATCAGGTGGCGACCTCGACCGATGCGCTGGCACGCCTGATCGGTCAGGTGAAGCCGAATATGGCTCGGGCCCAGAACGATGCGACACGCGGCGTGGCGTTGCTGCTGCTCAACGGCGCCTCGCTCGATCAGGCGGCGGTCGAATTGCCGACGCTGCTCAACGGCATCGCCAGGTTCACCAGTTACGGCGCGTACGGCAACGCCTACATCTGCCGGTTGGATGTGTCGCTCTGGGGCGTGCTGCTCCCACCAGGGCTGTTCTCGCAGATCGGCGGCAACGCGCAATCGGAGGTGTGCCGGTGAAGACACGAGTGCGATCGCTGTTCGGACGGGTGCGGCTGCCGCGGAACCGGCTGCTGTGGCTCGGCCTGCTCGCGGCGGGGTCGGTGGTGCTGTTGCTGGTCGGCTCCAGCGTGCTGTCCGAGGCTCGGCTGGGCGACAAGACGATCCAGGCGGAGTTCGCCCAGGCGGCGGGGCTGCGGGCGGGCGCGTCGGTGGATGTGTCCGGCATCGAGGTCGGCGCGGTGCGCGCGGTGCGGCTCGACGGCGCCAAGGTCCTCGTCGACCTGCGCGTGCGCGGAGATCTGCGGCTCGGCCCGGACGCCCGCGCGGCCATCAAGATGACAACCATCCTCGGCAAGCTGCACGTGGAGCTGGTGCCTGGCAACGGAAAAGGCCTGCCGGGCAATCGGATTGCCCTGGCGAACACCTCGGTGCCGTACAACCTCGGCAAGGTCATCCGCGATCCGGCGTACAAGTCGTCGTTCGAGCGGATCGAGCGGATCGATCCGGCCAAGCTGCGGCAATCGCTCGACCTGCTGAGCAAACAGATGGGTGATTCGCCGCAGCTCACCGTCGAGGCGTTGAACAGCATCGGTGCGCTCGCCAAGGTGATCAACGATCGGCGCGACGAGGTCGACGTGCTGTTGAAGGGCATGGATCAGGTCTCCCAGCTGGTCTCGGACAACCGCAACAGCGTGCTGCTGCTGTTGACCAGGGGCGAGGCGATCGGCAACGCCGTCGCGCTGCGGCAGCAGCTGCTGAAGTCGTTGCTGGACAACGTCGCCGAGCTCTCCCGCCTGCTGCAGGAGATGGGCCTGGAGAACAACGACCAGCTCGGGCCGTTGATCCAGAGTCTGAACACCATGTCGGAGGGCCTGGAGAAGAACAGGGACAACCTCGACTCGCTCTACGAGATCATGCCGGTTGCCTTGCGCCAGTTCAACAATGCGCTCGGCAACGGCCCGTACGGCGATGTGTGGGCGCCGTGGGTCTTCCCGGACAACTGGTTGTGTTTCGCGGGTGCGGTACAGGGGTGCAAATGATGAAGATAGGGACGTTCCTGAAAACCGCTGTCCTGTGTGTGGCGGCGGGCGTGGCGTCCGGCTGCTCGCTGCTGCCGGACAGTCTGAGCGGGCTGCCGGATCAGTATCTTGCCGAACACCTGCGGATCAGCGCCGATTTCGAGAACGTCGCCGGGCTGTACGCGGGCAACGACGTCGCGATCCTCGGCGTCCCGGTCGGCCGGGTCGACACGGTGACGGCCAGGGGCAGCTATGTCGAGGTGACCATGTCCATCGACAAGAACGTCAAAGTGCCCGCCGACGCGATTGCCGCGCTGGTGTCGCCGCAATTGATCACCAACCGCCACGTCGAGCTCGCGCCCGCCTACGAGGGCACGGGACCGGTGCTGGCGGACGGCGCGCACATCCCGCTCGAACACACCCGCACCCCGGTCGAACTCGATCGCATCCTGGAGAACTTCGATCAGCTCGGCCGAGCGTTGAAGGGCGACAACGAGACAGGGCCGATGGCGAGCCGGGTGCTGTTCCCACTGCTCGACGGCAACGGGGACAAGCTGCGCGCGACGCTCGACGCGATGTCCTCGGCCTTCGAGGTGAGCCTGGCCAACGGCGATCAAATCTCCAACACCATCGTCAAACTCAACGAGATCACCCAGATCATCGCCGAGAACGACCAGACGGTGCGCGATTTCAGCGGCAGGCTCACCGAAATGGTTCAGCTCATGGGTGATCAGGCGCCGGGGCTGCAGGCGGTGCTCACCCAGCTCAACGACTTCGTCACCAATACCGCGACCGTTGTCGGTGGCAATCGCGAGCAATTGCTCGGTGCACTCACCCGATTCACCACGCTCACCGGGCAGATGCGCGCCAACGCCCGCTCGCTCACCGAGATCGTCGATGTCGGGCCGCTGTTCTTCCAGAACCTGAACAACGCGACCAGCCGCGAACATCAGGCGCTGCGCCTGCACGGACTGCTGGACAAGGCGGTCCTCGACGGTGAAGCACTTTCGGTGTTCTGCGAACGCGTGCAGATGCGGCTCGACGGGTGCCGCACCGGCAAGATTCAGGACTTCGGCCCGGACTTCGGGCTCACCGCCGCACTGCTCGGACTGACCAAATGAGCAGGCGCGCAGGGGCTTTGGTGGTGGCGCTGGTTGCGCTCAGTGCGTCGGCGGGTTGCGCGGTCACCGTGGACAATGTGCCGCTGCCCAAGCCAGGTATCGGCGGCCCCGGCTACACCCTGCACGCCGAGTTCCGCGACGCGCTCAACCTGCCCGCGAACGCGCACGTCAAGATCGGCGGCACCGATATCGGCATGGTGTCCGCGATCAGCACCACCGATTTCGTCGCCGACGTGGAAATGCAGATCCGCGCGGACATTCAGCTGCCGCGCGGCACCACCGCCGAGCTGCGCCAGGCCACTCCGCTCGGCGACATGTTCGTCGCGATGACGTTGCCTGCCAAACAGGACAGCGCTGAGCTGCTACGGCCCGGCGACACCATCGCGCCCGACCGCACCTCGACCGGCGCCTCGGTGGAGCAGCTGATGATGTCGATCTCGCTGCTGCTCAACGGCGGCGGCCTCAACCAGGCGGCGCGGATCACCGCCGAGATGAACTCCATGGTCGGCGGGCGTGCGCCCGAGCTGTCGCATCTGCTCACCGAGATGACCGATGTGCTCGCCGCACTCAACCGGCGCACCGCCGACGTCGACAGCGTGCTGTCCGGGTTGAACACGCTGACCGGTGAATTGGCAAGGCGCAAAGCCGAATTGGGTGCGGCGGCGGACACCTTCCCGCCGCTGATCGGGTTGGTCGCCGAAAACAACAAGGCCATCGCCGATCTCATCGCCAAGGTCTCGGTGACGATGGCCGCGCTCGGCGACTTCACCGACACCACCGGGCCGGAGTTCCTCGGCCTGTTCGACAGCATTCAGCGGTTGATGTCCGGGTTCGCGCAGATGGGCGGCGATCTGGCGGGGACGCTCGATGGACTGCACGCCATCTATCCGTCGGTGATGGCTGGGCTGGACGGCCCGGTGCTCGCCGTCGCCGCCACCGTGTCCTACCTCAGCGTCGGCGCGCTCACCGACCCGAAGGGCTCGCGACCGCCTGAGATCGGTGATGTGCCTGCTTTTATCGGCAGCCTGGCGCAGGTCATCGAGAAGGTGCTCGGTCGGCTGCAAGGCGGTGGGCGATGAATCCGCCGTTGTGGCAATGGCTGGTCCGGCGTCGGACCGCGGTAGCGAATATCGGCCTGGTCGTCGTGCTCGTGCTCGGGGTGTCCTATCTCGGCGCCAATGTGCTGCGGTTCAACCCGCTGCCGAGCACGTACAAGGTGCGGGTGGAATTGGCGAACTCGGGTGGTCTGGCGCCGAACAACGACGTCACCTTCCGCGGTACCAGGATCGGCCGGGTCGACGATGTCCGCATCTCCGGTGACGGTGTCGCGGCGATCGCCGAAATCGACAAGGCCGCAAGGATTCCGGTGGGCGGCACCGTCGCGGTCGGCAGGCTGTCCGCGGCGGGAGAGCAGTATCTCGACTTCCGCCCCGACGCCGACAGCGGCCCGTATCTGATCGATGGCGCGGTGGTCGCGCGTGCCCAGACCGCCGTGCCGGTGACGGTGCAGTCGGTGCTGGCGAACATGAGCGGGCTGATCGCCGGAATGAACCCCGCGCGGCTCAACGTGATCATCGATGAGCTCGACAAGGCGCTGGCTGGCGGCCCGGATCGGTTGCGCAACATGATCTCCGGCATCAGCAGGGCCATGGCCGGGTTGACCGACCTGCTGCCGCAGACCCGCCAGCTGGTCGCGAATCTCCAGGTGATCGCGGAGACCACCGCACACGCGCAACCCGACCTGACCACGTTGACAACCGGGTCCAGCGCGCTGTTCCAACAGTTGACCGCCGCGGATCAGGAGGTCCGCGCCTTCCTCGAGCTCGGGCCGGGCCAGCTGGCCACCCTTGGCGGCATCGTGCACGACACCGAGGACCCGGTGACCAATTTGGTCACCAACTTCGTCGCAATCACCAAGGCCGCGAAGCTGCGCGCGCCTGCCATCGCCGCGCTGTTCCCCGCGCTGCGTGCGGGTTCGGAAGCCATCGGAATTCCCGCGCACGACAACGCTTATCACACCCTCATCGACCCGTGGCCGCGGCCGAGCTGTGATTACGACACGGTGCCCGTTGTGCCGACGACAGCGACCGTCGACACCAGGGTCCGGCTCTACAACTACTGCGTCACCAGCGATCCCGCGCTGCAGATCCGGGGTTCGGCGAACGCGCCACGACCGAATGTGCCGGACAACGGTTCCGGTCCGCCGCCCGGCGTGACCGGTAATGAGCTGTCCCGTCCGGCGCCTGGCAGATAGGAGCATTTCGCATGACCGACAACGACGGTGCTGCCGACGTGCAGCACGAGGAGCCGGCGAGCTCTGCGAAGGAGTCAGAAGTTGTCTCGGCAGAGACCGTCGAACCGGCGGTGGCCGAGCGAGGCAAACGGCTTTCCGGCCGCGCCGGGACGCACGCTCTCCGGGCAGCGGCTGCCGTACTCCTTTGTGCCGCAATTGCTTCGAGTGTCTTCTTCTACATCCAGAACCGGGGCAACAAAGCCACCATCGACGCCAACGCAGACGCCCGCGCCGCTGCATGCAAGTACGCTCCGGTCTTGGCCGACTACGACGCCAAGAACCTGGACACTTACTTCGCCGCTGTCCTCGCCGGGGCGACCGGCGATTGGAAGAAGCAATTCGACAGCACCAGTAAGGAATTGCGCGAGGTGCTCACCCAGGGTGCGGTGGTGTCGAAGGTGAACGACGTCCAGTGTGCGATCAAGACCGGTGACGAGAACTCCGCCGAGGCCATCGTGGTCATCGGGCAGACCATCACCAGCCTCGGCACCCAGGGCAAGCCTGCGCCCGGTCAGTTGTCCATGGTGATGCGCTTGGAAAAGGCCGACGGACGGTGGCTGGTGAACAAGGTGAATTCGCCACTGGCTCCGCCGTTGCAGCAGTAGTCAGCCGAACAGGACGACCCGCATCAGGTGCACGACCCGTTCGCGGGAACAGGTCGGGTCGTCGGAGCCGAAGCGCTGGCCGAGGTCGACGACCAGGGCCAGCGCCGCATGTACCAGCAGCCTGGCCTCGGCGGCACTCAGCTCGGGCCGCGCGCCGACGAGCAGCTTCGCCCACTCTTCGACGTTGAGCCGCTGGATGTTTCGCAGGACTGTCCGTTCGTCCGCAGGCACGTTGCTGATCTCGGCGTAGTAGACGAACGTCAGCGCGCGTTCGGCGAACGAGCCTGCGACATACAGCTCGATCACCGTGCGCAACGCCTGTTCCGGGGAATCCGCGGCGGCGACGGCAGGGCCGATCGCGGCCGAAACCCGGTCGGCGACACGGCGGAACGCGGCCGCCAGGATATCGCCCTTGCCGCGATAGAACCGGTAGACCGTCGAGGAGCCGGGCAGGCCTGCCGCGGCGGCGATGTCCTCCACGCTGACGTTCGGATAGCCACGTTCGTGGAACAGCTCGATCGCGCGCGCGAGCAGCAGCTCGTGCTTGAACGTCTCCGGGATCTCGCTTGCCACAACGGTTTCGGCATCGACGGGCGGTGGAAGGGTGCAGGCGGCCACCGCGCCGCACGCGGTGCCGAGCAGGGCGTGCAATGCACGGACCGGGACCGACACATGATGATCGCCGATGCTGCTGAGCACGCTCAGCACCGCTGCCGCCAGCACGGCCAGGTCGGCCTCGGCGAGCTCAGGGCGGGTCTGGCCGAGCAACGACGTGAGCGCCGAATTCACCGTCGCCAGTTGGTTGTTCAGGGTCGCGGTGTCGGCCTCGTCGAGGTAGCGCCGCTGCCAGCGCAGGAGCGCGGCGCTGCGCCGGTTCGTGATCGATGACGCGATGAGCGCGTCGATGACCTGGGTCAGCCTGGTCTCCGACGGCGCCGAACTCGCGTTGTCCAGCACTGCGGCCTCGGAGAGTGCGCCGAGCCGCAGCGCCTCCTCACGGAACAACGCGTACTTGCTCGGATAGTGGCGGTACAGCGCGGCCGAGCTGATGTCGAGCCGGGAGGCGATGTCCTCCATGCTCACGCCGTGATAGCCGAGCGACCCGAATGCCTCGGCGGAGACCGCCGCGATCTGGGCTCGCCGATCCCGTGGCCGCCGCCGGATCACCCGCGGTGCGGTGCCGTCGGTCGCCTTGTTCGCGGTCCGGCGATCCTGGGCACCCATGCCGCGATGTTAGCCGAACCTCGGGCTTGCCACCGAGGCTTGAACCACCTCTGCTGGGAAGTGACTTGAAGATCACATCTCGAGCAGTATTACCGTGGTTACCTCGATATATTTGGTTCACTCAGATGGAATTCTGCTTAACATAAACGACCGGTTGGTACCCGGCCCCGGCCGTTCGCTCGGCAGGGGTGCTACGCCGCCGCCGGACGCCCGAACAAGACCAGTTGCATCAACAAGCGCACTCGGCACTGAGCCGCCATCGGCTGATTGTCGAAGGCCCGCCCCAGATCGACCACCAACGCGAACGCGGCATGCGTCAGGAACCGCGCCTCAGCGGGCGAGAGCTCCGGCCGCACCTCGCGGAGCAGCCGTGCCCACTCTTCGACGCTGAGCCGCTGGATGTTTCGCAGCACCGTGCGTTCCTCGGCCGGAACATGTTGGAACTCGGTGAAATACACGTAGGTGAGGGCGCGCTCGGCGAACGAGCCCGCGACGTACTGGTCGATCAGCGCCGTCAGGGCGCCCTCCGGACTCGACGAGCTGGCCACCGCCGGGCCGACGGCGCCCGAAACCCGTTCCGCCGCACGACGAAACGCTGCGGCAAGCAGGTCGCTCTTGCCGCGGTAGAAGCGGTACACCGCCGAGGCCGCGGACAGGCCTGCCGCCGTGGCGATATCCTCCACGCTGACGTTCGGGTAGCCGCGTTCGTGGAACAGCTCCACCGCTTTGCGCAGCAGCAGTTCGTGTTTGAACGAATCCGGGATCTCGACCACCTGCAGCGGCTCGGCAGGCTGCTCCGCGGGCAGCTCGGCCTCGATGATCGACTGGCACGCCGAACTCAACAGGTGGGCAAGGGGTTTGGCCGGCAGATTGGCGTGGTGGTCGGAGATGCTGGTGATCGTGCTGAGCAGCGAAAGTCGCAGCACCCGGACATCGTCCTCGGTGAGTTCCGGCCTGAGCCCGGCGAGTTGGCTGCCGAAGGCGTCGAGCACGCCGAGTTGCTGATCCTCGAGTGTCCTGAGGTCGTCGGGCTCGAGGTAGCGGCCCTCCCAGCGCACCAGGGTGATGGTCGCGCGATTCTCGATCGTGACGGCGATGAGCGCGTCGATCACCTGGCGCAGCCGCCGCTCGGGTGGCCAGTCCGCGGCCGCCGCGGGCAGCTCTACCGCCTCGGTCATGGCCCGGCCGACCCGCAGCAGTTCCTCGCGGAACAGCGCGTACTTGCTCGGATAATGCCGGTACAGCGCCGCCGAACTGATGCCGAGCCCGGAGGCGATGTCCTCCATGCTCACGCCGTGATAGCCGAGTGCGCCGAACGCGGCCGCCGAGGCCGCGGCGATCTGTGCCCGCCGATTCTTCGGCCTGCGCCGGATCTCTCGCGGTGCCGAGTCGCCGCTGCTCGCCTTCCGCGCCGTACGGCGATTGTCGACACTCATATCGGACATCGTACTGATCAGCGCTGATGGGAACGGCCACGGCTCGGGGCTGAGCCGGACGGGCTCGGTCCAGACCCGGTTCGCTCAGCGCGGGGCGCGCCGAAATGTGCCGGACGTCGCTGGCCGATCCCGTGGGTGACCGCTGTGCGGGCCGTCACAATCCCGTGCCGTGCCGACCTTTGGTCACGGACGCGGAGTGAGGACCAGTCGCGCCTTTCCGCGTGGAACGGTGGTGATGTTGCGCGTCTTCGGTTGTTCGGGCTTCGCCCCTTCCGGCAGCGAAAGTGTGTGCCGCACCAGGATTTCGCGCAGCACCGCGGTGCCCTCCATGAGGGAGAAGCCCGCACCGATGCAGCGCCGGACGCCGCCGCCGAAAGGGAACCAGGTGTTCGGGGCCACCTCACCGGTGAGGAACCGATCCGGGCGGAAGGCGCCGGCATCGGGATGACTGTCGGGATTGCGATGCGCGAGCAGGATCGAGGTGTTCACCACCGTACCTGCGGGCAGTCGCCTGCCGCCGATTGTCATGTCCCTGGTCAGTTTTCGGTTCGTGCCGTTGATGATGACGTGCAGGCGCATCGCCTCTTTCAGCACGGCTTCGAGGTACTTCTCGTCGCCGTTGCGCGCTGCGTCGTACGCCTCGGCTTGGATCGCCGGATGCGCGGCGATCTCGTACAGCGCCCAGGACAGCGCGGAGGCGGTTGTCTCGTGACCGGCGAGCAGCAGGGTGATGAGCTGGTCGCGCAGCTCGGCGTCGGTGAGCGGCGGATCATGATCGTCGCCGGTGCCCGCGTGCAGGAGTGTGGATAGCACGTCGGTGCGTTCGGCCAGGTCCGGCGCGCGCCGCCGACCCGCGATCTCGGCGTAGAGGAGGGCGTCGAGCTCGTGCAGGTTGTCGGCGAACCGCTTCCACGGGCCGAAACGGGCAAGCAGGGCCGACTGGAAGCCGAGGAACACCAGCGGGTTGAGGTGCACGATGCGCTTCAGTCGTGGCGTCAGCTCGGCACGGGTCTTCGCGTCGGTGACGCCGAACACCACCTGGGTGATCACCTCGAGGGTGAGCGCGTTCATCCGGTCGAGCGTGACCAGCGTGGAACCCGTTGTCCAACGGTCGATCTCGGCTATCGCGATCTCGGCGACCAGGTCGCGATAGCCGCGCAACGCCGAGCCGTTGAAGGCGGGCATGAGCAGCCGCCGCGCCCGCGCGTGCTCGTCCTCGTCGGTGAGCAGCAGCGAGTGCTGGCCCATGATGGTGCCGAGGATCTGGTTGCCCTCGCCCGCGTGCATGTCGCGCGGGTTGCCCGCGTAGATCTCCTTGATGTGTTCGGGACGAGAGAACACCACGGCGTTGTCCGCGAACGGCGGTACCCGCAGCGTGAACACGTCACCGTAGCGGCGGGCGTTTGCGGAGATGAACCGCTGACGGTTGAGCTGGTACCAGGCGCCTTGCAGGAGCGCGGGCAGCCGAGGGCCCGGTGGATAGGCGGTGACCTCGGACTGGGCTCGGACGTCCTGTGCGGCCACGATGCCACCTCCCCTGGGTAAGACGAAGCCTGTTGCCTACCACGCTAGGAGATACACGCGGCAAGGTCTATGACGCGGTCGCTTTTCAACCGCACTTGACGGGATCCGCCGGAGCGGCCATCCTGGGTCGGTCAGCACCTCGCTAGGCGAGGCTCCTGCGCGAACACAGGCCACTGATCCGACGACGTCGAGAGACGCCCAGGATCAGGACAGATCGCTTCGGATTAAGGGGCGATCCCAGGTGGCTTCCCGGTCTCGGGATACGTCGTGCAGTGCCGAAGCTCTGACGAGAGGGGTGCCGCCCGGCCGTTCCGGCCGTGGCGTTCCCCTGCCAAGCGTGGTCCGGCACCAGGTATCGGCGACGCGCCCGTGCGTCTCGGCAGCGAGGAGGTGAGGGTCGATGGAATCCGGCGATAGTCCTTATCCGAGTAGCGATTTCGCATCCCTCTTGCTCTCGGCCCGCTGCCGCCGTTGCGGCGACTGAACCAGAACCGATCCTGCGCCATCGGCATTCCGTGTCAACACGCGGTGCGGTCGCTGGTGTTTGTTGTGCCTGAAAACGGTTGTGGTGGTGGGCCTTCCGAAAGGAGTTCATCATGACGTTCGCATTTCCGCGGGAACTGCCGCTGTGGCCAGGACTCGTCTATTCGGCCCGTCGCACCATGGCCAGGTACCGGCTGACCCCCGACGAGCGCCGCAATCTCGTCGCGGCGCGCGCGGCAAGGGCCGCCATCTTCACCGCCTCCATGGGCGGCCATTCCTACTACCGGTAGTGGTGGTTGCCTGGTCATCCCCGTCGGTACCACCGGGGATGACCAGGCTTTTTCACGGGGCAGTGGCGGGCCGGATGGTGGCGTACCAGTCGAGGAGGTCCGGGTTGTCGACCGCGCTGCGTTCGACGACGCGGGCGGGATCGGCGCCCTGGAAGAGTTTTTTGATGGGCACTTCGAGCTTCTTGCCGGTGCGGGTGTGCGGAATGCCTGGGGCGACGAGGATTTCGTCGGGGACGTGCCGTGGCGACACCTCGGTGCGGATGGTGGTGTTGATCCTGGTTTTCAGGTCGTCGGTGAGTTCGGCGCCGGGGGCGAGCACGATGAACAGTGGCATCCAGTAGCCGCCGTCGGGTTGCTCGGCGCCGATGACCAGGGCCTCGGCGATCTCGGGGAGGCGCTCGACGGACTGGTAGATGTCGGCGCTGCCCATCCGGATGCCGTGTCGGTTGAGCGTCGAGTCGGAGCGGCCGTGGACAACGACGGTGTCCCGCTCGGTGATGGTGATCCAGTCGCCGTGCCGCCAGATGCCTGCGTACATGTCGAAATAGGCGTCGTGATACCGCTTTCCGTCGGGATCGTTCCAGAAGCGGACCGGCATGGACGGCATGGGCTTGGTGATGACGAGCTCGCCGACTTCGTCCCGCACCGGCTGTCCCGCAGCGTCGAAGGCGTCGAGTGCCGCGCCGAGGAAGCGCGTGGAAAGCTCACCAGGCCAGGCCGGGACGGTAGGCGCCCCACCGATAAAGGCCGAAACCACATCGGTGCCACCGCTGATCGAGTTGACCTGCACGTGCTCACCGGTGTTCGCCCCGAGCCACACCGCCGACGAGGTCGGCAACGACGCCCCGGTGATGCCGACGGTGCGCAGTGCGGACAGATCGTGTTCGGCACGCGGCACCGCGCCCGCTTTGATGCAGGCGAGCACGTAGCCGGGGCTGGTGCCGAGCACGGTGGTCTTCGTCTCGGCGGCGATGCGCCACAACGCATCCGGCGCCGGATAGGTGGGACTGCCGTCGTAGCAGACGATGGTCGCGCCGACCAGCAGGCCGGCGATCTGGAAGTTCCACATCATCCAGCTCGGGCTGGTGTACCAGAAGAAGGTGTCGTCGGCACCGATATCGGATTGCAGCGCAACGGCTTTGAGGTGTTCCAGCAGCACGCCGCCGTGGCCGTGCACGATGCCCTTCGGCAACCCGGTGGTGCCGGAGGAGAACACGATCCACAGCGGATGATCGAAATCGACCGGCTCCGTGGTGATCACCGCGGGAGCCGCCTCGTCGGTGGCGATCGCGTCGCGCCACAACGTGGCGTCGGCGACCTCCAGTCCGAGCTGCGAGACGACGATCGTGCCGCTGAGACCGGCGAAACCGGCTTGCAGTGCGGCGATATCGGCGCGCTTGTCGTGCGCCTTGCCGCCGAAGCGGTACCCGTCGGCGGTGATCAGCACCGTGGGTTCCAGCTGGCCGAGCCGATCCAGCGCGGCCTTGGGCGAGTAGTCCTGGCCGCACGCGCTCCAGACGGCGCCGATGCTCGCGGTCGCCAGGAACGCGACCACCGCCTCCGGAATGTTGGGCAGGTATCCGGCCACCCGATCGCCGGGCCGGACGCCGAGGGCGCGCAGGGTGCGCGCCAATGCCGCGGTGTCGTCGATCAATTCGGCCCAGGACACCTCGCGGATCGGTGCGTCCTCGGCGATCGCGAGGATCGCGGGCCGGTCGGTCCGGAACTGCCGGATCACCTGATCGACGTAGTTCAGCCGCGTGCCGGGAAACCATTGCGCGCCTGGCATTTCCATGCTGGAGATGACCTCGCCGGCGACCTCGCCCAGCTCGAAGTAGTCCCAGACCGCACGCCAGAAACCGGCGAGATCATCGACGGACCACTGCCACAGCGTGCGGTAGTCCGGCGCGGCAACCCCGGTGCGCGCCTCGACGAACGTCGCGAAATCGGTGATGCGTGCCTGCGCGATATCCGCTTCGGTCGGCACCCATTGTGGTTGCACCGTGTTCCTCCTGGCTGTTCGAACTGGTGGTCAGGCGCGGTCGGCGCGCCGCACGATCTGCTCGGCATGGCGCAGCACGGGGGCGTCGACCATGCGACCCTCGAATGCGAACACGCCACGATGCCGGGGTACCTCGTCGAGCACCCGCCTTGCCCAGTCCACCTCGGTCGCCGACGGTGCGTAGGCCGTGCGGATGACCGGGACCTGGCTCGGGTGGATGGCGACCTTCGCGTCGAAGCCGCTGGCGACGGCGTCCAGCGCTTCGGCGTGCAGGCCCTCGAGATCCTTGATGTTCAGATAGACCGAGTCGAGCGCGAACTTGCCGTACGCCTTGGCCGCAAGCAGCGTGGTCGACCGAACATGGCGCGCGACATCGCGATAGCTGCCGTCGTCGTGCCTGCTGGAGTTGCCGCCGAGCCCGGCGATGAGATCCTCGGCGCCCCACATCACGCCGATCGCGTTGCGCGCCATGGCCGCTCGGCCGACGGCGAGCGCGCCGAGCGGCGACTCGATCAGTGCAATCACCTCGTACTCGGCCAGCGCCGAGAGCTCTTCCGCGGATTCACATTTCGGCAGCATGATGCGCCGATACCTGGTGTCGGCCAGCGCGGCGAGGTCGAGCGGGTGCTCGTCGGTGCCGACGGCGTTGATCCGGACCACGGTGGTCTCGGGATCCAACGGTGTCTCGACCAATGCCTTGCGGGCGGCCGCCTTGTCGCCGGCGGCAACGCCGTCCTCGAGGTCGAGGATCACCACATCCGCTGCCGCGGCGGCCTTTTCGTAGCGTTCGGGCCGATCGGCCGGGCAGAACAGCCAGGCGGGGCCTGGCACCTCCCACGTCATGACGGCTCGGCGGTGGGTCGTAGCCGGATCATCGCGTTGCGCACGGCGACCGCGACGACAACGCCGTGCTGGTTGCGGGCGGTGTGGCGGAAGGTGACGATGCCCTCGCCAGGCCTGCTCTTCGACACTCGCTTGTCGAGCACCTCGGTCTCGGCGTAAACGGTGTCACCGTGGAACAGCGGGGCGGGGAACTTCACCTCGGAGAAGCCGAGATTGGCGACCGTGGTGCCCTGGGTCAGGTGCGCCACCGCGAGGCCGACCATGGTTCCGAGGGTGAACAGCGAGTTGACCAGGCGCTGATGGAACGGCTCCTGGGCGTCGCTGTAGGCCGCATCGATGTGCAGCCCTTGCGGATTCATGGTGAGGGTGCTGAACAGCACGTTGTCGGTCTCGGTCATGGTGCGGCCTGGCCGGTGCTCGTAGAGCACGCCGGTCTCGAGCTCCTCGAACCACATGCCGGTCTGCACAACCCTGCGCAGATTCGTCGTCTCGTTCACAGCCCGAGCTCCCGTCCGATCAGCATCAACTGCACCTCCGTTGTGCCCTCACCGATTTCGAGGATCTTGCTGTCCCGATAGTGCCGGGCCACCGGGTATTCGTTCATGAAGCCGTAGCCGCCGAAGATCTGGGTGGCGTCGCGCGCGTTGTCCATGGCCGCCTCGCTGGACACCAGCTTGGCGATGGACGCCTGCTTCTTGAACGGCTTGCCCGCCAGCATCAGTGCCGCAGCGTCATAGTAGGCGGTACGGGCAGTGTGGGCGCGTGCCTCCATCCGACCGATCTTGAACGCGATGGCTTGGTTGCGGCCGATGGCCTGGCCGAAGGCCTCGCGTTCCTTGGCGTAGCGCACGCTCTCGTCGACACAGCCTTGCGCCGCGCCGACCGAGAGCGCCGCGATCGCGATGCGGCCCTCGTCCAGGATGCGCAGGAAGTTGGCGTAGCCGCGGCCACGTTCGCCGAGCAGGTTCTCCTCAGGCACCCTGACATCGGTGAAGCTCAGCGGATGGGTGTCCGAGGCGTTCCAGCCGACCTTGTTGTAGGCGGGCTCGGCGACGAAGCCCGGTGTGTCGGTGGGCACCAGGATGGTGGAGATTTCCTTCTTGTCGCCGGTCTGCCCTGTCACCGCGGTGACCGTCACCAGGCGGGTGATGTCGGTGCCCGAGTTGGTGATGAACTGCTTGCTGCCGTTGATGATCCAGTCGCCGCTGTCGACCACCGCGGTGGTCCTGGTGCCGCCCGCGTCGCTGCCCGCGCCGGGCTCGGTGAGCCCGAACGCGGCGAGCGAACGGCCACTGGTCAACTGCGGCAACCATTCCTGCTTCTGCTTGTCGCTGCCGAACCGGTAGATCGGCATCGCACCGAGGGAGACACCGGCTTCCAGGGTGATCGCCACGCTCTGGTCGATCTTGCCGAGCTCTTCGAGGGCGAGGCACAGCGCGAAGTAGTCGCCGCCCATGCCGCCGTATTCCTCCGGGAACGGCAGGCCGAACAGGCCCATGTCGGCCATGCCCGAGACGACCTCGTAGGGGAAGGTGTGGTTGGCGTCGTGTTCGGCGGCCACCGGAGCGACCACCGACCGCGCGAAGTCTCGCACCGTCATGGCGAGATCGCGGTATTCCTCCGGCAGGGTGCCGGTGGACAGGAAGTCGGTCATGCTGGGTTTCCTTCTGGCTCAGTGGAGTTCGGGTCGGTGGCCGGTGGATCGGCAGGCACGGTGATGCGGGCGAGTACCTGGTCGAGACGTACTTGTGTGCCGGGTGTCACCAGGATCTCGACGGTGCCCGCGACGGGTGCGGTGAGCGAGTGCTCCATCTTCATCGCCTCGACGATGACGATCGGCGCGCCCGCGGCGACGGTCGTGCCGGTTTCGATCGGCACCGCGATCACCGAACCAGGCATGGGGCTGCGGATTTCGGCGTCGCCGACGTGCTCGGCGACGCCGCGCCCGCCCGCCTCCGCCATTTCACGCAGCACGGCGCTGCCCGACGGACCGGCCAGCCAGATCTGGCCGTCGTCTTCGGCAACGCGGTACTCGCGGCGCAGGCCGTCCAGCGTCAGCGTCAGCACGCCGTCGGCGAAAGCCGCAGTGACAGCCACGGATTCGCCTGTTCCGACGCGTGCTGTCGCGGCGTCCGGCGTGCCGGTGACGGACACCTGCTCGACCCGGTCTCCGCCGGCGAGCCGGAGCGAGGTCGGTGCGGCATCGCCGATCCGCCAGCCGGACGGCGCCTGCCACGGGTCGGCCGCTGCCGCGGCCCAGCGGCGCAGCCATCGGTAGGCGGCCGCGGCCAGAAATGCGTCCTCACCCACCGAGGTCGGGTGGAAGTCGGCGACCCGGCGATCCAGCAGCCCGGTATCCAGCTGTCCCGCCGCGACATCCGGGTCGGCGAGCAGGAAGCGCAGGAACTCGATATTGCTGGTCACCCCGAGCAGCACGGTATCGCCAAGTGCCCGATCGAGTTTCGCGATCGCCGCGGTCCGGTCGGCGCCGTGCGCGATCACCTTGGACAGCATCGGGTCGTAGTCGCTGCCGACCACCGTGCCGACGCGCAGCCCGGAATCGACCCTGACCCCGACCCCGTCCGGCTCGGACAGGTCGAGCACCGTGCCGCCGGTGGGCAGGAAGCCGCGACCAGGATCCTCGGCATACACCCTGGCCTCGATGGCATGCCCGATCATCCGGATCTCGTGCTGCTGCACGCCGAGCTTCTGTCCGGCCGCGACCCTGACCTGGCACTCCACCAGGTCAACGCCGGTCACCAACTCGGTGACCGGATGTTCCACCTGCAGCCGGGTATTCATCTCCATGAAGAAGAACTCGTCGGGCCGGTCGGCGGAGACGATGAACTCGACGGTGCCCGCGCCGACATAGTCGACGCTGCGCGCGGTATTGCAGGCGGCCGCGCCGATCTTGGCCCGCGTCGCCGCGTCGAGCAGCGGCGACGGCGCCTCCTCGATGACCTTCTGATGCCTGCGTTGCAGGCTGCATTCGCGTTCGCCGAGATGCAGGACGTTGCCGAACCGGTCGGCGAGGACCTGGACCTCGATGTGCCGCGGCCGGGTGACGAAGCGCTCAAGGAACAGGGTGTCGTCGCCGAACGCGGACGCGGCCTCGCGGCGGGCGCTGACCAGCGCCTCCGGCAGGTGA
This sequence comes from Nocardia altamirensis NBRC 108246, assembly GCF_001612685.1. Lineage (GTDB taxonomy): Bacteria > Actinomycetota > Actinomycetes > Mycobacteriales > Mycobacteriaceae > Nocardia > Nocardia altamirensis. The sequence goes on from NZ_BDAY01000042.1 coordinate 85,395, forward strand.
GCCGGGTCGTCGACCAGCCGCATGCCCTTGCCGCCACCACCGGCGGAGGGCTTGACCAGCACCGGGTAACCGACCTCGGCCGCCGCGGCGATCAGGTCGGCATCGGTCAGGCCGGGCCTGGCGATGCCAGGCACGACCGGGACATTGAAGGCGGACACGGTGTTCTTCGCCGCGATCTTGTCGCCCATCACCTCGATCGCCTTGGCAGGCGGGCCGAGGAAGGCGATGCCCGCGGCATCGAGCGCGGCGGCGAACGCGGCGTTCTCGGACAGGAATCCGTACCCGGGATGCACGCCATGGGCGCCGGTGCGCACGGCCGCGGCGACGACCTTGTCGATGTCGAGGTAGCTTTCGCGGGCCGAGGCCGGACCCAACCGCACCGCAGTGTCGGCCTCGTGCACGTGCCTGGCGTCGGCGTCCGCGTCGCTGTAGACCGCGACCGAGCGAATCCCCATGGCGCGCAAGGTCTTGATGACCCGGACCGCGATCTCGCCGCGATTGGCCACGAGGATGGTGTCGAAACCGACGGGATGAGATTTGTTCAGCATCGCAGTCACATCCGGAAAACGCCGTAGGAAACGGGTTCGAGCGGCGCCTGGGCGCACACCGAAAGGGCAAGTCCGAGGACGGTTCTCGTGTCCGCGGGGTCGATCACGCCGTCGTCCCAGAGCCGGGCGGTCGAATAGTAGGGATTGCCTTGGCTTTCGTACTGCTCGCGGATGGGGGCCTTGAACGCCTCTTCCTCCGCGGGCGACCACGGCTGACCGGAGCTGTCGAGCTGGTCACCGCGCACCGTCGACAGGACGGACGCGGCCTGCTCGCCGCCCATCACCGAGATCCTCGCGTTGGGCCACATCCACAGGAAGCGTGGCGAATACGCGCGCCCGCACATCGAGTAGTTGCCCGCGCCGTACGAGCCGCCGATCACCACGGTCAGCTTCGGCACCCGCGCGCAGGCGACCGCGGTGACCATCTTGGCGCCGTGCTTGGCGATGCCGCCCGCCTCGTAATCGCGCCCGACCATGAAACCGGTGATGTTCTGCAGGAACAGCAGCGGGATCTTGCGCTTGTCGCACAGCTCGATGAAATGCGCGCCCTTCATGGCGGATTCGCTGAACAGCACGCCGTTGTTCGCGACGATGCCGACCGGATGACCGTGGATATGCGCGAAACCGGTCACCAGCGTCTTGCCGTATTCGGCCTTGAACTCGTGGAAGCCGCTGTCCGCCTGCGGATCACCGTCGACAACGCGGCTGATCACCTCGCGGACGTCGTACGGGCTGCGCAGGTCGACCGGGACCACGTCATACAACTCGTCGGTCGGTGCGGCGGGTGCCACCGTCGGCCGGATGGCCCACGGGCTCGCCGGGCGCGGGCCGAGGGTGGCGACGATGCGGCGCACGATGCGCAACGCGTCCTGGTCGTCCTCGGCCAGATGATCGGTGACACCCGAGACGCGCGAATGCAATTCGCCGCCGCCGAGCTCCTCCGCGGTGACCACTTCGCCGGTCGCCGCCTTCACCAGCGGCGGGCCGCCGAGGAAGATCGTGCCCTGATTGCGCACGATCACCGCCTCGTCGCTCATCGCAGGCACGTACGCGCCGCCCGCGGTGCACGAGCCGAGCACCGCGGCGATCTGCGGAATTCCCTTGGCGCTCATGGTCGCCTGGTTGTAGAAGATCCGCCCGAAGTGCTCGCGGTCCGGGAACACCTCGTCCTGCTCTGGCAGGTAGGCGCCGCCGGAATCGACGAGATACACGCAGGGCAGCTGATTCTGCAGCGCGATCTCCTGCGCGCGCAGATGCTTCTTCACCGTCATCGGGTAGTAGGTGCCGCCCTTGACCGTGGCATCGTTCGCCACGATCACGCATTCGCGGCCGGAGACCCGGCCGATCCCGGTGATGATCCCGGCGCCGGGGGAGTCGTCGCCGTACATCCCGGTCGCGGCGAGCGGGGAGAGCTCGAGGAACGGGCTGCCAGGGTCGAGCAACTGGTCGACCCGTTGCCGCGGCAGCAGCTTGCCGCGTGCGACGTGGCGGTCCCGCGCCTTCGCGGGTCCGCCGAGCGCGGCGGCGGTCAGCCTGGCGCTCAGGTCGTCCACCAGCGCCTTGTGGGCGGCTCGGTTGTCGACGGCCTCTTCGGTAACGGTCATGAGGTGATCCTGACGGTCCAGCGTCGCGAAGCGACTCGATGAGGGGTGGTGGTCGGGTGGCGGGTGGGCCAGTTAGTCACCGATAACTGGGATTCAGGTTAATCTTGGTTAACCGAGATGTCCAGGTAGGGCGAAAGGAGCGCGTGTGACCAGCATCGACAACGGCACGCTCACCCGCCGCGAACAGCTGAAGGCGCAGCGAAGGCAGCAACTCCTCGACGCGGGCGCCCGGCTCATCGCCGACCGGGGATTCCTCGGCATGCGCCTGGACGACCTCGGCGCCGCCGTCGGCATCAGCGGTCCCGCCGTCTACCGCCACTTCCCCAACAAAGAGGCGTTGCTTGTCGAGCTGCTCGTCGGGGTCAGCCAGCGGCTGCTCGACGGCGGCAAGGACGTGGTGGCCAGCACGACGTCGGCGCAGGAGGCGCTCGGCGCGCTCGTCGATTTCCACCTCGACTTCGCGCTCGGGGATCCCGAGCTCATTCGGATCCAGGATCGGGACCTCGAGAACGTGCCGACCGCCGCACGGCGCGAGCTGCGCCGCACCCAGCGCCAGTATGTGGAGATCTGGGTCGAGGTGCTGCGCGAACTGCACCCCGGGCTACCCGAGGAGACGGCGCGGGTACAGGCCCACGCCGCGTTCGGCCTGATCAACTCGACGCCGCACAGCGCGACGAAGGCGACCGCCACTCGTGCCAGGCCTGTCCTGCGTCGAATGGCGTTGAGTGCCTTGGGTTAGCCGCCCGTCGCCGGCGGTCGGGTGCTTGCTCATCGAGCGCTCCAGCCGCCGTCCATGGTGTAGGACGCGCCGGTCACCATGCCCGCTTGCGCCGACGCCAGCCAGCCGACCAGCGCGGCCACCTCGTCCGGCTCGACCAGCCGTTTGATCGCACTCTCGGTGAGCAGGATCTTCTCCAGCACCTCCTGCTCCGGGATGCCGTGTGCCGCAGCTTGATCGGCGATCTGCTTGTCCACCAACGGTGTTCGGACATAGCCGGGGTTCACGCAGTTGCTGGTGACGCCGTGCCTGCCGCCTTCCAGCGCGGTGACCTTGGACAGGCCCTCCAGCCCGTGCTTGGCCGTCACGTAGGCGGACTTGAACTCCGAAGCCCGGAGCCCGTGCACCGACGAGATATTGATGATCCGGCCGAAGCCCTGCCGATACATGTGCGGCAGGGCCGCGCGGATCAGCAGGAACGGCGCCTCGACCATCAGCGTCAGCAGGGTGCGGAAATCGTGCGGTGTGAAATCCTCGATCGGGCTGATGCGTTGTACCCCGGCGTTGTTCACCAGGATGTCCACCTCGAGGTCGAGGCTTTCCAAGGCCTCGACCTCGAGCAGGTCCACCGCCCATGACGTGCCGCCGAGCTCGCGGGCCAGCGCTTTGGCGCCGACCTCGTCGATGTCGGCCAGGGTGACCGCCGCCCCGCGCGCGGACAGTTCCCGCGCGCAGGCCGCGCCGATCCCGCTGGCTGCCCCGGTGACCAAAGCGGAACGTCCTGCGAGGTCGGTCATTTGGCGGCCACCGGAGCGGGCTTGGTCGCCAGGTACTCGGCATCGGCGAGGTCGATGCTTGCCAAATCCAAGCCTTTCGTTTCGCGGGCGACGATCACGGCGACCACGGTGACGGACGCGGCAATGGCGAGATAGATCGCGATCGGCACCGCGGATTTGTAGGTGTTCAGCAGGCGGACCGCAATGATCGGCGCCAGCGAGCCCGCCACGATCGAGGTGACCTGATAGCCGAGGGACACACCGGAATACCGCATCCGGGTGGGGAACATCTCCGCCATGATCGCGGGCTGGCCCGCGTACATCAGCGCATGGAACACCAGGCCGATGATGATGGCGAACAGGATGACCGCGTTGTGGCCGCTGTCCATCATCGGGAAGGCGAAGAAGCCCCAGGTGCCCGCGGTGAGCGCGCCGACCAGGTAGACCGGCTTCCTGCCGAAACGGTCGGACAGCTTGCCCGCCACCGGGACCATCACGAAGTGCACAGCGTGTGCCGCGAGCAGCCACCACAGGATGACCTTCGTGTCGACGTGCACCTGCACCTTGAGGTAGGTGATGGTGAAGGTGACCACCAGGTAATACAGGATGTTCTCGCCGAAACGCAGGCCCATCGCGGTGAGTACGCCGCGCGGGTAGCGCTTGACCACCTCGACGACGCTCAGCGACGTCGCCTTGATCTGTTCCACTTCCTGTTGTGCCGCAATGAAAATGGGTGCGTCGGTGACCTTCGTGCGGATGTAGTAGCCGACGAGTACGACCACCGCGGACAGCCAGAACGCCACGCGCCAGCCCCAACTGAGGAAGGCGGCTTCGGACAACCACGTGGTCAGCGCCAGCAGCACCAGGGTGGCCAGCAGATTGCCCATCGGCACGCCCGCCTGCGGCCAGCTCGCCCAGAAGCCGCGGCTGCGGCTCGGACTGTGTTCGGCCACAAGGAGTACCGCGCCGCCCCACTCGCCGCCGACCGCGAAGCCCTGAATGAAGCGCAGGACGACCAGCATGGCTGGTGCCCAGTATCCGATCTGGCCGAAGGTCGGCAGACATCCCATCAGGAACGTCGCGCTGCCGACCAGGATCAGGCTGAACTGCAGCAGCTTCTTGCGCCCGTACTTGTCGCCGTAGTGTCCGAAGACGATGCCGCCGAGCGGGCGTGCGGCGAACCCGACCGCGTAGGTGACGAACGCGGCGAGGATCGCGTCCAGATCGCTGGTGCCCTTCGCGAAGAACACCTTGCTGAACACCAGCGTCGCCGCCGTGCCGTACAGGAAGAACTCGTACCACTCGACGACCGTGCCCGCCATCGACGCGGCAACCACCCGTTTCAGCCCGGTCGGCGCCTTTCCTGGCTCATCCGTCGGCCACAGTGCGCTGCGCACGCTCATCGAACTCTCCTTCGTGCCCGGGCTCACAATCACGATCGTGTGTGACCGGCCCCACAAATCTTCGGCTGCACCGAGTATTCGTGCACATAACGCGGTCCGCAATGCCCAGATCCGCACGACACATCTGCGAGAATGCACATATGAGCGTGCTGGCCTCGGGATCTTCCCGACGACCGAGCGCCGACGATCTCCTCGTTCTGCTCGCCGTCGGCCGCTCCGGCCGCTTCGTCACCGCAGCCGACGAACTCGGCCTCAACCACACCACCATCTCCCGCCGCATCACCGCGCTCGAACAAACCCTCGGCGGACGCGTCCTGACCCGCGTCGCAGGCGGCTGGGAACTGACCGACCTCGGTCGGGAAGCATTGGTGGCGGCCGAGGCCGTCGAATCGGCGGTGCAATCCCTCGCCGCCGACGCAAGCGGAAACCGGGTGCTCGAGGGTGTCGTCCGGATCTCGGCCACCGACGGATTCAGCGCATACCTCGCCGCTCCTGCTGCCGCTGAGGTCCGGCGGCAGCACCCCGGGATCACCGTCGAGATCGTTGCCACCACCCGGCGTGCCTCCATCCAGCGCTCCGGCCTGGACCTGGAAGTGGTGGTCGGCGAACCACAAGTCCACCGCGCTAAAGCGATTCGCCTCGCCGACTACTGCCTCGGCCTCTACGGTTCCCGCGACTATCTCCGCGAACACGGCACCCCGGCAACCATCGATGACCTCGCCGACTACCCCCTCGTCTATTTCATAGATTCCATGCTCCAGGTAGACGACCTCGACCTGGCCTCCAGCTTCGCCCCCGCCATGCGCGAATCCGTCACCTCCACCAACGTTTTCGTGCACGTCGAAGCCACCCGCGCCGCCGCAGGCCTCGGCCTGCTCCCCTGCTTCATGGCCGACCGCCACCCCGACCTACACCGCATCCTGACCGATATCGTCTCGGTCAACCTCGCCTACTGGCTGGTCACCCGCCCCGAAACCCTCCGCCGCCCAGAGGTGTCCGCCTTCGTAGACGCCCTTCGCGCCAAGGTCCATGACGAACGAAACGCCCTGATGGGCAAATAGCGCCCTCGGCTCGTCCTCGGTAAGAAATACCGATTCAGTCGGTGAAGACTTCGTCGAGAGATTCGGCGGTAACGGCACGATCGAGCCATGCATCGAGCTGCGCGATGTCGGTGTTTCCCTCGACTCGGGTAACGAGTGCGTCCGGGATTTCGAATCCGCGTTTGCGGAGGACCTTCAGCAGCGCCTTGGCTTCGCCGCTGGCCTCACCTTCAACTCTGCCTTCGAAGTAGTAGGTCCGGATGAGCTCATTTTGGTACTCGTAGCCAGCGGTCATGACGCTCTCCAGGAAGTGTCGGGCGGCCTCGGGCAAGAGGCCCGATACCAGGTCAATGTACCTCGTACCCTCGGGCCCCGGGAGTACGCAGGTGGCGAGGACGGTCAGGATGGCTTCGCGGTCCGGATGTCTGCCGTGTGCGATAGCCGAGAGGACCGTCAGCTCGGGGTTGGCTGTCGCGGTCACCGCGTCGGTGACTACTGGGATGTCGGCCGGGCTCAGCACCAAGGGCTTGAGCGTGAACTCGGGGGCGACGGTAATGGGTTTGCGGCAATGTGAAGCAGTGCGTTGGTCCGGGCAGAGCACGAGCAGGATAGTCGGGCACTTCAGTCGAGCACGGAGCGTCGTCAGGTAAACCGGCCAGCTCCAAGTCTTGTCTTTGTCCGGCTGCAGTTGAATTTCTATTACCACCCCTAGGGCCGGGGTGGTTCCCTCTGCAAATACCAGGACGATGTCGGCGCGGTACTCGGTGGGATTGATGTCGGGAAAGTCGCCGGATTCCAAACGGGCGTGGTCGTATTCGGGTAGCTGGGTGTCCAGCACGGTCGTTAGCAGTTCGGCGGCCAGTTGCGGACGTTGCCGGAACAGGTCAACTAGTCGCTCGTGCAGGTGGCTGGGGGGCATGCGTGGAGGCTATCAATGTCCACCGACAAAAAATGTGCCGGTTCTCGCGCGGTGCTGGAACGAATTGTATTGGAACGTTCCAGTTTTCGGTAAGGTGGCCACATTCCTTACCGGCGATACCGGGACTCGGCCGCATCATCGAGCCCGAACAGTCGTTCGTCGCCCTTCGTGCATCGAAAATAACATCGCATGCGGCATTAGTAACGTCCAGAGTGTAAGTTTTGATGTATGGAAGGGTATTTACGAGGCGTTGTCGGCGGGAGTCGGGTCCCGCCTCGGATGCGCTGAGTGTCACAATCCGCCACCGTCCTGTAGGGCTACTCGTCCTCTGCGGGTGAATCTTGATCGGGTAGGTGGCCTGCGAAGACCTCTTCTACTGTGCCGACCTTGACCGCGCGGCGGAGAAGCGTTTCGAGGTAGTCCGTATCGAGTCGGCAGGCGTCAGTGCATTCCTCGGCGAGGGTCCTACTTTCGGGTGCGCTGAGCAGGCCTCTCGCTTCCATGACTGCCAACAGTGCGTCTACCTGTCCGCACCAGTAGAAGACGCGCGCGAAGGGGGAGCTGAACTTAGACGCTCCGGCCTGCATGTAACGCCTTCCTGGAGATGGTAGCCACCTTTGAGGGTCGTCGGTCCGGTCCGTCGGATCCCGAACACGCGTGGTCGTATACGGGTAATGCCCGTCGAGCATGGTCGATAGCAGCTCGGTGGTCTGTCGCGAGTCTTGCCAGATCATGTTGAGGAGTCCTTCATGCATTTGGCCGGGCATGCATGGAAGCTATCAGTGGCCACCGACAGGGAAATGGCTGGTGTCAGGCGGTTTTTGGAACGAATTGCTTTGGAACGTCCCAGTTTTCGGTGTGGTCCGATGTTTCGGTCAGGTGGCCGTCCGTCATGGTGTGGATGGTGGTCATGCGGTGGAGGTGGGTGCGATCGTGGGTGACCAGGAGGGTGGCGGCGTTGTGGTCGTGGACGATGGTGAGGATGAGATCGATGATGGCGGAGCCGCGTTCGGTGTCGAGGGCGCTTGTTGGTTCGTCGATTACGAGTAGGGCGGGGTTGTTCATCAGGGCTCGGGCGATGTTGATGCGTTGACGCTGGCCGCCGGAGAGTTGCGCGGGACGTTTGGCGTGTTGGTCGGCGAGGCCTACAGCGTCGAGGAGTTCCATTGCCCTGGTGCGGGTTTCGCGGCGCTGGTGGCGGGTGGTGTGGAGGTGTTGGCCCAGGTGGGTCATGGCCTCGAGTTGTTCGAGGGCGGTCAGGGCGGGAATCAAGTTCGGTTGCTGGAAGACGATGCCTATGGTGGAGCGGCGTAGCGCTGCGGCTTCACGGCGGCTGACGGTGGCGAGATTGATACTGCCGGTGGGGGTTTGGAGATCGATACGGCCCGAGTCGGGGCGGATCAAGGTAGCTACTGCGGCGAGCAGACTGGACTTTCCGGAGCCGGAGGGGCCGGTAATGGCGGCAACGTTGCCTCCTTGGACGTGCAGGCTCACCTGGTCCAGGGCGGTGAGGCGGCCGGCGCCGTCCGGGTAGGTGAGGGTGACGTTGTCGACGGTCAGTGCGGTGCTCATGATCTCGAAAACTCCAGTGGCTCAGCGTCCCGCGCCGAGCGCGGTCAGTGGGTCGGTGGTGAACAGGAAGCGCAGGGCGAAGGTGGCGCCGAGTAGGCCGAGTGCGATGAGGGCGGCGGCGGGGAGGAGGGTGGTGGCTGGGCTCAGGACGAAGGGGAGGGCGTCGCCGAGGAAAGCTGCTGCGGTGGAGGTGATTCCGAGGCCGACGGCGACGCCTGCTATGAGCACGACGGCTGCTTGGGTGAGGGCGTCGCGGACCAGGGAGCCGGAGGTGGCGCCGAGTGCTTTCAAGGTGGCGATGTCGGGCATGCGCTGCACGGTCCACACCGTGAAGAAGGCGCCGATCACCAAAGCTGAGATGGCGAAGAGCAATACGGTCATCAAGGTCAGCGAGCCGTTCTCCGCCTTGTAGGCGCTGAGCGCGGAGAGTGCGCCGGCGATGTTGGTTGTCTGGGTGTGCGCCGTAGCGTTGAGTGCGCTCTGGTCTGGCACTCCGGAGACCGCGAGGACGGTCGCCGCACCGGCGCGGGGCGTCGTCGCCTGCCAGTCGGCGAGGGTCTGCCAGACCACCGGAGTGTGGCTGTACCAGTCGTCGCCGTGCACGCCCGCGACGGTGAAGGGGTGTCCGGCGATGGTGACGGTGTCGCCTGCGGCCGCGCCGAGATCCTTGGCGGCGCCGGTGCTCAGCATCACCGTGCCGTCCCGGGTTGCCGAGCGATTGCCGAATGCTGTTCCCGTGGTGCCGAACAGCGCGACCTGCACGGCGGCCCGCCCGCTCGGATCGACCTTGCCGTGGCTGATGCCGATCGGGTCGACGGTGCCGTCCGGTCCGGCGGCGGACTGCCAGGCCGCGACCTGTTCCTGCGTCAGCGACGAGGCATCGAAGGACGGCGCAGCGCCACTGTCGGCGAAGACGACGGTGTCACCGGGGAACGAGGTCACCGCCGAGATGTTCTGATGCGCGAGACCGGCCGTGAGCCCGCTCAAGAAACTCACCAGCAGCGCAACCAGCGTGACGACCAGGGTGATGAGCAGGAAGCGGCCGCGGGCGGCGCGCAGATCTCGGAGTGCGACGAACATGCCTTCACTGTTCCGCGCGGACGGCGGCGAGCCATCGCGCGCGGGAAGGAAAGGAGCCTGGTCGAAAGGTGGGCGGCGGTTTACATCTTTCGATGGATGCCTCCGAGGTAGCCGCACATAAGCTGACAGGGTGCACTCGTCACCGCTCACCTCCGTCTTCACCGCGCTGCGGGTCGGGCTGCATGTGCTGGTGACGGCGCTGGCCGTGGTGACGGCGGTGCGCGCCCTGTTGCCCGGCGCGCCGCATCCGGTCGCGGTCGTCGCGTTGACGGTGCTCTTCCTGGTGATCTACTTCGCCGGACCCGCGCTGAGCGGTCGCCGCGGCGGGCCGTCGATGTGGTTGACGGCGCTCACCGTGGTGTGGCTGGGTCTGGTCGTGGTCGCGCCGGACGCCGGGTACCTCGCCTTCGGCTTGTTCTTCCTCTATCTGCATCTGCTGCCGCGCCCGTGGAGCCTGCTCGCGGTGGCGGCGGCGACCGCGATCGCGGTGCTCGGCTTCGGCGCCCATCGCGGCTGGTCGGCCGCCGGGGTGATCGGTCCGCTCTTCGGTGCCGGGGTGGCGGTCGGCATCGGCCTCGGCTATCAGGCGTTGTTCCGTGAGTCGGCGGAAAGGCAGCGGTTGATCGACGAATTGATGAGCACCCGAGCGGCGCTCGCGGATCGGGAACGCACGGCTGGCAAGCTGTCCGAGCGGGAACGCTTGGCGCAGGAGATCCACGACACCGTCGCGCAGGGACTGAGCAGCATCCAGCTGTTGCTGCACGCCGCCGAACAGTCGGCGCCGGAACATCCTGCCCTGCAACAGATCCGGCTGGCCAGGGAGACCGCTGCGGAGAACCTCGCCGAAACCCGAAGGCTGATCGCCGAATTGGCGCCCGCCGCGTTGGAGGGCCAATCGCTGGCCCAGGCGCTGGAACGAATCTGCGCGCGTGCCGCGGCGCCGGCGCTCAGCACCAAGCTGGTGGTCGAGGGTGCACCGGAACGGCTGGCGATGCCGGTCGAGGCGGCGCTGGTGCGCATCGCGCAGGGCGCGGTCTCGAATGTGGTGCGGCACGCGGCGGCGAGCCGAATGCGGTTGACCCTCACCTACTCCGACGCCGAGGTGCTGCTCGATGTGGTGGACGACGGCATCGGCATCGACCCCGCCGTGCTCGACCGGTCGCCCGCTGGCTCTTTCGGGCTCGCCGCGATGCGCTCGCGCGTGGAGCAGCAGGGCGGCACCATGGTTGTGGAGTCGGAGCCGGGGCACACCGCGGTCACTGTTGCGTTCCCGCTGGAGCCCACTGTCGCGGCACCGGCCGGAGCCGAAGTCGCGGATTCGCCGCCCGCCCTTCCTGATACGACGCCGGGAGCGCACGCATGATCCGCCTGCTGCTCGCCGACGACCACGCTATCGTGCGGGCAGGCCTGCGCGCCCTCCTCGACGGTGGCGACGATATCGAGGTCGTCGCCGATGTGCCCACCGCTGAGGCGGCCGTCGCGTTCTGCACCACCACGCCGGTGGATCTCGTGTTGATGGATCTGAGCTTCGGCCCCGGCCGCTCCGGCGCGGACGCCACCGCCGAACTGCGCGCCCTGCCGCAGCCACCGAATGTCTTGGTGGTGACCAACTACGACACCGACGCCGACATCCTCGGCGCCATCGAAGCAGGCGCCTGCGGCTACATCCTGAAGGACACCCCACCGGCCGAATTGCTGGCCGCGGTGCGCTCGGCGGCCGCGGGGGAGAGCGTGCTGTCGCCGGCCGTCGCCTCCAAACTGATGACCAGAGTCCGGCGGGCCGACACCACCCTGAGCCAACGGGAGATCGAGGTGCTGCGCTTGGTCGCCGACGGCCGATCCAACCGGGAGATCGCCAAGGAACTGTTCCTCAGCGAGACCACCGTCAAATCCCATCTGGTGCACATCTACGCGAAACTCGGTGTCCGGTCCCGCACCTCGGCCGTCGCCCGCGCCCGCGAACAGGGCGCCATCTGAGTCGCACGCTCGACGTCCGCGGCGTTCTGCGACATGCGGCCCTCGCTGCCTCATCCAGCCCCACCCCTGCGCTTAGGGTTTCTCCATGGCTTCCCTCACGGATCCTCAGGTGCGCGAGTTCCTCTCCCACGGCACGCGGACGGGAAAGGTGGCGTTCGTCGCCGCCGACGGCAGGCCGATGGTCACGCCGGTCTGGTTCGTGCTCGAAGGCGACGAGCTGGTGTTCAACACCGGAAAGGACACCGTCAAGGGCAGGGCGTTCGCGCGCGACGGCCGCGTCTCGGTGTGTGTCGACTTGGAAGCGCACCCCTATTCCTCGGTGCAGTTGCAAGGCACTGTGACCTTGTCCGAGGACCTCGACGAGCTGTTGCGCACCGCCACCGAGATCGGCGGCCGCTACATGGGCGCGGACCGTGCCGAGGAATTCGGCAAGCGCAACGGGGTGCCCGGCGAGTTGGTCGTCCGGCTGCGTCCGACCAAGGTGATCGCCCACATGGACGCCACCTCCTGAGGCGGAACTGGGCCGCGGCCGCCGCGGCCGTTGGGCCATAGACTCTTCCGCATGACCGTGCACTTCATCGGGGCTGGGCCGGGCGCGGCCGACCTGTTGACCGTGCGTGCGGTCACCCTGCTCCGCTCCTCGCCGGTGTGCCTGTACGCGGGGACCTATCTGGATCCAGCGGTGCTCGCGCACTGCGCGCCCGAGACCGAGCTGATCGACACCCAGCACCTCGACCTCGACCAGATCACCGAACACCTGGTGCGCGCCAGCCGCGCAGGCCAGGACGTGGCCAGATTGTGTTCGGGTGACCCGTCGTTGTATTCGGCGCTCACCGAACAGACCCGCAGGCTGGACGCGCACGCCATCGCGTGGGACGTCACCCCTGGCGTCCCGGCCTACGCCGCGGCTGCCGCGCTGCTCGGCGCCGAACTCACCGTGCCCGAGGTCGTGCAGTCGGTCGTGCTGACCCGCACCCAGGCGCGCTCGACCGCGATGCCCGACACCGAGGCACTTGCCGGGTTCGCCCGCACCCGAGCGACACTCGTCCTGCACCTGGCGATCACCCGGATCCGCGAGCTGGCCGACGAACTCGTCGCCGACTACGGCGCGGACTGCCCCGTCGCTGTCGTCTACCGCGCCAGCCAGCCCGATCAGCTGGTGCTGCGCGGCACCCTCACCGATATCGCCGATCAGGTTGCGGCCGCCGGGCTGCGGCAGGCCGCGGTCATCCTGGTCGGCCGCGCCATGTCGAGCTCGGTGTCGTGCGTGGAATCCCATCTCTACGATCCGGCCAGGGTGCGCCATCGGTGACCCGCCGTGCCGGGCGCCCAGCGCGTCGCGCAGGATGTGAGGAATGCAACACGGGTGCCGCTGAGCTTTTTTGACTGATTGATCAAGAGAATTGAAACCCCGCGACGCGGGCGCCACGCTGTGCGTGGTGAGCGTTCTGTCGGGGTGTCGTCGGGGAGCGCTTGCATGGTGTTCCGGAAGCGAGGTTACGGTTGGACCGGCTGGATTTCGGCGGGGACGGCGAAGCTGGTGGCGTACCGGCGCACGCTGATTCGGCCGATTACTTCCCGCTTTCCCCTGCGCAATTGGGCATTTGGTACGCGCAGCATGCCGATCCGCAGGTGCCGATAACCGTTGCCGAGTACGTCGAGTTGCACGGAGTACTCGATCTGGACGTGCTGGGCCAGGCCCTCGTCGCTGCCTCGTCGGAACTCGAGTCCGGCTTCCTGCGCATCGTCGAGCGCGATGGTCAGCCGTACCAATACGTCGATCACACCATCGCGGACGACTACCGGGTCGACTACGTTGATCTGCGGGGGGAGGCCGATCCGGCCGCGGCGGCGATGGCGTGGATGCGCGCGGAGTGCGGTCGTCCGCTGGAGCTGACCGCGGACCAGCTGGTGCGGATCGCCGGGCTGCAGCTCGCCGACGAGCATTGGTACTGGTACCTGCGGGCACACCACATTGCGCTCGACGGCTTCGCCGCGGTGACGAGTGTGGCTCGGATCGCCGAGATCTACACGGCTTTGGTGAACGGCGAAACGATCGCGCCTGCCAAGGCCACTGACCTGCGCACGCTCTACGACCAGGAGATGGACTACCGGGCGAGCACGCGCTTCGCGTCGGACAAGGCGTACTGGGCCGATCGGGTCGCGGGTTTTGCGACGGGCACGAGCCTGGCCGGGCGTTCGGCTCCGCCCGCCGCGCGCAACGGCGTGACCGGAGCGCTGCTTTCGGACGAGCAGAGCGCGTTGTTGGAAGCCGCTGTCGCGCGCCATGATTCATCGCCTGCCGGAGTGTTGCTTGCCGCGTTCGCCGCGTATCTGGCGCAGTGGACCGGCGCGCAGGACGTGGTCATGAGCCTGCCGGTGACCGCGCGCACCACTGCCGTGATGCGGCGTTCCGGTGGTACGACATCGAATATCGTGCCGCTGCGGGTGCGGGTCGACCACGCGACCACGATCGCTGACCTGCTCGCGCAGGTGCGGGTTGGGGTGTCGGGGGCGCTGCGGCATCAGCGTTACCGGCACGAGGACATCCGCCGTGATGCGGCAGGCAATGACGTGGTCGCCCCTGGGGGATGGCAGGCGGCGCCGGTGGTCAACATCGTGCTGTTCCATCCCAGGATCGTGCTGGGTGCGACCGTCGGCACGCTGCGGGTGCTCTCGATGGGACGGATCGAGGATCTCGGCGTCAACTTCTATCAGTCCGAGGCGGGTGTGTCTCCGCGCATCGACTTCGAGACCAACCCGAACCTGTACTCCGAAGAGGAAGCGCGGCAGCATCATTCGCGTTTTCTGGAGTTCTTCGCGGGGTTCTTGGCGGCTGCGGCCGACACTGCGGTGTGGAGCTTGGACCTGACAAGTGCCGATGAGCGGGCGCGCTCGGCGGTGGAGTGGAACGACTCCGAGCAGGAGGTGCCCGACACCACCCTGGCTGCGTTGCTCGATGCGCAGATGTCGTTGACGCCGGAGAACATTGCGCTCGATTTCGAGGGCGCGGAACTTACCTATGCGGAGTTGGGTGCGCGGGTCAACCGGTTGGCGCGGTTCTTGATCGCGGATGGTGTCGGTCCGGAATCGCTTGTTGCGCTTGGTATGCGGCGGTCGCTGGAGTTGGTGATCGGCATGCATGCGGTGCTGAAGGCTGGTGGTGCGTATGTGCCGGTGGATCCGGATCATCCGGCTGAGCGCACTGCTTACATTCTCGAGTCCGCGAGCCCGGTCTGTGTGCTGACTGCTGGTGACGAGCTGGAGCTCCCGAAGTCGGTGCGGCAGATACGGATCGACACACTCGATGTGTCGGGGTACTCGGAAGCTCCGGTGACCGATGCGGATCGGTTGGCGCTGTTGCGCCCGGAGAACACGGCCTACGTCATCTACACCTCCGGTTCGACCGGGCGGCCTAAAGGCGTCGCAGTCACCCACCACGCGATTGTCAATCAGCTGTTGTGGATGCTCGACGAGTACCGGTTGACCGCTGACGATGTGTATTTGCAGAAGACCGCGACGACGTTCGATGTGTCGCTGTGGGGCTATTTCCTGCCGCTGATGGTCGGCGCGAAGCTGGTCGTTGCCGCGCCGGAGGGGCATCGGGACCCGCGGCATGTCGCGGACATGATCGCACGGCACGGCGTCACGGTGACCGACTTCGTACCCTCGTTGCTGGCTGAGTTCGTCTCGTATACCACTGCGGCGCAATGCGTCACGTTGCGTACGGTGCTCGTGATCGGTGAGGCGTTGCCGCCGGAGACCGCCGCAGGATTCCGCGCGATCAGCTCCGCAGGCCTGCATAATCTGTACGGCCCGACCGAGGCGGCGGTGTCGGTGACCTACTGGGAGGCGACCGCCGCCGATACGGTGACCGTGCCGATCGGCATACCGGCCTGGAATGTCGCTGTCTACGTGCTGGATTCGCGGCTGCGACCGGCCGCGATCGGTGCGCCGGGCGAGCTGTATCTGGCCGGGTGTCAGCTGGCGCGCGGATACCTCGGCCGCCCGGACCTGACCGCGGATCGGTTCGTCGCGAACCCGTTGTCCGACACCGGCGAACGCATGTACCGCACCGGTGACCTGGTGCGCTGGAACGACGCGGGCACGCTGGAGTACCTCGGCCGCACCGACTTCCAGGTGAAGTTCCGTGGCCAGCGCATCGAGCTCGGCGAGATCGAGACCACGCTGCTCGCGCATCCCGCGGTCGGTCAAGCTGTTGTGCTGGTGGCAGACACCCCCACCGGCCCGCAGGTCGTGGCCTATGTCGTTGCCGCACCGGACCATTCGGTCGATCCGGTGGCGCTCACTCGTTTCGCGGCCGCGAAGCTGCCCGGCTATATGGTGCCTGCCTCGACCGTGGTGCTGGACTCGTTCCCGCTCAACACCAGCGGCAAGTTGGACCGAAGGGCCTTGCCACAGTTGTTGTTCCGCGCGGATGCGACCGGCTTCCTGGCCCCGCGCACCCAGGCGGAGCACGTCGTCGCCGGCATCTTCGCCGACGTGCTGAGCCAGGACCGCATCGGTGTCGACGACAACTTCTTCGACCTCGGCGGCAACTCGCTGGTCGCCACCCAGGTGGTCGCGCGCATCGGCGCGGCCTTCGGCACCACCGTGGGCGTGCGCGCGCTGTTCGAGACCCCGACGGTGGCCGGGCTGGCGGCGCAGGCCGACAACGCAGGCCCGAGCTATGGAGCCAGGCCGCCGCTGGTGGCCAAGCAGCTGCCCGAGCGGGTGCCGCTGTCGTTGGCGCAGCGGCGAATCTGGTTCCTCAACCAGTTCGATCCGACGGTGCCTGCCTACAACCTGCCGTTCGTGCTGCGGCTGCGCGACCAGGTCGATGTGGTGGCGCTGGAGGCCGCGCTCAGCGACGTGGTAACCAGGCAGCAGTCGCTGCGCACGATCTTCCCCGAGTCCGAAGACGGCGCATACCAGCAGGTGCTGCCCGCCGACCAGGTCGATCTCGGCATCGAGATCCGGCCGATCGAGGAAGCCCGATTATCCGGCGCGCTCCACGAATTCGCGGCCACCGGCTTCGATGTCTCGCGTGAGCTGCCGATCCGGGTGCGGATCTACGCGGTGACCGGCGGCAACGACGACGGTGCCGAGTACGTGGTCGCGTTCGTGGTCCACCACATCGCCGCCGACGGCTTCTCGTTCGGGCCGCTGGCGCGCGATATGGCTGCGGCCTACCTGTCGCGGGTAGCGGGCCGGGCGCCCGACTGGGCGCCGCTGCCGGTGCAGTATCAGGACTTCAGCATCTGGCAGCGCGAGGTGCTCGGCGCCGAGTCCGATCCCGGCTCGCTGGCGGCGCGCGAAATCGCCTACTGGCGCAGGGCATTGGCCGGGCTGCCCGATCGGCTCGATCTGCCGGCGGATCGCCCGCGCACCCCGGTGCAGAGCCTGCGCGGCGGCCGCGTCGGGTTAGCGATCGATGCCGAACTGCACCAGCGCCTTTCGGCGCTGGCCCGCGCCAACAGCGTCAGTCTGTTCATGGTCATGCACGCTTCGCTCGCGGTGCTGCTCGCGCGGCTGTCCGGCACCAGCGACATCGCCATCGGCACCCCGGTCGCCGGGCGCGGCGAACCGGCACTCGACGACCTTATCGGCATGTTCGTCAACACGCTGGTGTTGCGGTCCGAGATCGACGGCGCCGAGTCGTTCACCGAGTTCCTCACCCGCACCAGGGAAACCGACCTCGCCGCGTTCGCCTTCGCCGACGTGCCGTTCGAGCGTCTGGTCGAGGTGCTCAACCCGGCGCGTTCGCAGGCCCGCCATCCGCTGTTCCAGGTGCTGCTGTCGTTCCAGGAGCTGTCGCACGCGACAGTCGAATTGCCAGGACTCTCGGTCTCCGCCAATGAGATCGACCTCGACATCGCCAGCTTCGACCTGCAGTGGACGATCACCGAAGAACGTGGTGCCGACGGCGCCGCGGCGGGCATGACGGTCACCGTGTCCTACGCCACCGACCTGTTCGACGCCGCAACGGTCGCCGCCTTCGGTCGCCGCTATCTGCGCGTGCTCGACACCGTGGCCGCCACACCGGATGCCGCGGTCCGCGAGATCGAGCTCCTCGACGCCGAGGAACGCGCGACCGTGCTCACGGGCTGGAATCAGACCGCGCACGACCTGCCTGCCGCGACGATCCTCGACCTGTTCGCCGGGCAGGTGCCGGCGCGGCCCGACGACCTCGCCGTGCTGTTCGACGATGGTGTCCGCAGCGACGTGGCCTACACGTATGCCGAATTCTCGGCGCGGGTGAATCGCTTGGCGCGCAAATTGATCGCCGAGGGCGTCGGCCCCGAAACGCTCGTCGCCGTCGGCATCGGCCGTTCGATGGACATGCTGATCGCCCTCTACGCCACCCTGACCGCGGGTGGCGGTTACGTGCCGATCGATCCCGAGCACCCGGCTGCGCGCACCGAGTATGTGCTGGCGACCTCGGCACCGGTTTGCGTGTTGACGACCTTGTCCGACAATGTCAGCTCGCCCGACTGTCCCGTGCTCGCCGTCGACGACCTCGACCTGAGCGAGTTCAGTGACGCCAGGGTCACCGACGCCGACCGGCGGGCTCCGTTGCGCGCGAGCAACACCGCGTACGTGCTCTACACCTCCGGTTCCACCGGCGCGCCCAAGGGTGTTGCGGTGCAGCACAGTTCGATGCTCAACCAGATCGCATGGCTCACCGCGGAATACCGGATCGGTCCCGCCGATGTGATCCTGCAGAAGACCCCGGTCACCTTCGACGTGTCGGTGTGGGAGTTGTTCGGCCCCTTGGCCGCAGGTGCGCGCTTGCTCATTGCCGCACCCGAAGGACAGCACGACCCGAGGTATCTGTCGGAGCTCATCGAACGCCATCAGGTCACCATGACCTCGTTCGTGCCTTCGATGCTCCCGGTGTTCGCCGGCGCCGCCTCGACCACCGAATGCGCTTCGCTGCGTGTGGTTCTCGTCAGCGGTGAGGCGCTGCCCCCTGCCACGGTCGCCGCGTTCCGGCGGTTCTCCACCGCGGCGGTGCACAACCTGTACGGCCCCACCGAATGCACCGTGCATGCCACCGCATGGCACCTCGACGAGGTCGCACCCGTCTCGGTGCCGATCGGGCGCCCGGTGTGGAACACGCAGGCCTACGTGCTGGACGAGGGCCTCGACCCGGTGCCGGTCGGCGTGCCCGGCGAGCTGTACCTGGGCGGCGGGCAGACCGCCCGTGGCTACCACGGCCGCCCCGGCCTGAGCGCGGAACGCTTCGTCGCCGACCCGTTCGGCGCACCGGGCGCTCGGCTGTATCGCACCGGTGACCTGGTGCGCTGGGTGGCGCCGCGCGATCCCGAGCTCGGCTCCGCAGGTGTGCTGGAATTCCTCGGCCGCAACGACTTCCAGGTGAAGTTCCACGGTCAGCGCATCGAGCTCGGCGAGATCGAGGCCGCACTGCTCGACCATCCGGCCGTCACCCAGGCGGTCGTGCGCACCTTCGACACCGTGCTCGGCGATCGGCTCGTTGCCTACGTGGTGAGCGCGGCCGGTCCGGTCGACATCGACAACATCGCGGACAGCCTGCGCCGCAGGCTGCCCGCGTACATGGTGCCGTCGGCCATCGTGGTGCTGGAAGCGTTGCCGCGCAGCCTGTCCGGCAAGCTCGACCGCAAGGCGCTGCCTGCCCCGATGTTCGAGGCCACCGAATTCCGTGCGCCGACAACGTCGATCGAGGAGATCGTCGCGGGGATCTTCGGTGACGTGCTCGGCATCGCCAGGGTCGGGGTCGACGACGACTTCTTCGAACTCGGCGGGAACTCACTGATCGCGACCCAGGTTGTCGCCCGCCTCGGCATCGCACTCGACACCAGGGTGCCGGTGCGCATGCTGTTCGAGGCCCCTTCCGTCGCCGCGCTCGCGGCCACGGTGGCGGCGCAGGTCGGTGACGGCGCACGCAAGGCACTTGTCGCCAAGGTACGGCCCGAACAGGTGCCGCTTTCGCCTGCCCAGCAGCGCATGTGGTTCCGCAACCGGTTCGACACCGAGTCGGCGGTCAACAACATCCCGCTCGTCATCCGGCTCTCCGGCGACCTCGACGTCGCCGCGCTGCAGGTCGCCGTCATCGACGTGATCGACAGGCACGAGTCGCTGCGCACCGTGTTCCCGGAGACCAAGACCGGGCCGGTGCAGGTGGTACGGGAGGCGGCGCAGATCGTGCCGGATCTGACGCCGATCCCGGTGGCCGAGCACCTGCTGTTCGAGCACCTGGTCGAGCTCGCCTCGGCGGCGTTCGACGTGGCCACCGAGGTGCCGTTGCGGGCAAAGCTTTTCGAGATCAGCGCGAGCGAGTACGTGCTCGGGGTCGTGGTGCACCATATTTCGGCCGACGACTGGTCGATGCGGCCGCTGGCGCGCGACATCATGGAGGCCTACGTCGCCCGCACCTCCTGGCAGGCGCCCGCCTGGCCCGCGCTGCCGGTTCAGTACGCCGATTATGTGCTGTGGCAGCGCGAGATCCTCGGCGCCGAGGGCGACCCGAGTTCGCTGATCGCCACGCAGATTCGGTACTGGGCTCGCGAACTCGCAGGCCTGCCTGCGGAATTGGTGCTTCCATCGGATCGGCCGCGTCCCGCGGTCGCCTCGTATCGAGGCGGCACCTACCCGTTCGTCATCTCCGGTGAAATGCGGCGCGCGCTGGTCGAACTCGGTCATCGGGGTAGTGCCTCGTTGTTCATGGTGATGCACAGCGCGCTCGCCGTGTTGCTCGCCAGGCTGAGCGGCACCGGCGATATCGCCATCGGCACCCCGGTGGCAGGCCGTGGTGAGGCGGCGCTGGACGAGCTGATCGGCATGTTCGTCAACACGCTCGTGCTGCGCACCGACGTTGACGGCGCGGCGAGCTTCGCCGACCTGCTCGAGCAGGCCCGCGAGACGGACCTGCACGCGTTCGCGCACGCCGAGGTGCCGTTCGAGCGGCTGGTCGAAGTGCTGCACCCGGCCCGCGCGCAGGCGCGGCACCCGCTGTTCCAAGTGCTGCTGACCTTTCAGAACACCAGGCAGGCCACCGTCGAACTGCCGGGGCTTTCCGTGCGCGGCGTCGACTACGACACGCGGCTGGCCAAGGTCGATCTGCAGCTGACCTTGCACGAGACCAAGGACGAGCACGGCGAGACCGCCGGGATGTCGGCTGAATTCTGTTACGCCGAGGATCTTTTCGATGAGGCGACGGTGGCGGCGTTCGCCCGTCGCCTGGATCGGGTGCTCGCGGCGGTCACCGCCGACCCGGCGGTGCCGGTCGGCGACATCGATCTGCTCTCGCCCGAGGAGCGCACGCAGGTGCTCGTCGAATGGAACGACACCGCGCGGCAGGTGCCCGCCGAAACGCTGGTTTCGCTGTTCGACGCGCAAGCGGCGGCCACCCCGGACGCGGTGGCCCTGGTCTTCGACGAGGAGCGGCTCACCTACCGTGAACTGCAGGTGCGGGCCAACCGGATCGCCAGACAGCTGATCGGCGCCGGTGTCGGACCGGAATCGCTTGTCGCACTGTCGATCCGGGGCTCGAATGAGCTGGTCATCGCGATGTACGCGGTGCTGCAGACGGGTGCGGCCTATGTGCCGCTCGACCCCGATCAGCCCGCCGACCGGATCGATCACATCATCGACACCGCGCGCCCGCGGATGATCCTGTACCGCTCCGCGGATGGTTTCGGCATCGACCTGCAGCGCGAGGTCCCGGTCATCGCGATCGAAGGCATCGAGGGTGTGCCTGGCATCGCCACTTCGAGTGGCGAGCCGCTCACCGATGCCGAGCGCACTCGTCCGCTGCGGCCGGGCCACACCGCCTGCGTCCTGTTCAGCGCCGGGTCGATCGGTCGGCCCGAGGGCGTTGTGGTCAGCCATCGCGCGATCGTCAACCAGCTGCGCTGGTTGCAGCAGGAGTACCCGATCGGCGGCGGCGACGCGGTGCTGCGGCAGACGCCGGTGGCTCGCGCCGCGTCGGTGTGGGAGTTCTTCTGGCCCTTGCAGACCGGTGCGCGGCTGGTCGTTGCGAAGCCGGACGGCCACCGGGATCCGGGGTATCTGGCGCAACTCATCGCCGAACACGGCATCACCACGACGCATTTCGTGCCGTCGATGCTGACGGCATTTGTCGCAACGCTCGGAAACGAGAACCGCGATCTCTTGTCCTGGCTGCGGCAGATATTCGTCTCGGGCGCCGCGCTGCCCGCGACGACCGCGGTAACGCTGCGCGAGCTGACCGACGCAAGGCTGCACTGCCTGTACGGACCCACCGAGGTGGGCGCCGTCACGTATCACGAAGCGACGGGAGCGAATACCGGCTCGGCGCCGATCGGCAGGCCGGTGTGGAACACCCAGGTCTACGTGCTCGACGCGCGGTTGCACGCCGTCGCACCTGGTGTCGCAGGCGAGCTCTATTTCGCAGGCGATCAGCTCGCCATCGGCTATCTCGGCCGCACGGGCCGCACGGCGGATCGCTTCGTCGCCAATCCCTTCGGTGCGGCGGGCGTGCGGATGTATCGCACCGGCGATCTGGTGCGCTGGGCGGCGGACGGCGTGCTGGAATACCTGGGTCGCGGCAAGCGCGAGCGCAGGACGGCGCCCCCTCCGGTGTACGCGGCCAAGCGATTCCGGGCACCGACAACGCCGATCGAGGAGATCATCGCGCAAGCCTTCGGCGAGCTGCTCGGGTGCGAACGCGTCGGCGTGGACGACGACTTCTTCGAGCTCGGCGGCAACCCGCTGGTCGCCACCCAGCTGGTGGCGCGACTTAGCGTGGCACTGGATGCCGAAATCAGGGTACGTGCGCTGTTCGAGGCGCCGACCGTGGCGGCCTTGGCGGCCCGCTTGCCGTCATGGGTGGCAACCGGTGCGCGCCAAGCGCTTACGGCGCAGGTCCGGCCCGAGTATCCGCCGCTGTCGCTGGAACAGCAGCGGGTGTGGTTCCTGAACCACTTCGATGCCGGCTCGGCCGCCGACACCAGCACGGTCGCCCTGCGGCTGACGGGGGCACTGGATCTGGACGCGCTGCGCGGCGCGATCGCCGATGTGGTCGGGCGGCACGAATCCTTGCGCACCGTTTACCCGTTGCGAGACGGGGTGGCCTATCAGCGGGTGCTGCCCGCGATCAAGGCGATCCCGGACCTGGCGGTCGACCAGGTCGCCGAGGGCGGCGTGCTCGGCGCCATGGCTGAATTCGTCGAGCGCGGTATCGATGTGGCCGCTGAGCCGCCGCTCCGGCTGCGCACCTACCAGCTCGGCGACCAGGACTATGTCCTCGTCCTCGTGGTGCATCACATTGCGGCGGACGACTTCTCGATGCGGCCACTCGTCGGTGATCTGATGACCGCCTACCTGGCGCGCAGCTCGGCGTCGGAACCGGACTGGGCACCGCCTGCTGTCCACTACGTGGACTTCGCGCTGTGGCAGCGGGAAACGCTTGGTCCGCAGGACGATCCGAACTCGCTGATGTCTCACCAGCTCGGCTACTGGCGCGCTGCGCTCGACGGGTTGCCCGACGAACTGCGGCTGTCTGCCCGGCCGCGGCCTGCGGTGGCGTCGTATGCGGCGGGGATACATCGGTTCCGGGTGCCCGGTGCGTTGATCGATGAGCTGAACCGGCTGGCGCACGTGCAGGACGCCACGTTGTTCATGGTGGTGCACAGCGCCTTTGCCGCGTTGCTCGCCCGGCTCAGCGGCGCAGGCGACATCGCCGTTGGTACCCCGGTCGCGGGCCGTGCCGAACAGGCGCTCGACGGCATGGTCGGCACGTTCGTCAACACGCTGGTGTTGCGCGCACAGGTCGACGTCGACCAGTCCTTCACTGATCTGTTGGCGCAGGTGCGCACCAACGACCTGCAGGCGTTCGCGCATGCTGACCTGCCTTTCGCGCGGTTGGTCGAGGCGCTCGACCCGGTCCGTACGCAGGCCAGGCATCCGCTGTTCCAGGTGCTGCTCGCCTTCCGGAACCAGAGCAGCGTCGCCATCGAGCTGCCGGGCCTGACGGTGCACGAGCTCGACATCGATCAGCAGACGACGAAGGTCGACCTGCAGCTGTTGCTCAGTGCGGGGTCCGACAACGCGATGGACGTCGAACTGCGTTACGCGACAGACCTGTTCGACGCCGCGTTCGCCGCGACGTTGGCCGATCGGATGATTCGAGTGTTGCGCGAGGTTGCCGCCGACGCCGAAATCATGGTGGGAGACATCGAACTGCTCGGTGACGCCGAGCGCACGCTGGTGCTCGAGCAGTGGAACGACACCGAATTCCCCATCGACGCGGCGTTGACGTCGCAGTCGGGTGATGCCGCCGCGACACTGGTTTCGCTGTTCGAGGCCCAGGCGGCGCGGACGCCGGACGCTGCGGCGGTGACCTACGACAACGTGACGCTGTCCTATGGTGAGCTTGCCGCTCGGGTGCACCGACTGGCGCGCTGGCTGAAGGAAGCTGGCGTCGGTCCGGAATCCTATGTGGCGCTCGGTATTCGGCGCTCGCTCGACCTCGTCGTCGGCATGTATGCGATCAACGCGGCCGGTGGCGCCTATGTGCCGATGGATCCGGATGATCCGGCCGAGCGCATCGAACACATTCTCGACACCACCCGCCCGGTCTGCGTGCTGACCTCTGGCGCCGACTTGGACAGCACGGTCGCACGACAGGTCCGCATCGATGAGCTCGACCTGTCCGGCTTCTCCGACGAACCGCTGACCGACGCGGACCGGCACAAGCCGCTGCGGCCTGCCAACACCGCCTACGTCATCGTCACTTCGGACCCGACCGGACCGCCGAAAGGTGTTGCGGTCTCGCACGCCTCGATCGTGAACTGCCTGGTCTGGACGCATGCCGAGTACGGGCTGGCCGCCGACGATGCGCTGCTGCAGCAGACGCCTGCCACCGTCGACGCGTCGGTGTGGGAGTTCTTCCTGCCGTTGCAGGTCGGCGCCCGACTGGTGCTCGCCACGCCGCACGGCCACCGTGATCCGGCGTACCTGCTTCGGGTGATCGCGGAAGAGTCCATCACCACAGTGCAATTCGCGCCATCGCTGCTGGCCAGGTGCGTGGCCGAGGACGCCATCGGACAGGCGATCACGCTGCGCAACGTGTTTTCCGGCGGTGCCGGGCTGCCCGCGGCCGCCGCACACCGGCTGCGTGCCATGACCGGCGCCCGCCTGCACAATCTCTACGGCCCCGCCGAAGCCGCAGTCGATGCGACCCATCACGAGGTGACCGACGCTGACACCGGCACGGTGCCGATCGGTGCCCCGGTGTTCAACACTCAGGTGTACGTGCTGGATTCGCGGCTGCGCCCGGTTCCGGTTGGCGTCGCGGGCGAGCTGTACCTCGCGGGCGCGCAGCTGGCGCACGGCTATGTCGGGCGTCCCGACCTGACGACGGAGCGGTTCGTAGCCAATCCGTTCGGCGCCGGTGCGCGCATGTATCGCACGGGTGATCTGGTCCGGTGGATACCCCCTTCCCGAAGCGGGGATGGCTGGGCGGCCGATGGCGAGCTGGAGTACCTGGGCCGCAACGACTTTCCGAGGCAGCTGGATGGGCAACGCATCGAGCCCGGCGAGATCGAGGCCAAGGTATTCCGGGCACCGGTCACGCCGACACAGGAGATCGTCGCCGATACCTTTGCCGAGGCGCTCGGGGTCGAGCAGATCGGCTTGGACGACGACTTCTTTACGCTCGGCGGCAATTCGCTGATCGCGGTTCGGGTTGCGGCCCGGCTCGGCGCGGCGTTGAACACCCAGGTTCCGGTCCGGGTGCTGTTCGAGGCGCCGACCGTGGTCGGTGTGGCCGCCAGGATGGCGGCTCCTGTCGGACAGGACACTGCGCCCGAGATCGACGCGGAGTCTGTGGCCGCCGGGCAGCTCGAGTACTGGACCGCGCAGTTGTGTGATCTGCCGGACCAGATCGAGTTGCCCGCGGATCGGCCGCGGCCCGAGGTTGTCGGCAATGCCACTGGCACGCACGACTTCTCGATCGATGCGGACCTGCGTGCCGCGCTGGCCGGACGCGCGCGCGAGCACGGTGTCACGCTGTTCGTGGTCGTGCACGCCGCGCTCGCGGTGTGGGCGGGTCGGTTGTCCAACAGCACCGATATCGCGATCGGCGCCCGGGTGTCCCGGCGTCGCGAACACGGGTTCGACGACATGGTTTCCAACACCGTCGTGTTGCGCAGCGAGGTCGATCCGGCGGTGCGCTTCGGCGAGCTGCTCGAGCAGGTGCGCCGCACCGATCTTGCGGCCTTCGCGAACGCCGAGTTGCCATTCGAGCAGCTGGTGGATGTGATCAGCCCGGTGCGTTCGCGGGCACATCATCCGCTGTTTCAGGTCGCGCTGACCTTCGATGCGGCCATGGCCACCGAACTCGAGCTGGCCGAGCTGCCCGGCGTCGCTGCCGGGATCGGCGAATTCGAGACGGGCACAGCCCAGTTCGATGTGCAGCTGACCGTCGGCGCGGCCGCGGACGGTGGACTCGACATGTCGTGGAACTACGCGACCGAGCTGTTCGACCCGGCGACGGTGGCCGTCTTCGCTGATCGGTTGGTGCGGGTGCTGCACGCCGTCGCCGCAGATCCGCGGATCGCGGTCGGTGACATCGATCTGCTCGATGCGGCCGAGCGCAGCGCCGTCACGCAGCAGTGGGTTTCCTCCGGAACGGACAGTTCTGCAGGACGTTTCGGCGATCCGATGACCACCCTGGATGCGCTGTTCGACGCGGCAGTTGCCGAGCACCCGCACCGGACGGCAGCCCGCTTCGGGGTCGAGACACTGACCTACGCCGAGCTGGACCGGCGCGCGAATGTGCTGGCGCGCAGGCTGATCGCCGACGGCGCCGGACCCGAGACACTGGTCGCGGTGATCCTGCCGCGTTCGCTCGACCTGGTGGTCGCGCTGGTCGCGGTGACGAAGAGCGGTGCGGGCTATGTGCCCGTCGACCCGACCTACCCGGTCGATCGCATCACCGCTGTGCTCGCCGACGCCCAGCCGACGAGTGTGATCCTGGATTCGACGGTCCAGGTACGGGTTCCGGTAGCACTGCCGAGCGTGGTGCTCGACGGGTTCGCGGTGGAGACCGGAAATATCGAAGACGCCGACGACGCACCGATCGCCGACGCCGACCGCAACGCCGCGCTGTCGCCCGATCACGTCGCGTACCTGATGTACACATCGGGCTCGTCCGGCCGCCCGAAGGGTGTCGCGGTCACCCATCGGAATGTGGTGCGGCTGTTCGCGAATACCGATCGCGACTTCGGCTTCGGTCCCGACGACGTGTGGACGCTGTTCCACTCGTACGCCTTCGACTTCTCGGTGTGGGAGCTGTGGGGTCCGCTGCTGTTCGGCGGCACCCTGGTGGTCGTCGACTACTACACCTCGCGTTCGCCGGAGCAGTTCCTGGAACTGCTGCGTGCCGAACAGGTGACGGTGCTCAACCAGACCCCGTCCGCGTTCTATCAACTGGCCGAAGCGGATCGCAATGCCGCGCCGGACGTTTCGCCGCTCGCGCTGCGTTACGTGGTCTTCGGCGGCGAGGCGCTCGAACTGCGCAGGCTCGCCGATTGGGTGTCCCGCCGCGGTGCCGATGCGCCGTTGCTGGTGAACATGTACGGCATCACCGAGACCACGGTGCACGTGTCGTACCGCGCGCTGGACGGCGCGACCATCGCGGCCACCACGGGTTCCGTGGTCGGCAGGGCCGTCACCGGCCTGCGGGTGTACGTGCTCGATCACCGGCTGCAGCCAGTTCCGGTTGGTGTCGCCGGTGAAATCTATGTGGCGGGAACGCAGTTGGCGCGCGGCTATCTCGGTCGTCCCGGCCTGTCGGCGACGCGCTTCGTGGCCGATCCGCTCGGCGGCGGGGATGCGGGCGCGCGCCTGTACCGCTCCGGCGATCTGGCGCGCTGGAATCGCTTCGGCGAGTTGGAATACCTCGGCCGCGCCGACGACCAAGTGAAGGTCCGAGGCTTTCGGATCGAGCTCGGCGAGATCGAGTCCGCGATCCTCGCTCAGCCGGGAATCGCGCAGGCGGCGGTCATCGTGCGCGAGGACGAGCCAGGCGATCAGCGGATCGTGGCTTACGTGGTGGCCGAGCCGGACACCGTCCTGGCGCTCGACCAGATCCGCGACGGCGCGGCGGAGCTGCTGCCCGGCCACATGGTGCCTTCGGCGCTGGTGCGGCTCGAATGGATTCCGTTGACGGTCAGCGGAAAGCTGGACCGGCGCGCGCTGCCCGCACCCGCCGAGCGGGCTCCGGCCTCGGCCGCGC
>NZ_BDAY01000043.1 GCF_001612685.1 Nocardia altamirensis NBRC 108246
GGGCGGTGAGCGCGGCGCCCGTCCACCCGCGCACGCCGGTACCGGACACTCGGAGCAGCGTCGGCCGCCATGCGGCGGTCGGGCCGAGACTGTCGTGCCGCCACCGCACCACGTCCGGATCCGTCAGCGGGCGGGTGTCCAGCCGGTCACCCGCGACCTCCGTGACGATGTCGGAGATCCGCCTGCACTTGGCGCAGGAAGAATCGAACGCCAGAATCCACCGGTTGTCATTCATTGCGGCACACCCCCAGAGTCGCCGGCGAGCTCTTCGCCGGACCGCATCGGTAGCGCAACAGTACGAATGACAACGCGGACCGATCAATGGAATCGCAGCCGGAAACGCCACCATGGCAGCAGGGTTGGCAGTGGCAGTGGGGTTGGCAGTCATGGTGCCGAGACACCAAGGCCGCCGGGACCTTTCGGTTCCCGGCGGCCGAGTGCGCTGGTGAAAATCTCAGCGGGCGGACCTCACTCCGGAGACCCGCACCGCGTGGATCTCAGTAGCGGTAGTGCTCCGGCTTGAACGGACCGTCGACATCGACGCCGATGTACTCGGCCTGATCCTTGGTCAGCTTGGTCAGCGTGCCGCCGAGCGCCTCGACGTGGATCTTCGCGACCTTCTCGTCGAGGTGCTTGGGCAGGCGGTAGACCTCGTTGTCGTATTCGTCCGGCTTGGTCCACAGTTCGATCTGCGCGATCACCTGGTTGGAGAAGCTGTTGGACATGACGAACGACGGGTGGCCGGTGGCGTTGCCCAGGTTCAGCAGGCGGCCCTCGGACAGCACGATGATCGCTTTGCCCGACTCCTTGAACGTCCACAGGTCGACCTGCGGCTTGATGTTCAACCGGTCCGCGCCCGAGCGTTCCAGCGCCGCCATGTCGATCTCGTTGTCGAAGTGACCGATGTTGCCGAGGATGGCCTGGTCCTTCATCGCCTTCATGTGCTCGAGGGTGATGATGTCCTTGTTGCCGGTCGAGGTGATCACGATGTCGGCGTTGCCGATCGCCTGCTCGACGGTGACGACGTCGTAGCCGTCCATCAGCGCCTGCAGCGCGTTGATCGGGTCGATCTCGGTGACCTGCACCCGGGCGCCCTGTCCCGCAAGCGATTCCGCACAGCCCTTGCCGACGTCACCGTAGCCGCAGATCAGCACCTTCTTGCCACCGATGAGCACATCCGTGCCACGGTTGATGCCGTCGATCAGCGAGTGGCGGGTGCCGTACTTGTTGTCGAACTTGCTCTTGGTGACCGAGTCGTTGACGTTGATCGCCGGGAACACCAGCTCGCCCGCCGCGGCGAACTGGTACAGCCGCAGCACGCCGGTGGTGGTCTCCTCGGTGACGCCCTGCACCGACTCGGCGATCGCGCTCCACTTGCCCTTGTCGGACTCGAAGCGTTCGCGCAGCAGGTTCAGGAACACCTTGTACTCGGCCGAGTGGTTCTCGTCCTCCGGCGGCACCACGCCTGCCTTCTCGAACTGCGCGCCGCGCAGCACGAGCATGGTGGCGTCGCCGCCGTCGTCGAGGATCATGTTGGCAGGCTCGTTCGGCCAGGTGAGCATCTGCTCGGCGGCCCACCAGTACTCCTCCAAAGTCTCGCCCTTCCAGGCGAAGACCGGGGTGCCCTTGGGCTCGTCGATCGTGCCGTGCGGGCCGATGACGACCGCGGCGGCGGCGTGGTCCTGGGTGGAGAAGATGTTGCACGAGGCCCAGCGCACCTGCGCGCCGAGCGCGACCAGGGTCTCGATCAGCACGGCGGTCTGCACGGTCATGTGCAGCGAGCCGGAGATCCGCGCGCCCTGCAGCGGAAGCACATCCGCGTATTCGCGACGCAGCGCCATCAGACCGGGCATCTCGTGCTCGGCCAGCCGGATCTCTTTACGGCCGAACTCGGCCAGCGCCAGATCCGCCACTTTGTAGTCGATGCCATTGCGGACATCGGCGGTGAGCGAAGTTCGCGCGGGAAGTTCTGAGGTCGTCATAGCCTCTATCTGCCTCTCCTGGAAGTCGGTACCAACACGCAAGGCTAGTCGCTGGCGCGGCGGGTGGGTACACCGTACTCACCCTTGCTAGCTTGGCGCGATGCCGAACCTCCGCGCCATTGTCACGACCACCGTCGTCGGCCTGCTCGCCGTCGGCGTGAGCACCGGCTGCGACGACTCGTCGAACTCCGGACCCGCTACCGCACCGCGAACCGTGGAGCTGCAGGCACATCGCGGCGGCCGCGGCCTGACCGTCGAGGAATCGCTGCCCGGATTCGCGAAGGCGATCGAACTCGGTGTCAGCACACTGGAACTCGACATCGTGCTCACCGCCGACAAGGTGCCGCTGATCTGGCACGACCCGACCGTCCTCGCGACCAAGTGTGCGGACACCGCACCGGCGACCGCGGACGATCCGCAGTTCCCCTATGTGGGCAAGCTGGTGCACGAGCTGAATTACCGGCAGATCCAGACGCTGGACTGTGGCCGAACTCTCGCCGACTACCCCTGGCAGCAGGGCCTGCCGGGCAACCGCATCGCGACCTTGCCCGCGCTGTTCGATCTGGTGAAGTCCTACCCGGGCGCTCGGCTGCGCTACAACATCGAAACCAAGGTGGAGGCCGAGCATCCCGAGCAGTCGGCGACGCCGCAGGAATTCGTGGATGTCATTCTCGGCGCGGTCACCGCGGCGGGCGAAACGGGCAATGTCGACATTCAGAGCTTCGATTGGCGTTCGCTGCCGCTGGTGCGCAAGGCGGATCCGACGATCCCGTTGGTGGCGCTCTACGACGACACCACCTTCGTCGCGGGATCGAAGTGGCTCGGGCCCGTTCGCTTCGAAGATCACGCGGGCGATCCGCTGACCGCGGTGAAAGCGCTCGGCGCCAACGCCGTATCGCCGGGCTACTCGACGCCCTACGGCAAGAAGGCGGGCGAGCCCGGCTTCGCGCTGGTGGCCGACAAGACCTACGTCGATCGAGCGCACGGGTTCGGCCTGCGGGTGATCCCATGGACGGTGAACGACAAGGCGACGATCGCCGCGCAGATCGACACCGGTGTGGACGGGGTAATCACCGACTACCCCGACCGGATGCGAGAGGTGTTGCAGGAGAAGGGTTTCCCCGTTCCTCCTGCCTACCACCGCTGAGCCGGGGCCCGGCGCGGCGACTAGGCCGCGCCGGACTCCCGCATGTCCACTTCTGCCACCGGCACACTCGGCTCACGCACGGCCGACTCCACCACGGCCGGCGCACCGACCGGCTGCCCGTACTTCGCCAGCAGCTTCTTGCGCATGCGCGGGTGAATGTTGGCGCGGGTGACGTCGCCGTTGTAGTGCTCGAGCACCCGGTGGTCCATCACCGCGCGCCACAGCGGCGGGAGGAACGCGAACAGGATCATCGTTGCGTACCCGGCGGGCAGCTGCGGCGCCTGCATCGAACTGCGCAGGGTCTGGTACCGACGGCCGGGATTCGCGTGGTGATCACTGTGCCGCTGCAGGTGGAACAGGAAGATGTTGGTGACGAGCCGGTCACTGTTCCAGCTGTCCCGCGGCGAGCAGCGCGCGTACTTTCCGTTGGGGCGCTTGGCCCGCAGCAGTCCGTAATGCTCGACGAAGTTCACCGTCTCCAGCAGGCCTGCACCGATCACGGCCTGCAGGAGCAGCCACGGCAGCAGGCCGATGCCGAAGATCGCGATCAGCGTGCCGAACAGCACGACGCTCATCGACCACGCCTGCAGGATGTGGTTGTGCACGCTGAACCAGCGCAGGTTCTTGCGCTCCAGGCGAACCCGTTCCAGTTCGATGGCCGAGCGGAAGCTGCCGAACACGCTCCGCGGCAGGAACTCCCACAGCGTCTCGCCGAGCCGACCGCTGGCCGGGTCCTCCGGCGTGGCCACCCGGACGTGGTGACCGCGGTTGTGTTCGACGAAGAAATGGCCGTAGCAGGACTGCGCCAGCGCGACCTTGGCCAGCCAGCGCTCCATGTGTTCGACCCGATGCCCGAGCTCGTGCGCTGCATTGATGCCGATGCCGCTGACAAATCCCAAGGTCGTGGCGAGACCGAGTTTGTCGATCACACTCAACTCGGGACCCGACCACATTGCGCAGGCAATGAGCAGACCAATTAGTTGAACAGGAAGGAACAAATAAGTGCACCACCGGTAATACCGGTCATTGGACAGCAACTCGTAATCTTCATCGCGCGGATTGGTGCCGTCCTCGCCGACAACCCAGTCGAGGACCGGGATGATGATCAACACGATGATGGGACCGATCCACCAGAACACCGTTGCGCCCGTGCGCAACACGAGCTGCGATGGCAACAGCGCGCTCAGTGGAGCGATCAGCCCGAAAACCCACAGGTGCCGTTTGGGATCGGTTGCTACCCGCAGTTTGCCAGCCGTTTGCACGTTTCTCCCGCTAAATAGAATCCCTGTCTCCGACGTACGAGAATAGTTCCAGACTGTACGACCATTTTGCAGACTTTGACAGTTGAAACGTGATCAGGATTACAATCTTGCCGGTTGGTTTTTAAGCGGACGCACATGTGAGTGAAGCTGGGGCTTACTCAGCGCAAACCGACTGCCGTTTTTGGTATAGAGATCAGTGATCGATCCGAGCGGCCAAAATCGCTTCGACATAGGGACTCAGCAACGCGCTCAACTCCGCGGGCGCGTCCCGTCCCGCGCGCGGCGGCGTCGGGATGTAGCTCAACGCGATCCGGACGAGCGAGTGCGCGATGACGTCCGACTCGGCGGCCGTCGCCGCGACCCAGCTGTGCTGGAAAGCCAGCGAAAGCCGCGCCGTCGCGCGGTCGAGCAACGGTCCGGCGTCAAGGGTGATGAGCCGCAACAGATCCAATTTCACCTCGCCGGCCAGCAGCGACTGCACCAGCGGATCGGCGGCGGCGTCGGTGAAGAAATTCGTCATGCCCTCGCGGAACGCGGCGCGAACATCGCCGACATTGCCCGCGATGGCCGCGTCCACATGATCGACCAGATCATCGGCCAGGCGCAGCGCATAGGACTGGGCAAGGCCACTGCGGGAACCGAACTCGTTGTAGAGCGTCTGCCTGCTGACCCCCGCGCCGGCCGCCACGTCACCGAGCGTGATCTTGGACCAATCGCGCTCGGTGAGCAGCTCGCGCATCGCGTCGAGGACCGAGGTGCGCAACAGCTCCCGCGCCGCCTCCGGATAGGGGACACGAGTTCCGTTGCGTGGCATACCCGCGACACTGTCACGGGCGGTTCCCGCAGTCAAAGCCTCACGACCGTTCGATTTCGACCATGAAGAAGTCGGCCTTCGCCGCACCACAGTCCGGGCAGCTCCAGTCGTCCGGAATGTCGTCCCAGCGGGTGCCAGGCGCGATCCCGTCCTCCGGCCAGCCCTCGGCCTCGTCGTATTCGAAGCCACATTGAATGCACTGGAACAGCTTGAATTCGGTCATTTCGGAACCCCATCGGTTCGAAGTCGATCTTTTCCCTGACCCCACAGTCCGGACAACACCAGTCGTCCGGGACTTTCTCCCACCGGGTGCCCGGGGGAAACCCCTCGTGCGGCGCGCCTTTCGCCTCGTCGAACACGTAGTCGCAGACAGGACAGCGATACCGGTTCATGCCCGCACCTCCCCGGTCGCACCGCCCTGATAGCGCGCAATCACTTTGTCCCGTTTGCCGGGTTGAATGTTCGCCCGCGAGATGTCGCCGTCGTAGTGAGCGAGCACCCGCTTGTCCATCACCCGACGCCACACCGGCGGGAAGTAGGCGAGCAGGATCATGCTCGCGTATCCCGCAGGCAGATTCGGCGCGCCGTCCCAACTACGCAGAGTCTGATAGCGCCGGGTTGGATACGCATGGTGATCGCTGTGCCGCTGCAGGTGGTACAGGAAGATGTTGGTGACGATGTGGTCGCTGTTCCAGCTGTGCACCGGAGCGGGCCGCTCGTAGCGACCGGACGCGGTGCGCTGGCGGACCAGGCCGTAGTGCTCCAGATAATTGACCGCCTCAAGCAGGCTGAAGCCGACCACCGCCTGCAGGATCAGATACGGCAGCAGGCCGATGCCGAACACCGCGAGCAGCACCGCATACAACGCGGCCGACATCAGCCAGGCGCTCAGCACCTCGTTCTGCAAGCTCCACGGTTTCTTGCCGAGGCGCTCGAGCCGGACCCGCTCCAACCGCAGCGACGAGATCAGGCTGCCCCAGACGGTGCGCGGCCAGAAAGCCCAGAAGCTCTCGCCGACGCGCGAACTCGCCGGATCCTCCGGCGTCGCGACGCGGACGTGGTGGCCGCGGTTGTGCTCGATGTAGAAGTGCCCGTAGAACGACTGAGCCAGGGCAATCCTGGACAGCCAGCGCTCCAACTGCACCTTCTTGTGGCCGAGTTCGTGCGCGGTGTTGATGCCGATGCCGCCGATCATGCCGACGGTGATCGCCAGCCCGATCTTGTCGACCAGCTGCAGGCCGCCGTCGATGCCGAGCCAGCTGACGTTGTCCGCGGTGATCAGGTAGCAGGCCATGATCAGCGTCGCGTACTGGAAGGGCAGGTACAGGTAGGTCAGGTAGCGGTAGTACCTGTCGTGCTCCAGGTACTCCATCACCTCGTCCGGCGGGTTGTCGCCGTCGGGCCCGAAGAAGATGTCCGCCAACGGAATCAGGATGTACACCAGGATCGGCCCGAGCCAGAACGGCACCTGCGCCAGCCGATGCCAGCCGAGCTCGTTGAGTGCCCAGATCACCGGGATCCCGATGGTGAACAGACCGGTCGGGGCGAACAGGCCCCAGAGCCACATATAACGCTTGCGATCGCGCCAGGCCGGAGTGGCTGCCTGCTGCGCGGACGTGTCGGCTTCAGTCGACATCGTTGTCTCCAATCCAAAAGCGGCACTTCACGTGTGATGTGCATTACCTCTGAATTGGACGATAGAGATCGATTTGTCTCCTGTCTAGACAAATCTGCCAATTTGTAAAGCGAATGGACCCGTGCAGACGCAAACACCCCGGTCGGAGGGGTATCCGACCAGGGTGTTCCGGCGCGTTGGTTGTCCAGCGGGGTTAGCGCAGCAGCACGTCGGCGTTGTCGGGCAGCGCGTCAACCGGCCACCAGCGCAGTTCGGTGGACTCGGCGCTGCGCACCGGTACCGCGCCCGCCGGCGCGGTGATCCGGAACAGCAGATCGAGATGCCTGGTCGGCACGCCGAGCGAGCAGGTGATCGGATGCGCCTGGGCGCCATACAGTTCCGGCTCCATGTGCAGCCCGTCGATGCCCGACTCCTCGACGGCCTCGCGCAGCGCGGCGCCTGCCACCGTGTCGTCGCTCTCCTCGCAGTGGCCGCCGAGCTGGATCCAGCTGCCGACTCGCGGGTGCAGGGTCAGCAGCACCTCGCGCTCGTCGTGCGAGAAGACCACCGCCGAGGCGGTGATGTGTCCCGGCGCGTGTTCACGCAGACAACCCCGCGGGGCCGCGCCGAGAAACGCGAGCATCGCCTGCCGCAGCGATTGATCCGAACCCGTAGGCGGCGACCAGGATTCGAGCAATGCGGTGGCCGAGGCGCGCAGCGATTCCGCACTCACAGTTCCACCAGCCCGAGGCCGGTGGTGCGCACCGGTCGGGGCGTGAGTTCCTCGATCGGGTGACCGATGGCGATGGCGCCCAACGGATTCCAGTCGCCGTCGAGGCCGAGGACATCCCTGGTGATCTCCGGCGCGAAGATGGTCGAGCCGATCCAGCAGCTGCCGAGTCCCTCGGTGGCCAGGGCGACGAGCAGGCCTTGCACCGCGGCGCCGACCGCGACGGTGAACATGGTGCGTTCGTCGGTGCGCCTGCGCTCGTCCGGATAGTCGTGCGCGCCGTCGGGCACACAGAACGGAATGATCACCTCGGGGGCGTCGAAAAGGATACGGCCACGGGCGATTCGGCGTTCCACTCGTTCCGGCGACAGGCCGTCCGCGGTCAGATCGGCGCGCCACTTCTCGGCCATCGTCGTCAGCAGTTGAGTGCGCAGGCCCGGCTTGCGCAGCCAGACGAACCGCACCGGGCGGGTGTGGTGTGGCGCAGGGGCCGTCAATGCGACCGCGACGGCGGCGCGGATCCGCTCGGGATCGACAGGGGCGTCGGCGAATTGGCGGATCGACCGGCGCAGCAGCACCGCTTCGCGGCGCCCCTGCTCGATCGCCTCGGCGGTGCCGAGCCAGAACAGGTCGTCGGTGCCACCGCGCAGCAGATCGGCGGCGCTCGATCCGTCGTCGAACACCGGCAGTCCGCGGACAACGGCCACCGGAACGCCGCCGAGCTTGCCCTTCACCAGATCCGCCGCGGCGGCCAGTTCGTCCGCGATCGCCACCTGGGTGACATGCAGCTCGTTGCCCTGCCCGTCCACCGCGCCCGCGTAGTCGTGCAGCACCCGCAGACCCGAGGCGCCGATCGCGGCGTCGGTCTGGCCGTTGCGCCACGCCCGGCCCATGGTGTCGGTGACGACCACCGCGACCCGCAGGCCGAACCGCGCACTGAGCGCGGTGCGCAACGCCGCAGCGCTGGCGTCGGGATCGGCTGGCAACAGCACCAATTCGCCCTGTTCGACATTCGAGCCGTCGATGCCGGAGGCGGCCTGCACGATGCCGAGCTTGTTCTCGGTGATCAGGGTGCGGCCCTTGCGCGCGAGCACGCGGACCGCCTCCTGCTCGACCAGCGCCCGGCGGGCGGCGTCGCGCTCCTCCGGATCCAGCGGCGTCTCGACGATGCGCCCCTCGACCTTGGCGACGATCTTGCTGGTGACCACGAGGATGTCCCCGTCGGCCAGCCATGGCGCGGCCGCGGCGATGTGCTCGGCGAGATCGTCGCCGGGACGGAACTCGGGCAACCCGGTGATCGGCAGGATGCGCAGTTCACTCGCCCCGTGATCGAGAAATACCTCGGCGGCAAGGTGATCGGCGGTGATGCGTTCGTTGTTCACTCGCTTCGCTCCTTCACGCCCGCAAGGTCGAGCGCCTCCCGCACCATCTCGGCGGTCGTCGGCGGATCGGTCATCAGCAGCGGCACGCTGCGTACCTCGACGCCGGGCACATCGGCGGTGTCGGTGGTGTGGATCAGCCAGCCATCGAGGATGCCGGTGGCCGATCGGGCGCCATAGTAGCGGCCGATCGCCTGCGCGGTCGTCTCGACACCGATCACCGACAGGCACTCGTCGGCCATGCCGCGCAGCGGTTTTCCGTCGATCACCCCCGAAACGCCGATCACTTTCGCCGCCGTGGTGCGCAGCGCACCGCGGATGCCTGGCACCGCGAGGATGGCGCCGATACTGACCACCGGGTTCGACGGAGCGAGCAAGACCACATCGGCCGACTCTATGATCTCTGTCACATTTGGCGCAGGTTTGGCATCTTCTGCCCCAATTGTGGCGAATCCGTGGGTCTCGATGTTCGCGCGATAGCGAACCCACCACTCCTGAAAATGGATCGCGCGGCGTTCGCCAGGGTTGTCGGCGTCGCTCACAACCACATGCGTTTCACACCGATCGTCGGTTGCCGGGATCAGTTTCACGCCCGGTTGCCACCTGTTGCAGAGCGCTTCGGTGACCGCGGAAAGCGGGTACCCCGCGCGCAACATCTCACTGCGAACCAAATGTGTGGCGATATCGCGATCGCCGAGGCCGAACCAATCCGGCTGCGCGTGATACTTCGCCAGCTCTTCTTTCGCGTGCCAGGTTTCCCCGAGCCTGCCCCAGCCCCGGTCGGTGTCGATGCCACCGCCCAGGGTGTACATGCAGGTATCGAGGTCAGGACAGATCCGGAGGCCGTGCATCCAGACGTCGTCACCGACGTTGACGATCGCCGAGACATCGGCATCGGGCAGCAGTTCCCTTACGCCCTGGAGGAACCGCGCTCCGCCGACACCCCCGACCAGAACGGCGATCCGAGGCCCGGTGGTCGGTTCGGTATCCGCTTCATGAACACTCACATCCGCACAGCCTATGCGTTGCCCGAGCGGGCGATCATCAGCATGTAGTTGCTGGTCATTTGCCCTACTCGGACTCAAGATCATCTTGGAAGCCGTTCGCGGATAGTAACGGAATAGCGACGGCGGCTTGACCATCGACACGTCCGGCGTGTCTAATCACAGTCATGTCATTTCGGGTTCGCGCGAGAGTGCAAGGCGCGAACGGCTTTTCGAACAGATGTTCGCATCGGGATGACGAGCTCGGGGACGTCCGCGGGACAACGTCGCGGGGTATGGCCGTCGGTAGGCGTGTTGGTCCGACGGAACGAATCATTCTGCGCTAACACACAGTGAGGAGGCGGAGCGGTGGCCAACGAGATGGTCTCGCCGACCGATTCCACAGCAGGCGCAGCACGTGGCGTCTGCACAGACAACGGCTGGATCGATCGCGAGGGGGGTGAGGAAGTCCTGACGCCTGGGCACAGCACGGGTGACGGGATCTCGGCACCCCGACTCAGCCTGGTCGTCACGGGCTTCGACGAGATGTTCGAATCCATCGAAGAGCAGTGGCAGGAGCGTGCCCTGTGCGCGCAGACCGATCCGGAGGCGTTCTTCCCAGAGAAGGGCGGCTCGACTCGCGAGGCGAAACGGATCTGCATGGGCTGCGAGGTACGCGACGAATGCCTGGAGTACGCACTCGCACACGATGAACGCTTCGGTATCTGGGGTGGCCTCTCCGAGCGGGAGCGTCGCCGCCTGAAGCGCGGTATCGGCTAGAAACTTGGGGTTGGCCCCCGAGTTATCCGCACACGCGACAACAAGTCTCGTGCACACCCGGATAACTTGGGGGATGCGACCGGGTCGGCGTCTTCGCCCTCGACGCCTCGGTAGCACCCCCACCCGCGTCCCGGCCCTCCTGCCCGGCCGCGGGGTCGTCCCGCCGAACCCGGTCCGCATAGTGACCGAGGTGGCACCTACTGGATGCGCGTCCGCGAGACGGCCTGACTAGGTTTTAACCATGGTGCGTTCCCGGAATCGTCGTCCACCGACCGCGCGGTCGGTGATCCGCCGTGGTCGCGGCGTGCGAGGCCCGATGTTGCCGCCGACGGTGCCCGCCTGGCGGACCAGGGGCCAGAAATTCGACCGGCTGGTACTCGAAGCGTTCGCGCCGCTGGACACCCGCTGGCACGACCGGCTGACCAAACTCGACATCGCGGTCGACGATGTGCCGAAAATCCGTCCGCTGCACCCTGATTCGGTCACCTGGCCGGATGAGGTCGTCGCCGACGGCCCGGTGCCGCTGTCCCGGCTCATCCCCGCAGGCGTCGACAGGCACGGCGCGGCCACCCGGGCCAGGGTGGTGCTGTTCCGCAAACCACTCGAGCTGCGCGCCAGCGATCCCGACGATCTGGTCGAGCTGCTGCGCGAGGTCCTGGTCCAGCAGATCGCCACCTACCTCGGCGTCGACCCGGATCTCATCGATCCGGAACCGGAGTAGAAATCACACCAAGCCGCGCGGGTGCCGGTAACGAATGTTGTTGCGAGCAGCGATAACCGAGGACCACACCGGGTCGGACCCGGCACCGAGGACACCAGGTCCGCACGAGGCACCCGGCACACTCCCACCCACGTGCGGCACCCCGCAACGGTGGGAGTAATTGCCCGATTCCTGAGCGTGTCTATCCACATCGGGTCGCCAGGGGGGTTACTCTCATCGTCGTGATCCCCATGCGTCGTTGCTGCCGTCCAGGTTGCAAGAATCCGGCCGTCGCGACGCTCACCTATGTGTACTCGGACTCGACCGCCGTCGTCGGACCACTCGCGACCGTCGCCGAACCACACTCCTGGGACCTCTGCGAAACACACGGCTCCCGGATCACCGCCCCGAAGGGCTGGGAAATGGTCCGCCACGAAGGCGGATTCTCGTCCAGCACACCGGATGACGACGATCTGACCGCGCTCGCCGAAGCGGTCCGCGAGGCAGGCCTGCGCCGCCGCCCGCCCGAGCCCGACCAGCGCGGCTACCGCGACTACACCCCACCGCCGCCGCGCACCACCCGCACCGGCCGCCGCGGCCACCTCCGGGTACTGCCCGATCCCCCGTCCTGAGGACGGATTCGATAGGTGGCCCCTGTTGACGGCCATCGGCTGAACTTGCCCACCCCCGTCGGCTTCACCGACGGCCGTCTCCCTCTAGGGTGTTGGTCATGACTGTCGCCCGCTCTGCCGAATTCGTCAACGCGGTGATCAAGGCCTACGACGTTCGCGGTGTGGTCGGCGAACAGATCGACGCCGAATTCGTCAGGGACGTCGGCGCTTCGTTCGCCAGGCTGATGCGCGCGGAAGGCGCACAGCGGGCGGTCATCGGACACGACATGCGCGAGTCCTCCCCCGGGCTGGCGCAGGCCTTCGCCGACGGTGTGCTCGCGCAGGGCCTCGACGTGGTGCACATCGGGCTCGCGTCCACCGACCAGCTGTACTTCGCGTCGGGCAGCCTGGACTGCCCCGGCGCCATGTTCACCGCGAGCCACAACCCGGCCAAGTACAACGGCATCAAGATGTGCCGCGCCAAAGCCCTTCCGGTGGGCCAGGACACGGGCCTGGCGACCATCAAGAGCGAGGTCACCGAGGGCGTCCCCGGC
Source organism: Nocardia altamirensis NBRC 108246 (assembly GCF_001612685.1). GTDB lineage: Bacteria > Actinomycetota > Actinomycetes > Mycobacteriales > Mycobacteriaceae > Nocardia > Nocardia altamirensis. The sequence goes on from NZ_BDAY01000043.1 coordinate 12,558, forward strand.
TACGACGGCCCGCGCGGCACCGAGACGACGACGGACCTGCTCGCCGACTACGCGGCGTTCCTGCGCAAGCTGGTCGACCTCGGCGAGGTCCGCCCGCTCACCGTCGCGGTGGACGCGGGCAACGGCATGGGCGGGCACACCGTCCCCGCGGTGTTCGCCGCGCTGTCGCAGGTGACCGTCGTCCCGCTGTACTTCGACCTGGACGGTTCCTTCCCCAACCACGAGGCCAACCCGCTCGACCCCAAGAACCTGGTCGACCTGCAGGACCTGGTGGTCAAGTCGGGCGCCGACATCGGACTCGCCTTCGACGGCGACGCCGACCGCTGCTTCGTGGTGGACGAGAAGGGCGACCCGGTGTCGCCGTCGGCGATCACCGCGCTGGTCGCCGAGCGCGAGCTGGCCAAGGAGCCCGGCGGGGTCATCATCCACAACCTGATCACCTCGCGCGCGGTGCCCGAGCTCGTCACCGAACTCGGCGGAACGCCGGTGCGCACTCGGGTCGGCCACTCGTTCATCAAGCAGCAGATGGCCTCGACCGGCGCGGTATTCGGCGGCGAGCACTCAGCGCACTACTACTTCCGCGACTTCTGGGGCGCGGACTCCGGCATGCTCGCCGCGCTGCACGTGCTCGCCGCGCTCGGCGAGAAGGAACGGCCGGTGTCCGAGCTCATGGCCGCCTACGAAACATATGCGGCCTCCGGAGAGATCAACTCCACAGTGGCGGACGCAAAGGAGCGGACGATGGCGGTAGTGGAGGCCTTCGGGGACCGGACGGTCACGGTCGATAGGCTGGACGGCGTGACCGTGCAGCTTGCCGACGACGCCTGGTTCAATCTGCGCGCGTCGAATACCGAACCGTTGCTCAGGCTCAACGTCGAGGCCCGATCGCCGGACGAAGTAGACGCACTCGTAACCGAGATTCTGAGCATCGTCCGCTCCTGACTGGAATAGTGGAATCACAGGCCTTGGATTCGCCCGACTCGGGCCCGGCGCGGCAGCTGACCCGGGTGGCAGCAAGGGCGGAAACGACTCAGCGCGATGAGGGGAGGTGGGACGCCCGATGATCGCTGGAACTCCGGTGCTCGACCTCGATGACGCCGCTTCGCTGGAAGCGGCCGATACCGGCGGCGCCCTGCGCTCGGCCGCCTCTGGCGGCGCTCAGGTCCGTGCCACCGCGGCAGCCATCGGCGAGGACGCGCTCGCGCGCCTGGCCGGTCTGCGCCCACGCAGCGTGGTGCTCGTCTCCGGCGCGGGCCGCGCCACCCGTGCCGCGAGCCTGCTCGTCGCCGCCCTCGGTGACCGGGCAGGCCTGCCCGTGGTGCCCGTCGCCGCGTTACCGCCGTGGGTCGGTCCCCTCGATGTCGTTCTCGTCTCCGGTGACGATGCAGGCGACCCACGGCTGCTCGATGCCGTCGACCGGGCGCTGCGCCGCGGCGCCGAGGTCGTTGTCGCCGCGCCGATCGAAGGACCGCTGCGCGCCGTCACGGCCGGTCGGGCCGCCGTGCTCGCACCGCGCGTGCAGGTGCTCGATCACAACCGGTTGCTGCGCTATCTCGCCGTCGGCATCGCCGTGCTGCAGGCGGTCGATCCGACCCGCAGCGGCACCTTCGTGCCCGACCTGACCGAATTGGCCGATGTGCTCGACGCCGAGGCTTTGCGCGCAGGCCCGACCAACGAGATGTTCCGCAATCCGGCCAAGACGCTGGCCGCGCGGATGCATCAGCGCGGCATCGTGCTCACCGGCGACTCCCCCGCCGCGACCCAGCTGGCCGAGCACGTCGCCGAGGTGCTGCTGCAGTCGGCGGGCCGGGTGTCCACCGCGGTGGAGCTGGCCGAGGCCGTCGCCGCCAGGTCCCGAATGGTCGAGGCCGCAGGCGAATCCGCGCCCGGCTTCGATCCGCTGTTCCACGACGAGGAGCTCGACGGGCCGGTGCCGGTCGAGCGGATCCGGGTGTTCGTCGTCAGCGCCGACGCCGACCAGGCGGCCGCGCGGCGCCGGATCGCGGTCTTCGGCGGCGGCGGATCCAGCCTGGTCGATGCCGACCTGGTGAACGCCGAACTCGATCTGCTGCACACCGGCCTTGTCGATCCTTCGGTGCCGGTGCCGCCACGCCAAGAAGAACCGGCGCCGGGGACCGGCGGTGAACTCGAACAGCTGGCGGTGCTCGCCGTCCGGCTGGAGATGGCCGCCGCCTATCTGCGGCTGATCGGCACCCGTGGCATCGCCACCGACAACCAAGGGCAGTTCGGGGGCAACTACTAGTGCACGAACTCGTAGGTGCGCTGCGTTCGTATGCCTGGGGCTCGCGCACCGCGCTCGCTCAGTTGTGCGGCCGACCAGTACCGTCTGCGCATCCGGAGGCCGAACTGTGGTTCGGCGCGCATCCCGCCGATCCCGCGCACGTGAAGACAGCCGAAGGCACCCGCTCCCTGCTCGAGTTCGTCGCCGCCCACCCGGACCGCGAATTGGGCTCGGCCGCAACAGAATTCGGCGGCAAGCTGCCGTTCCTGCTGAAGATCCTCGCCGCCGAGGAGCCGCTGTCGCTGCAGGCGCATCCGAGCACGGCACAGGCCCGGGCCGGCTTCGAGCGGGAGAACCGCACCAAGGTGCCGTTCGACTCGCCGATGCGCAACTACCGCGACGAGAACCACAAGCCGGAACTGGTGGTCGCGCTGGACCGGTTCGAGGCGCTGGCCGGCTTCCGCGAGCCGCGCCGCACCGTCGAACTGCTGCGCGCGCTCGACGTTCCCGGGCTCGCCTCCTTCGCCGACCTGCTTGCCGCAGAACCGGATTCCGACGGCCTGCGCACCCTGTTCACCACCTGGATCACGCTGCCGCAGCAGGTGCTCGCGACCCTGCTGCCCGCGGTGCTCGACGGCTGCGTGCGGTACCTGTCCGGAAAAGGCAAGCGCGAGTTCACCCCTGAGGCGCGCACCGCACTCGAACTCGCCGAGGCGTATCCCGGTGACGCGGGCGTGCTCGCCGCGCTGCTGCTCAATCGGCTGACGCTGGAACCGGGACAGGGACTGTTCCTCGCCGCGGGCAATCTGCACGCGTACCTGCGCGGGCTCGGCGTCGAGATCATGGCCAACTCCGACAATGTGCTACGCGGCGGGCTGACGCCCAAGCATGTCGATGTGCCGGAGTTGTTGCGGGTGTTGGATTTCGAGCCGATCGACCTGCCGGTGGTGCTGCCGGAACCGGCGGGCGACGGATCGGTGCGATACCGAACGCCTGCACCCGAGTTCGCGCTGCGCCGCTTCGACCTCACCGCCGGGTCGGCGCAGGTGCCGCTCACCGCAGCGGGCCCAGGCATCGTGCTGTGCACGGCCGGATCGGTGCGGCTGACGCAGGGCGAGACGGAGCTGACGCTGGAGCGCGGTGCGGCCGCATGGATCTCGGCCGCCGACAGCGACATCCGCGCCCGCGCGCTCGACGGTGCCGCGCAACTGTTCTGCGCGTGCGTAGGCACAGTCTGAGCAATCGAGTCGGTCGTCGGACATCCGAACGACCGCACAGGCTAAATTAGCCGGGATCGGGCAATTCGGAGAGAGGACGTCCAAGGCATGTCGGCTGGTGGTGGCAAGAAGGCGATCCTCGCCGCATTGACGGCGAACGCGGGAATCGCGGTGGCGAAGTTCATCGGTGCGGCGATCACCGGATCCGCATCGATGCTCGCCGAGGCGGTGCACTCGGTGGCCGACACCTCCAACCAGGGCCTGCTGCTGCTCGGTCAGCAGCGCGCGGCACAGGAGGCCGACCAGCTGCATCCGTTCGGGTACGGGCGCAACCGCTACTTCTACTCGTTCATCGTCGCGCTGGTGCTGTTCACGATCGGCTCGATCTACGCCATCTACGAAGGCATTCACAAGATCCAGCATCCCGAGGACCTGACCTCGCCGATCGTCGCGGTCGTCATCCTCGTGATCGCCATCGCGCTGGAGACCTACAGCTTCATGACTGCGGTCAAGGAGTCACGGCCGATCAAGGGTGACGCGAGCTGGTGGCGCTTCATCCGCACCTCGCGCAGCCCGGAACTGCCGGTGGTGCTGCTCGAGGACACCGGCGCCCTGGTCGGTCTGCTGTTCGCGCTCGCAGGCGTCGGCCTGACCATGATCACCGGAGAACCGATCTGGGACGGTATCGGCACCCTCGCCATCGGCCTGCTGCTCGGTGTCATCGCCGTCATCCTGATCATCGAGATGCAGAGCCTGCTCATCGGCGAGGGCGCGACACCGGCGGAGGACCTGGCCATCAGGCAGAACCTCGTCGACGGCACCCGCATCGATCGACTGATCCACCTCAAGACCCAATACCTCGGCCCCGACGAGCTTTTGGTGGCGGCCAAGATCGGCACGGTGCCCGGCCTCGATGTCGAGGCGCTGGCCGCCGCGATCGACGACGCCGAGGCCAGGGTGCGTGCCGCGGTTCCCGCGGCCCGCGTCATCTATCTCGAGCCCGACCTCTACCGCGCCGAACGCGGATAGCGCCTACCCCGCGCGGACCAGCTCGAGCGGGTCCGCATCGATGCCGAACCGCTGACGCAGCACGTGTCCGGCGGCGTGCACGCCGGACATGCCGTGCACGCCAGGCCCTGGCGGGGTGGAGGCCGAACACAGGTAGACGCCGGAAAGCGGTGTGGCGTAGGGGTTCCAGCGCGGGGTGGGACGGAAGGCGAACTGGCGCAGGGTCATCGCGCCCGCCGAGATATCACCGCCGATGTAATTGGCGTTGTGCGAAGGCAGTTCGGCCGCGGTGTAGACGTTCTTGGCGAGGATCAGCTCGCGGAAGCCAGGGGCGAATCGCTCGACCTGGGCGATGACGTCCTCGCTGATGTCGCGGGTGGAGCCGTTGGGCACGTGCGCGTAGGTGTAGAAGGTGTGCTTGCCTTCGGGCGCGCGGGTCGGATCGACAACGCCGGGCTGGATGGCAAGCACGTAGGGCCGCTCGGCGTGTCGGCCTGCGGCAACGGCACGTTCGGCGGTCATGGCCTCGTCGCGGGTGCCGATCAAGTGCAAGGTGCCAGCGAGCTCGAGGTGCTCGGCCTGCCACGGCACCGGGCCCGTGAGCGCGAAGTCGACCTTGCACGCGGCACCGCCGTAGCGGAAACGCCGGAGCCGCTGGACATATCGGTCCGGAAGCCGATTGCCCGCGAGCCGGATCAGTTCGGCGGGAGCGGTGTCGAGCACGACCGCACGGACATCGTCGAATTGCCCGAGCGCGTCGACGCGCTTGCCGACGTGTACCCGGCCGCCGAGCCTCTCCAACTCGGTGATGAGGGCATCGGGAATCGCTTGACTACCGCCCTTCGGCAGCACCCAGCCGCCTGCGTGCGCCAGCGTGCCGAGCAACAGGCCCGCGCCCGCGGCGGGCACCGCACGCGGCGGGGTGATCGCGTGGGTGGCGACACCGGTCAACAGCGCGGCGGCGGGCTCCTCGTCGAACCTGGTGTTCCACAACGGCGTTCCCTGCTCCAGGGTGCGCAGCCCGAACCGGGTGGCGGTCAGCAGGCCCTTGGGCACTCGACGCAGATCCGACATCGCGAGGTCGACGACGGTCTCCCAGTCGCGAACCAGCGGGCCGAACAGCGAGCGCCATGCCGCACCGTCGCGACCGAGGCCGTCGGCGGTGCGTTCCAGATCGCGCCAGGCCACGCCTGCCGTGCCGCCGTCGAGCGGGTGCGCGTAGGAGACCTGCGGCGCGAGCAACTCGACGCCGTGTGCCGCGAGATCGAAGGCGCGAAAGAACGGGGAGGCGAACGCCATCGGATGGGCGCCCGCACACACGTCGTGGCGGAACCCCGGCAACGTCAGCTCCGCGGTCCGCGATCCGCCGCCCGCCGTGTTCTCGGCCTCGTACACCTCCACCGAGAGCCCGGCCTTCGCGAGAATCACCGCGGCGGCGAGCCCATTCGGTCCGGATCCGACGACCACAACATCAGGCATGCCTCCACGCTACCGGCCAACGCACACCGCGCTTCGGCCCGTGACATGCGCGTTCGCTCACACGAGCTGCTGACCTGCCGGTCCATCGGCCGAGGTGTCGGCTGTCACCGTCGACTGGTCGAGGCGAACGCCGATTCGGTCCAGCCAGAACGGGATTCGCGCGCCGTTACGCCGGATCCGCGCCGACGGCGGCCAACCATTCGGCGACGAGGATGGCGAGGCGCTGCTCGCGCAGCTCAGGACGCAGTCGCTTATTGCGGTCCAGCGTCGCGAGGCCGTGCAGCGCGCTCCAGGCCACCTCGGTGCGCGCGCCGAGGTCGGCCGCATCGACGAACGGCCGGAACATGTTCTCCAGTCCCGCGAACGCGTCGCGCAGCGGCTTGCTCGCCGCCAGCCCGAAGACGAGGTCGATGTTCATCACGAAGATGGCGTCGTAGAGGGCGGGATTGGCGGCCGCGAAATCCAGGTAGGTCTGGGCGACCGCGGCCAGCGCGGCGGCGGGCCCGTCGGCTTCGGCGTGCGCCCGGTGCAGCGCGACGGCAAGGTCGGCGCACCCCTGTTCGGCGACTGCCGCGACGATCGCCGCTTTGCCCGCGAAGTGGCTGTACAGCACCGGTTGGCTGTATTCGATGCGCTCGGCCAGCTTGCGCACCGTCACCGCCTCCCAGCCCTGCGACTCGGCGAGTTCGCGCGCGGTGTCGATGATCCGTTGCTGGCGTTCGGCCCGTTCGCGTTCCTTGCGAGTCTGTGCACTCATACCCAAATACTAGCAGCGCTAGACAAACTAACGAAGCTCCATTATCGTTGCTCATGAACCTAGCGCCGCTAGATTTCAGAGCACCACCGCACTGAGCAGCATCTGCACAAGGAGTCCCGCCATGACCATCTCGCGCATCGCCACCGCCCTTTCCCTCGCCGGCGCGGCCTTCATCCTCTACATCGGCATCAGCTACCTGTTCACCCCCGACGTCATCGCGCCCGGCTTCGGACTCCCCGCATGGCCGGACGGCGATGCCGCCGCCTTCATGAACCTGAAAGGTGTGCGCGACACCGTCTTCGGCGTCCTCATCCTGGTGCTGCTTGCCGCCAAACAGCGCTACGCGCTCGGCATCGTCACCCTGGTCGTCGCCCTCGTCCCGATCGGCGACATGCTGACCGTGCTCAGCTGGAGCGGCTCACCCGCCGCCGCCTTCGGCATCCACGGCCTCACCGCCGCCCTTGTCGCCCTCACCGGCGCACTGCTGCTCCGCGAGCACCAGACGGCCGCCAAGCCCGTCGCCGCGTAACCCACCACCCGATAGCGCTGTGCCCCCGAGCAATTCGGGGGCACAGCGCTATGCAGGTGATCCACCTCACACAGCGATGAATCCCCCGTGGCCACTCCGTCGATACCGATGAACACACCACGAGCACAGGAGACGAGCACCATGGCAACCAAGCCGCACGGCCCCGCGTCCTACTTCCCCTCCATCGAAGCCAAGTACGGCCGCACCATCGACGAATGGCAGTCCGCCATGCGCGATTCCGGCCACGCGGCGCACAAGCCCCTCGTCGAATGGCTCAAGTCCGAACACGCCATGGGCCACGGCCACGCCACCGCCCTGACCCAGTACTTCCTCAACCCCGAAAAGTGGGCCGCCTGACGCGGCACGGTGCACCCGCGCTCGGCAACACGAAGGGCCCGCAGATTCTGCGGGCCCTTCGTGTTGCGCTGCCAGCGCACGGGTACTTGCGAGAATCAGCTCACGCCTTGGTCTTCCAGACATAGCGGGTCTTGGGTCGGCCCGCACGGCCGTAATCCGAACGGCGAGTGACTAATCCGTCGTCGGCTAACTTCTCCAGGTAACGCCACGCGGTGATGCGGGAGACACCGATGGTGGAGGCGGTGTCGGCGGCGGTGATGCCGTCCGGCGCCGCCCGGACGGTGCGCGAGATTTCGTCGAGGGTTTGCGGGGCAACGCCTTTGGGTGTGGTGGTGCGCTGGTCGGGGGTGCGCAGCGCGCTGAGGGCGCGGTCGATGTCGTGCTGGGAGACGGCGGTTTCGCCGGCAGGCAGTGCGGTGCGGAATTCGCGGTAGCGGTCGAGTTTGTCGCGGAACGCGGCAAAGGTGAACGGCTTCAACAGATACAGCACCACGCCGTGCGAGACGGCCGTACGCACCATGGCCAGATCGCGCGCCGAGGTGATGGCGATGACGTCGGGACGCGGTGCGAGCCCGGTCAATGCCGCGGCCACGTCGAGTCCACTGGCATCGGGGAGCCCGATGTCCATGAGCACCAGGTCGATCGGCGTCCCCTCGGCCGCGGCGTCGGCGGCTGCCCGCATCGCCTCACGACCGGTGTGCGCGACGCCGACAGGGGTGAAACCTTCTATACGGTCGACATAGGCGCGATGCGCCTCGGCGATGAGTGGCTCGTCCTCGACGATCAACACCCGGATCACTGTGCAACCTTTCGCGGAATCGTCACGGTGACCGCGCTTTCCGGCTCTAGTTCGGTACGAATGGTCCCCCCGTGCCTGGCCACCAGGCGGTGGACCAGTGCGAGGCCGAGCCCGTGATGGTCGGCCTTCGTCGAATAGCCGCGCTGTGACGCGCGGGCGAACGTCTCCTCGGACATCCCTGGTCCGCTGTCCGCGACGCGCACGAACAGGCACGAATCGGGTTCTGCCGCATCGTCGTCGGCAGCGAGGTCGTGGTGGCGCACCGTGACCTCCACCCAGCCCGCCGTGCTGTCGGCGGCGGCGTCGATGGCGTTGTCGATGAGATTGCCGACCAGTGTCACCGTCTCCTGCGGTGACAGCGGCTCGATGGAGTCGAGCGCGGTGTCCTCGGTGATGGTCAGCTCGATGCTGCGCTCGGTGGCCTGGTTCACCTTGCCGAGCAGCAGCGCCGCGAGCGCGGGCGAACCGACCGCGGCCAGCAGCCGGTCGATCAGCGCCTGGGAGAGTTCGAGTTCCGAGGTGGCGAACTCGACCGCCTCCCGATAGCGACCGAGCTCGACCATGGTGACCACGGTGTGCAGCCGGTTGGCCGATTCGTGCGCCTGCGCGTGCAGCGATTCGGCGAAGCTGCGCACCGAGTCGAGTTCGCCCATCACCGTGCGCAATTCGGTGTGGTCGCGGATCGTCATGACAGTGCCGATGGGACGACCCTCCCAGGTGACGATGTCCTGGTTGACGAGCAGGATCCGGTCGTTGGTCACGTGCATCTCGTCGCGCACCACACCCCAGCTCATCTGCTGCATCGACACCGGAAGGTCGCCGCGGCGCACCTCACCGGCGGGCAGCTCGAGCAGCCTGCGTGCCTCGTCGTTGACCACCTCGGCCCGTTCGCCCGCGATGCCGAAGACCACCAACCCCTCGTGGATCGAATGCAGCACGGCATCGTGCTGCTCGTACATGGCGCGCAGCTCGTCGGGCGCGAGCCCGTGCGTCTGCCTGCGCAGCCGCCTGCTCAACAGGAACGAGCCGCTGCCCGACACCACCAGACCGGCGGCGGCGACGCCGAGGATCACCGGCAACTGCGTCGCGACCTGGTCGCCGATCTTGGCGCGGGTCACCCCGGCAGACACCAGCGCGACCACCTTCCCCGAGTCGTAGACCGGCGTCACCGCCCGGATCGACGGTCCGAGGGTGCCGGTGAAGGTTTCGGTGAAGGTCTCCCCGGCCAGCGCCCTGTCGATGTTTCCGCTGAACGGCTTGCCGATGTTGTCCGGGTTGGTGTGCGTGTAGCGGGTCCGATCCGGTGCCATCACCACGATGAAATCCATCCCGGTCTCGAGCCGGGTCCGCTCGGTCACCGGCTGCAAGATGGCCGTGGGGTTGGTGCTGTACACGGCCTGGAGGGTGGAGGGCGCCTCAGCCACCGTCACCGCGACATCCCTGACTTCGCGGGTGGTGGTCAAGTCGCTGTGGCGTCGCGCGTCCAGCACTGCGAGGACCGCGCCCACGACGACCATGAGGATGAGCACGATCAGCTGGAGTGCGAAGGCCTGACCGGCCAGAGATAGCCGACCGCGTCTCACTAGGTACTTTCCTCCACTGAACGTAATGCACCAAACCGTGACCGGTGTCACCCGGACGGTCATCATTCTGCCTGGAAGGCGTGAGGCACCTCACGTCGGTACCTGAAGGACGTCACCACACATGAGCGAGCGCAGCGAGCGAACAAAGAACGCAGCCGAATATTCGGTCATGACGGAGCCGAGCGCCAGCGAGGCGCAGTCATGAGCGAAGCAACACCCGAAGTCGCACCACCTGTAGCGCCACCGAAGAAGCGGGACCGCACCCACTGGCTGTACTTGGCCGTCATCGTCGCGGTCGTCGCGGGCATCATCGTCGGTGTCGCCGCGCCAAAGTTCGGTGTTGCTGTCGCTCCGCTCGGCACCATCTTCGTCAACCTGATCAAGATGATGATCGCGCCGGTCATCTTCTGCACCATCGTGCTCGGCATCGGATCGATCCGCACCGCGGCCACCGTCGGCAAGGTCGGCGGGTTGGCCATCGGGTACTTCATGGTCATGTCGACCTTCGCGCTCGGCATCGGCCTCGTCGTCGGCAACCTGCTCGAGCCGGGGGAAGGCTTGAACATCGGCACCGACACTGCCAAAGCGAGCTCGGACCTCGCGAAGACCGCGGACAAAGCGGGCGGCACTTGGGAATTCATCTCCAACATCGTGCCGTCGACGATGTTCTCGTCGCTGACCTCGGGCAGTGTGCTGCAGGCGCTGTTCATCGCCGTGCTCGTCGGATTCGCGCTGCAGGCGATGGGCACGACCGGTGAGCCGATCCTGCGCGGCATCGGCCTGCTGCAGAAGCTCGTCTTCCGCGTGCTGGTGATGATTCTCTGGCTCGCCCCGATCGGCGCGTTCGGCGCGATCGCGAACGTAGTCGGAAAGACCGGGCTCAAAGCCGTCGGTGAGCTGGCAACGTTGATGATCGCGTTCTACCTGACCTGCTTGGTGTTCGTTTTCGGCGTGCTCGGTGTCGTGCTGTGGCTCGTGTCGCGGGTGTCCATCCTGAAGCTTGTCCGCTACCTGGCGCGTGAGTACCTGCTGATCGTCGCGACCTCGTCCTCCGAGTCCGCGTTGCCTCGTCTGATCGCGAAGATGGAGCACATGGGCGTCGAGCGAACGACCGTGGGTGTCGTTGTGCCGACCGGGTATTCATTCAACTTGGATGGCACTGCAATCTACCTGACCATGGCGTCTATTTTCATCGCGGACGCGATGGACAAGCCACTGAGCCTCGGCGAACAGATCGGCCTGTTGCTGTTCATGATCGTGGCGTCGAAGGGCGCCGCCGGTGTCACCGGTGCAGGCCTGGCCACCTTGGCCGGTGGTCTGCAGAGTCACCGTCCCGAATTGCTCGACGGCGTCGGCTTGATCGTCGGCATCGACCGCTTCATGTCCGAAGCCAGAGCGCTCACCAACTTCTCCGGTAACGCCGTCGCCACCGTGCTGATCGGCACCTGGACCAAGACCATCGATACGGCTCAGGTCAAGGATGTCCTCGACCGCAAGTTGCCGTTCGATGAACAGACCATGGTCGATAACGACCACGGCGCGCAGCCGCAGCAGAAGCCGGATTCCAAGGACCTGGTTCCGGCCTAGTTGCCTGTGAAACACGAAGGGCCCGCAGGATCTGCGGGCCCTTCGCGCGTTGTCAGGGCGGTTGCGACAGCGGAGCGTTTCCGGGAAATGCCCGAAATCCGTTGCGCAACTTCGCGGAATTACACGTCCGTCGAGAAACGGATTCCGCCGTCGGGGATCTCGACGCCGGGCCACACTCGCGCGCCGCGTAGTAGTTCGCAGCGGGCGCCGACCTGCGCGCCGTCGCCGATGACGCCGTCGCGCACCAGCGCGCGCGGGCCGATGCGGGCGCCGAAGCCGATGATCGAGCGTTCGACGGTGGCGCCTGCCTCGATGACGGCGCCGTCGAAGATGACCGCGCCGTCGAGGCGGGCGCCCGCGCCGACCTCGGCGCCGCGGCCGACGACGGTGCCGCCGATGAGCAGTGCGCCCGGTGCGACTCCGGCGCCGGGGTGGACCAGCGATTCGCCGCGCTGGCCTGGCAGGGCAGGCGAGGGCGCGATGCCGCGGACCAGATCGGCGGAGCCGCGGACGAAGTCCTCCGGAGTGCCCATGTCCCGCCAGTAGGAGCTGTCCACGTGCGCCTGCACGCGGGCGCCCTCGGCGAGCAGCGTGGGGAACACTTCGCGTTCCACCGAAACCGGGCGGCCCGACGGGATCTTCTCGATGTATTCGCGGCGGAAGACATAGCAGCCCGCGTTGATCTGATCGGTCGGCGGATCCTGGGTCTTCTCCAGGAAGGCGGTGACCCGGCCGTCCGCGTCGGTGGGCACACAGCCGAAGGCACGTGGGTCGCTGACCCGGACCAGGTGCAGCGTCACGTCGGCGTTGGTCGACTCGTGGGTGTCGAGCACCGCGCCGAGGTCGGTGCCGCCGAGCACGTCGCCGTTGAACACCAGGACGGTGTCGGCGCGCAGCTTGGGCAGCACGTTGCGGATGGCGCCGCCGGTGCCGAGCGGCTCGGTTTCGGTGACGTACTCGAGCTCGATACCGAGCTCGGCGCCGTCACCGAAATGCTCCTCGAAGACCTCTGCCTTGAACGAGGTGCCAAGCACGACATGGGTGATCCCGGCCTCGGCGATGCGAGCGAGCAGATGCGTCAGGAACGGCAGCCCGGCCGTCGGCAGCATCGGCTTGGGTGCCGACAAGGTCAGCGGCCGTAGCCGTGTGCCCTGCCCGCCCACCAGGATGACGGCGTCGGTGCCTGTTTTTCCTGCCATTCAAGGTCCCCTGTTCACAGTGGATCGACGGTTGCCCGCGCCAGAGCGGCACGAGTCCTCGCCCATTGTGGCTCAGCCGCGTGCCTGCTCACCGCGTTCGTGCGTCAGTTGACACCGACGCTCTGCGAAATTGTGCTTATGCAGCGTCCCGCGCTTGCTGACGCAGCGCAGATCGAACCGCAATTCGGGAGCGCACCGCAAGTCCTGCGCGCAACGCCAGCCGCAGCGGCGCCTGCCACCAGTGCGGATGCCGGTCGGCCTGGAAGCGGTATGCGCTCGCGTGGTGCGCGGGCAGCATCACCTCGGGGTGCCGTCCCGCGGCATGCCCCTTCGCGTGCGTGACCTCCGCGGACGGCACGAACACGTTGTGCCAGCCCGCCGTGCCCATCCGGTCGCCGAAGTCGACGTCCTCCATGTACATGAAGTAGCGCGAGTCGAAGCCGTCGATCGCGTCGAAGGCCGCGCGCCGCACCAGCAGGCAGGAGCCGGACAGCCAGCCGACGGTCCGCTCGGAGATCTCCTCGTTTTCCTGCCGGTAGCGGCGAGTCCACGGGTTCGTCTTCCACACGGTGCCGAGGATCGCGTGGCCCGCGCCGTCGAGCAGACCGGGCACCCGCCGGGCCGACGGGTAGACGCTGCCGTCCGGTTCGAGCACCAGCGGGCCGAGGGCGCCTGCCCGCGGCCAGCGCTGTGCGGCGGCGAGCAGCTTGTCGATGGAGTCGGTGCCCCAGCGGATGTCCGGGTTGGCGATCACCACGAATTCGACGTCGGGGTCGATCTCCGCGACGGCCCGGTTGATCGCGCCGCCGTAGCCGATGTTGCCGCCGGTGCGCAGCAGCCGCACATGAGAATTGGCCTCGGCGACCAGTTCCGGCACGCCGTCGGTCGACCCGTTGTCGGCCAGGATCACCTGTGGCTTCTCGGTGGTCGCGTCGGCCAGCGTGCTGATGAAGTGCTCGAGGTGCTCGCCCGGCGAATAGGTCACCGTGACGACGGTCAGGCCAACCGCGGCGGCGGTATCGGATTCGGTCACGGGCTAGGAGCCTAGTCGGACAACCGCGCCAGCGCGTCCCCCAGTGCCACTCGCCATGGGCGCAATGGCGTCAACCCGGCGTCGTCCCAGGCACGGTGCGACAACACCGAATATGCCGGGCGCCGTGCGGGTCTCGGAAAAGCGGACGAGTCACACGGCAGGACTCGCTCCGGATCGGCACCGACACCCGAGAAGACCGCACGGGCGAACTCGAACCAGGTGGCCTGCCCGGCGTTGGTGGCGTGCAGCAGGCGCGGGGCGTCCGGGCGACCGACGAGCTCGAGCAGCGCGGCCGCCAGATCGGCGGCGTAGGTGGGTGCGCCGAGTTGATCGTCGACCACGTCGACGGTGTCGCGTTCGCGCTCCAGCCGCAGCATGGTGGCGACGAAATCGCTGCCGCGCCCGGTGTACACCCACGCGGTCCGCACCACGTGCGCCCGCGGCGCCAGCGTGAGCACGGCGTGCTCACCCGCGAGTTTGGACTTCCCGTACACGAGGGTGGGACCGGTCGGATCGGTGGTGTCGTACGGGCGGTCCTCGGTACCGGGGAACACATAGTCGGTGGAGAGATGGATCAGCCTGGCGTCGACCCGCGCACAGGCGGCCGCGAGCACGGCTGGCCCGGTTTCGTTGCCCGCGAACGCCGCTGCGGTGTCGGTCTCCGCACGGTCGACCGCGGTGTAGGCCGCGCAGTTGAGCACGACATCGCCGGGTTCGATGACCGCGCGCACGGCGGCGGGATCGGTGATGTCGAGGTCGCGGCGGCCGAGGGCGCTGGCGTCGGGCGCGAGGCGGATCAGTTCCTGCCCGAGCTGTCCGCCTGCCCCGGTCACCACGAGGCGAGCGGGACGGGCGGCGGCGGACGGGGTCGAGGCGGTCACGGCCCCCAGTCTGGCACGCCGTCGCACCTGCGAATTGAGGGTGTCCGAGCCGCTGTTCGTTAGCCTTCTCCTCAGTTGCCCTCGGCTGGCGCCCGTGTCGAACCTGGGTTTGCTACGAGGGTGCGGGGGCTGTGGAAAGGTGGGGTGGTCGCGTCCACCGCGTGGTCGAAATAGGCATCGGAGCTTGCTGGAAGGATGTCGCGTTGTCGAGAGGACCCAAGTTAGCCGCAACGGGCGTCGCGGTCCGGGCCGAGCAGTTCGCCGAATGCACGGAGGTCTGCGATGACTCGGCCGCGCGGCACTGAAACGCGGCTGCCCGCAGGCGGTCCGGTGCGGATCGTCGCCGCGGTGCTCGCCGTCGTGGTTCTTGTCATCACCGGGTTCGCCTGGAGCAGCGTCGACAACCTCATCGCCAACATCGAGCGCATCGGCGGGCTCGGCCTCGGCGGCGGGCGCGACGGTGCGGTCGACATCCTGCTGGTCGGCGTCGACAGCCGCACCGACGCGCACGGCAATCCGCTGACCGGTCGCGAGCGCGCGCTGCTGCACGCGGGCGACGAGGTCGGCACCAACACCGACACCATCGTGCTGATCCGAGTGCCGAACGACGGCAGGTCCGCGACCGCCATCTCCATCCCCCGCGACTCGTATGTCGACATTCCCGACCTCGGCAAAGGCAAGATCAATTCCGCGTACGGGGCAACCAAGGAAACCCAGCGGCTGAAGCTGATCAAACAGGGCGTCTCCGAGGACGACGCGGACAAGCAGTCCACCAAGGCCGGACGCCAGGCGCTGGTCAAGTCCGTCGCCAACCTCACCGGCATCAACGTCGACCACTATGCGGAGGTGAGCCTGCTCGGCTTCGTGCTGCTCACCGACGCGGTGGGCGGGGTCGAGGTGTGCCTGAACAATCCGGTCGACGAATGGATGTCCGGCGCCGACTTCCCGGCAGGACGCCAACGCCTCGACGGCCCTTCGGCATTGAGCTTCGTCCGGCAACGGCACAACCTGCCGCGCGGCGACCTCGACCGCATCGTGCGCCAGCAGGTCTTCATGGCGCAGCTGGTCGGCCAGGTGCTCAGCGCGAAGACGCTCAGCAATCCGGGGCGGATGAAGCAGCTCAGCGAGGCGGTCGGGCGCACGGTCGTGCTCGACGACGACTGGGACGTGCTCGCGTTCCTGCAACAGCTGCAGGATCTTTCGGGCGGCCAGGTGAGTTTCGAGACGATCCCGGTCACCGATCTGAACTACATGACCAGCGGCGGCGAATCGGTGGTGCGGGTCGACCCGAAGGCGGTCAAGTCCTACGTCGCCGGACTGGTCGGCGATACCAAGGCCACGGAGTCGGACGCGCCCGCGTTCGATCCGGCGACGGTGACCGTCAGCGTGTACAACGCCAGCGGTGTCGGCGGCCTGGCGGGCCAGGTATCGCAGGCGTTGCGCAGTAAGGGCTTCCGCGAGGGTGTGGTCGGCAACTACACCGGCGGGAGCGTCACCGGTAGCCGGGTGCTCACCGCGAACACCGGTGACGCCAAAGCGAAGGCGGTGGCCAAGGAGCTCGGTGGGCTGCCGGTGCTCGCGGATGCGACACTGTCCCCGGATTCGGTGAGCGTGGTGCTGGCGAGCGACTATTCTGGTCCGGGTTCGGCGGCAGCCAGCATGTTCGATTTCTCCGGAACGGCGAGCGCCACCGCAACGCCCGTCCCGCCGGCACCACCTATCGACGCAGGCCAGAATGGACCGAAATGCGTGAACTAGACAGGCGTGAACCAGCTGATGCGTGACTTCGACCAGGCAATCACCCTCACCGAGAAGGTGCTCGATCCGATCCTCGCGCGCGATCCCGCTGGTCCGCGCGTCACCTATTACGACGATGCCACCGGCGCCAGGATCGAGTTGTCCGGGCTGACGCTGGCGAACTGGGCGGCCAAGACCGCCAACCTGATCCGCGACGAGTTCGGGCTAAGTCCCGGCGCCAGGATCGCGGTGCTGTTGCCTGCGCACTGGCAGACCGCCGCGGTGCTGCTCGGCTGCTGGTGGGCGGGCACCGAGGTGGTGCTTCGTCCCGATCAGGACGCCGAGCTGGCCATGGTGACGCCCGATCGGCTCGACGACGCCGACGGTGTCGCCGAGGTGGCGGCGCTGTCGCTCGACGCGCTGGGTGCTCCGGTGCGTGACCTCCCGGTCGGCGTCACCGACTTCGCGACCTCCGTCCGGGTGCACGGTGATCAGTTCCTGCCTGGCGGCGCCGGCGCAGCGCTGGACGGCATGCCGGTGGCGGAGGTGCTCGCCGAAGCAAAGAAATCGGCCATGCGGCAAGGGTTTTCGGAGGGCGACCGGGTGCTGTCGAGCACGTCGTGGGATACCCCGGCCGAGCTGATCGACGGCTTCGTCTCGGTGCTGTCGGCAGGCGCCTCGCTGGTGCAGGTAGTCAATCCCGATCCGGCACAGCGCGAGCGGCGCATCGAATCCGAAAAGGTCACTGCCCAGCGCGGATAATCAGGAATCGCGGTTCGCCGTCACCCGTGCGCAGTACCGTGGACAGCGGTGCCGCGGGTGTGCTCGCCGATCTCCTGACGACTCCTACCACGGTATAGGCGCAGGTCCGACTAGAGGACGTTCCAGAAGCTGACCGGGTTCCGTACGGTGGGACATATCGCACAACGACGGGGTTGGTGAATGATGAAGCCGCAGTATTGGTTCCGCTGGCTGTCCGTGCAAGGCGCGCCGCGCTTGGTGCTGCGCACCCAGGCGAAGCGGGGGGACCTGTTCGCCGAACTGATGGGTGGCCCCACCGGGTACATCGATCCGTACCCGCTCATCGAACGCCTGCGCGGCCGGGGCCGGTTGATCCGCACACCGATCTCCTGGGCCAGCTTCGACCATGAGCTGTGCCGAGCCATCCTGCGCGACACTCGCTTCGGCGTGCTCACCCCCGAAAGCTTCGACGTCCCCGGCCCGGTGCAGAAGCTGGCCAAATACTTCCCGCTGCCGCCGAATCCCGTCGAGCCGCCCTCGATGCTGGTGATCGACCCGCCGGAGCACACGCAGATGCGCAAACCGGTGGCCTCCGCGTTCACCCCGCGCGCCATCGCCAGACTGCGCGACCGCGTCGAGACGGTCACCGAGGAATTGCTCGAGGCACTGCCGTCCGGCGGCGCCACCGATCTGGTCACCGCGTTCTCCGCCCAGGTCCCGATCGCGATCATCTCCGAAATGCTCGGCTTCCCCGAGAAGGACAAGGACTTGTTCCTGGCCTGGGGCGACCAGATGACACCGCTGCTCGACGTCGGAATCTCCTGGCGCACGCACAAGCGGGCGTTGAAGTCCATGGAGGTGATGAACAGTTACCTCGACGACCACATCGCACGGTTGCGCCGCACCCCCGGCGACGACATCCTGAGCACGCTGGTCAGCGCGGGCGAGCTCGATACCTACGCGCTCAAGGCCACCGCGAGCCTGCTGATGGGCGCGGGCTTCGAGACCACCGTCAACCTCATCGGCAACGGCGTCGTGCAGCTGCTCAGCCATCCGGACCAGCTCGACCGGCTGCGCACCGACCCGGAGCTGTGGCCCAATGCCGTCGAAGAGGTGCTGCGCTTCGACTCACCGGTGCAGACGACAGCGCGAACGGCGTTGTGCGACGTCGAGATCGGCGGGGAAAAGCTCCGCAGAGGTGACACCATCGTGCTCTCGCTGGCAGGGGCCAATCGCGATCCCGGCGTGTTCGCCGACCCTGGCCGCTTCGACGTCGCCCGCTCGAATGCCAAGGACCACCTGTCTTTCAGCAGTGGCATCCATGTCTGCCTCGGCGCGAGCCTGGCCAGGATGGAGGGCGTCTATGCGCTGCAGGCTCTGTTCGACCGCTTCCCCGACCTGCAGCTGGACGGCACACCGCGGCGCAGGGAGTTGTTCACGCTGCACGGATACGAGCGGATGCCGGTGCGCCTCGGCCACCGCGCCGCCGCACCCGAACCCACCACGGTGTAGCGCCTCCGGATACCTCAGCTGAAGCCGACGGCCTGTTCGCCCCACGCGGTGTACAGGTCGCGGTCGGGGTTGTCGACGACCCGGTCGACCGTGTCGATCAGCAACGTGGTGCGTGTCGACGGCCGGTACGGCGGCCAGTGTTTCGAGCCGTCGATCGCCGCAGGAACACCATGCGTGGCAAAGGCGAGCCAGCGCCGCATCATTCGGCCCGACACCTCCATGGCCACCTTGCGGCCGCCGAGCCAGAACGTCGGATCATGGTTGAACGAGCCGAAATTGCCGAACACATAGGGCAGTTCGGTGGCATGCCCTGCGCCGACTCGCGCCGCACGCAGCATCGGCGTCGCATGGTCGAAGCGGTACATCCAGGTCGGTGAATGCTGGGCATGCCCGTCGGCCACCCAGTAGGCGGGCATCCGGAACGCGGCGTCGCCGGACATGGCGAGGGCGCCGCGCGTCTTGTCGAGATCCGGGTAGGCCGAGGTGATTTCGGCGATGCGCTCGTGCGAGAGCTCCGGATGACTCGCCGCGACATCGTTGAGCATCGCGTTCACCGCATCCGGGGTCACCGGCATGATCGGCGAGCGGAAGACCCGGAACAGCGACGCCTCGTCCTTGTTGGTGCCGATCAACAACGGCACCCGATGCGAGCGGCCGCGCTGGAACCGGTCGATCGGATAGGCGGGCAGCAGTTCCCCGTCGACCACCGGCGCGGCGGCCAGCCTGCCCGGCTCCTTCAACGGCACCTCGTCCAGCAGGATGGCCGCCACCTCGACGATCTTCTCGATCGGCCAGTCGAGCAGTTCGACGGCCCTGGCCGGCGGTAACTCCAGCAGTTCGAGGAAGCGCCGGGCGACAGCGGCCGCCCGCTCCTGGCCGAAGACCGTTGTCGCGGGCGGACTCTCGGCGATGGCCTGGTGGAACAGCCCGGCCGCGCGCGGCGAGGTCATCAGCGCGGTGACACAGCCCGCGCCGGAGGATTCGCCGAACAGCGTGACATTGCCTGGGTCGCCGCCGAACGCGGCGATGTTCTCGCGCACCCATTCCAGCGCGGCAATCTGGTCGTACAGGCCGAGATTCGGCGTGAAGGGGCCTGGCAACGAGGACAGATCGAGGAAGCCGAGCGCACCGATCCGGTAGTTCACCGTGACCACAACGACGTCACCGGCTTCGGCCAGCTTGCGGCCGTCATAGATGCCCTGGGCCGCGGTGCCGAGGCAGTAGGCGCCGCCGTGCAACCAGACCAGCACCGGACGCGGTTCACCGCTGTCGAAGGTGTGCACCAGGTCGGTGAGGTCGCGCCGCGGCGCCCAGACATTCAGCCAGAGGCAGTCCTCGCCCATGCGCAGGTCGGAATCGACCGGAACCATATTGCCCATGGTCTGCGGGGCGATCTCGCCGAACGTGGCGCAGTCGCGGATGCCATCCCATTCCCGCGGCGGCTTCGGCGGGCGGAATCGGTCGGCACCGATCGGCGCCGCCGCGTAGGGGATGCTCCGCCATACCGCTACCTGGCCGTCCCAGCGGCCGCGCACCGCACCGGTATTCGTCATCGCGACGGGCTCGATGCCGCCGACCGCGGGTTCGGTGTCGGGCTGGATACTCATGACCGCACCTCGCCGACGATCGGTTTCGCCATGACCACATCCGTGGCTGTGTTGATCGATCGCTCGCCGCGTTCGCCCATGGTTTGCACCTCCTGCCAACGCCCCATCAGTATGCTGCAAGTTTGCTGCGATAGGGCCAGCACCTCGTGATCTCCTCTTCGAGGGTACGTCCACCGCGGGCCCCCTGGATATCCGACGCACCAGCTACGCTTGTCCGATGCCGAGTTATAGCTTCCGGTGCCGCAGCTGCGGGGACACTTTCGAGGTGAACCGCCCGATGGCGGAGTCGTCGAATCCGGCGTCCTGCCCGAGCGGCCATGCCGACACCGTCAAGTTGCTGACCACGTTCGGCACGGTCAGCCGTGGTGGCGCGGCGCCGGCAGCAAGTCAGGCGCCCAGCTCGGCAGGCGGCGGCTGCTGCGGCGGATCCTGCTGCGGCTGAGCCCCACGATCACTCGGCGGGCGCGGCGGCGGTCTGCGTGTCGAGCCCGGAGGCGGCAGCTTGCGTAACCACGCAGGCTGCGAACACCACTAATCAGACACAGCGTCGCGGCGATCCACGTGGCCGAGATCACGGTCGGGGGCGACCCGGTCGCGCACCCGCTGCTTGAGCACCGCGATATCGGGAAAACCGCCGTCGGCCTTGCGTTCCCATACCTGATCACCGTCGACGGTGATGCGGAAAACGCCGCCTTCCCCGGGGATCAACGCGACCTCGCCGAGCTCGGTGCCGAAGGTGCTCAACAACTCCTGCGCCATCCAGCTCGCCCGCAACAACCAGCGACACTGGGTGCAGTACTCGATCGCAACACGGGACATGCCAGCCAACGCTACCGGTCATGCCTCCGCCTCGCTGCGCGCGCTCAGGCCTCGATCTCGCCGTCGAGATAGACCCAGGCGCCGTCGGCCCGCAGGAACCGGCTGACCTCGTGCAGCGAGCCGCGTCCGCCCTCCCCCTTGTAGTGCGCGACGAACTCGACCAGGCCGCTGTCGTCGAACAGCCCGCCGTCGGCGGTGCGCAGAATCTCCAGGAAGAGCCACCGCTGACCGGGATCGAGCTCGAGCTCGGCAGGCCTGGTGCGTGGATGCCACGATCGACGCAAGTAATCGGTGTCGCCGACCGCGAAAGCGGTGTAGCGAGATCGCATCAACGCTTCGGCGGTGGCCGCCGCGCGTTTCCCGCTCAGCACCGGTCCGCAGCAGTCGTCTAAGGCCTCGCCACGGCCACATGGACATACTCGCGTCCCACTCATCCCTCGATTCTCGCGCGTCACTGGTGTCACGGTGCACGCCGGGGTGCTGATCTGGTTGTGGTGCAGCAGTTTCGGGGGCGTCGGCTCAGCGCCGCTCGACCGAGGCAAGTGCCGTGGCGATCGCCACCGTCTGTTCGCGCCAACGCCGCAGGTCAGTGACGCTCGGGGCGAGCTCGTAATCGTGGTGATGCGCAGCCCGCGACAACGCGGCCCACAGCGCGGCCACCTGCGCGGCCACCTCGACCCCGGCGAAGGTGCGCAACGCGATCAGCTGCGCCCGCATCGGACAGCGGGCCAGCGCGGGCGCCGTGCGCAACCACAGCTCGTCGACGGACTGCTCCAACGCGATGCGCAGGATCCATGCGGTCGCACGCGACCACAACCCGCCCGCGTCGGTCACCGACCCGGACAGCAGGCGATCCACGGTGTCGAGCCGCTCCGCCACCGAAGGGCGCGCACGCTCGACATCGTCGCCCGGCCTGCGCTGACGCGGCGGGCGCCCATTGGTGTGGCGGCCGCCGCGCGCCGGACCGCGGCGGCGTGGCCTCGACCCGCGCTGCCCGGTCATCGGCGCTCCACGGTCACCGCGCCAGCCATGCGACGAATTTCTCGGTCTCCGTGATCAATTCGCGCATGCTGCGCCCGATCGGCACATGCGCGCCCGCGGTGGCGTCCCGCAAAGCATCGACCACCCATCGGCCTTCGCGCGCGATGAGATGTTTGTTGAGGTCGTCGACCTTGCCGCCGACCCCCATCACCGCGAGCGCGACCTTCGCCCTGGTGGATTGCGCACCATCGATGTGGCGTTCCACGTCACGATGATTCATCCCGTCGGCGAGCAGGGTGCGCCTGGCCCGCGCCAAACTCGCGGCCTCGACGGCGGAACGGCAACAGGTGGCGACCAATTCGTCGGCGATGGCCTCCGGCAGCTGCGGCGTGCGCACCAGGGCCCTGGCGTCATCGAGGTAGCGGCGGACCGGATCGCTGGACACCCGCACCTCGACCACCGAGCGATCCCGCCGCTGCACCTCGAGCACGGTGGCATCGAGCTGCATCCGGCGCACCGCCTCGGCCAGCCGCTCGTCATGGGTGAACACGACGACCTGCCTGGTCCACGCGACCGCGGCAAGCACCCTGGCCAGGCCGTCCACCTTCGCCGGGTCCATCGCCTGCACCGGATCGTCGATCATCACGAAGCGGAACGGGCTCTCCTCGACCGTCGCCCTCGGCAGGAACAGCGACAACCCGAGCGCATGCAGCTCACCCTGGCTCATCACGCCGAGCGCGGCGCCGTCGACCTCGTCGACCGTGACGTCGAGCAACACCCGGCGTGCCGTTCCTGCGTTGCCCTGCAAGCGAATCGCGCCGAGCTCCACATTGCTCTGCTGGCGCAGCGTGTGCCAGACCCAGCGCGCCGTGGTCTCCAGCGGCGTCATGCGTTCCCCGCGCAGGCCTGCGGTCGCCGACTTGAGCCACTCCTCGGCCTTCTTGACGGTGCGCAGTTCGGCCGCGTGCGCAGCGACCTCGCGCGCACCCTCCAGCCAGCTCTTGATTCGCGGCACCAGCGGCGTCCACACCTCATCGAGGCGGTCGAGCTCCTTGCGGGTGCCCTGCTGCACCAGGTCGAGTTCGTCGACGAGCCTTGCGTGCGCGCCGCGTAGCCGGTCCGGCAGATCGACGGTGTAGTCCGCGGAGGTCAGCGCGGCCCAGTCAGCCCAGGCCCTGCGGACCGCGCCGGTGTCCACCGAGGGCGGATTGCGCGGGTCGAAATCCAGTTCCGGCGGAACAAGATCCGGCAGCGACCTGGCAGCGCGCAAGGCTTGACCGAGTTCGGTGCGTGCGGTGGTGAGCGCGTCCACCCTGGCGGCGAGCGTCTCGATCGAGGCGTCGGCCGCGCGCGCCCACGCCGCGTCCAGGTCGCCGCGACCACACACCGGGCACGGGCACGCACCGCTCGCCACGTGATGATCGCGGGCCCTGCGCAGCAGTTCCAGCACCCGCAGGTCCGCCTCGGCATCTGCGGTGGCGCCGCGGGTCAGCGCGGTGCCACAGGCCGCGAGCCGCGTGGCCACCTCGGCAACCTCCGCCGCGGTGGGCAGCGTGAGCCGAACGATGGCGCGCAGACCGGCGGGACCGGCCGGATCGTCGAAAGTGCCGATCACCTCGCGCCCGACGGCGGTGAGGTCCGGTTGCGCGGGTCGTAGTAGACCGGTCACTCGAACGGCGCGGTCGTCGGCCACCGAGCCGAGCGCTTCCAGCAGCTCGAGCCGCTCTTGGCGGGAATCCCGCACGGCGCGTTCCAATTCCAGGCGGCGCAGGCGAATCCGCTCCTGCGCCAAGGTCAGTTCGTCGAGGCCGAGGAGTTGGTGCAGCGCGTCGAACAGGTCGCTCGGCTTGCCGTCGACCAGCGCGCCGAGCTCGCTGTAGGACAGGAAGGGGCGGTACAGCTCCAGCCGTCCTGCCCAGCGTTCCACGTCGAAAGACCTTGGCGCGGCAGGTGGATGCTGTTCGGTCCAGTGCGCGTCGGGCAGGTCCGCGTCGGCGGGCCACTCTTTGGCGATAGTCAGCTGCGGCTCACTGCCCGCGGTGAGCAACTCGACCTCGATACGTGCGGTGTCGCCGTCGTGCAGGTTGCGCCAGCCCTCGCGCCAGGCCGCGGATCGTCCGTCCCAGCGGCGATTTCCGCCGGTGAACACGAGTTCGGCGGCCTCGGCGAAGCTGGATTTGCCGCTGCCGTTGCGGCCGACGACCAGGGTGAGCCCAGGTCCCGGCGGCAGCTGTAACTCGGCCTCGGGGCCGATGCCGCGGAATCCACGCACCCGGATGGCGCGCAGGAAGATGCCGGAATCGTCGAATGTGGTTGCCCGCTCGTCGTTCTCGCCGCCGCCGAGGGCGCGCAATACGGTGCGGACCACCGAGGGGGTCACCGAGGGATCGGCCTCGAGCCGACGCGTCACCACCTCGGTCAGCCGAGGCACCGGATCGGCGTCGGGACGCATCAGGTCGAAACCCCCTCCACCACCGAGCCGCCACACGTCCTCCGATCCGTGCGCGGCGCCACTGTCGAAGCTGTGCGAAACGCTACCCGATCGCATCGAATTCGCCCACCGGAGGTGAGACCTCCGGCCACAGTGCGAATCTGCCCACGGGGCTGGATATGGCCATCGAAACGGCTGGGGCCGCGCCTCGATGTCCACCCCTCGCCAGCCCCGGCGGGCAGCTCGATGGTGTATCACCCAGTTTGGATGGTTCGGTCGAGCCGAACAGGACAGAATGCCAGAGAACGCCCATGCACGCAAGATGTTTTTGCGATCGAATCCCCTGGCGGCGCAGTAATTTCCGTGTGAACCACCCGGGGGGCGGCGCGGCACTTGTCGGTGGCCTGGGGTAGAAATCCGGTCAACCGAGGAACGGGGGAAAGATGACGCGCTGGAGCGAGGACCAGGTCACGGCGCTCGCGCCGGATGCGAGCTCGTTGTCCGCCGCGCGCAAGCTGGCGGGCCGCTGGCGCGGCGCCGGGCAGCACGAGACCGCGCTGTGGGGACTGTGTCAGGGCAGCGGCGCCAAGCCGTATCAGACGATCGTCGATCTGGCCGGGCCCGCGTACAAGTGCTCGTGTCCCAGCCGCAAGTTTCCGTGCAAGCACGCGCTGTCGCTGTTGCTGGAATGGGCGATGGGCCGGGTCGAGCAGGCGCCCGAGATCGCCGATTACGCGGCGACCTGGATCGACGGCCGGATCGCACGGGCAACCAAGCCCGCGGCGGAAACCGCGACCCGCACGTCGAATCCGGCGACCGCCGAACAGCGGCGGGTGCGGGTCACCGCCGGGCTGGAAGAACTCGATGTCTGGCTCGGCGATCAGATCCGCACCGGGCTCGCGCAGACCGACCGCTCGTTCCGTGCCTTCGAGACGATCGCGGCCAGGATGGTCGATGCGCAAGCACCCGGTGTCGCCTCGGCGCTGCGTCAGCTGCCGACCACCGTGGCGACCAGGGCCGACTGGCCGGATGCCGTGCTTGGCGAGTATGCGCGGCTGCACCTGCTGATCGCCGCGCATCGACGGCTGGACGAGGTGTCTGCGGAGCTGCGCGCCAGCATCCGCACCCATGTCGGCTATCCGAATCCGGCCGAGGCGGTGCGCACCGAACCCGCCGTCCGGGATCGGTGGCAGGTGCTCGGCCTCCGGATCACCGAGGAGGAACGCCTCTATACCCGGCGAACCTGGTTGTACGGCCGCGAATCTCGACGCTGGGCGCTGGTGGTCGACCACTCGTTCGGGTCGCCCGCCTTTCCGGCGGACGTGCCGACGCTCGGTTTCCTCGCCGACGCCGACCTGCACTATTACCCAGGCGCCGCACCGCTGCGCGCGCTGTGGGGCGAACGGCACGGGGCAGCAACTCCTTTCACCACACTGCCGGTCGACCAGGATCGGCCTGGCACCGTCGCCGCCGCGCTCGCCGAGCACGCCGTCGCGCTCGGCGCCGATCCGTGGCTGCGCGGCTGGCCGGTGCTGCTCGCCGAGGTGGTGCCGGTGCGCACCGAAAATGGTTGGTACATCGTCGAATCCGACGGGACCGCACTGCCTGTCGCGCCGTCCGAACAACCGTGGCGGCTGCTCGGGGTGTCCGGCGGACATCCGGTGACGATCACCGCCGAGTGGACCGGCGCGGGCCTGCACCCGATCTCGGTGTTCAGCGCAGGCGACGTGATCGATCTGGCCAGGCTCGATGCGGCAGGCCGGAATGCACCGAATGCCCATGCGGCGCAGGCCTCGAACATCGCGGACCTCACCTCCGTCGCGCTGCTCGGCACCGCGCGCCGGGCACCCGACCAGACAGGCCTCGCGGCGCCCGTGGCGAACGCCACCGCGCTGCTCACCGCCGATCCGGCGCTGCGCCTGCTCGAATCCGCAGCGCTCCAAGACGTTTTCGCGCGCGGCGGCGTCCACGCGACCACGGTGACCTCGCCAGCGCCCGCCGACGACGACACCCGCAGGCTGCTGCCGCGTCCCGCCGCGGCCCGGCTCGCCCGCATGCTGCAGGAGCGGTCCGCGTTCCTGCCCGAATGGTTCGCCGCCGCACAGCCGCACGACTACCGCGCGCCCGACGCGCTCTGCGGACAGCTGCTCGACCACGCGAAGAGCAACGCGGAACTCCGCGAGCCGCTGCTGCGGCTCGCGGGCACCCGAGGCCGCTGGCTGGCAGGCCAGCATCCGGACTGGCGCAACCTGATCCGACAGCAGCCTGCCGCGACGCCGACGGCGGAGGTCTGGCAGTTCGGGCAGCCGCCCGAGCGACGCGCCTGGCTGGCCGCGCTGCGGCACAGCGACGCCGCCGCGGCCCGCGAAACCCTCACCACCGCATGGCCGAAGGAGTCGGGGCCGCTGAAAGCCGAGCTGCTCGCGCTCCTCGCCGATGGGCTCTCGCCCGCCGACGAGCCACTGCTGGAGGCCGGCCTGGACGATCGGCGCGCCGACGTCCGGCGCACCGCGGCAAGCCTGCTGCCCCTGCTGCCGGA
Organism: Nocardia altamirensis NBRC 108246; assembly: GCF_001612685.1. GTDB lineage: Bacteria > Actinomycetota > Actinomycetes > Mycobacteriales > Mycobacteriaceae > Nocardia > Nocardia altamirensis. The sequence continues at coordinate 39,596 of NZ_BDAY01000043.1, forward strand.
TTCGGCGTTCGCGCACCGCATCGTGCGACGCGCAGGCGACTGGATTCGCGTCGAACACCGCAGGATGCACGCGGAACTCGTTGTCGCCCTTCCGGACACGATGGACGCCGCCGCCAAGCGGGACGGCATCGCCGACCGCAGCGTCGAGTTCACCTACCGCTGGGGCGGCGCACCGGACACCACCGCGGGACGGCTGCGCCAGCTGGTCGCGGCGACACCGCTGCGCCACTGGTCGACTGTCCTCGGTGCACCGGACAAAGCCGTCAAGGCGAAGATCGACGAACGCTTCCGCCAGCCGATCTTCGACGGCTGGGTGGACGCGACGCTGGCACAGCAGGATTCGGCTTGGGCCAGGGTGCTGTTCGACGCTGGCGTGCCGACCGATCTCGCCATGCTGCGCCGACGCGAGCTGTTCGGGCTGCTCCCGCAGGCCGATCGGACCAGGCACCTGCTCGACCTGGACGGCTCCTGGCTCTCCGAGATCGAGGCGCTGCTGCCCGCGGTGGGTCATCCGTGGCCGGAACCGCTGGCACAGCACCTGATCCTGTTGCTGTTCGAACGGGCCCGCGCCGCGGCGCGGCGGCCGGAAGCACACGGCAACACCCCGAACGCGCACCGCTCGCTGCTGGCCACCGCCTCGGTGCACCTTCCGCTCGTCGCCGCGGACGCCGCCGCCGTGGTGGCCCGCCGCTGCGACGATCCCGCCTGGGAGCGGGCTTTCGATCAGCTCGCCCATGACCTCACCCACCGCTCGATGATGCTCGAGGAGTTGCAATGACCACCACCGACGTGACGCCCGACCTGCTGCGTCCGCACGCCGAACAGGCCTATGCCGAGGAACTGCGCACCCTCGCGGCCATCGACGATCGCCCACGTCCGCCGTCCTGGCAACTGTCCCCCTGGGCGGTGGTCACCTACCTGCTCGGCGGCACCCTCGACGACGGCACGGTGATCAGCCCCAAGTACGTTGGCCCACGCAGGCTGATGGAGGTCGCGGTCGCGACGCTGGCGACCGACCGGGCCCTGCTGCTGCTCGGCGTGCCAGGCACCGCCAAAACCTGGGTTTCGGAACATCTTTCGGCCGCCATCTGCGGGCAGTCGACCCTGCTCGTCCAGGGCACGTCCGGCACGGCGGAGGAGGCGATCCGCTACGGCTGGAACTACGCGCGGCTGCTCGCCGAGGGGCCGAGCGAAGGCGCGCTGGTGCCGTCGCCGGTGATGACCGCGATGCGCGGCGGGGCGATCGCTCGGATCGAGGAGCTCACCCGCATCCCGTCCGACGTGCAGGACGCGCTGATCACCGTGCTGTCCGAAAAGACGCTGCCGGTACCCGAACTCGGCATGGAGGTGCAGGCGACCAAGGGCTTCAACGTGATCGCCACCGCCAACGACCGGGACCGCGGCGTGAACGAGCTGTCCTCCGCCCTGCGCCGCCGCTTCAACACCGTCGTGCTGCCGCTGCCCGCCAGCGAAGACGAAGAGGTCGCCATCGTCAGCCGCCGCGTCGAACAACTCGGCGCGGCACTGGAGCTCCCCGAAATCCCGGCCGCCGCCGAGGAAGTCCGCCGCGTGGTGCGCGTCTTCCGCGAACTCCGCTCCGGCATCACCGCCGACGGCCGCACCAAACTCAAATCCCCCTCCGGCACCCTGTCCACCGCCGAAGCGATCTCGGTGATCACCAACGGCATCGCCCTGTCCGTCCACTTCGGCGACGGCATCCTGCGCGCCGCCGACATCGCGGGCGCGGTCCTCGGTTCGGTGATCAAGGACCCGGTCGCCGACGCCGTCGTCTGGACCGAATACCTGGAAGCTGTTGTCCGCGAACGCCCGGACTGGTCGGACTTCTACCGCGCCTGCCGCGAGGTCAGCAGGTAGTCGTGCACAGCGCAGGCGAACACGGTCGGCGACACCCGAAGTCCCAAGGTGCCGTCGACCGCGCAATGGACCACGACACAAGTCAGGCACGAAGGGGGTGACGCGATGACCACTGCAGACAACGTCACGGCGGCCGAGAACGGCACGACAACGCGCAGCGCAGCGGCGAGCGACCCAGCCGCGACCGATGCTGCGGCAGATGGCACCGAAACTGTCGGAGCCGACACGGCCAGCGGCACAGACACAGCGAGGCTAGCCACGTACGGCAGCGCTGTACCAGGTGGCACGAAGAACGCCGGCGCGTACGAAGCTGGCACGGCGACCAGCAGCACGGAGTCAGCCGGGCCAGCAACGGCCAGCGGCACAGACACAGCCGACCCGGCCACGGCTGGCACCACGCCGGACGGCGCGGGGACTGTCGTCACGGCATCTGGCAGCGTGGCAAAAGGCGGCTCGGTGACGCGGGTCTTCGGGATCAGGCACCATGGTCCGGGGTCGGCGAGGTCGCTTCGGTTGGCGTTGGAGGCTTTTCGGCCCGACACCATTCTGATCGAAGGTCCGGCCGATGCTGATCCGCTGGTCGGATATGTGGCTGCGGCAGGGATGGCACCGCCGGTCGCGTTGCTGGCCTACGTGCCCGATACGCCGGCAACCGCGGCGTTCTGGCCTTACGCGGTGTTCTCGCCGGAGTGGCAGGCACTGCAATATGCCGTGGAACACGAAGTGCCCGTGCGCTTCTGCGACCTGCCGGCCACCACGGTGCTCGCCGCCGAGGACGAGCCGGGCGATCGGTTCGACCCGCTCAGCACGCTGGCCGCGGCAGGCGGCTACGACGATGCCGAGCGTTGGTGGGACGCGGTCGTCGAATCCACTCCCGACGCAGCGGCTTTCGACGCCATCACCGAGGCCATGGCGGCGTTGCGTGAAGCAGCTGACGATGGTCACGCAGGCACGACCTCTGCCTCGATACCCGACCTCGAGCCCGCACGGGGCCTGGCCGCCGGAGAACTCTCCCGCCGAGACCAGTCCCCTCCTCAGTCCGGCTCGGCGGGCTCGGCGGGCTCGGCGGGCTCGGCGGGCTCGGCGGGCTCGGATGCCATCGAATCCGGCTCAGGGGCAGACCGATCCGCGGACCCGATCGCCGGGGACGTCGGCGCGGACCCGGCGGCGATCAGCGACCACGAGGAAGGCGCGGCGGCTGATTCGGTGGCCGAGGCGGTGGCCGACGTCATCGAGCCGGGGCCGGTTCCGCTCGATCCTGTCCGCATCGATGCGCACACGCTGCGGCGTGAGGCGTTCATGCGGCAGACGATGCGTAAGGCGGTCAAGGACGGCGCGCGGCGGCTTGCGGTGGTGTGCGGCGCGTGGCATGCACCGGCACTTGCGGGCAAGCTCGGACCTGCGACGGCGGATACCGCGCTGTTGAAAGGACTTCCGAAGACCAAAGCCACGCTGACCTGGGTGCCGTGGACGCATTCGCGGCTCGCCACGACCTCGGGGTACGGGGCGGGCATCACCTCGCCGGGCTGGTATCACCATCTGTTCACCGAGACCGAGCGGCCGATCGTCCGCTGGCTCACGAAGGTGGCCGGCGTGCTGCGCGCCCACGATCTGCCGGTGTCGAGCGCGCACATCATCGAGGCGGTCCGGCTCGCCGAGACGCTCGCCGCGCTGCGCGGCCGCCCGCTGGCCGGGCTGTCGGAAGTCACCGAGGCCACCAGGGCGGTGATGTGCGCGGGCGACGAGACGATGTTGCGGCTGGTCGTCAACGAGCTCGTGATCGGCGAGGCACTCGGCACCGTGCCGGAGGGCACGCCGACCGTGCCGCTGGACGCCGACCTGCGTGCGCGGATCCGTTCGCTGCGCATGAAGCAGGAGGCGTTGTCGCGGACGATCGATCTGGACCTGCGTAAAGAGCGCGAGGTCGAGCGCTCCCGCCTGCTGCATCGGCTGCGGGTGCTCGACATTCCGTGGGGCACGCTGACCACCAGCGAGGTGCGCAGTACCGGCACCTTCCGCGAGACATGGACGCTGGAATGGCGTCCGGAGTACGCCATTTCGATCATCGAGGCGTCGCGGTGGGGCACCACCGTCGGCACCGCCGCCGAGGCGAAGATCTTGGATACCGCGAGCCGTGCGGACAGCACCGTCGGCGAGCTGACCGCCGCGCTCGAGGTGGCGCTGCTTGCCGATCTCGGCGGCGCCACCGATGGTTTGATCACCCGGCTGGAATCCGCGGCCGCCCTCGATCACGACATCACCCACTTGCTCGCCGCGCTGCCCGGCCTGATCAGGACGTTGCGCTACGGCGATGTCCGCGGCACCGACACCAAGGCGCTCGCGCACGTCGCCGACGGCCTGCTCGTCCGCGTCTGCGCTGGCCTCCCCGGCGCCGTCACCGGCCTCGACACCGACGCGGCCACCGAGTTCCGCGCGCTCCTCGACGCGGCACACACCGCCGTCCACACCCGCGACGACGGCTGGGCCACCACGGAATGGCTCGGCGCGCTGCGCAAGCTCGCCGACCGGGACGACGTGCACGGCGCACTCGTCGGTCGCGCCGTCCGGCTGCTCTGCGACGCGGGCATCATCGACGACATCGATTCCGCCCGTAGGCTTTCCGCCGCCCTGTCGGTCGGCAACACCGCCGCGGCGAAGGCCGCGTGGGTGGACGGCTTCCTCGGCGGCCGCGGCCTGCTGCTCGTGCACGACCGAGAGTTGTTGCACCTCATCGACGCATGGCTGCGTGACCTGCGCGAGGACCAGTTCGTCGAGACACTTCCGCTGCTGCGCCGCACCTTCGGCGCGTTCGAGCCTGGTGAGCGACGCGCCATCGGACAGGCCGTGCGCAAGGGCGGCGTCGTCTCGACTGCCGCAGGCACGAGCGCCGACGGCCAGTTCGATCTCGAGCGCGGCAGCATCGCCATGCGCACCGCCGCGGAAATCCTAGGAGTATCGGTATGAACACTGTCGACGAAACCCAGGCTCGGCGTTGGCGTTTGGTCCTCGGCACGGCTGCCGAGGAAGGCCTCGGCGGGCTCGGCTCCGCCGATGATCTGGCGATGGATCGGGCACTGTCCGCGCTGTACAACGACGACGAGCGCAGCTCGGACAAGCGGTCCGGCGGCCTCCAGGGTTCCGCGCCTCGGGTGGCGCGCTGGCTCGGCGATATCCGCAACTACTTCCCGTCCACCGTGGTCGAGGTGATGCAGCGCGACGCGGTGCAGCGGCTGAACCTCACCCAGCTGCTGCTCGAGCCCGAACTGCTCGAGGCGGTCGAGCCCGACGTGCATCTGGTCGGCACGCTGTTGAGCCTGAACCGGGTGATGCCCGAAACCACCAAGGCCACGGCGCGTCTGGTGGTGGAGAAGGTGGTGCGCGAGATCGAGCAGCGCATCGCCGCGCAGACCGTCGCCGCCATCTCCGGCGCATTGAATCGGGCCGCTCGCATCTCGCGGCCCCGGCTGCGCGATATCGACTGGGACCGCACCATTCGCAAGAACCTGGCCAACTATCTGCCCGAGCATCGGACCGTCGTGCCGGAGCGGCTGGTCGGCTACGGGCGCAAAGCCCAAGCGGTACAGCGTGATGTCGTGCTCGCCATCGACCAATCCGGTTCGATGGCGGCCAGCGTCGTCTATGCCTCGATCTTCGGCGCCGTGCTCGCCTCCATGCGCTCGCTGAAGACGTCGCTTGTCGTGTTCGACACCGAGGTCGTCGATCTCACCGAGAAGCTCGATGATCCCGTCGACGTGCTGTTCGGCACGCAACTCGGCGGCGGCACCGACATCAACCGTGCCATCGCCTACTCCCAGTCCCTGATCACCCGCCCCACCGACACCCTCTTCGTCCTCATCTCCGACCTCTACGAGGGCGGCGTCCGCGACGAAATGCTGCGCCGCGTCAACGCCATGAAGGAATCCGGGGTCCAGGTGGTCGTCCTGCTCGCGCTGTCCGACGAGGGCGCTCCCGCCTTCGACCACGACAACGCCGCAGCCTTGGCCGCGCTCGGCGTCCCCGCGTTCGCCTGCACCCCCGACAAATTCCCCGACCTGCTCGCCGTGGCCCTCGACCACGGCGACCTCCAGTCGTGGGCCAACCGCAACACCAGCCACAGCTGAGGTGGTGCGCCGATCGCTATCGCGGCGGGGCGATCTCAGGCCGACAGACTGACGATGCCCTGGACCAGGCTGAGGAATGTCACGGCGATGCCGAGCAAGGTGCCGAGAGTGCTGAAGGGTTCCACGGGACTCCTATCTGAACGAGCGAACAGACAGCTCCGCCGATCGTACGACAGAGTCAGCGGCATCCCCGCTCGTTCGACGGTTCGCCGCACGAGAAGTTTTCAGCTGGTCATCATTGGTTTAGAAGAGACTGGACCCGTTGATCCCCATACGGTCGCCGAGGCGGGAGCAGCTGAGGATGCAACAACACGGCCAGCACCAGCAACCCGGTCGCGACATCGGTGCCCTGCCAGCCCAGAACGAGCGCAGATCCACAGAAAGAGCACGAATCCAAGTCTTGGATCGCGAAACCCCCACACCCGCACACCTTTCGCCTTCCCGCGCACTTCCCGTCTTCCCGCACACGGTTTCGTCGGCGATTCGCTGCGCAGGAGCTCGAAAGGTGCGCGGCGCAGAATCTTTGATCTTGAAAGCTCTCGAAACCGGACCACAGCCAAGTAACCCGGCTGGAACGAGAGAACCCGTGATCGACTGCGGGAGGTCAGCCGGGTACGGCAGGCGAAGCAACCACGCTAATCCGGTGCACACACCGAGATGTCGTACTCGCGTAGGCAACCGTAGAGCCGGGGAAATCTTTCCGCTCTTTTGCCAGACCTGGGTAAGTCCGGCTTTGATGGACGGTTTGCGTTGGCCGTCTCGGGGTTCGGGGATCTTGGGGAGGTGTGCTTTGCTCCGCGGGTTTCACGTCTCCTGGCGAGCGGGACGG
>NZ_BDAY01000044.1 GCF_001612685.1 Nocardia altamirensis NBRC 108246
TACCCGGCTGACCTCCGCTGTCAGGTGCACATTCTCTTGTCCCAGCCGGGTTGCTTGGCTGTGGTCCGGTCCAAAGATCTTTCAGAAGTGATCTTGGGAAGTTGAGCGGAGAGAAATGGTGCGTGTCGTCCGGCGTGTTGCAACCATAAGACTCCGCTCAACGGCGGTCAGCAACCATTTCTCTCCGGTCAACCATTTCTCTCCCGTCGATCCAAAGCTTGACGCTTCGCCGGGTTCCTCGCATACGGCTTGTAGGCCCGGTCCAACCAAGCCCTCAAATCGATCTTGAAATGTTGGCGTGAGAGAAATGGCGCGTGTCGCGATACGCGCCGCAACCACTTCACTCACGCCAACGAAGCTCAGCAACCACTTCTCTCACGCCAACGCGGCCCGGCCGTCACCTTTCCGGCGCCGATGGAGCAGCATCCGATTACATGTCCGCGATGGCTGCCAAGGGTGGGGTGCGGGCGGCTCGGACGGCGGGCCAGAGGGCGGCGAGGACGCCGACCACGGCGGAACTCACCAGGACCAGGACCAGCTGCGACCATGGCACCGCGATCTGGTCAAGGCCGAGGTCGCGCAGGGTGCGCAGGAATCCGACGCCGAGCCCGAGCCCGAGCACTACACCGATGATCGCGCCGAACACCGCGATCAGCATGGACTCCAGATAGATGGTTCGCCGCACCTGGGTTCGCTGCATGCCGACCGCACGCAACATGCCGATCTCGCGACGCCGCTCGACCACCGACAACGCCAGCGTGTTGACGATGCCGAGGATCGCGATCACCACCGCCAAGGCGAGCAGCCCGTACAGGATGGCGAGCAGGGTATTGATCTGCTTGCCTTGCGCCCCTTTGAATTCCTCGCGGTCCATGACCTGGACCACGACGAACGGCTCGACCACCTTCTCCAGATCGGTGCGCATCTCGCTGATATTCGCGCCAGGCTTGGCGGTGACCAGCACCACGATGTTGCTCTGGAAGTTGACGGGCACAACCTCTTTGAACACGACCGGCGACACCACGAATGCACCGAGCATCGGCGTCTTGCGGTAGACGCCGGTGACGGTCAGCGGAACCTTCTTGCCGTCGAAACTGGTCGGCGAGATCTGCTGGCCGACCGACCAACCACGCTTCTTGGCTTCGTCGTCGGAAACCAGTATGTCGCGATCGCCGAGAGTGGCACTGCCGCGCAGTATTTCGTAGTTCAACGCCCGATCGAGCTGGCCGTCCGGTGAGGTGCCGCCGATCTGATCGTCCGCGCCGATCCGGAAGCCGACACCACGGATGCCGACGACGTCGGCGACGCCGGGCACCGACTTGCGGATATCGTCGGCAACGGAGAACGGCACACCGACGAACTGCTGTCCGGCCAGCACGTATTCGGACTTCACGCCCTTGTCCACCAGCACGCCGACGCTCGCCTTCGCCGAGGCGCCGAGCATGCCGATCGCGGTGACCAGCATCAGCCCGAGGGTGAGCGCGAAAGCCGTTGCGGCAGTGCGGCGCGGGTTGCCCGAGGCATTGTTGCGCGCCATCCGGCCGATCGGGCCGAACGGGCGCAACAGCGCGCCGAGCCCGGTGACCACCGGCCGCGAGAACGCGGGTGCGGCAAGCAGGACCGCGAGAATCAAGGCAAGCGCACCGATTCCGACGGTGATCGCCGCGTTGCCACCGGTGGATTGCGCACCGACCACGACGAACCCGACGCCGACCAGCGCGAGCAGCACGCCGAGCAGCGTCCGCAGCCGCAACGACTCACCGGCAGAAGCGAATTCCTCCCGCATCGCCTGCACGGGTGGAATCCGTGCCGCCCGCCGCGCAGGCGCGTAGGCGCTGGCCATCGTGACGAGCAGGCCGACGAGCAAGCCGACCACGATGGTGCGTGGCAGCACCGCCATCGATCCGGTGGGCAGGCCGAGGTCGAAGGCGTTGAGCACCGCGGACAACCCGTAGGCCAGACCGACGCCGCCGGCCAAACCTATTGCGCTGCCGATCAATCCGATGACGAACGCTTCAGCGACCACGGACCGCCCCACCTGTTGTCGGCTGGCGCCGACCGCGCGCAGCAGCGCGAGTTCCCGCAGTCGTTGCGCGACGATCATGGAGAAGGTGTTGTAGATGATGAAGGTGCCGACGATCAGCGCGATGGCGCCGAACGCGAGCAGGAAGTAGTTGATGAAGTTGAGCGCGTTGGAGATCTCCTTCTTGATGTCCGCACGCACCTGATCGCCGTTCTGCACCTTGTAGCCAGGTAGGTCCTTGGCCAGCCGGTCTCGCAGTTCATCGGCGGATGTGCCGGGGGCGACGGCGATGTCGGCGTAAGCCACATACAACCCGTTGGTGAACAGCTTGCGCGCCTGCACATCATCGAACAGCACGCCGATGAAACCGCCGGTGTCCGAAGGTACTTGATAGATGCCGGTGAGCGTGACGTCGATGGGGACGCCCTGCGACGGGATCATCACCTTGGTGCGATCACCGACCTTCAGCCCGGCCCGTTCGGCGCCGCCGGTGTTGATCGCGATCTCGCCGGACTTCGAGGGCGGCACGCCCTCCAAGAACTTGTCCGGCTCGGTAACCGCCTGGCCCGGTGGCAGATACGACTGGCCGAAGGTAGGCGCACCGCCGGTCTGCACCGCCTTCTTGCCGTCGGGGGTGAGCAGAATGACGATGCCGTTCGCGCTGGACGCGACCGTGCGCACGCCGGGGTACTTCTTCAGCTCGTCCACGACATTGTTCGGAACCCCTTGGCCCTGGCGCTCTTTGGGGCCGACCCTGACATCGACCCCTTTCGCCTGACCCGCGAAGATGCCGTCGAAGGTGCGCTGCAGCGTATCGGTGAAGACGAACGAACCAGCGATGAACGCGGTCCCGAGCACCACCGACAACACCGTGAGCGCCAGCCGTACTTTGTGTGCGGCGAGATTGCGCAAGGCGACCTTGCGCATCGGACTTCCGGCCATCACGCCTGCTCCAGTGCCTTCATCCGGTCCAGGACGGTGTCCGCGGTCGGGTCACGCATCTCGTTGACGATCTTTCCGTCGCCGAGGAACACCACCCGGTCGGCGAACCCGGCGGCGTGCGGCTCGTGCGTCACGATCACCACCGTCTGCTCGAACTCGTCGACGGCGGCCCGCAGGATCGACAGCACCTCCCCGGAGGCGCGCGAGTCGAGGTTGCCGGTCGGCTCGTCGCCGAAAATGATCTCCGGCTTGCCTGCCAGCGCTCGCGCACACGCCACGCGCTGCTGCTGGCCACCGGACAGCTCGCTCGGCCGGTGGGTGAGCCGGTCGGTGAGGCCGAGCCGCTTCAGCACGGTGTCGAGCCAGTCCTGGTCCGGTTTGCGTCCGGCGATGTCGAGCGGCAGCGTGATGTTTTCCAGGGCCGTGAGCGTCGGGACCAGGTTGAAGGCCTGGAACACGAAGCCGATGCGGTCCCGGCGTAGTCGGGTCATCTGCTTGTCGGAGAGCCCGGCGAGGTCGGTGTCGCCGATCCGTACGGTGCCGGAGCTGGCGCTGTCGAGCCCGGCCAGGCAGTGCATCAACGTCGACTTACCGGACCCCGAAGGACCCATGATCGCCGTGAACTCTCCCTTCGCGAACTCGGCCGACACCCCGTCCAGCGCCCGTACCTGCGTATCCCCCGACCCGTAGACCTTGACCAGGTCGATAGCGCGGGCCGCGACGTCGAGCGGAACCGCCTGTTCGGCGGTGTCGGCGTCCAAAGCTTGCGAAGTCATGCACACCAGTCTTACCGCGTTCGCGCCACCGCGCCATCAGGGATTTCCCGGACTGACCCGATTTTGCTGCGCCGCGAACGGTTACGTGGTAGCAGGTTCGGCGTGCAAAATGTCGACCATGGCCGCGAGTGACCTGGCCATTCGTCCATGATCGGCGGCCAGCGCGTCGAGTCCGCGCTCGGCGAGCGCGCGATTCATCACCTGGTACGCCAGCAAGCCACGCCGGGTCGGAAAAACCAGGACGCGCCGACGATCGGTGTCGTCGACTTTGCGGTGCACCAGGTTGTCGGAGATCATCGCGTCGATCAATCGGGTCAGGCTGGCCCCGGTCAGCAAGGTCGCCTCGGCGAGGTGCGACATCGGGCGGCCGACACCGTCGGCCACCGCTCCGAGCACATGCCAGTTCGCAACCGACATGTCGCCGAGGCAGGCCGCGATGGCCCGGTCGAGTTCCTGCGATGCCCTGCGCACGAGTCGCGCCAACTCCTCGAGACCGGCCGGTGCGGTGCTATCGTCCACAGCAGCACTATAGCCAACCCCGTTCGGTAAATATTCAGATGGAAATATTCGGTGGTGATCCATTGCCGCGCCCGGGTTTTCGTCGTGCCACGGTAGACATCGCCCTCGTGGTGCCGCTGAGCGGACCCGCGGGCATGTTCGGACCTTCCTGTGAAGCCTGCGCCACCTTGGCCATTGGCGACATCAACGCGGCGGGCGGGATCCTCGATCGGCCGGTTCGGCTGCACCCCGTCGACGCGGGCGCGCCGCTGCCCGTCCTCGCCGCGACGATCGACCGGATGATCAGCGCGGGCCGGATCGACGGTGTCGTCGGCTGGCATTTGTCCAACGCGCGCAAGGTGATCACGCCGCAGACGGCGGGCCGGGTGCCCTACGTTTACACGACGTTCTACGAAGGCGGCGAGGACTCCGACGGCGTCTACATGGTCGGCGAAACGCCGGAGCAGCAGCTCTTCCCCGCACTGCGGTGGTTGCGCGCCGAGCACGGCATCCGGCGCTGGTGCATTGTCGGCAACGACTACGTGTGGCCGAGGGAAACCGCAAGGGCTGCCAGGGAATTCGCCGACACCACCGATATCGATATCGTCGGCCAGACCTTTGTCCCGCTCGGCGGGCGCGACTTCCGGCGCGCACTGGAGCTGATCCGCACCGCACCGGCGCAGGGCGTGCTGCTGTTCCTGGTCGGCGCGGACTGCGCCGCGTTCAATCGGGCGTTCGCCGCGGCGGGGCTCGACGACGGCAGGTTACGGCTGAGCATGATGATCGGCGAGGACGTGCTGTACGCGGGCGGACCGGACAGCACGCGCGGATTGTTCACCGCCAGTGGCTATTTCGAGAGCGTGGTGTCCTCGGCCTGCATGGACTTCGGGGCGAGGTACCTGCACGAGTTCGGTCCGGCCGCGCCCGCGCTCAACAACATCGGTGAATCCTGTTACGAGGGACTGCTGTTGTTCGCCTCGCTGGCCGACTCGGCCCGCAGCCTCGACCTGCGCGCCATCGAACGCAAGGCGCCGCGGGTGAGCTACGGCGGTCCGCGCGGCGAGGTGCGGGTGCGCGGCGCGCACACCACCCAGCCGGTCTATCTGGCCGACGCCGACGCCATGGAGTTCAGCGTGCGTGCCGAGTTGAGCTCGGCGATCCGGTAACACGAACTTCACCTTGCGGTTTCGCTGCGGCGACACCGAGGCCTTTGTATCGTCTTCATACGAAACATATTCATATGAAAATAATGAGGTCACTGTGCCCCTCTATTGGTTCCACTGCCGCGCCTGCGGCGGTTTCGATCTCGCTTTCTCGATGGCCGACGTGCCTGCCGCCGCGCCGTGCCCGGAATGCGGGTCGAGCAGCAAACGACAGTTCGGCGTCGCCGCGTTGATCCGGCCGGGCTCGCGCGCCGTCCGGCTGATCGATGCGACGAAGCGCACCGCGAGCGAGCCGTCGGTCGTCGCGGCGCCGCCGCCGCGCCGGTCCGTGCCCATCAGCCGAAACCCCTTGCACCGCACACTTCCCCGCCCCTGAGACCCCCAAGGACAGCCGCATGCCAGAGCTACTCTTCCCGCTGGATTCGACCAAGCGATTCACCGACCAGAAGTTCGTCGGCCACAACCGGTGGCATCCCGACATCCCCGCCGCGCTCACCGTCAAGCCGGGCACCGAGTTCCGGGTGCACGTGCGCGAGTGGTTCGACGGCGCGATCCACAACGACGATTCCGCCGAGGACGTGCTCAACGCACCACTCAGCACCGTGCATTGCCTGTCCGGCCCGTTCGCGATCGAGGGCGCGCAGCCCGGCGACCTGCTCATCGTCGACATCCTCGACATCGGCCCGATCCCGCAGGAGGATTCGGGTCCGCTGGCAGGCCAGGGCTGGGGGTACACCGGCATCTTCCCCACCGACAACGGCGGCGGTTTTCTCACCGAGCACTTCCCCGATGCCTACAAGGCGATCTGGGATTTCAGCGGACAGACCACCACCTCGCGCCACATTCCCGGCGTCAAGTTCACCGGGATGACCCACCCAGGCCTGATGGGCACCGCGCCGTCGGCCGCACTGCTGGCGAAATGGAATGCCCGCGAGGGGGCGTTGATCGCGACCGACCCGCAGCGAGTGCCGCCACTCGCCCTGCCGCCCGAGCCGCGCGACGCCGTCCTCGGCACGCTCGCAGGCACCGAGTTCGACCGGGTCGCAGGCGAGGCCGCGCGCACCGCCCCGCCGCGGGAGAACGGCGGCAACCAGGACATCAAGAACTTCACCCGCGGCAGCAGGGTGTTCTATCCGGTGTTCGTCGACGGCGCGCTGCTCTCGGTCGGCGACCTGCACTTCTCCCAGGGCGACGGCGAGATCACCTTCTGCGGCGCCATCGAGATGGGCGGATTCATCGACCTGCGTGTCGATCTCATCAAGAACGGCATGGAGCTCTACGGCGTCAGCGAGAACGCCATCTTCGTGCCTGGCAACTCCGGACCGGTCTACTCCGAATACCTCGCGTTCTCCGGCACCTCCGTCACCCTCGGCGGCGAACAGCGCTACCTCGATGCGCAACTGTCCTTCGAGCGCGCCTGCCTGCACGCGATCGACTACCTGACCAAGTTCGGCTATACCCCTGAGCAGGCCTATCTCCTGCTCGGCGCCGCGCCCATCGAGGGCCGCTTCTCCGGCGTCGTCGACATTCCCAATTCCTGTGCCACGGTCTACGTCCCGACCGCCATCTTCGATTTCCCGGTGCTGCCGACCGCGGCGGGCCCGACCCAGATCGACTCCGGCCGGGGCGCGCCACACGCCACCCGCTGAGGCGACGCTGCCCGGCCGTTTGCGTTTGCTCGTCGAATGCGAAGGGCCGGGCAGTACGTAGGCAGGCAACTATCCGCAAATGATGAATGTCTGCGTGTCACAAGGATGCAAACCAGAAAGCTGAGGTCAACGGGCCGCTGAAATAGTGGTCAACCGTCAAGTTATCGAATATGGTCCCGACAGCATCCGGCGGTGTTTCAATCGACGGACGTGTGCTCTGAAGTAGCTGTTGCAAGCGAAAGGAGTTCCATGGGCCCGACGGTCGCCGAACGGATCCACCAGCGCGTCGAGAGATTTCACTCGGAAAGAGTTGCCGGACATTGGGGCGGCCGGCACCTGCTACACAGCGGCACGCCTCGCTACGGTGACGTCATCCTCAACAGCGGTGACTATCTGGCGCTGACAGGCGATCCGCGCATCAACCACGCGATCAAGACCGGGCTGCGCTCGGCCAACATGGGCCGATTCGCCTCCGGCGCCTTCCTACACGGCGCGCATCCGCAGATCGTGCTGGAACGCGCGCTCGCCGAGCACCTACGCGCGCCCGCCGGGATCCTCTGCCAATCCGGATGGCACGCGACCGTCGGCCTGATGCAGTCGATCGCGGACCCGGAAACCCCGGTCTACATCGACCAATTCGCACACATGTCGCTCTGGCACAGCGCCAGGGTGGCGCGGGCGCCGATCCATTCGTTCCGGCACAATTTTCCCGGACACCTGCGCGAGCTGATCCGCCAGCACGGGCCGGGGATCATCGCGGTGGACGCGATCTACAGCACCAACGGCAGCCGGTGTCCGCTCACCCAGCTCTGCGATATCGCCGAGGAAACCGACAGCGTGCTCGTTGTCGACGAATCGCATGCGCTCGGCACCGACGGCCCCGCCGGGGCAGGCATGGTGGTGGCGCTCGGCCTGACCGATCGGGTGTCCTTCCGAATTGCCAGCCTGTCCAAGGCCTTTGCCGGACGCGCCGGGTTCGTCGCCGCCAACAGCGCGGAATTCGCCGACTACTTCAAGATGGAGTCGCAGCCCGCGGTGTTCTCCTCGATGCTGCTGCCGTACGAAATCGCCGGGCTCGCAGCGACACTCGATGTGATCCGGGTCGACAACGCACGGCGCCAACGGCTCAGGGAGCTGT
This sequence comes from Nocardia altamirensis NBRC 108246, assembly GCF_001612685.1. GTDB lineage: Bacteria > Actinomycetota > Actinomycetes > Mycobacteriales > Mycobacteriaceae > Nocardia > Nocardia altamirensis. Next base: position 8,190 of record NZ_BDAY01000044.1, read on the forward strand.
CGACCATGGTGCGAAGGGCGCTGACCACTCTCGAATTCGACCTGGAGGGTTCCGCGAGCCACATCGTCGCGCTACAGGCCGGACCCGACCTGCGTGCCTCGGCCATCCGCGACTTCCTCGAAGCCCGCGGCATCTACGGCTCGCTGCTGTGCCCGCCGTGCACCTCGTACAACCACACGCTCATCCGTTTCTGCCTGCATGCGGGGCTGACCGATCAGCACATCGATCGATTCATCGAGGCCTGCACCGATATTCGGGCCCGCTTCGGCGCAACGCCGCCGATCAAGGGCTTCTCCCCCGCGCACGCGCAGGCCCGTGGCGTGCCGAGCAACACCTGACGAAACGCGGGACCCGCGGATGTTCGCGGGTCCCGCGCTCCGGCCCTACTCGGTGGCGAGCACCGTACCCGCGCCGACGGTGCGGCCGCCTTCGCGGAGCACGAAGCCGAGCCCGGGCTCGACCGGCGCGGGCCGCCCGAGCCGGACGGTCAGCTCGACCGTGTCACCGGGCAGCGCCAGCGAGATGTCGTCAGGCAGCGTCACGTCGCCGACCACATCGCCGGTGCGCAGGTAGAACTGCGGCCGATAGCCGGTGGTGATCGGCGTACGCCTGCCACCTTCCGCGGTGCCGAGCAGGTACACGCGGGCGGTGAACCCGGTGTGCACGGCAACGCTGCCCGGCTCGGCGACGACCTGTCCGCGGCGCACCTGGCCGCGTTGGAGGCCGCGAAGCAGCAAGGCGACATTGTCCCCCGCCTCCGCGACTTCCATTGTCCGACCGAAGGTTTCGACACCGGTGACGACCGTGGTCAGCTCGTCACCGAGGCCGAGCACCGCCACCCGATCGCCGAGCCGCACCCGGCCGCGCTCCACCGCACCGGTGACAACGGTGCCTCGACCGGTGATGGTGAGGACGTTCTCCACCGGAAGCAGGAACGGCGCGTCCGTGTAGCGGACCGGGGTCGGCACGTGCGTGTCGACGGCGTCGAGCAGGCCGAGCAGCGCGTCGGTCCATTGCGCGTCGCCCTCGAGCGCACGCAGGCCCGACACCCGGACGACCGGCAGGTCGGCGCCGGGATAGCCCTGCTCGGTGAGCAATTCGCGCACCTCCAGCTCGATCAGGTCGAGCAGTTCCGGGTCGCCGACGTCGGCCTTGTTCATGGCGACGACGATGTGCTCGACGCCGACCTGACGGGCGAGCAGCACGTGCTCGGTCGTCTGCGGCATCACGCCGTCCTGCGCGGAGACCACCAGGATGGCGCCGTCGAGCTGGGCGGCGCCGGTGATCATGTTCTTCACGAAGTCGGCGTGACCCGGCATGTCGATGTGCGCGTAATGCCGGGTGGCCGTTTCGTATTCGACGTGCGCGATGTTGATGGTGATGCCGCGCTGCGCCTCCTCCGGCGCGCGATCGATCCGGTCGAACGGCACGAAGCTGCCGCCACCGCGCTGGGCGAGCACCTTGGTGATCGCCGCGGTGAGGGTGGTCTTGCCGTGATCGACGTGGCCCATCGTGCCGATGTTGAGGTGCGGCTTGGTGCGGACATAGGTCTTCTTGGACATGTTGTTTCCTGGCTGCCCTGCGGGCACGAGCGTGCCCGACGGTGTCGAGCGGGACCTCATGCGACGGGGGGACCTTCCCCGTCCGAGGTCCCGGGACATCCCGGGGAAGGTCAGCTTCGGGCGCCGTCGAGCAGCGCGGCCGGTGCGGCCGAGGCTGCCAGGGCAGCAGCCATCGCGCCCGCGACTGCGGACGATGCGGCGATGGCGTAGCTGAACATGCGGGGAATGGTACGGGCGGGCACCAGGTGCGCGCGAAGTATTTTCGCGTTGCTTGTCACGATGGAGTGCGTAGCTGCGAAAACGTCACCGGAACACAAAAATCCGACCCCGTCGAACAACAGGGTCGGATTCGAGTGCAGAAGTCGGCGGGCCGCTCGGTGCCCATCACACCGAGCCCCCGTGGTCGACTACGGCTTGGGGCAGAGGGCGCCACCCGGGCACATCGCGCCACTGCCGCCATTCAGGGCCTTGACGATGCCTTCGAGGAGCAACGCCGAACCGGTGGCCGGCGCGGCCGGGGTCTCGCCGGCGGCCTGCGCGAGGCCGGCGCCGGACATGCTGATGGCAGCGGCAGCGAGACACACGGCACCGAAAGTACGGAACTTCTTCAAGGATTTTCCCCATCTCATAGGAACGGACCGACACCTACCTCGATGTCGACCCGATAGAGATATCACGGAGCCGTCAGACTGAATGCCCCTTCATGGACATGTGTCCATCTGCTAAGTAACTGAGAATTCGCGGGAAAATCTCCGTGCTGCCATGGACAATCGGTGCTGATCCTCGTTGTGCAATCAACCCTGGGCCGTGGCCGTTCACCGTTCGTTCCTCGGCACGTCACCAATACTCCATGGTGGCAACTCATTGGCTAACGTGAGATTTGAGTCACAATGTTGCGCTCTACGGCGAGTCGACGCCTGTTCAGCGACACGTGCCACACAAAGCATGGTCAAAACCAAAGGCGGAGAGGGCATCTCCGCATCATCGCAGCGTCATTGTCACATCATCGGCGATTGCATATTCCACGCCCAACCTGTAATAGACCGGATTGCCGCATACGTCGAACTTCGAAAAGCTGTCTGGATGTTTACCGTGTGCGCTGCGCAACAACCCATCTGAAAGCTTCCGCCTTGGAACGTGCACCCTCCGCGGCGCGAGAACGATTCGGTTCGCCGAGATCGGCGAGCAGATCCTCGGCAAGGCCGACGAGCGCGGCAAGGGTAGCTGGGGTGAACCACTCGGGCCGGGTGGCGAACAGGAGGTCTTCGCTGGCGGTATTGCCGCTGGCGCCGGGCGCGAACGGGCAGCCACCGAGGCCGCCGAGCGCACCGTCGACCATCGTCGCGCCCGCCTCGATCGCGGCAAGGGTGTTCGCGACACCCATCCCCCAGGTGTCATGGCCGTGAAAGACGATGCGGCGCTGCGGAGTTCGCGTGCGGACGGCGGAGACCAACGCGGCGACCTCGGCCGGATTGGCCTGGCCGAGCGTGTCGGCGAGCACGATGTCCCCCGCGCCCTCGGTGCGCGGGTCGTTCGCGATCGCGAGCACCCGCTCCGGATCGACCGGACCGTCGAACGGGCAGGTGAAGCTGGTGGCCAGGCACAGCTGGATCGAGCCACCCGCCTGCTCGGCAAGGCGCACCGCATCGGGCATAGCCGCGACGCTGTCCTCGGTGGTGCGCCCGATATTGGCCTTGTTGTGCGCATCCGACACCGAAAAGCAGTACTGGAAATGCCGAACGCCCGCGGCGGCCGCCTTCTCCACATGGCGCGGCGTCGCCACCCACACCCAACAGCGTTGCAGCTCTTCGGGACTCAACGCGCCGATGAGCTCCATCGTGTTCGCCATGGGCGGGACCAGATCGGGCCGCGCCATCGAACCGATCTCCAGCGCGGGCACACCGAGCGCGAGCAGCCGCCGGACGATGTCCACCTTGCGCTCGACCGGCAGTACCTTTCCGGTGAGCTGCAAGCCATCTCGCAGCGTCACATCGCGCAGGATCGCGGTGGTCACCGCTCGTCTCGCTCCTGCCGCGGTGCGCACATCACGCCGCCCCAAGGCTTTTCGTGCACGCCCGCCGGGTTCGGATGCACCGTCGGCCTGGTGAACCCCGGCGACCGCACATCGCGGGCACCCCGCCCCGGTGGCCGTCGCCGATCTTCTCGCCTGTAACTCATGAAGCCTCCGGTGTCGTGCGGGAGTGCCGATGCATCATGAAGCCTCCTGAAGGGCATCGATCTCGGCGTCACTCATGCCGAGCAGGCCCGACAGCACCTCGCGGGTGTGCTCGCCGAGGTCGGGGCCGACATTGCGGATAGGCAGGGATTGTTCGCCGATCACCGGGACGATGCCTGGAAAACCGACCGTTTTCGGTTCCGCCGCACCGACGTCCACCGAGAAGGGCTGAATCATGTTGCGCGCCTTGTACTGCTCGTCGTCGACGATGTCGGCGGCAGTATAGATCGGACCGCACGGGATACCGGCCGCTTCGAGCAGTTTCAATGCCTCGGCGCGGGTGTGCTGCACGGTCCATTCGGCGATCGCCGCGTCCAGGCGCTCGTGCTGACGCCAGCGGCCCGCGTTGTCGTGCAGGTCCGGGTCGGCCGCCAGATCAGGGCGGCCGATCACCTGCATGTAGCGCTGGAAGATAGCGTCGCCGTTGCCGCCGATGATGATGCTGACGCCGTCGCTGCACGGGTAGGCGTTGCTCGGCGCGATGCCCTCGACCAGCCCGCCGACGCGCTCGCGGTTGATGCCGTAGGCGAGGTAGTCCGGCACCAGCGATTCCATCACCGACAGGATCGTCTCGTTGAGCGCGACGTCGATGATGCGCTCCCGCAACGGAATCGGCGCCTGTCCCGCGGGCTTGCGCTCGCGCTGGAACAGCGCCATCACGGTGCCGAAGGCGGCATAGATGCCCGCGATCGAGTCGCCGATGGACACCCCGGTGCGCACCGGCGGCCGGTCCGGGTCACCCATCAACTCACGCAGACCGCCGATCGCCTCGGCGACCGCGGCGAAGCCGGGCCGCGACGCGTGCGGACCGGTCTGCCCGTAGCCGGAGATTCTGGTGATCACCAGGTCGGGGTTGACCTCGTTGAGCACCTCGGGCCCGAGCCCCCACTTCTCCAGCATCCCTGGGCGAAAATTCTCCAGCAGCACATCGCAGCGCCGGATCAGGTCGAGCACGACGCCGCGGCCTGCCTCGGTGCGTAGGTCGAGGGTGATCGACTTCTTGTTCCGGTTGACGGTCCGGTACAGCATCGAGGTGTCGCCGCCGTATAACCGCCAGTTGCGCAATTCATCGCCCGCCTGCGGCCGCTCCACCTTGATCACCTCGGCGCCGAAGTCGCCGAGAATGCGCCCCGCGGTCGGCGCGGCAATGTAATTGCCCAGCTCCAGGACGCGGACACCGTCCAACGGCCGAATACTCATCGCACCAGTATCCGGGATCGCTTCGCTCACCCGATCAACGTATACCGTTCGCCGGGCGCGGCGGTGCAACCGCACGACCCCGCAACCGCGGCGGGCCCTGCGGGTAAACCGCGCAAAAGCCGTTCATGAGGCAAGCCGGACCGGTTCCTCGACGATCGAATAGTGCTCGGCGTTGCCGGTGTGCACGACGCTCGCGGCGCCGTCGACACCGACCGGGATATCGCCGGCCAGCGTGATGCGGGTCAGCTTGCGCGGCTGGTCGTCGTAGTCGTCGATGGCGTAGTGCTGCGTCGCGCGGTTGTCCCAAATCGCAACGTCACCGGGCGACCAGTTCCAGCGAACCGTGTTCTCCAGGCGGGTCACCCGGTCCTGGAACAGCCGGAACAGCGCCTGGGATTCGGTGGCGGACAGTCCGACGAAATGCTTGACGAAATGCCCGAGCAGCAGCGCTCGCTCGCCGGACTCCGGATGCACGCGGACCACCGGATGTTCGGTCTCGAAGTAGCTCGATTCGAACTCGGCCCGATAGGCCTCGGTCTTCGGCCGCAGCGGCTCGACCGCGCGGTCGGCGTAGTCGTAGACGTTGGTGTGCACCGCGCGCAGGCTCTCGGCGAGCCGCTTGAGCGGCTCGGGCAGCGACTCGTATGCAGCGACGGTGGAGGCCCACGTCGTCGATCCACCGTAGGTCGGCAGGTGCACCGCGCGCAGGATCGACGCCTTCGGAACCCGATCGACGAACGTGACATCGGTGTGCCAGCTGTTGGCCTTGCCGTGCTCGGAATCGATGGCCAGGCTCTTCACCCCGTGCGAGGTGACCGTCGGGTGCGGCGTGGTCGGGCTGCCGAGCAGCTGCGCGAACGCGTACTGCCCGTCCTCATCCAGGTGATCCTGGCCGCGGAAGAAGATCACCTTGTGCGCCACCAGCGCCCGCCGAATCGCCTCGACCGTCGACCCGTCCAGATCACCGCCGAGCCGGACGTTGCCGACCTGAGCGCCGATCCGCGCGCCGAGTTTGGTCACCGAAACCGTGCCGAGTACTGATGCGACCGTCATGAGCTCACCTTCGCTGTCGAGATCCTGTGCTGCACTCTCACCACACACCGAATCCGCCACCCCCACCAGCCTTTCCGTCGCCCTGATCCCAACCACCCCTCTCCGCACACCTCGCCCGTGCCCCGTTCGCCGAGGATGAGCCCGCGAGTGGGACATGGTGGAGGCGTCTACGGCGTGTCGCCTCCACCATGTCCCACTCGTGAGGTGGTGGCTGCTCGAGCGGGACGCCGCAATGTTCGCCGTGCGAATCCGGCGGGCGTGAACGGCTGCCAACCCGAGACTGGTTGCTGTACCGCATTTCTCGGCGTTGTCGTCATCAACCGACGAACGCAGTCATGCCGCATGGCCATCCGCGGGCGACCGTCCCACAGGCCCATCGGACGGCCTACCTCGCCCTGATCCCAACCATGGGGCGGTTCCACAGACCGTTCATATTGTCCACAGAGGTTGCAAGGCTTGTGGACCGCATGAGCGGTCTGTGAGTGTGCCTGGAACTCTGGGTGTACAGAGGGCTGCGGCGGACGGCCTGCGCCCCCAACGAAAATCCGCACCGCCTCTGTGCATCCGCACTCGTTCTGGGCGCCCTGAATGAGTGCGGATCACTAGAACCAGTGCGGATTCACAGAAAGAGTGCGGATCCACGAGCGACGTCGACGGCAAAGGGCGTGGGCTACGTCGCCCGGCGCTCGCATGCCTCACCGTAGGGTCGGCCTTTGTGAGGTACCGATCCCGCAGCCCGGTCGACTTCTTCACCATCGCTGGTGTCGCTGATCCACAACGCGTTCCGGCGATTCCGCCCGTACCTGGCGCTGCAGCTCAGCGATTAGCTGAGCTGCAGCGCCAACGAACCAGCCAGTCCCCACACACGCAACACAAATCCTGGCCACCCGATCGCGGCCAGCATCTCACCCACCGCGGCCAGCATCCCCCATCGCCACGCACATCACCATGGTTCTCGCCCTGTCGGCCACCCTCAAACCGGGCCCCACCTGATACTTCTCGACCTACTGCCTCGACCTCTATCTATCCACTGCCTCGAGCGCTATCCACCTACTGCCCCAAGCTCTATCTACTTCGTCCATTCGCGCCCAGGACGTGCTCACCACCCTCAGCCGAGGTGCTCCCGCAGGTACGCCATATCGTCGGCAACCCCTTCGGCAGGCGTCTCCAAAATCACCGGCGCATCCGCGGTCTTACACACCTCGGCGAGCAACTGCGGATCGATCGTCCCGTCGGCAAAATTCGCATGCCGGTCCGCGCCGGAATTGAACTCGTCGCGGGAGGAGTTCAAGTGCACCAGGTCGATTCGGCCGGTGATCGCCTTGATGCGATCGACGACACCGATCAGCTCCTCGCCGCCCGCCCACGCGTGACAGGTGTCCAGGCAGAATCCCGCGCCGAAATCGCCTACGGCATCCCACAATCGCGCGATCGAGTCGAAATGCCGAGCCATGGCGTGGTTACCGCCTGCGGTGTTCTCGATCAGGATCGGCACCGCGAAGCCGCCCTTGTCCTGCTGACGCTCGAACAGCTTGCGCCAGTTGTCGATTCCGGTGTCCAGCTCGGCGTCGGAGCGCACGTGCCCACCGTGGACGACCAAGCCGAACGCGCCGAGATCGGCTGCGGCCTTTGCCTGCTGGGCTACCGCATTGCGCGACGGCATCCGTAGCCGATTGTTCAGGCTCGCCACATTGATCTGATAGGACGAGTGCACCACCAGGTCGATCGAGCTTGCCAGGATCTCATCGGCCCGCGGGTGCGGTGCCGGCTTGTCCCAGCTCTGGGGGTCGACGACGAACATCTGGATGACGTCGGCGCCGAGTTTCTCACCGAAGCCGATCGGGTCGCCGTCGAGCCGGACGTGTGCTCCAATGCGCATAGGGGCCAGCTTAACGACCACCACCGACAGCATTCCAAGGATGCGGCGCGGGGATCTGTTGCATCCCGTCGGCCCAACGAGATACATCGGTAGTATCCGCGCGCCGTACCCGATGAGGGGGTGAAAACCGTGTTGCATCCCGGCGATGTCTTCGCAGGTTATGTGATCAAGCGTGTGCTCGGCCGTGGCGGCATGGGCACCGTCTACCTGGCCCGCCATCCGCGGCTGCCGCGGCTGACCGCGCTGAAACTGCTGAAGCCCGAGCTCTATACCGACGTCGAGATCCGCCGCCGCTTCGAGCGGGAGGCCGACCTCGCGGCACAGCTGGACCATCCCAACATCGTCACGGTGTTCGATCGTGGCGCCGAGGATCGGCAGCTGTGGATCTCCATGCAGTACGTGCCCGGTGCGGACGCCTCCTGCGCCGATGTGAACGTGCTGGAGCCGGGCCGCGCCGTGCAGATCATCAGCGACACCGCGGTCGCGCTCGACTTCGCGCACGCCAATCAGGTGCTGCACCGAGACGTCAAGCCCGCCAACATTTTGTTGGCGAAAGCGCCGATCGGACAGCCGGAACGGGTGCTGCTCACCGATTTCGGCATCGCAGGCGTCCGCGGCAGCGACAGCACGCTGAGCTCATCGGGTTCGATCACCGCGACGCTGGCGTTCGGCGCACCGGAACAGCTGACCGGGCACCCGCTGGACGACCGGGCCGACCAGTACTCGCTGGCGTGCACGCTGTTCTGGCTGCTGACCGGCGCCGCGCCCTACCCGGGCGCGCACCCGGTCGCGGTGGTCAACAGCCATCTGTATGCGCCGGTGCCGCTGCTCAGCCAGGTACGGCCCGGCCTGCCGACGGCGTTGGACGCGGTCATGGCGCGGGCGATGGCGAAGCTGCCCGCCGACCGGTTCGACGACTGCGCGCACTTCGCCGCGGCCGCTCGGCACGCCCTCGCGACCGGCGGCCCGCAGCGAAACGGGCATCAACCTGATGCCCCCGCGCAGGGCGACAACGCCACCGCCGTCGCGGCGGCCACCGAATCGACGCCGCCGCCAACGACATCCACGCCGCCGCGGCCGAGATCGGTTCCGCCGCCGAGCTTCCTGCCGCCGCGGCGCCGCCTGCGCCCAGGCACCATCGAGCTGCCCGACCTGCACCGCCGCCCTGGTTCGGCGCCATGACGACAGCCAGCACCACCGGCCACCCAGCCTTCGACAATAGCGTTTCGCTATCGAATGTTGCTGTGGTTACCCTGCTTTCGCCCGCGACCGATCCGCTGGTGAGTACTGCTATGGTTTCGATGTTTTCCGTGGTCCGGCCCGTGCCCGATCACGCGTTCTTATGCTGTGCGCCTGTTCGTCGGTGGGTCCCGGCGCGCGGCGGGAAGTGGAGCAGACATGCTGGCCAGCGGTGATGTTTTCGCCGGCTATGTCATCGAGCGGCAACTGGGTCGCGGTGGCATGGGTTCGGTCTACCTGGCGAAACATCCTCGGCTGCCGCGGTTGACCGCGCTCAAACTGCTGAACCGGGAGATGTTCTTCGACAAGGAGGTGCGGGCGCGGTTCGAACGGGAGGCGGATCTGGTCGCTCAGCTCGATCACCCGAACATCGTCACGGTCTACGACCGCGGGCTCGAGGAAGAACAGCTGTGGATCTCGATGCAATACATCGACGGGATCGACGCCGCCTCGGTGCAACCGCAGACGCTGCCGCCCGAGCGGGCGGTGCAGATCATCAAGGAAACCGCGGACGCACTCGACTACGCGCACGGCATCGGCGTGCTGCATCGCGACGTGAAGCCCGCGAACATCCTGCTGGCCAGGTCGGGCAGCGGCCGCGGCGAGCGGGTGTATCTCTCCGACTTCGGCATCGCCCGCTTCCGCGACGACACCGGCCACCTCACCCAGACCGGCACCTTCACCGCCACGCTGGCGTACGCGTCGCCCGAACAGCTGACCGGCTCGGCGCTCGACCATCGGTCGGACCAGTATTCGCTGGCGTGCTCGCTGTTCTGGTTGTTCACCGGCACCGGCCCGTTCTCGGCGACCAACCCGGCCGCGGTGATCCAGGGGCATTTGCAAGGCGCGCCGCCCGCACTGAGCAGCCGCCGTCCCGGCCTGCCCTACGCGCTGGACAGCGTGCTGGCCAGGGCAATGGCGAAGCGTCCTGACGACCGCTACCCCACCTGCGCGGAGTTCGCCGCCGCCGCCAAGCACGCGCTCACCACGCCGAGTGCCCCCGCGCTGCCGGTGGTCGGCGGGCCACGTCCGTTCACCGCGCCGCCGACGCCGGTGACCGGACCGCGACCGACCACGGGACCACGACCGACAACCGGGCCGCCGAACCACGTCATGGGCACACCACCGCCCGCGCCCTACGGTCAGCCGACGAGCGGCCCGAATCACCTTGCCGGACCGCAATACTCGACGCCACCGCCGGCCACCCTGGTGGCGCAGCCCGGCGGCTATCAGCCGACCGCGCCGTACCAAGGCCCGCAGTCCGGACCTCACTTCACGCCACCGCCGCCACCCAGGCAGCACGCGGGCGGGCCCGGACGGCCGCCGAAGAAGTCCAATGTCGGCCTCATCATCGCCATCTGCTTCGCGGGCGTGATCCTGATCCTGGTGACGCTCGGCCTGATCGGCGCGCTCACCGACTCGACAACGACGACCGATGGCCCGACGACCAGCGTGTCCGCGCCGGGCACCACCGTGCCTGCGACCGCGGACTCGATCAGCGCCGAATTCCCGCGCATGGTGCCCGCCAGCAAATCCGAGGAGGTCGGCTACAACGGCGCCAAGTGCTGGGAGACCGGAACGAGCTACGTGCCCGACCCGAGCGCAGGCGACCCGGACTTCGGCAAATGGGCCTGGCAGTGGCGCTGTTACGGCGGTGGCGAGAGCTCGGATCCGTTCTACCGCATCTACGTCTACCAGTCCGCCGCCGACGCGCAGGCGGTGGTGAACAAGCTGCCGAACAACACCAAGTCGATGGACACCAACGGCGGAAAGTCCTACACCAACTACAAATTCGAGTCCAGTGGGGCCAAGATCGTCACCCTGTTCACCGGCGACCCCGACCGCGCCCAGTACGTGATGTACACCAGCGATGCAGGCTCCCTCGACCCGACCTTGCGCTGGTGGCGCTCGGCGCCGCTGAACTAGCGCATGCTGATCACCGGAGAGATCTTCGCCGGGTACACCATCGAACGCCTGCTCGGCAGGGGCGGCATGGGATCGGTGTACCTGGCCAGGCATCCGCGGCTGCCTCGGCTGACCGCGATGAAACTGCTGAACCCGGAATTGTTCGGCGACAAAGAAGTTCGCACCCGCTTCGAGCGGGAGGCGGACCTGGTTGCCCGGCTGGACCACCCGAACATCGTGACGGTGTTCGACCGCGGCGTCGAAGACGAGCGGCTCTGGATCTCGATGCAGTACATCGACGGCACCGACGCCACCGCCGTGGACGCGACGACCTCACCGCCGTCGCGTGCCGTGCGGATCATCGCCGAGACCGCCAAGGCGCTCGATTTCGCGCACCGCAACGGCGTGCTGCATCGCGATGTGAAGCCGGCCAATATCTTGCTGGAAGGTAGCGGGGGCCCCGATCAGCGGGTGTTTCTCACCGATTTCGGCATCGCCCGCTTCCGGGACGACACCGGACGGCTCACCCAGACCGGCACGTTCACCGCCACGCTGGCCTACGCGTCACCGGAGCAGCTGTCGGGCGCGGTGCTCGATCACCGGTCGGATCAATACTCGTTGGCCTGCACGCTGTTTCGACTGCTGACCGGCACCGTGCCGTTCGACGCGACCAACCCGGTCGCGGTGATCCAGGCACACATGATGATGCCACCGCCACCGGTCAGCAGGCTGCGCCCCGGCCTGCCTACGGCGCTGGACGCGGTGTTGGCCAAGGCGATGGCGAAGCGGGCCGACGAGCGGTTCGGTTCCTGCGTCGAATTCGCCGACGCCGCCGTGCGCGCGCTGACCGCGCCGCCGCAGTCGGTGCCCGCGCAGTTCGCGCCTGCCCGGTTCACACCGCCGCCGATGCCACAGCAGTCGTCGATCTCGCTGCCGCCGTCGATGCCGCTGCAGTCGTCCATGCCGCAACAGTCGTCCATGCCGCAACAGTCGTCCATGCCGCAACAGTCGTCCATGCCGCAACAGTCGTCCATGCCGCAGCACCAGCGGGGCGCCGAATACGCCTCGCCCGAAACACCTCTCGACTACCGGCGCCGCGAGCCGGTTCGGCGCTCGCGCCGCCGGTCCTCGGTCGGTGCGGCCGTCGGCGTCGTCCTTGCCGTCGGTCTCGTCGGAACGATCGCCGCGTTCTCGCTGGCCAAAAGCCCGGCACCCGGCTCGACCCACCCCTCGAGCACAACCCGTGCGCAGAACACCACCACGGCGAACACCACCGCGGCGACCAGCGTCGCCGCGACCACAGCGCCCGCTACCTCGGCGCCACCGACCACCGCCGATCGCGCCGTCGTCGGCGCGAACGCCGCGAAACTCAGCAGCGAGTTCCCCGGCATGCTGCCCAAAACCACTGCGCAGCAGCTGGTCCACTCCGGCACGGGATACAACAAGGCAGGCTGCTTCGCCTATCAGCCGAGCGACGCCATCGCCGAACCCGACGATCCCACCTTCGGCACCTGGGTGGTCATGTGGCGGTGCTTCGGCGGCCCGAACAAGGCCGCCTGGGCCTTCTACCTCTACGCCGCCCCCGCCGACGCGCAGTCCGCGCTCGACGGGCTGCCTGCCAACGACCGGAGCACGGCGACCAACCACGGACACGAATACACCAACTACACACTGCGCGACAGCAATCGGCTGCGCCCGCGGATGGTCACCGCGTTCACGGCGGACCCGCAGCGGGCGTCGATCCTGATGTACAGCGCCGGTTTCATCGCCACCGACGCCGAGTTCATGCAGTGGTGGACGGACGCACCGCTGAATTGAGCCGCGCCCTAATCGAAGGCGTGGTGCACGAATTCGTGGGTCGGGTGGAACCCGATGGCCTGGTAGATCTTGCTGGAGGTGGGGTTGGCCATGTCGGCGAACAGGCAGACGTTCAGGTCGTCCGCGCGCAACAGCTGCGCGAGATGCGCGGTGACCGCGCTGGCGTAGCCGCGCCCACGCTCTTCCGGCGGGGTGTACACGAGGCTGATGCGGGACCAGCCGTGCACCGGAATCTGATTGGACGCCATGCTGATCGGGCGCCCGTCGCGTTCCCAGAACCACAGGAAGCCCGCCGCGACCCGGTTGCGGATGACCGCGTCGTCTTGCGTGCGCGGCGAGATTCCCGTCTCGACGCGCATCGCGCCCGCCCATTCGACGCACCGCGCGGCGTCGGATTCTGTTGCCCGGCGCAGACTTCCCGGCACATCGGGAACGCGCAACGCGCCGAGCCGGTAGAGCCGGGTGGTGTAGGACTCGTGGAAGCCGACGCCGTGCAGTGCGCTCCAGCGCTCGGCGAAGGCGGTGGCGTCGGCGATGATGCCTTCCACCCCACCGTTTTCCGGGATCACCTCGGCCAGCGCGTCGGCCACCGCGACCGCGCCGCCGTCGGGGAGTTCGCCGAGATAGATGTCCCGGCCGTCGACCCGCATCGCGGCGCCGACCACGGACGCGTCGTCGGCGTGTAAGGAGAGGAAGTGCGGTGTCGCGACCGGGCCGTGCATGCCGGCCACATGACTGGCGATGCTCGTGGTCATCACGGTGTGCCGCAACGGATCACGAAGCAGGAACTGCTCGGTGCGCGAGCGGTACTCGGCCGCGTCCGTGGTGATCTCGATCCTCATAGATCATCACGGTAGGCGTCGAATGCGTGACGCGCCCTAATCGGTTTCGTTGCCGCCGCCGTCGCGCCTGCGCAGCTTGAGCAGGATCAACCCTGCGGTGCACGCGAGAATCAGGCCGGCGACCGTGATTTCGACGTGCAGGCCTGCGATGCCGAGGACCGCCCCGACGATGCCGCCGAGGAAAATAAGCCAGGCCAGTGTCCGCGAAATGATCGTGGACAGCGTGCGCGCTGACCGATTCGACACGAGATGCTGCGAAGTAGCCGACACCGCATTTTTCGCGGCCGCGGACGACTCCTGCTGCGACGTTGTCGAGTAAGCTCCCATCATCAACTCCTCGATGACGCCGATCAGAGAACCAATGCCGCGTTCATCAGACAACGCTTCTCTCATCTGGGTACAGGCGTCTCACGCGTAACTTTGCTCACACGCTACGACTACGTCGGGCCGCATGACAGCGACACGTGCCCGCGACACGCCGAAGTGACCAATTCGATATCTGAATTGCGAGTGTTTTATATACGTCCATTATGCGCATCACAGGCGACCGCTTCGCCTGGCTCGGTCGACCGTGCTCGAGTAAGGTGATGCGCACTCGAACGAGGAGAGTGTCACCGATGGAGAATCCCCGGACCAAGATCGCCGGTCCAGCGATTGCCGCAGGAGCGGTCTCTCTCGGACTCGTCCTCATCGGCGCCTGCGGCATCGGCAGGAACGACACCCACGTCGACCCCCCACCGCTGCAGTCGGACCCGTACATCGCGCCCGCCGCCGCCCGCGAGGGCGTGTCGACGACCGCGCCGACGGTGCTGATCCCGCCGTCACCGACCTGGCAGATCGCCCCCTACCAGGCACCGCACGCGACCCCGTTCACCGGCTTCGCCACCACCACGTCGGGGGAACCGACACCGAGTGCCGAGCCGACCGCGCCTGCCCCGCACGAGGATCCGACGCCGAGCGACCCCGAAACGACGACCAGGCCGACGCGGCCCGCCACCACGCCACGCCCGACCACGCCGCGGACCACGACCGAACCGAGCACGTCGGAACCGGACGTGACGACGCGCCCGGCGCCGCCGTCCGGCGAACACGACTGACCCGAGCCCGCGGTGGTGCGTGAATCACGCACCACCGCAGCGGTTCACAGCTCCGGCAGCTCGTACTCGCCGACCCGGGCGCTGAGCACCCGCAGGTGTGCCATACCGCCACCGAGCGTGCGCTCGATCGCGGTCAACCTGGCCACGTAGTGGCCGACCGGATATTCCGCGGTGACACCGATGCCGCCGTGCATCTGGATGGCCTCCTGACCGATGTGCCGCGCCGAGCGGCTGATCTGGAGCCGTGCCCGTGACCCGACGACCGGGTCGTCGACACCGTCGGCCAGTGCCGCGGTGGCGTACAGGCTGATGCTGCGCGCCAGTTCCAGCGAAACGTACATGTTCGCCGCGCGCTGGGTGAGCGTCTGGAACTTCGACAGGGTGACCCCGAACTGCTTGCGCTGCTTGAGATAGTCGGTCGTCAACCGCAACGCTTCTTCCATCGCGCCGACGGATTCCGCGCACAGGCTCGCCTGCGCCAGCGCCTGCACCGCGCGAATCGCGTCGGCTGCGTCGGCGCCACCGAGCAGTTCGCCATGGGCCTTGTCGAATTCGAGCTGGGCTCCGCGCTGCCCGTCCACCGTGCGGTAGGACTTGCGCAGCACGCCCTCGGCATTCGGGTCGACCAGGAACAGCCCGGTCGCACCGCCGGGCAGCTCCGCGCTGACCACCAGCTGGTCGGCGCAGTCGCCGTGTGCCACCGGATTCTTGGTGCCGCTCAGCAGGTACGAATCCCCCTGCGGGACAGCCGTGGTGGCCAGTTCGGTGGCAGGCCAGCGCACGCCGGGCTCGGCATGCGCGAAGGCGAGCAATGTGGTGCCCGCCGCGACCTGGGGCAGCACCCGCGCGCGCTGTTCGGCGGTGCCTGCCTGTGCGATCAAGCCGCCAGGCACCAGGACCGCGTCCAGGATCGGCTCCGGCGCCAACCTGCGCCCGACCTCCTCCAGCACGACCATGGTTTCCACCGGACCGGCGCCGACACCGCCGTCCTCCTCGGTGAAACTCAGCCCGAGCACGCCGAGTTCGGCGAGCTGCTGCCATACCTCGCGACTCCAGCCGAGCTCGGAATCGGTGACCTTGAGCCTGGTTTCGGCGTCGTAGTTGCGCGCGAGCAGGTCACGGACCGTGTCGCGCAGCATTTCCTGTTCATCGGTGAGATCGAAATCCATGGCGGCGCCTCACAATCCGAGGATCGTGGAGGCGATGATGGTGCGCTGCACCTCGCTGGAGCCTCCGTAGATGGTTGTCTTGCGGTAGTTCAGGTAGCCGGGTCCGCTGCGCTGCGCCCAACCGGGCGAGGCGATCTCGTCGGCGCCGACCGGCAGCGCGTCCTGGCCCGCGATATCGAGCAGCAGTTCGGTGGTGGCCTGCTGCAGCTCCGAGCCGCGCAGCTTCAGCACCGACGATGCCGGATTCGGCTTGCCGTCCGAGGAATTGGAGACCACGCGCAGCTGGGTGAGCTCGAGCGCGAGCAGTTCGTTCTCCAGCTCGGCGACCCGCGCCGCGAACAACGGATCCTCGAGCAGCGTTCCGGTGCCGGACTTCGTCTGCGCCGCATACTCCTTCGCGATGCCGATCTTCACCTTGGTGCGGCCGACGCCGGTGATGCCGGTGCGCTCGTTGCCGAGCAGGAACTTGGCGTAGGTCCAGCCCATGTTCTCCTGGCCGACCAGCTGATCGGCGGGCACCCTGACGTTCTCGAAGAACACCTCGTTCACCTCGTAGCCGCCGTCGATCAGCTTGATCGGGCGGATGGTGACACCGGGCGACTTCACGTCGAACAGCAGGAACGAGATGCCTGCCTGCTTCTTCGGCGCGTTCGGATCGGTGCGGACCAGGCAGAAGATCCAGTCCGCATACTGCGCGAGCGTGGTCCAGATCTTCTGGCCGTTGACGATGTAGGAATCGCCGTCGCGCACCGCGGTGGTGCGCAGCGAGGCGAGGTCGGAGCCTGCGTCCGGCTCGGAAAAGCCTTGGCACCACCAGATGTCCAGCGCGGCCGTGGCGGGCAGGAAGCGCTGCTTGAGCTCGTCGGAGCCGAAGTGCGCGATCACCGGGCCGACCATCTGCGCGTTGAAGGTGAGCGGCTCCGGCACCGAGGCGAGCTGCATCTCGTCCTGCCAGAGATGGCGCTGCATCGGAGTCCAGTCCTTGCCACCCCACTCGACCGGCCAGTTCGGCACCGCGAGGCCGTGCTCGTTGAGGATCTTGTGGGTACGGACGATCTCGTCGCGGGACAGCTCGTTGCCGTACTTGAAGCGCTCACGAATGTCGGCGGGAATCTCGGTCCGATAGAACTTTCGCAGTTCGTCGCGGAAGGCGACCTCGTCGGGGGACAGGCTTATTTTCATACGCAGCTCCGTCTGTGTCTCGTACGTCCGCCGTCCAAACTACCCTCCGGTAATCTCCCACTGTCGACTGGATCACACCGGTAGGACACGCGTAGCCTGGTCACCTCGAGGTGAACAGCCCAGCTACCCGGGCGGTATTTCTGGCGAACTGGTACGTTGCTGCACGTGGGTTGGGGACCCCAGAGGCTCGGGGATCGAGGAGTACGAGTGAACGGCATGACCATCGCACGCGCCGCAGCGGCCATGACAGCGCTCGGCATCGGCGCCGCACTGACCGTTGGCGGTTCCGCCGCCGCCGATCCCGCGCCATCGCCGATCGACGCCGCGCTCACCCATCTCACCGCGACCGCAGGCCCCGACCCGGTCGCACAGACCGGCGTCGCCGCGCTCACGCAGTACACCAAGCTCGCCGATGTCTCCGCGCTGCGCGACGTCACCAGCGCCTTCACCCCCTTCGCGTATGCGGCACCGACTTTCGGCTGCGGCAGCCTCGGCCCGATCACCACGATCATCGCGGCCGCGAGCACCGACACCGTCGACAACGGCCAGGACCTCAACGTCGCGCCGGGCACCCTGCGGTTCAGCGCAACGCCCGCGCACCCCGGCACGCCGCTGGCCTCCGGCCTCGCCGTGGCCTGGCTGAACATCAACAACGGCGCGAGCGGGATCGACCAGCTCGACGACATCACCGAGTACGGGCTGCCCTCACTGTCGAAGACGGTGCACAGCGGGCCGGGCACGGTGATCGCCTCGATGTGGGGCATCATCGACTACCCGTTCGCGCACTGTGTGATGACACCGACCGTCGGCACCTTCATGGTGCCGGACCAGCCCGCAACGCCCCAGGTCAAGCCGTTGAACACGGACAGGCCCGGCGTGGTCACGCCTGGACCCAACGGGACCATCACCGGTCCGCTGCCGGAATCCGCACCGGCCACCTCGACGCAGCCAGCCCCGGCTCCCGCACCCGCCCCGGCCCCTGCTCGCGCGCCGGAGCCGGCCCAGGCCCCCGCCCCGGCCCCAGCTCCGGCGGCACCGACCACTCCCACCGCTCCCGCGGGCGCCGCGGTGCACGGCGAGTTCACCAAGCCGAGTAGCTGATACCGCGGCACCGCCACGAAGGACGGTGCCGCACAGCCTCGTTCCGGATCAGTGGAGCTTGGCGAAGAAGGCGCGGATATCCGCGACGTGCATCTGCGGCTTCTCCATCGCCACGAAGTGATTGCCGGTGTTGCCCTCCGGCCAGTGCGCGATCGTGTTGTCGCGCTCGGCAAGTCGCAGCATCAGCGCGGAGCCACCACCATAGACACCGGTCGGCACCTGCTTCTGTCCCTTCGGCCACCCGAACCGCCCGTCCGCGCCGAGACCGTTGTACATCGGCCAGGACGAGGACCCCGCCGTGTTGGTGAACCAGTAGAGGCTGACATTGGTCAGCAGATCGTCGCGGTCCATGACATCCTCGGCCCGTTCGGCGAGGTAGGTGAACTCGTCGAACTTGTGCATCAGCCAACCGAGCAGGCCGACCGGGGAATCGGTCCACGCATGCGCGAAGGTCTGCGGCGCGACGCGCAGCAGCGCGTGATGGTCGACGCCGGTCATCCACTGCTGCATCAGATCCCATTCGGCACGTTCGTCGGCGGACATCGTCGGCACATCCGCCTCGGTCGGTATGCCGATGCCGCCATCGAGGTGTACGCCGATCACCCGGTCCGGCGCCGCGATCGCCAGCTCGGGCGCGACATACGCGCCGAGATCACCACCCTGGGCGCCGAACCGCTCGTACCCGAGCCGATCCATGAGGACCAGGAACATGTCGGCCACCCGGCCAGGCGTCATCCCCGGCTCCGTCGGCCCGTCCGAAAACGCGAAACCGGGCACCGAGGGAACCACGACGTGGAACGCCTGCGCCGGATCGAGCCCGTGCGAGCGCGGGTCGCTGAGCAGGCCGATCGTCTTGGTGAACTCGACGAAGGTGTTCGGCCAGCCGTGGACCAGGATCAGCGGAGTCGCGTCCGGCTCGGGCGAACGCACGTGCAGGAAGTGCACGTCGAGGCCGTCGATCTCGGTGATGAACTGCGGGAACTCGTTCAACGCCGCCTCCTGGGCACGCCAGTCGAATCCGGTCCGCCAGTACTCGGCCAGCTCGGTGAGATAGGCGACCGAAACGCCGCGCTCCGAGCCCGTGCCCGGCAGCTGCGCCGACCAACGGGTGCGGGCCAGACGGTCGTGCAGATCGTCGAGGTCGGCCTGCGGGATGTCGATTCGGAACGGGCGAATCTCGGTGCGGTCGAGGGTCATCGGGGTCTCCTTGGCTAACCGGTTTGCTGAACTGAAGACCACGGTAGGAGCCATATAGGACTACCTATGTCCTAGTTATCTGGAATTCTGAAGTTCATGAACGATACTTCGGCGCGGCTGCTCCGACTGCTCTCACTGCTGCAGACACCGCGCGAGTGGCCGGGCAGTGAATTGGCCGACCGCCTCGGCGTCACCGATCGCACCGTGCGCCGCGATATCGACCGGCTGCGCGAACTCGGCTATCCGGTCGAGGCGACGATGGGCGCTGCGGGCGGCTACCGCCTGGTGGCCGGTTCGGCGCTGCCGCCGCTGCTGGTCGAGGACGACGAGGCGGTCGCGATCGCGGTGGGCCTGCGGGCCGCGGCGGGTTACGCCGTCGCAGGCATCGAGGACGCGTCGGTGCGCGCACTCACCAAGCTGGAGCAGGTCCTGCCCGCCAAGCTGCGCCGCCGAGTGCGGGTGCTCGGCACCGCGCTCGCGCTGCCGAGCGAGACCGGACCGACCGCAGACCCGGAAGTGCTCACCACGCTCGCCGCGGCCGTAACCAATAGGGAGCGAGTACGTTTCGCTTACCGGGACGGCGCGGGAACGCAGACCCGCAGGCATGCGGAACCGATCGGCCTCGCGCCGGCCCGGCACCGCTGGTACCTCGTCGGCTACGACCTGGATCGCAACGACTGGCGGATGTTTCGCGTCGACCGCATCGAAAACCCGCAGCCCACCGCGGCCAGGATCACCCCGCGCGAGCTACCCGCCGCAGACGCCGCGGCCTATGTCGCCGGGCATCGAACCGACTGGGGTACGCCGACTTTCCGGCTATCGGTGACCATTCACGCGCCCGCGGGACAGGTCGCGGCCCGGTTCGGCGGCGAGCCGAACGAACTCCGTGCGATCGACGACCACACCTGCCGACTCGATGCGCTCCGCGACGATGCACCGGAATGGTTGGCGCACCGGCTGATCGCCCTCGGCGTCGACTTCGAGGTGCACGAACCCGCCGCGCTGATCGATCAATTGCGCTCGGCGTCAGCACGAATCGAGCGTGCCGTCGCCGGACACCGCTGACGCGGTGCGGTCGAGCGCTCCGGAAACGCTACGGCGCGAGCTGAATGCGCAGTACCGCCCCGCTTTCAGTGCCCGCCAGTAGCTGATCGGGCCGTCCAGGCACCGCGACCACCGAGGTCATCGGCTCGCCACTCAGCACGGCACAGCTCGCGCCGGTGGCCGGATCGACGCGCACGAGCTGACCGAAAACCGTAGTCACATACAGAATTCCGTCCGCATCGACGAGGAGATCGTCGGTGAAATCCGGAATACCGGCCAGCGGCGACGACAGGTCGGCGACCGCGGAACTGCTGCCCGGCGCATCGATCGGGATCCGCAGGACCCGGCCGAGCGGACCACCGTTGGACGTCACATAGAGCATCCGGCCGCGGACGACGACGCCGTTCGCACTCGTCTTCGGCGCCTGCGCGGTCCACGCGTCGTCGATGCTGCCGTCCGGGCGGACCCGGATCACACCGGACAACGACGCACCGAGATAGAGGTAGCCGTCCGCGTCGAACGCGGCGCCGTTGGGCATGGTGGCGACGCCGGAGACGAAGACCTCGGGCTTCGGGTCCGCGGCCGCCGGATCGAAACGCACCACCCCGCCGGGCCGGACCAGGCTGGTCGGCGTGTCCCCGTAGACGACATAGAGCAACCCGTCCGGCCCACTGCGCACCGCACCGGGGAATTCCACCGGCACGGTCGCGGTCAGTGCACCGGAGCGGTCATAGCGTTGCACCACACCGCGGTAGGTGCGGGAGACCCAGAGATTGCCCGCGACGTCATAGCCGACGTTCTCCGACCAGTCGTACATCGGCACTGCGGCGGGCACCGCGGTCGCGGACGACGCAGACCCGCACCCGGCGATCGAACCGGCACTCGGGTCCGCGACGGCGGCCGGTGCGGTGCACGCCAGCGCGACCAACAGCGCGGGCCAGAGCAGGGCGCCTGACCGGGGAATTCTTCTCAACGGGCACCTCTGTCACTCGGCGCGGACACAGCAATCGGCTGGCATTCTAGCCCCGTTAGCCGAGGAAATCATGAAGTCCACTGAGCAGCAGGATCTTTGGCAGTATCTGGGCATGCCATATTTCGACGGCGCGCGCGGCCGGATGCACTATCGGCGGTGGCCGATCGAAAACACCGTGGCCACAGTCCTGTTACTGCCCGGTATGGGCCAGCACAGCGGCCACTATCACCGATTCGCGCGCACGCTGAAGGCCGCCGATATCGAGATGTGGGCGCTCGATACTTCGGGACACGGGCTCAGCGAGGGCGATTCGGGTAAACCGGGCACCCTGTCGGAGCTGGTCGCCGACGCGTTGATGATGGTCGAGCTCGTGCGCGCGACCGCACCGCAACCACCGTTGCTGATGATGGGGCATTCGCTCGGGGCCGTCACCACGCTCGGCATGTTCGGCGCCGCGGTGCCGGACCCGGCCGAGGCCACGGCCGACTCGACCGTGGAACGCGCCCTCCCGCTGCGCCCCGCCCTCGCCGCGGACACGGTGGCAGGCATCGTCCTGTCCGGCGTGCCGAAGCGGGCACTCGGCGGCGGCGCCCGTGGCGCGGCGGGAACACCACTGCCGCCGAGCCTTCCGGTGCTCGCGGTGCACGGTGTCGAGGACCGCAGGGCACCCATTGATGCGATAAGGGTATGGACTCGGCGCCATGAGTCGGTAGATTTGCACGAGTACATCGACGCCGGACACGATCTGCTGCACGAGCCAGTACACGCACAGGTCGCCGCCGACATCGTGGACTGGATGCAGGGCGTGGTCGTGGGGTTGGCGCGACGCCCGTGAACTGAGCGCCTTCGGCGAGGCCGAAGGTGCCACAGACAAGGAAGGGGGACGGCGAGGTGCCATCGAACGAGAACGCTACTGGCGTCGGGAGCCCGGATCTCTCGATCGTCGCCGCGCCCGGCGTCACCGCCGCCGCGCTGCACAAGGCCGTCGATGAAGGCGCGGTGTGGATCGACGGCATGCTGGTCGCCGACGGTGTGCACGAGCGCTGTGCGCGGCGCTACGAGGAACTCGCCGATCAGGTCGAGGCACAGATCAAGGTGCTCAACGACGCGGCGGCGCTGCCTGGGTTCGGCGGGTTCGCCTCCGGTGACGCACTGCGCGCCGGATTCGAGAACAAGGCGCACGGCGCGATGACCCGATTGTGGGAGTACGCCGAAGCCGCCAGAGAACTCGCCATCACCTTCCGCGCCGCGGCGGCCGCGTACAAGCGGACCGACCAGGCGCTGGCGTCGGCGGTCGATCGGATCGACGTGGCGGGAGTGCCGCATGCGTAAATTGCCGAGGAACGCTGATGGGTCCCTGCAGCGGCGGACCGACCCCGCGTACGCGCCGACCGTCGAGATCTTCGACAACATGCCCCACAAGGTCATCCACGACAAGGTCCAGCTGCTGAAGCCGTCGGTGCTCGCCAGCGGACAGCAGGCCTGGGGCGACTCGGCGGCCGGGCTGGCCGACGCGGTATCCCAGGCGCACACCGAGATTCGGGCCGCCATCGCGGACGGCTGGCGCGGCAGCGGTGCGCACCGCGCGGCCGAGGCGGTGCGGTCGTTCGAGGAAACCGGGCAGGAACTCGCGGACGTGCTCGCGGTCGTTTCGCAACGGCTCGGCCGAGCCGGTGACGCGGCCGAGGCGCTGCGGTCCGCCGTGTCCGCGCCGCCTGCGACCGCACTCGATCTGGGTGCGGCCCTGCTGGATCCGACCCAGGCCACCACCAATGCCTCGGATCAGAAGACGGCCGAGCACAGCCGCCAGGATGTCGTGCGCGCGATGAACGACATCTACACCGGCGTGTTCATCCCGACCGGCACCGACGTGCCCGCGTTCCCCGACCAGCAGGCCGGTGACCCGCAGGCCGCGCCGAGCGGATCGCCTGCCGCGAAGCTCGCCGGACCTGGCCTCGGCACGGAAACGCCACTGACACAGCAGGTTCCGCTCGGGACAGGCGCAGCGGGCAGCCAGCCCGCTGCCGCCGCGACAACCACCGAGGAGCGGATCGCCGCCGAGCAGCCTGCCACCGACACCGAGGAACCCGCGGCCGTCGCCCCGGCGAGCAGCCCCGTCGTTCCCGACATCGGTGCGCCCTCGACACCCGCACTCTCCCCCGTCACCGTGGCGGCCGCGACGGAGTCCGCGCTGTCGACGACACCGGCGGCAACCCAGGCTCCGAGCACACCCGCCGCGGC
Source organism: Nocardia altamirensis NBRC 108246 (assembly GCF_001612685.1). Taxonomy (GTDB): domain Bacteria; phylum Actinomycetota; class Actinomycetes; order Mycobacteriales; family Mycobacteriaceae; genus Nocardia; species Nocardia altamirensis. The sequence goes on from NZ_BDAY01000044.1 coordinate 31,928, forward strand.
AACGCCGGCGACACCGATGACCACCCCGGCCTCCACTCCGCAGGTCAGCGTGCCGACCATGCCTGGAACGACCGGTACCGCCACCGCCGACGAACAACGCAAGCGCGACGAGCAACGGCGCGCGACTCAGCACAGCAGCAGCGACGCGGTCACCGGACTCGGCGCCGGCGCGATGGGCGGCCTGATGGGCGGGGCCATCGCAGCGGGCGACACCCCGCGAGCGGGTTCCAGTGTGGCCGCGAACGCGGCGACCGCCCGCCCCGCGCAGTACGACGACGAGGAGGACGACGATTTCCTCTTCGACGACCTCCCCACCTATCTCGAACCCTCCGACAACGGCGGTGAGTTGATCGGCGCGATCGATCCGACCACGCCGCCGGTGCTCGGCGAGTGGACCGAGCTGGAGTGAACTGGACGCTGACGCCGGACCAGTTCGCACTCGCGTGGGCGCGTACCGATGGTGATCGGATGCCCTATCCGCTGGCCGTCCGGTTGTCCGCGCGCGACAGCGTCGAGCGAGACGCGCAACTGCCCGCGCTGACCGCCTGGTGCGATCAGGTGCTCGACGCAGATCTGGAGGCGGCGCTGCGCGTGCTCGCGGCGCCGGAGCTGCGCATCGAGGTCTACGGCGAACGCGAACCGGGCCAGGAGCCGAACGCGGTGGTCCGGCCGGTGCGGGTGCTCGGCGCGGCGGCAGGCAATGTCGCGGTGGTCGCCGCACAACGCCCCGGCGCGACGCCGGACCGCGGCGGTGACATCCGGCTGTTCGTCGGCAGCGTGAAAAGCCTGACCGCGCGGGTTGTTTCGATGCTGCCCGAGTATCCGCCAGGCACCGTCCCGCGCTTGACCGCGCCGCTGGCCAGGGTCGTCGAGGACAGCAGGGACCTGGTGACCGTGCCGGTGGCCGGGCCGACGGTGCCCGCGCGCATCCGCAGGCTGCTGCGCCAGCCGAGGGACGGCATCGGCCAGTTGGTGGTGTCGGCCAGGCAGGCCAACGGCGAGCTGCGTCCGTTCGGGGTGTTCTGCTGGATCGACGTGAGCGACGACGGCCGCTACTCGGTGCGCACCGGCGCCAACGTCGATATCGTCCCGGTGTCCGCGCACGGCTTCATCGCACAGCTGCGCCCGATGGTGACCGCGGCCGAGCGCACCATCGCCTACGCCGATCGCTGGTAGACACACGGATCGAACCGCCGTGCGCGGCTGGGGTTTACGGTGTATCAATGCCACTCTACGAATTCGAAGGCAAACGGCCTCAGGTCGATCCGACCGCGTTCATCGCGCCGACCGCGACCCTGATCGGTGACGTGCGGGTCGAGGCGGGCGCGTCGATCTGGTACGGCGCGGTGCTGCGCGCGGACCTGGCGCCGATCACCATCCGCGAGCGCGCCAACATCCAGGACAACGCGGTGCTGCACGTGCCGCCGGACGTGCCGATGGAGATCGGCCCCGGCGCGACCATCGCGCACAGCGTGGTGTTCCATGGCGCGTCCGTCGGTGCGGAAGCCATTGTCGGCAATGGCAGCACGGTGCTCGATATGGCGAAGATCGGCGCGGGCACCATGATCGCCGCGCACTCGCTGGTGCAGCCCGGCACCGAAATTCCCGACGGTGTGCTCGCCGCAGGTGCGCCCGCGGAGGTCAAGCGCTCCATCGAAGGCACCCAGGCGCAGATGTGGATTCAGCTCAACCCCGGCTTCTACGCCGAACTGGCCCAACGACACCGCAAGGGCATCACGGAGGTCTGAGCCACCGCGTCAACCACATTCACGCGAGCAATGCCGTGACTTCGTCATCCTCGAGCTGATGAAAGTCCTCGTAGACGGTGCCGACGCCGCCGAGCGTGCGCGGCACCAGCGGGCAGATCACCTGATCCGCTTCGGCGGCAACCCTGCGCAACGCCTCGGCCGACGACACCGGCACCGCGACCACGAGACGCACGGGCTGATACAGCCGGGCGACCCGGCACGCGACCACCACGGTCGCGCCGGTCGCCATGCCGTCATCGACGATCACGACGTCGCGCCCGTCCAACGGAATCGGCTTGGTGTCGCCGCGCCACACCAGCCTGCGCCGCTCCAGCTCCGCGCGCTCGACGTCCTCGATCTCGGCGAACTCCTGCGGCGTTATCCCGATGTGCGCCAACACGTCTTGATTGAGCACCCGGACCCCGCCCTCACCGATGGCGCCCATCGCCAGCTCCGGCTGCCACGGCACCCCGAGCTTGCGGACCAGCAGAATGTCGAGGTCGCCACCGATGATCTCGCGCGCCGCGGCGGCCACCGGAACGCCGCCGCGTGGCAGACCGAGCAGCAGCGGGTAGGTCGCGTGCAGGTTTTCCAGATGCCCACCCAGCGCGCGACCGGCCGAGGCCCGATCGGTGTAGATCATCCATCAAAACGCTACGCCCACCCGCCACCCGACCACCACCCCTCATGGAGTCGCTACACGACGCTGACACACCCGTCTCCCGACCACCACCCCCATCGAGTCGCTACGCGACGCTGGCCAACCCGGTCAAATGCGCTCTGTGATCGCGAATCGGCGCAACGCGAGACTGGGGTTGGTCGTGCGAATCTCGGCGAGCCGCGCCAGATCAATGCTCGCGGTCAGCACACCGGGCTCGTCGCCGAGTTCGGCGAGCACCGCACCGGTGGGATCGATGAGCATCGAGGCGCCTGCACCCCGCGGCGCCGCCTGATCGGCGGCGGCCACGTACACGGTGTTCTCGATGGCCCTGGCACGCAACAGCGTCGTCCACTGATCCACCTTGGCGGGTCCGGGAATCCACTGGGCGGGCAACACGAGCACCTGCGCGCCCGCGGTGGCCACCCGGCGGATGCCTTCGGGGAAGCGAAGATCGAAACAGGTCTGCATGCCGAATGTCACACCTTCGACGACGAATATGGCGGGCGTCTCTATCGGGCCTGCCGCGACCACGTCCGATTCGCGGTGTCCGAAGGCGTCGTACAGATGCACCTTCCGATAGACCGTGCCGAGGTTTCCGTCGGGTCCGAGCACCACGAGTGTGTTGTGAATCCTGCTGTCGTCACCCTCGACCCGTTCGACCATTCCGGCGACCAGATGGACGCCGAATTCGCGGGCGATCGCACCCAATCCGGTGACGAACGGCCCGGTAAGCGGTTCGGCGACGGCCACAACACGCTCGTCGAGCCTGCCGACGGCAAACATCGAGTATTCGGGCGCGACGACCACCGCGGCACCCCGCTCGCCTGCCACGCGCGCGTGCTCGCGCAGCGCCGACAGATTGGCCGAAGGGTCGGTGCCCGGCGCGAACTGGACGACCGCCACGTCCAGCTGGTTCGGTGCCTGCGGCTGATTCGGAGCAGAGCCATCCAGTTGCATACGTCTCACCGTATTGGGGCGGTGGCCAGCCAAGCCACCTGACCGGGATATCCGGAACAAGTGGACGTAGTGACCGGTTGTGTCGTACGCTCGATCAAGTGGACATAGCGTCCACTTGATTGGAGGGTGCGGGATGACCGCGACAAGCGCCACGTCCACGACCGCCGCGACTCCTCTTGTCCGGGAACATTTTCCGGTCACCAAGCGGTGGACCTACTTGAATCACGCGGGCATCTGCCCACTGCCGCAGCCTGCGGTCGAGGCGATGCACCGGCATGCCACCGAGGTGTCGCTGGACGGCGAGTTCAGTTATGCCGCGCACGCCGCCGAGATCGAACGGATTCGGGCGGCGTCCGGTCGCCTCATGGGGGTGCCGTCCACCGACGTCGCGTTCGTCAAGAACACGACCACCGGGCTCGGGATGATCGCCAACGGGCTGGAGTGGGCGGCCGGTGATCGAATTGTGGTGCCGGACTTGGAGTTTCCTTCCACGCTTTATCCATGGTTGGCGCTGGCCGACCGGGGTGTCGTGGTAGACCGAGTGCAGCCGGAAGGCGACAGCGGCAAGCTCACCGTCGAGGCGTTCGTCGCACGGATCAACGCGGGGCCCGCGCCGAAACTGGTGGTCACCAGCTGGGTGCAGTTCGGCCGCGGCTGGCGGGTCGACCTGGCCGAACTGGGCCGCGTCTGCCGCGAGGCAGGGGCGTTGCTGTGCGTCGACGTCATTCAGGCACTCGGCGTGATCCCGGCCGAATTGGATTCCTGGGGTGTCGATTTCGCGATGGCGGACGGGCACAAGTGGCTGCTCGGACCCGAGGGCTGCGGCGTGCTGTACGTGCGCGGGTCCAAACTGGACCTGTTGCGGCCGTTGGAGCCGGGGTGGAACTCGGTGGTGCACCGCGAGGAGTGGGACAACCTCGACCTGGTCTTCGACGACACCGCACGCAGGCTGGAGGGCGGGATGCCGAATGTGACCGGCATTGCCGCGCTGGGCGCCTCGATCGATCTGCTGCTCGCGGCGGGGGTTCCGGCGATCTGGTCGCACGTCGATCGGTTGTGTGAACTCGCGTGCACGCGGCTGACGGCGATCGGTGCGACCGTGCTGTCGGACCGCTCCGCCGCCGGACGGTCGGGGATCGTGTCGGTGCAGATCGACGGCGAGCCGATCCCGTTGCTGGCCGAGAAGTTACGGGCCGAAGGCATCGCGGTGTCCGCGCGCGGGCGGGCTGCGGATCTCGCCGCACGGATACAACACCGAGCAGGACATCGAGCGGTTGGTCGACGCGATTGCCGCGTTGACCCGAGGCTGACCACGCGGCTCAGCGGCCGTTGCGTCCCGCCGTCGACAGGCCGAGAAACCCTGCCAGCTCGGGCAATTCGTCCGGGCAGGCGGGCAGGTATTCGCCGAGCAGCGGCGAGCGGATGATGATCGCCTTCCACATGGCGCGGCACAGCGCCGCGTGAATCAGTGCGCGGGACAACAGGAACGGCATGCCGTACGGCGCGTCGGCGGGGCTGGAGGTGGTCATCGACAGCAGCACAACGGCGGCCTCCCTGCCGCGGAACCGATCCGGGGTGCCGACGAGCACGTCCTCGATCCGCGCCCTGGCGAGCAGCGTGCGGATCCGGCCGACCTGTGCCGCGTACGGCGCGACCACGAAGATGTCGTGCGGATGCAGCCGCCGGGTCATCGCGCCGACGGTCCAGTTCATGGCGAGCAGGGCACGCACCCGTCGCACCACTTCCCGCGCCTCGGCCGCGGATTCGGTGGCGTTGCCGTGATGGGGGACGAGGACGGTGCTCACGCCAGGCTCCTCGCCGTCCAGTTCCCGTGCGAGCGTGACGGTTTCGTTGGCGCGCAGGCGCCCGTCGTAGTAGAGCCGGGAGACCGGATCGCACACCTTGGGATGCATTCGCCAGGTGCGGTCCAGGACATAGCCGCGTGCACCGGGCAGGGTGTGCCTGCCCTCGGCGAGCCAGCCGAGCACCGATTCGCCGACCGGTTCCGGATGGGCGCTGTGCGTTGCCGGCGGCGCCGGATCGCCGAGCAGCAACAGATTTCGCGCGCTGACCCCGACCGCGACGGCGTCGGCCAGCGGGAACCGGCCCGCGTCGGCGATCACCAGCAGATCGAGCGCCTCCCGGCCGACCATGTCTTCGTTCGTGAAATCCGTTGGGGTGCCGCCGAGCACACAGCCGCTGATCGCGTTGTCCAGGAAACGCGCGTACCGGCCCGCGTCGATGACCGCCCATTCCGGCGCCACCGCCTCGACGTCCTTCTTCGCCACCAGTTCCGGAAGCACGCCGACCCGCACGACCGCGTCGAGCAGGTTCTCGACGGTCGAATGCGATTGCCCGACAATGCCGATCCGCCACTTGTCCTTGGTGACGAGCCGCTCCAGCACCCTGGCGGCGGTGGTGGTCTTGCCGGTGCCTGAGGGTCCCTGCACCGCGAGATAGGAGTCGTCCAGGTCACGCACCGCCGCGGTGATGGCGGCGGCGTGGTCGCCGTGCACCTCGGGCAGGTCGGTGCCGGTGCGCAGCCGGGGCGCGCGGCGGGCGAGCAGGTCGAACACGGCGCCCGCCGGGATGTCCGGCAGCGCGACGAGCAGCTGCTGTGCGGCGAATTCGACCGCGATCTCGGCATTTTCGTCCCAGGCAGGCAGCCCTGGCGCGATCGCGGTGGGGAGTTCGTCGTAGGGTTCGCAGCCGTCGGGCAGCAGTTCTTCCAGCCGGACCGCGTCGTCGAATTCGGCGTCGACCGAGCAGCCGAGCACGGTCGCGACGGCGGTGGCGCGGCGCCCGACGGCGGTGACCATGCCCGCGGCCGCGGGGCGATCGTAGAAGGTGTAGACGGTGGCGCCCGGGGTGAGCACGGTCGCCGGTCCCGGCCCGCCGCTGCTCCACCGGGAACCGATCCGGCCGGTCAGCGTGACGTAGCGCCGCATGGTCGGACGGTCGGGGCTGCGATGCCATTTGGTGTCGACGGTGCCCCATTCGGCGACCAATACCCCTGGCGCGTCCGCCCATTCGTCGACTGGGTGGCTTAGCCGGTCGACGTGCGCCCACCAGAGCGGCTGCCGCTCGCGCCGGTGGTAGCCGAGCGCCGCGGCGAGCACCGCGGCGGTATGCCCCGGTTCCGCCTGCGCCGCGGCATATTCGGCGAGCGCCGCCTCGAACGAGGACGGCCGTGACGGCGGCGCCGGTTCTGGTTCGTCCGGTCCCGGCACCTGACACCACGAGCCCGTGCGCTCGAGGGTCACCGCCTGCGGGTCGATGCGCTGCTCCGCGGCCCGGTCGAGCAGCCAGTCGCGCAGCCGAAGCACGGTCAGGCAATCCCGTTCGGTGGCAGGCGAATGCGCCGCGCCGGGTAGCAGCCGGGCCAGCCTGCTCAACCGGTACGAGCGCTCCCCGACGATCAGCGCGTTGCGCACGATCGGATACAGATCCACCAGCACGCCGTCGCACAGCAGCTCGTCGACGATCTCCTCGCCGACGCCACTGCTGCCCGAACACCGAAGCAGCGCGGTCCGCACCGCCGAGGTGTAGTGGTAGACGTGCATGTCCGGATACATCCGGCGGCGCTGGACGAGATAGTCGAGCACTTCCGTCAGCGCACGCCGCTGTCCGTCTGCCTCGCTGTCCGCATCACCGTCGGTGCCGAACGGTGACCGGAAGGTCAGGTGCACGGTGCCAGGCCCGCCGACATCGACGGCCAGCGGGGTGCGCACGCCCCCGTCGACGGTGAGCGAAAGATCGCCTGGTGAGGGCGGCGGCAGCGCGCCTAGCGCAATCGGATCGACCAGGCTGTGGGTCGGCTGGCCGGAATCCTCCCTGCGCAGCTGGATTTCGGCTTGGCGGCGCAGCGCGGCGAAGCTGCGTGGCGGCACGCCACGCACGGTGCTCTCGGTGCCGACCAGCCGATCGATGGTGCTCACGCCTGCTTCCCGCAGCCGAGCCCTTGTCGTTGTCGACATCCCCGCGACCAGCAGCAGATCCCGCGCGGCCGCAAGGGCGGTCGTGCACGTCCCACAGCGCCCGCACGCGAGATAGCGGGGATCGCCCCACTGCACGGGTAGCAACTCGCTGAGCTTCTCGTCCAGGATGCGTTCCACCCGGCGCCTGCGCGCGCGGTACACCGGGACCAGATCGCTGAGCGCGTAGGCGGTGTTGTCCTCGCCGAGGTGCAGCCGGATCAGCGGGCCGGTCAACGATCCGCTGTGGTCGACCGCGTCGGCACAGGCCGCGAGTTCCAGTGCGACACCGACCCGATCGGCCCTGCTGTGCGCGGTGCCGTGTGCGGTGTAGCGGACGCGATGGCCCGCCCGCACCAGGAAATCGCAGGAGCAGTCGAAGGTCCCGTCGAAGAAGGTCGCACCGTGGATCACGTGCGCACCGGCCCGCAATGCCGCGATGGTCTCGGCGTGCGCCGCGGTCAGCGCGTCGATGCGCGCCTTCGGGCCGTCCGACTTGTGCTGCGGGCGTTGGATCTCCACCATCGCGCTGCCGAATCGGTCCCTGAAGTCGCTGATTCTGCGGTCCAGCCCGTCATCGAACCAGGTCCGCGGCGCGGGAGCCCATTCGGCGGTGGTTTCCGGGTCGGCCGCGAGGGTCCCCAGTTCGGTGTCGAGGGCGCGAAGCAGCGCGAATTCACAACGCGCCGCGCGCACGAGGTCGACGGCGGAGCAGACGACACGATCACCGAACACGAACAAACGCGGCCCTCCTGTGTCTTGCGGGACACCCGCTGCCGTTAGCGCTGCATTACGCACCGGACGGCAACACTGTAGCTAGCCCGCCTGACCTCGGTGAACCCTCCCCGGTTCAGGAGCGTGGCTTACGCCGTTCCGGTCGCTTCGCCGGCGCGCCCTCGCGGCGCGGGCCGCGGGTGAACGAGCGCCCTCCCGGCGGACCCTGGTCCGGCGTCAGCTGGATGAGCACGCCGCTGATCCTGGTGCGCCGCAACGCTTCCAGCGTCTCCGGCGGCAGATCGGCGGGCAACTCGACGAGGCTGTGGTCGGGCCGGATGCTGATGTGCCCGAAGTCGCTGCGCCGCAGGCCGCCCTCGTTGGCGATGGCGCCGACGATCGCGCCGGGCACCACCCGGTGCCGCTTGCCGACGCTGATCCGATAGGTCGCGAGTTCGGCGCCGGTGCCCCGATGGTGCTGGCCGAAGCCGGACCGATCGTCGTCACCTTCGAAGCGACGCGCGCGCTCCGGGCGTTCCCTGCGTTCGCGCACCGGCTCCGGCGGTTCGGGCTGCATCAGGAAGTTGTCGCCGTCGCGGGACAGCACCGCGAGCGCCGCCGCGATGTCGACGAGCGGAATGTCGTGCTCGCGTTCGTAATCCTCGATCAGCCTGCGGAACAGCGCGAGGTTCGACGAGGCGAGGTTCTCGGTGATGGCGTCGCCGAACTTGGCGACTCGCTGCGCGTTGACGTCGTCGACGCTCGGCAGCTGCATCTCGGTCAGCGGATGCCTGGTGGCCCGCTCGATCGACTTGAGCAGGTGCCGTTCGCGCGGCGCGACGAAAAGCAGTGCCTCGCCGCTGCGCCCGGCCCGGCCGGTACGGCCGATGCGGTGCACGTAGGACTCGGTGTCGTGCGGGATGTCGTAGTTGACCACGTGCGAGATGCGGTCGACGTCGAGTCCGCGCGCGGCGACATCGGTGGCGACCAGGATGTCCAGCGCGCCGGACTTGAGCTGCCCGATGGTGCGCTCGCGCTGGTTCTGCGCGATGTCGCCGTTGATCGCGGCCGCGGAAAAGCCCCTGGCGCGCAGCTTTTCGGCGAGCTCCTCGGTGGCCTGCTTGGTGCGGACGAAGATGATCATCGCCTCGAACGACTCGACCTCGAGCACCCTGGTCAACGCGTCCAGCTTGCGCTGATGCGAGACCTGCACCCAGCGCTGGGTGATGTTGGTTGCGGTCGAGGTCTTCGACTTGACGGTGATCTCGACCGGCTTGTTCAGGTACTGCTTGGAGATCTTGCGGATCGCCGCGGGCATGGTCGCCGAGAACAGCGCGACCTGCTTGGTCGACGGGGTGTCCTTGAGGATGCGCTCGACGTCCTCCTGGAAGCCCATCTTCAGCATCTCGTCGGCCTCGTCGAGCACCAGATACTTCAGCTGCGACAGGTCGAGCGTGCCCTTCTCCAGGTGATCGATCACCCGGCCGGGAGTGCCGACCACGACGTGCGCGCCGCGGCGCAGGCCGGACAGCTGCACGCCGTAGGCCTGGCCGCCGTAGATCGGCAGCACATGCAGCCCGGGAATATGCGTGGCATAGCGGCCGAATGCCTCGGCCACCTGGATCGCGAGCTCGCGGGTCGGCGCGAGCACCAGGGCCTGTGGAAGTTTGCCGGAGGTTTCGAGACCCATCAGGATCGGGATCGCGAACGCCGCGGTCTTGCCGGTGCCGGTCTGCGCGAGACCCACCACATCGGCGCCTTCGAGCAGCGGCGGAATCGTCGCAGCCTGGATCGGCGACGGCGACTCGTAGCCCACATCGGCGATGGCCGCGAGCACGCGGTCATCGATGCCGAGATCGGCGAAGGTCGGGCCGTCGGTGTCCCTGTCGTTGTCGCCAGGAACGCTGTCGACCTGATTGGTACTCATTGACCAGGAGTTTACTGGGTTCTCTTCCTCCGGGTTACGTCGCCATCCTGGTCAGACCGATCACACCTGGCTGGAGTGGATTAGCGGTTCTCCAAAGGTCCGGGGGGCTCTGTAGGGTTCCCGCGGAAATTCGTAGAGATTCCGTAGCGGCAGCGGGGCAGCCGACGGCTTCCATGCTGCGGGCGGCACTTGGTCTGAGCAGGCGTTGATGGGCTCCCTCTGATGACTGCTCGACCCGGTCGAGGGCGACTTGTGGCAGTTGCCGTCGCAAGAATGAGCTGTGATTCGCCGGATCTCGCCATCGGGCGTTCCCGAAGGCCCATCGGCGTGTCGCAATCTCGACACGCCGACGAGCTTCAGTTGCTAGCTACCGCATTGCAATCCATGCCGAGTGACCAGCATCACCGGAAATCTTGGCCATATATGCACGCGAGACCACGGATCAGTCGATCCGGGGTCTTCTTTGTATCCATACCAACTCAGACCCCGACCGCGTGGGCGACGACGATCGACTTGTCGTCGTGTCGCTTGGAACGTGGCTGTAGCTGCCCACAAGGATCGACCTCCGCTTCCCATTCCTGGCATCGAGCCAGGAGGCGAGTCAGGCCAGGGGTGTCCATCTGTGCGACTTCAGCCCACGAAATGCTCAAGGGGCGAAGAGGGTTCGATGCACCGTCTGTTGCGAGCACAATCCAGTCGATCTCCTGAAGCCGATAGTTGGCAACGATCGCATGGTCGGCCGCGGAAGGGTCGGCCTCCGCGATCCAGTAGCCGTCCGGTCGGTTACGACGTTCGCGTTGGCGGCGCTGCAACGACCGCAACAAGCTGTAATGGTGCTGGTCGTACCCACTCCCGGAGGCCAGCCTCTCTCTGTACCGCTCAGACTCCGGCAAGTTCAGTTCCGCCATGCGTCTGTCAGTGATCAGGTCATGGGAACCGTCACGCCCAACCACAACAGGCGAGTCGCCGAGTACGAGCAAATCTGCGGTCCCCTGGTTCGTGCGGAGGACCGACACTGTGCTGGACGGCGCCTGGCCCGGCTGAAGCCGCAGCACGCTCGCCGTTGCTGCGATGGCGTCGGACAAGATCGTCCGAAGATCCTGGCTGCTGTCGAGTCGGCGGTTGAGTTCCTCGGCGAGTACGTCGACGTAGGCACTCGCTGAAGGCATATCCGGATCGAACGCGGTTGCTCCATCCAGCAGGACAACACCATTCGCAGCCACCAGCACCCGGTCATCACCCGACCGCGCTGGCAGTTGTGCAGTGGAGATGTTCATGCGCGGTCCGAGTAGGGACCGGCGATCAGCCTGGTATCGATGACAGTGAAATCCGCAGTGAAGTCGCATTCGACCACGCCGCTGATGAAGGTTGATGACGGCTCGAACACCTCGGCTAGGTTCAGATCGAGCCAGCGTGCAACTCCGAGTGATCCCACGCTCGTGACGCCAGCGATATGTACGACGATTCGACCGCCGTCTTGTCGTCGTGAGAAGTATCCGACATCGGTTCGCGTCGCACTGTCGCGGCGATAGGGTGAGATGTAGTGCTGGCTGGTCCGCGAGTCTGCGATCGACCACCCGTCTTCGTCGGTCCGTCGGAAACTAAGGACTGGGTCGTCGCTGAGCAGGGAGCGTGCGATTGGAGCAGACTTCGGCCCGCAGATGACGACCACATCCCCGGCGGGAAGCTCCGCGAAATCTCGATCGATCGCAAATCGGCTACTGGACAAAGCAAGTCGCCCAGTCGTTGCTTCGATTGCTTCTTGCGTAGCCTGATCGGCGGCGTCGAAGAACGGCCGTTCGCGGCCCTCCTCGAACCCGAACCGTCGAGGGATTCCAATTGCGATCGGACCGACGCCAAAGAAGGCGCGTTCGGCACGCGGTGCTTCACTTCGGATCTGGGTGATCCGCCCTTTCGTGATGCCGAGCCGCTCGGCGATCTCGACGTAGCTCATCCCGGAACGGTTGGCTTCCTCGATCGCAGCCTTCCGGAGTCGCGCCAGCTCTGTCACGCGCTGCTGGTACCTGATCATCAACTCCGAGGCTCGCTGACCACGGCGGATAGGGTCCGGGTCGTTCCGGACCTGTTCGAAGTCATCCGCAGTCACGGCTCCGAGTTTAGAGGCGCTTGACGCTGTTTTCCGGCAGGCGTAGCCTCGGGTTTATCCCCCCTAAACTCGACTTCGGACATCTTCGACTTGGAGTTTAGGGGGGCTAAACCACAGGCTGTCAGTTACCGCCGCGACCAGGGGGTCCCGATCAATGCCTGACAAGAAGCTCACCGTCGAACGGATCGAAGAGCGGCTCGAACGAGAGAAACGCTTGGCTCGTGACATCGGTTGTCCGACAACGGAATTGCCGACCGTCGACAACAGCTACACGCCCGTATGGTCGTGTCGCGCCGACCCAGGGCCGATGACAACCGAGCAAGCCCATTTAGCGATGCAAGTGCACCTGGAGTGCAGCGTGGACAGGTGCCGAGTTCGCCGACGTGCCAGATGCAAGCTTGTCAAGGAGCGCCGGATGGTTCTCGACGAGCGGGCAGAGCCGTGATGAACGTCGAGTCGTCTCCGCACCAGGAAGAGCCGGACTTTCATCTGGCTATCACGTTGCGGGGCGAGCGTTGGACTTCACCGCGCACCTTCGCCCGGCGTTGTTTCCGTCGAGGAGCAGCGCAGGCGCTCTTGTTTCGATCAGGTCGACGTAATCCCCAGCATCGCAACAGGTTTGCATCGACTACTGAACGAACGACTTGCGCCTTGACCACGACAGCGCGCCGCGGACCGGTTCGAATCCGAGTCGAGAGGGCCCCAAATGACCTCGACGCACCACACTAGAGACCCGCCGCTTCGGATTCGATACTGGAGCAACGTATTTCGATAGCGGCCTTGGTCGATCGATGTCAGACTTGGGACGCTCCAAGCGACACCCTCTAGGGTTTCGATGCAGCCCGGGGGTTGTCTGAATCGCGGACACGACCGTGTCCGATTACGCCTGGATTCCTAGGGGGGAATCATGCGGAACATCATCCGTCCGTTCGCGACTGCGTTCATAGTCGCTGCACTCGCCCTCGGTGCCGGTTCTGCCGAACTCGTAGCACCTGCGCAAGCAACTCCGTCCACTACGCACGGACCGTGCCTGTTCGGTCATGTCGATCCGAACGACAGCAACTCCGCTTGTCGTTTCAACGGCCAACCTCCGGAGACAACGGCGCGACCTGATGGCTCGCCCGCCCTGTCCTGTAGCCGATTGAATAAGGGACAAAACGTCCGGACACATGACGGATTGGGCTGGCGCTACTGGATATGCAGCAGTCGCCGGGACCAGTGGGGCAACACCTATTACGAATGGGATGAAATCCTGGGTATGTAGAGAGAGGATGGACCCGTGACTGCCGCTGACGAGATCATGAAGACGCCCGAGTACTACGCAGTCCTGGCCTCTGCGGAACAGATCTCCCGTGAACGAGGAGACGGATACGTAGGCGTCGAACACCTCGTACTGGCAGTGCTGTCCGATCAGGACGCCATCCCAACCTTCGAACTCCGGCATCGGATGGGGGTAGACCCGGACGAGCTCGCTCGGCGACTGGCCCTGTTCTTGGATTCCCCTGTCCCGGCGCCGGGCAACCACAGGGTCCGGTTCCTCGACGGGACAACAGCCGAGTATCCGACAGAGGAAGAAGCGGCGAAGTAGCAGAACCGATTTCAGGAGTACGGCTCAGCCGAAGCAGTGCCCTTCGCCGCGATAGGTCGGGACGGTGACCCTGGTTCCGTCGGCCTCGACCAGGTGCACCTTGTCGAAACGTTCGAAGAGCTCGCCCGCCTTGGCGTGCCGGAACCAGACCCGGTCGCCGATGCGCAGCTCCGAGGCACCGGTCAGCGGGGTCTGCACCTCGCCGGCCCCCTCAGCGCCGATCAAACGTAACCCCGTGGGCCACACCGGCTTCGGCACCCGCGACGGACCGGTCGGGCCGGAGGCGATATAGCCGCCCGAGAACACTGTCGCGATGGACGGCGTCGGGCGGCGCAGGACCGAAGTGGCGAAGAACAGGGCGGGACGCGGGGTGAAGGAGCGGTAGTGGTCGAACAGGGTCGGCACGTACAGCCCGGAACCCGCGGTCACCTCGGTGACATCCGGATCGACGATGCTGACCTCGATCGAGCCGGTGCCGCCGCTGTTGACGATCTCCAGCTTGCCGGTCACCGAACGCACGGCGTCGACAACTCGCTTGCGGCGCTTGGTGATTTCCGCAGCCGACACCCGCTTCATCAGGCGCACCGCGACATTACTGTCGGGCAGGCCCGCGATCTGCGCCTCATAGGTCATCAGACCGACAACGTCGAAACCGCGGCGCAATGCCTCTGCCGCGAGCGTGGCCGCCTGTTCGGGGGCGTGTACCGGTGAACGGTGTGCGCCGAGGTGCAGCGGGCCGATACGTAGGGAGGCGTCGACGTCCAGACAGACCCGCGGGCGCACCAGGTCGGTGCCCACCGCAGCGCGGATCAACTCCAACTGGGCGACGTCATCGACCATCAGGGTGATGGAGCGGAGCAGCGTCTCGTCGGTGGCGAGCTCGGCGAGTGCGGCACGGTCGACGGTCGGATACCCGAGCAGGACGTCGCGGGCACCGCGACGAACCAGCCAGATGGCTTCGGAGAGGGAGTAGGCCATGATGCCGGCGAGACCGCCTGCTGCGGTGAGTTCACCGCCGAGCACTTCCTCGAGGATGGCGCGACAGCGCACAGCTTTGCTGGCGACACGCACCGGGACTCCGCCCGCGCGGCGCACCAGGTCGGCGACGTTCGCACGCAAGGCGGTCAGATCGAGAGCGGCAAGCGGTGGATCGAGCTCGGCAGTGGCCGCGTGCAGGCCGGCAATCGGCGACAAGTCCGTCATACGAACCACCAAACCACCTAACTGGTCAAACGTCCAGTAATTGTGATGACTCGTTTACCGAGGTCACCGCACCTCGGCGGCGGATAGTTAGACTTCGGCGGCCCGGGTAGCCAGGCTGCTCACCAGATCGTCGAGGACCACGAGCATTGTCTCGTCATTGCAGTCGGCAAGCCAGCGCAACACGGTGCCCTGCAGTACCGACACGGCATAGGCCGCGATGGCCTCGACCGGCTCCAACCACTGCGCGCCCGAACGGTCCGCGCACAACTGCAAGAAGGCAGCGACTTCGATGTCCATCTCGCGATAGGCGGCGGTCGCGGTCGGGTCGCCGATGCACTCGGTCTGCGCTGCCCAACGCACCCGCAATGTCTGCACCGTCGCCTCGTAGGCCTGGACCTGCTTGGATGGCGCAGCCTTGACCAGCGGCCAGTAGGCGCTGACCCCGGCATGCAGCAGCACCCGAAGCGCGCGAACACCCCCGTGATCCAACGAGGCGGCCGCCTTCTCGACTGCCTCGCAGATGGTCGGCCGTAGCCGCACCTCTGCAATATCCGTACGTACGCTCAACGACGACTCCCTCGGCGAAAGAAACTCGCGCACCCTCGTCGGCGCGACTCGCTGAACATGGCGGGCATCTCGCTGGAAACCCCAGGCTGCCCGGTCCAACGTTCATCAATGGTAGAGGGTTTTCGGGGTTTAAGAACAGGTTCAGTGGGTATTTCCAGACCGAAAGAATGTTTTGTTACCCAAACGGAATGGTGGGGGCACCACCCCGGCCTGCCCGGAAATCCCTCCCTCGGGACCACTCTCAGTACTGCCCGACCGAGAACGTGGCCGTTGTCTACAGTACGGGCGAGTACTGACGACCCTCGAATCGTGTGGCCGATCCCACAGTCGAACCACCCAAATCGGTCATCTGACGGGCCGACGCTCGTTCCGAGAACGTCACCCGCCCGACCGCTGCGGGCCGTTAGCCTGAACAAGTGACTCTTTCGCCCTCTGCCGACCAGTACTTCCTGTCCGGCACCTTCAATTTCCGCGACCTGGGCGGGCTGCGCACCGTCGACGGCGCGAAGGTCAGGCCCGGTGTCCTGCTGCGCTCGGCGCAGCTGACCGGGCTCGACGAGGCAGGCCTTGCGGCACTGGGACAGCTGAAGGTCAGCGACGTGCACGACCTGCGCGGCGAGCGGGAGATCGACCACATCGGCCACGACCGGGTGCCCGAGGGCGTCCGGGTGACCGTCACGCCGTTCGACTCGCGCATGGCGGCGGCACCGCCGCATCAGGCGACCGGCGACACGGCCTTCGCCCACATGCTCGAGGTTTATCGCATGTTCCCCGCACTGCCCGAAGCGCACGCCGCGATCACCGCCATCGCCGAGTCGATCGTGCGGGGCGAGGGCGCGGTGCTGGTGCACTGCGCGGCAGGCAAGGACCGCACCGGCTGGGCGATCGCCTCGCTGCTGCGTGCGGTCGGCGTCGCCGAGCCCGACGTGCACGCCGACTTCATGGCGAGCAACGGCGCCATCCCGGCCCTGCGCGCCATGATGACGACGAAACTGCTCGGCGGCGAAGAGCTCTCGGTCGACCTGCTCGGCGTGCGCGAGGAGTATCTGAAGATCGGCACCGAATCGATGATCGAATTACACGGCGACATCGACACCTATCTGACGACCGCGGGCATCACCCCGGAGCTGCGCGCCACCCTGCGGGAACGGATGCTGGAGTGACCCTCGTTGGGACACAACATCATTCGTCCTGAGCCGGATCGCGCCGCACCAGCCCGTCGGCGTCGATGGTGACCTGATCGCCGGTGTGGAACCAGGTTCCGGCGAAGCGCGCCGCCGTTGCGGTCGGATCGTTCCAGTAGCGCGGGGCGATGTTCGGGCCACGGCACAGTAGTTCACCGCACCCGGCTTTCGCCTTCGGTCCCCACAGCGCCAATTCGGTACCGCCGAACGGGAATCCGAGCACCGCGTCGGAATCCGCGGCGGACTCGGCCGCATCGTCGACCGCGAGGCCGATACCGCTGGTCTCGGTGGCGCCCCAGACCGACCACTGCCGCGCGGTGGGGAACATCGCGCGCAGTTCGGCAGCCAGGTCGGCGGGAGCGGCCTGCGCGGCAGCGGCGCGTTCGGCGCGGTGCCCGGCCTTGCTGATCCTGGCGATGCCCTCGGTGCTCAGCCCGTCCCCGCGCATGGCGGCCAGCTCGGGCAGCAGCCCGGCAAAGATCCGCGGCGTCGCGGACACCATGTCGATCCGTTCGGCCACAATGGCTTCCGCGAGATCGCGGGTGTCCCTGGCCAGCACGACGGTGCCGCCGACCGCGAAGGTCGGTAGCAACTGGTCGACGCAGCCACTGGCGTGCGCGAGGGGCAGCAACACCAGATTGCGCAGGCCGTCGGTCGGCAGATCGAGCGCGGCGACCACCGAACGGATTGCCGAGAGCAGGTTTTCGTTGGTCAGCTCCACCCCCTTGGGCGTGGCGGGGCCGAGCAGGCCACCACTGGTGTAGCTGAGCAACGCCAGATCACCCAGTGCCGCACCGTCATCGATGTACGCGGCGCCGTCGGGTAACTCGGCACCGCGGGCGATTTCCCGCCCGAGCACGAAATCCGCACTGCTGTCGGCGATCACCTGTTCGGCGATCGCATCCGGCAGGCCGTCGTGCACGAGCACCGGCACCGCACCGCTCAGCAACGCGCCGAGAAACGCCTGCACCCAGCGGACCCCGGCGGGCATGTGCACCGCGACCCGGTCGCCGTAGCCGATGCCGTGTTCCTGCAGTCCGCCCGCGATGCGGGAGGCGCTGTGCCACAGCTCCCGATAGGTCATCCGCGGGCCGCCGACCTCGACCACTGCCTCGCGGGTCGAGAACGCGTGCACCTGTAAGTCGAGCAGCTCGGTGAGCGCTGGTGTGAGGTTGCCGTAGCGCAGCACTCCGTCGGCGCCACGCGCCAGCGGTGGATCACTGACATGCGGACGTTTCAGCGGGTATTCGACAAGCAACTGCGACATCCGTCCTCCGCGCGCCCTCGAGTCAGCCAGGCACTGCGACTATATGACTCACATCACAGTATCGCGCGGATTCGGCGCGGATAGGCGGCGGACATGTCCGCCGTGTCCGCAACGTCGACGGAATGGCCCGAGCCGGAACGTCACCCGTCGGTGTGTCGCCGCCGATCAGCTCACCGCCCGGTGTACGTTGCTTTCCCTGGACCGACCTCGAGGAAGCTACGCACCGCGCCTTGGAGATCGGCGGTGTCGAACAGCACACCCGAGACTTCCGGCGTCACCGAATCCGCATGCGCCACACCACCGGAGCGCCACGCCTCGATGATCTTCTTGGTCGCCGCGTGCGCCAGCGTCGGGCCTTCCGCCAGGCGATGCGCCAATTCCCTTGCGGCAGTATCGACATCGTCGTGCAGTGCGTTCACCACGCCCCAGTCCGCCATGGTCTCGGCGGTATACAGGTCACCGGTCATCACGAACTCCCGCGCCCGGCCCGATCCCGCGCGCTCGGCGAGCCGCTGCGGCCCGCCCATCGACGGCGTCAAGCCGACCACCGTCTCCACCAGTCCGAACTTCGCCTTCGGCGCGGCGAGAATGATGTCGCAGGCCAGCGCCATCTCGAAGGCAGCGGTCAACGTCAGCCCGTGCGCGGCAAACACCACCGGACACGGCAGCGTCTCCAGCGGATGAATGATCTGCGCGAAGAGCTTGCGCCACAGTTCGGCGCCCTGCTCCACCGACAAGCCGTCGAAGACGTGCACATCGACGCCGCCGGACACCACCTTGCCCTCGGCACGCAGCAGCAGCGCGCGCGGCGGGTTCGCCGACAGCTCGGCGATGTCCTCGATGAGGGCATCCAGCATCCCCTGGTCGAACAGGTTCAGCGGCGGATTGGCCAGCGTCAGGGTCGCTACTTCCGCGCCCCCGTCGGTGGTCGCACGCTCCAGGCGGGTGGCCTTCGTTTCATTCATCCCGCCAGACTAAGACCTGCATCTGCCAAACTGTCCGGGTGACCAAGTCGGTGGAAAGCGGCTCCTACGTCGAGCCCGGCGAGTTCAAGCGGGACACGAACTACATCACCACGCGGATCACCGCGGACGGCCGCGACGGGTATCCCGTCGAACCCGGCCGTTATCGGCTGGTCGCGGCCAGGGCCTGCCCATGGGCCAACCGCACGCTGATCGTGCGCAGACTGCTCGGGCTCGAGGACGTGCTCTCGCTCGGCCTGTGCGGGCCGACGCACGACAAGCTCAGCTGGACCTTCGACCTCGATCCCGGCGGAGTCGATCCGGTGCTCGGCATTCCCCGGCTGCGCGACGCGTACCTGGCGCGGTTCCCCGACTATCCGCGCGGCATCACCGTGCCAGCAGTGGTCGAGGTGTCGACCGGGCAGGTGGTGACCAATGACTACGCGCAGATGACCCTCGACTTCTCGACCGAGTGGACCGCATTCCACCGGGAGGGCGCACCGCAGCTGTACCCCGAAGCGCTGCGCACCGAGATCGACGAGGTGAGCCTCGCGGTGTTCCGCGACGTCAACAACGGCGTCTACCGATGCGGTTTCGCGGGAACGCAGGACGCCTACGAGACCGCCTACGATCGGCTGTTCAGCCGGTTGGACTGGCTCTCGGAACGGCTTGCCACACAACGCTATCTGGTCGGGGACACGATCACCGAGGCCGACATCCGGCTGTTCACCACGCTGGCCCGCTTCGATCCCGTCTATCACGGGCACTTCAAATGCAACCGGTCGAAACTGTCCGAGCTGCCGGTGCTGTGGGCCTATGCGCGCGACCTCTACCAAACACCGGGCTTCGGCGACACCACCGACTTCGCGCAGATCAAGACGCATTACTACGTGGTGCACCGCGACATCAACCCGACCGGCATCGTGCCGAAGGGACCTGACCTGGCGAACTGGCTGACCCCGCACGGCCGGGAAGCGTTGGGCGGCCGCCCGTTCGGCGACGGGACCCCGCCGCCCCCGCCGCCGCTGTCCGAACGCGTCCCCGCGACGCACCAACCGGACTAGTGGAACCGATCAGGTTGGGTACTTCGTTGTCAGGATGAGCTGACGGCCGTTGCGTAGACGGTGCCCTACAGTTCAACTCAGCAGACCGAAGAGGAGGGTGCCGCCGATGTTCAAAGGCGCGTTCGAGAAGACGGTGGTTCAGCTGCTCGATACCGGGTCTCGCCTGCAGGCGCCCGCGGTCGCCAAGTACGTCGACCGGATCAGGCGCTCCCACCCGGACGAAACACCGGCGCAGGTCATCGAGCGCCTCGAGAAGCAGTACCTGCTCGCGGTGACCGGCAGCGGCGGCGCCGTCGGCGCGGCGGCCGCGGTGCCAGGCGTCGGCACGGTCGCGGCCATCGCCGCGGTCAGCGCCGAGACCACCTTCTTCCTGGAGATCTCCGCGCTGTTCACCCTCGCGGTGGCGGCAGTGCACGGCATCTCGCCCGAGGACCAGGAGCAGCGCCGCGCGCTGGTGCTCGCGGTCGTGCTCGGCGAGAGCGGCATGGAGATCGTGCAGAAGACGGTCGGCACCTCGGCGAAGAACTGGGGCACGGTCTTCGCCAACCGCATCCCCGGGCTCTCGTCCATGAACGACTCGCTGCTCAAGCGGTTCATCATCCGGTTCATCACCCGCCGCGCCGCGCTGATGGCGGGCAAGGTGGTCCCGGCAGGCATCGGCGCGGTGATCGGCGGCGTCGGCAACCGGGCGATGGGCAAGACCACGATCAGCAACGCGCGCAAGGCATTCGGGCCTGCTCCTGTGGTGTGGCCTGCCGCACGGCACCTCATCATCGACGCGGACCCGCTGACCGCGATCGACCCGTCGAAGCCGCAACCGCCGGCCACGCCGCAGTGAGCGCGGCGCGCACCGGGCTCGCGTTCTCCGTTCGAGCGCTGAGCAAGCGATACGACCTGGTTTCCGCCGTCGACAACGTGAGCTTCACGGTCGCGTCCGGCAGCACCGCCGCCCTCGTCGGGCCGCCACAGTCGGGCAAGACGACCATCGCACGGATCCTGCTCGGGCTCCTCGAACCGACAACGGGCAGCGCGGCGGTCGCCGGGCCGGGCACGCACCGCGGCGGCGGTGATCCCGGCGGCAGTTCCGCGCGCGTGGTCGGCGGCGTGCTCGCGCCACGCGGCATCCATCCCGGCCGCACCGCCCGCGACCAGCTTCAGGTGTATGCGGCGGCCGCCGGTGTGCCCGACGCCCGTGTCGGCGAGGTGCTCGCGATCGTCGGACTCGACACCGAAGCCGACACGAAGGGCGCTGCGCTGTCCGCAGGACAGCAGACCAGGCTGGCCTTGGCGACCGCGTTGCTCGGCGATCCACCGCTGCTGGTGCTGGACGAACCGATGGAGGGTCTCGACGGCGCGGAACGCGGTTGGCTGCAAGACTTCCTGCGCAAGCATGCCCAGCGGGGCGGCAGCGCGCTGGTGACAAGCACCAGCCTCGCGGCGGTGCTGCCTGGCGCGGACAGTGTGATCGTGCTGAACCAGGGTTCGGTGGTGTATCAGGGCACGCCTGCTCGACTACGGCGCGGTCACCCGGACCGGCTGGTCGTCGCGGCGTCGACGCCGATCGCGCTGGCGACCACGCTGGCCGCGCGTGGCTTCACCGACGCAGTGATCCGACCGGACGGACGACTTGCGGTCGCCGAGGCGACCGAAGCCGAGATCAGAGCCGCCGCCGCGGCGGCACAGGTGCGACTCGACAGCGTTATCCCCGACGTGATCCATCCCGATCGGGTACTCGCCTCGTTGACCAAACCCCAGGCTCCCGCCGCGCCCTACGCCGGCCTCGCCGGGGCGACTCCGCAACCGACGCCTTACGGAATCCCACGATGATCACCATCCTGCCCGCAGACCTCGTGCCCGCCCTCAACTCCGAGGTACGCAAGGTCACCACGCTGCGGCCGAATCGGACGCTGGCCGGGTTGCCGCTGCTGGTCGCGCTCCTCGGCAGCACGGCAACTGCCATCGCCGCAGGCAAGCCGGATCCGAACGGCCAGCCCGTCACCGGCACCGCGACGCTCGGGCTCTATGCGGGGCTTGCCGCGGCGGCCGTCGCGGCCGTCCTGTTCGGCGCGCTCGGCAGTGGTGGCGAGTACCGGCACCACACCATGCCGGTGACCGCGTTGTTCGCCCCCGACCGTGACCGGCTCGCCGCGGCGAAGCTGCTCGTCACCGCCGGGTTCGCGCTGGCGACCGCGCTGGCCGTCGAGGTCGGCGCGCTGGTGGCCCTATTCGGTTTCGGCCGAGGCAAATTCGAGATCGGCCTCAATCTGTTCGGTGTGCTCGGCGGTGGGCTGCTCGCCGTGGTCTGCTGGTCGCTGATCGGCGCGGGTCTCGGTCTGCTGCTTCGTTCGTCGTCGAACGCGATCTGGCTGGTGGTCGGCTGGCTGGTCCTCATCGAGCCGCTGTGCTGGCTGGTGGCGGACGGCATCGGCGCGTCCGCCTTCGTCAGCCTGTTCCCCGGCTCGGCCACCCTCAGCGCCGTCGCCGTCGGTTCCTACCCCGACAGCGACTTCCTCGCCCCGACACCCGCCGCCCTGGTGATCCTGCTGCTGTGGACCGTCGGCATCGCAGGCGCCGGTTGGTGGGCCCTGCGCAGCCGCGACCTCTGAGCCGAAGCCGGGTCCGCAGGGAACAAACCCCTGTCGGTGGGCGTCGTTATCGTCGATGGTTATGGGTGGGGTTGGTGTGCGCACGCGAACCGAGCAGGCCGAGGACGACACGGTCGGGCCCGGCTGGATTCGTCGGCTCTGGGCCGAAAGCCGGACGCACACCCGCACGCTGACCGGGCTCGGCGTCGCGGTGCTCGGCGGTGCTGTCGTCGAAATCGCGGGGCCGCTGCTGATCAAACGGGCCGTCGATGCCGCAGGCATCGGCGAAACCTCGGTGATCGGAGTGGTCGCGTGCCTGCTGTTGCTGCTGGCGGTGGCGCGGTTCGGCATGGGGTTCGGGCGTAGGTTGCTCGCGGGCAAGCTCTCCCTCGACGTGCAGCATGCGCTGCGCATCGACCTGCTCGGCTCGCTGCAACGCCTCGACGGCGCCGGACAGGACACCATCCGCACCGGGCAGGTGGTTTCGCGGTCGATCACCGATCTGCAACTGGTGCAGGGCCTGCTCGCGCTGGTGCCGCTGTCGGGCATGGCGGTGTTGGAGTTCTTTCTCGCGGCCGTGGTGATGATGTGGCTTTCGCCGCCGCTCGCCGCGGTGGCGTTGCTCGTTGTGCCCGGAATTGCCTTGGTGGTCTATCGCATTCGGCCGCGGCTCTACGCCGCGACGTGGTCGGCACAGCAGCGGGCCGCCGAGGTGGCGCAGCACGTCGAGGAGACGGTGACCGGCGTCCGGGTGGTGAAGGGGTTCGGGCAGGAAGCCCGCATGGTCGACGTGCTCGAACAGCACAGTCGCCTGCTCTACGCCGAGCGGATGCGTGCCGTTGGCATCGATGCGCGCCTCGCGCCGACGGTCGCGGCGATTCCGCAGTTGGGCATGGTCGGTGTGATCGTGATCGGCGGCCTGCTCGCGCTGCACGGTTCGATCGGGATCGGCACGTTCCTCGCGTTCGCCGCGTACGTCGCCACCATGACCGCGACGGCACGGATCATGTCGGGTGCGCTGGTCATGGCGCAGCTGACCCGGGCCGCAGCCGACCGGGTGTATCAGGTGATCGACACCGCACCCGTCGTCACCGACCCACCCGAACCGGTCGAGCTGCCCTCGGGTCCGCTCGGCATCGAGATCGACTCGCTCACTTTCGGATTCGATCCGGAGCAACCGGTGCTGCGTGAGCTCGATCTGACCGTGCGTCCCGGCGAGACAGTCGCGATCATCGGGCCTGCCGGCTCCGGCAAGACCACCCTCTCGCTGCTGCTCCCCCGGTTCTACGCCCCGGATTCCGGCCATATTCGCCTGTTCGGCGCCGAATCGGCCACGGGCGCACCAGGATCACCGGCTCCCGCGCACGCAGACACCCCGCCCGACCGCGTCGACATCGCCGACCTGCGGGCCACCGATCTGCGCGGTGCGATCGGCGTGGTCTTCGACGATCCGTTCCTGTTCTCCGACACCATCGCGGCCAATATCGCGCTCAGCCGTCCGGACGCCACCGACGCCGAGATCAGGGCGGCCGCCGAAGCGGCTGCGGCGCACGAGTTCATCGCCGAGCTCCCCGACGGCTACGACACCGTCGTCGGCGAACGCGGCCTGACGTTGTCGGGTGGGCAACGCCAGCGCATCGCACTGGCGCGAGTGCTGCTGGCCAAGCCGCGCATCCTGGTGCTCGACGACGCCACGTCGGCGGTGGACGCGATCACCGAGGCCGCGATCTTCGACACCCTCCCCGACTACACGGCATTCGAGTCAGGGCCAGCAGACACCACGGGAACGCCGCCGATCAGCAAGCGCACCACGCTGATCCTGGCGCACCGCGAATCCACGCTGGCACACGCGGATCGGGTGATCCGGCTGCCAGCACCGATCGGCAAACACGCGACCGTCAGCCACGCCTCCGCTGCCCTCCCGATGTCCGCGCACCAAGGCGGCGGCCCGTCCACCGCCAGGGCCGCGGCGGATCTCAGTGAGACACCGCAACTTCGGGAAACCATCGAGCAACTGCCGCCCGCCACCGAAACGCCACGGCTGGACGAGCAGCGCTTGCGCCTGCCCGATCCGGCGTTCCGGCTGACCAGGCTGCTGCGGCCGGTCCGCTGGCTGGTGCTCGCCACCATCGCGGTGCTGCTGCTCGACGCGGTCCTCGGCGTCGCGTTCCCGCCGATCGTGCGCTACGCCATCGACACCGGCGTCGGGCACACCGACGCGGGCGCGCTCGGGCTGGCCGCCGTGCTCGGCTGCCTCCTCGTCGCGGCAGGCTGGGTGGTCGGCGCCGCCGCGACACTGATCACCGCGCGCACCGGCGAGCGGGCGCTCTACAGCTTGCGCATCCGCAGCTACGCACACCTGCAGCGGCTGGGGCTCGACTACTACGAGCGCGAGCTGTCCGGCCGGATCATGACCCGGATGACGACCGACCTCGACTCGCTGAGCACCTTCCTGCAGACCGGGCTCGCGACCGCGTTGATCGGCCTGCTGACCTTCGCCGGAATCGCGGTCGCGCTCTTGGTGATCGACGTCTCGCTGGCACTGGTGGTGCTGGCGACGCTGCCGCCGCTCGCGGTCGCCACCGTGGTGTTCCGCCGGTTCTCGTCGACCGCCTATACCGTGTCGCGCGAACAGGTCTCGACGGTGAACGCCGACTTCCAGGAGAACGTCACCGGATTGCGTGCCGTGCAAGCCAACCGGCACGAGCCGGTCGCGGCGCGCCGCTTCGCCGAGTACTCCGACCGATACCGGCACAGCAGGCTGCGCGCGCAGTGGTCGGTCGCGCTGTTCTTCCCGTTCATCATGGCCTGGTCGGATGTCGCGCTTGCCGCGGTGATCTTCGTCGGCGCGCGCGAGGTGGCGGCGGGCACCACGACGGCGGGCACGCTGGTCGCCTTCACGCTGTACCTGTCGCTGCTGTTCGCACCGGTGCTGCAGCTTTCGCAGGTGTTCGACGGGTATCAGCAGGCCAGGGTCGGCCTGCGCCGGATCGGCGAGTTGCTGCGCACGCCGTCCTCGATCGCCGCCGACGCGACGAGCGCGCGACCGATCGAGCACACCCTGCGCGGCGAGATCGCCATCGACAATGTGCGATTCCACTACCCGGGCAGCACGATCCAGGCACTCGACGGCGTGACGCTGCGGGTGCCCGCCGGATCGACCCTCGCCCTCGTCGGCCCCACCGGCGCGGGCAAGTCCACCATCGTGAAGCTGCTCGCCCGCCTCTACGACCTGCCGCAGGACGAGACCGGCACCATCCGCGTCGATGACGTCGATCTTCGTGATTACCGTCTCACCGACTACCGGTCCCGCCTCGGCATCGTCCCGCAGGAGGCGCACCTGTTCAGTGGTGACGTCGCGAGCAACATCGCGTTCGGGAAGCCGACTGCCACCGCGGCGGACATCGCCGAGGCCGCCGCCGCGGTGGGCGCGACCGCCATGATCGCCGCGCTGCCGCTCGGCATGGGCCAGCCGGTCGGCGAACGCGGGCGCGGGCTGTCCGCCGGTCAGCGCCAGCTGATCGCGCTCGCCAGAGCCGAACTCGTCCGCCCCGACCTGCTCCTGCTGGACGAGGCCACCGCCACCCTCGACCCGGACGCCGAGGCGGCGGTGCTCGCCGCGAGCCGATCGCTGACCCATGGCCGGACCACCGTCCTGGTCGCGCACCGGCTCGGCACGGCAGCACGGGCCGACCAGATCGCCGTCATCGACCACGGCCGAGTCGCCGAGATCGGCACCCACACCGAGCTCCTCGCCGCCGGTGGACCGTATACCCGACTGTGGTCTGCGGCACGTGAAACCGAGGGAATATTCTTGGTAACGGACAAGTCGTCTTTTACGAGGTGAGGTTGTCGGGTGGTCAGTGGCTCCGTCGGATTGCTGCTGGGCCTATCCTCAGATAGGGCGCATCGGCGCGCACGCTGATGCCGACCATTTCGAGCGACCTGCAAGCAAGTCGCTACGGAAGTGCCGGGCACGTCACAAACGTCGCAGCGCGAAGAACGAAATGAGGCGAACACCTGCTGTGAGCAGCTCAACATCCCAGTTCGGACAGAACCAGTGGCTAGTCGATGA
Organism: Nocardia altamirensis NBRC 108246; assembly: GCF_001612685.1. Taxonomy (GTDB): domain Bacteria; phylum Actinomycetota; class Actinomycetes; order Mycobacteriales; family Mycobacteriaceae; genus Nocardia; species Nocardia altamirensis. The sequence goes on from NZ_BDAY01000044.1 coordinate 58,511, forward strand.
GATGTATCAGAAGTTCAAGCAAGATCCATCTTCGGTCGATGAGAGTTGGCACGAGTTCCTCGCCGATTACACGCCCGAAGCCACGGGTGATTCCGGTAACAGCCAGGCCGCTCCGGCCGCGGCCGCTCCCGCGCAGGCGCCGACTCCGGCTCCGGCTCCCGCGTCGGTGAACTCGGCCCCCGCGG
>NZ_BDAY01000045.1 GCF_001612685.1 Nocardia altamirensis NBRC 108246
GGCTCGCCCCTGCGCACACCGCGCCGGACCAGCGCGGCGGCCGCCGCCAGCGAACGCCGGTTGAGTTCGGCGTAGTCAACGGTCTCCGAGACCGACCAGAACGTGGCGGCCACCGTGGGATGCGCGGCCGAGATCTCGGCCATGCGGCCGTGCAGGGTTGCCACCGTTTCCGCGGAATTCATGACTGCCACGACAACAGCGAATTGTGACGGTGCCTTGAACTGATTGTGAATTGCCGTGTGCGATAAAGAAGGGCGATCAACCAATCGTTGTGCACAATAAAGGATTTCGACTATGGCGCGATAGGAACGGGTGATCGCCGGTGCGCAGGGATGTCGGTGCGGCCGACGATGGACCGCGGAATTGCTTATGCAGTACCGACATTGTGGACCGCCATTTCAGCGGTGGCGCACATCCTTTCAGGAAAACCCGCTATCGGAGGAGTTGCCGGTGAGTTCCGACCATCCGGTGGTAGAGGAATTGACCCCGGTCCAGCTGGCGGTCATCGAAAGCGTTGCTCCGCACCTGCGGCACAACCCGTACCGCAGCTACGAGGTGTTGCGCGGCGCAGGCCCGTTCGTGCCAGGCCCGCACGACATGCACCTGGTGACCAGGCACCAGGAGGCGCAGACGATCATGCAGGATGCGCGCTGGAGCCACGCGGAGGAACCGCAACTGCTGCACGGCGACAGCGATGTCGAGCTCCCCGGGTCGTTCCTGTGGATGGAGCCGCCGGACCACACCCGACTGCGCGGCCTGGTGAGCAAGGCGTTCACCGCGCGCACCATCAGCGGCATGCGCGAGCGGGCCGAGCAGCTGGTCGACGAGCTGCTCGACACGATGCTCGCCGAGCGCGAGGTCGATCTGCTCGACGCGTTGGCCTACCCGCTGCCGCTGACCATGGTGTGTGAGCTGCTCGGTGTGCCCGCCGAGGAGCACGAGCACGTGCGCGAGATCTCCACCAGCATCGCCCGCGGCCTCGACCCCGATGTGCTGCTGTCGCCGGACGAGCTGGCTGCGCGCACCGCCGCCGTGTACGCGTTCCTCGACTTCTTCGGCGAGCTGGTCGAGCAGCGCCGCGCCGACCCACGCGCCGACCTGATCACGGCGCTGGTGCAGGCCGACGACGCAGGCGCCAAGCTCACCTCGAACGAATTGCTCGGCACCCTGCTGATTCTCGTGGTGGCAGGCCACGAGACCACGGTGAACCTCATCGGCAACGGCGTGCTCGCGCTCATCCGCAACCCGGAGGAGTTCGAACGGCTGCGCAGCTTTCCCGAGTTGTGTGAGCCTGCCGTGGACGAGGTGCTGCGCTATGACGCACCGGTGCATCTGACCACCAGGACCGCGCACGCCGAAATGACCATCGCGGGCCACACTTTCGTGCCGGGCGATGCGGTGATCGTGCTGCTCGCCTCGGCCAACCGCGATCCGCTCGCGTTCCCCGACGCCGACCGCTTCGATATCTCCCGATATGCCCGCGGTCGAAAGGCGGAGCGGCACTTGTCCTTCGGGCTCGGCCTGCATTACTGCCTCGGCGCGCCGCTGGCGCGGCTGGAGATGTCGGTGGTGCTGCGGGCGCTCGCCGCGCGGGTCGGGTCCATGTCCCTGCTCGAGGAGCCGCCCTACCGGCCGAATGTGGTCGTGCGCGGCATGTCCCAGCTACGCGTGCGGCTGGACGGCCGATGAGCCTCGATCGCGCACAACCACAGGAGCCACGATGAGTACCGCCGTCCCCGCCGATGTCACCTTCGACGCATTCGATCCGAGCGAGCGGGCCGACCCGTATCCGGCCTATCGCCGGGTGCGCGACGCCGCACCGCTGTTCCCCTACGAATTCGGCGATGTGCCGGTCACTTTGATCACCCGGTACGAAGAGTGCGCCGCGATCCTCACCGGCACCGACTGGGGCCACGGCTATGCCGCGGGCATCAGCCCGTTCCGGGACACCACCGCCGCGATTCCCGGCTCGTTCGTGCGGATGGACCCGCCGGAGCACAGCCGCTACCGGAAGCTGGTGGCCAAGGCGTTCACGCCGCGAATGATGGCCGACATGGTGCCGCTGGCCGGACAGGTCGTGCAGGACCTGGTCGAGGCGGCGCTGCGCCGCGGCGAGCTGGATGTGCTGAACGGCCTGGCGGTGCCGTTGGCGGTGGCGATGGTCCCGGTGCGGCTGCTCGGCGCCGACCCGGCCGACGCGGCGCTGTTCCGGCAGTGGCAGTTGGCCATTGCCCGCGGCAGTGACCCCGATTCGCTGCTCGGTGAGGCGGATGTGACCGCGCGTGGTGCGGCGGCGATGGAGTGCATGGGGTACTTCGGGCGGCTGATCCAGCAGAAGAAGGACAACCCGGCATCGGATCTGTTGAGCACGTTGGTCGCGGCGAGCCAGGACGGGCAGCTGACCGAACCCGAGGTGATCGGTATTTCGCTGCTCACCTTGGTCGCAGGCATGGAGACCTCGATCAACCTGATCGGCAACGGCATGCTTGCGCTGCTGCGCAACCCGGAACAGCTTGCGCTGCTGCGGGACAACCCGGAGCTGATCGGGCCTGCGCTGGACGAGATGATGCGCTACGACGCTCCCACTCAGTTCACCATCCGGGTGGCGCTCGCCGATACGGCGGTGGGCGAGTACCGGTTCCAGCGTGGCGACGGCGTGGTGGTGCTGACCGCGTCGGCAAGCAGGGATGACCGGGTCTATCCCGATGCCGACGTCTTCGACGTCACCCGGTATGCCGGAAACCGGCCAGCCCGGAAGCATCTCGGGTTCAGCCTCGGCATCCACTACTGCGTCGGAGCGCCGCTGGCGCGGATCGAAGCCGAAGCAGCGGTCGGCCAATTGCTCGCGAGCGCACCGAAATTGGCGCTGGTCACCGACACCGTCGGCTACCAGCCGAGCCTGATCCATCGGGGCATCTTGTCCCTGCCGGTGACGCTGTGACCGAAGGGCACGCGGTCGTCCTCGGGGCAGGCATCGCCGGATTGCTCGCCGCCCGTGTGCTTTCCGAGCACTACGCCCGGGTCACGATCTTCGAGCGGGACAGCGTCGAGTCCGAGGAGGTGCGGCGCGGCGTGCCGCAGGCGCGGCACCTGCACGGCTTGCTCGACCGAGGCCGCACGATCATCGAACAGCTGTACCCGGGGTTCACCTCCGAGATGGCAGAACGCGGCGCGACCACTGCGGAGGCATTGGTCGGAACCCGTTGGTATGTCGGGGGATTGCGGGTCGCGCCGACCTCGACGGGTCTCACCTCGGTGATCGCCACCAGGCCGTTGCTGGAATCCGTGCTGCGGCAACGCACGCTGGCCGCGCCAGGGGTGCAGCTGTGCGAGGGCGCCGCACAAGGCCTGATCGGTGACGCGCAGCGGGTGCGTGCGGTGTCGGTCTCCGGTGCACACGGTGCCTATACGCAAGCCACCGACCTCGTGGTCGATGCGACCGGGCGTGGCTCGCGGGCACCGGCGTGGCTCACGGCGATCGGCGCGCAGGCGCCCGCCGAGGACCGGCTCGAGGTCGACCTCGGGTATGCGTCGCGGTTCTTCCGCCGCACGCCGGGGCAACTGGGCGATCAGTCCTCGGTGATCATCTCGACCGGCCCGAACGGCCGTGGCGGCGGAGCGATTCGGGTCGAGGGCGACCGCTGGCACGTCACCCTCGCCGGGATGCTCGGCGATCATCCGCCCGTCGATTCCGTCGGCTTCGAGGCGTTCGCGGCGACGATCTCGGCACTGGACATTCACGAGATCGTGACGACGTCGGAGCCGCTCGGTGAGGTGGTGCCGCACCGGTTCCGTTCTCCGGTGCGCCGCCGCTTCGAGCGGCTCGACGAAGTGCCGCAAGGGTTTCTGGTGCTCGGCGACGCGCTGTGCAGCTTCAACCCGCTGTATGCACAGGGTATGGCGGTGGCTGCGCAGCAGGCGCTCGCCTTGCACGACTGCCTGGTGGCGGGCGACACCGCCGACCTGTCTGGCCGGTTCTACAGTGCCGTAGGCAAAGTCGTCGACGTCGCCTGGCAGCTGGCGGCAGGGGCCGACCTCAGCCACGCGGGTGTCGTCGGTCCACGCACCGCCCGTACCAGGGTGACCAACGCCTACGTGGCCCGCGTCCACCGCGCCGCCCACGTCGATCCCGTGGTCGCCAGAACCTTTCTACGTGTGGCGAATCTCGTCGAACCGCCCGCCGCTTTGCTGCGGCCACGGCTCGCCCGTCGAATCCTGCTGCGCGGCATGGGTGCCGGCGGTTTCGATAGCGGCGGTTTCGATAGCGGCAGTGCCGCCGCGACCACCGGTGTCGGCGGGCAACCGGCCACCGAGATAGGGCAAGCGACCACCGATGTCGGCGGGCAACCAGCTGCCGACGTCGGTGGGCAACCGGCCACCAGTGTCGGCGCCCAACCATCCGCCGACCGCACTCCTCTCCCCATCGAGCCGACGAGGTGATGATCCGCAGCGGCGCGGACCGGCACCTCCCTACGTATTCCGAACGCTGACGCATTCCGAAGGACCGGCTACACCGGCACAGCCCGTCGGTGTACCGCACAGGAGGGACACACTCGACATGGACTCGTCGCACGCGAGCACGGCTGTCGCGGAACAGGATTCCGCCGTACAGACCGCCATCGCCCAACTGTTCGGCCCCGACGGCCGAGCCGACCCGTATGCCCCGGCGCGCGTGCTGCGCGAGGCAGGACCGGTGCATCAGACCCCGCTCGGCCACCATCTGCTCACCCGCTACGACGACTGTGTCGCCGTGCTGTCGACCACCGCGTGGAGCCACGCGGAGGAGGCCGGGATGATGCACCCGACGGTGAAGCCGGAGGACGCGCCGGAGGAACTGCCGACCTCGTTCCTCTGGATGGAGCCGCCGGACCACACCCGGCTGCGCAACCTGGTGACCAAGGGCTTCACCCCGCGCATGGTGACCAGGCTGCGTCCGCGCATCGAAGAGCTCACCGAGCAGCTCGTGGACACGGCCCTGGAATCGGGCGAGTTCGACCTCGTCGAGCTGATCGCCTATCCGCTGCCGCTGATCATCGCGTGTGAGTTGATCGGCGTGCCCAAGGAGGCCTACCAGCAGGTGCATCAGTGGTCGCAGGACCTGGCGCGCGGGTTCGACCACGACTACACGCTGCCCGAGGAGGCGTTGAAGGCGCGCAGCGCCGGATCGCGCGGGTTCATGGGCTACTTCCGTGAGCTGCTCAACGAGCGGCGCAAGGACCCCAAGGACGACTTGCTGAGCGTGCTCTCCCAGGTGGAGGATCGCGGCGACGTGCTCACCGAGCAGGAGCTGCTGGCCACCTGCATCACCACCTTCGTGGCCGGGCACGAGACCACCGCCAACCTGATCGGCACCGGCATGCTGCAGCTGATGCGCAATCCCGATCAGATCGCCGCGCTGCGTGCGCGTCCCGAGTTGATTCCCGCCACGCCCGACGAGCTGCTTCGCCTCGAGCCGTCCGTGCAGATCACCACCAGGGCGGCCACCCGGCCGATCACCGTGGCAGGCCACGACTTCGAGCAGGGCGAAGGCGTTGTGGTGCTGATCAATTCGGCCAACCGCGACGATGCCGCGTTCCCCGATTCGGACCGGATCGACGTCGCGCGGTACTCCGATCCGAAGAACCCGGCGAAGAAGCACCTCGGGTTCAGCCTCGGCATCCACTACTGCCTCGGTGCGCCGCTGGCGCTGCTGGAGATGGAGATCCTGCTCGAGGTGCTGCTGCGCAAGGTCCGCGACATCGAGCTGCTGACGGACACGCCGCCGTACAAGCCGAACGTGGTGATTCGCGGGCTGGAGGCGCTGCCGACCCGGTTCACCCCCGCGTAGTCGACGCGCCCTGCACCCGGTTCGCCCCGGGTGCAGGGTGACCGACACCGGATGCGAGTTCGATGAGACGCGCGGAGCAGACCCTCCGGTACGTTTGGCATTGATCACCGGCACGGAGGGAAGGACCTACGCGGCTCGCAAGGAGGCCTGCAATGGATCGACGCTCGTTGTTCGGAATGGTGGCGGTCGGCACGGCCGCGACGACACTGTCGGCCTGTTCGCGGGACGATTCGACCGACGTCGGTCCGCCGCCCTCGCTCGACGCGGAGATCACCGTGCTTCCGGATGTCGACCCCACCGGCACCGATACCGTTCCGCCGTTCCCTGCGCCATTGCTGGTCCGGCCGAGCTCGGCGGCACCGAGCTTCGAGCTGCGGCTACCGAATCCCGACGACATCGACCGCACGAATCTCACCGCGCTCGGCGTGCTCGAATCCATCGCACTGCTGCGGGCTAAAGCGGTGACGAGTTCCGACCTCACCAATGCGCTGCTCAATCGGATCGATCGCCATGATGCGGCGATCAACTCGTTCGTGCGGAAGTACGCCGATCAGGCGCGCGAACAGGCGCGTGATGCGGACCGGCGGCTTGCGGCCCGCGACGCACCGCCGCTGTGCGGTGTGCCGGTCGCGCTCAAGGATGTCTATGCGGTGCAAGGCCTTCCGTTGACCGCGAGCGTTCCGGTGCTCGACGGCAATGTCGCGAAGGGTGATTCGACGGCATGGCGGCGCATGAAGGCGGCCGGGATGCCGCTGCTCGGCCACGTGCACACGCACCAGATGGCGATCGGCTCGCTGACCGAGCAGACCGCGAACCCGTGGGATCCGCGCAAGGTGCCCGGCGGCTCGTCCGGTGGCTCCGCCGCCGCGTTGGCCGCTCGGTTCACCGCCGCCGCATACGGGACGGATACCGCTGGCAGCCTTCGTATTCCGGCGTCGTGCTGCAATGTCTGCGCGATCAAGCCGACCAGCGGCATCGCGTCCGTCTACGGCACCATTCCGGTCGCATGGACCTTCGACAACGTGGGCCCGATGGCCCGCAGTGCCGCCGATCTCGGGCCGCTGCTCGAGGTGATCGCCGGCGTCGACCCGATGGATCCGCGTACCGCGGCCATCGTCGGGTGGGGACAGCCGGGCTTCCCTACCGCACCGAGCGCAAAAGGGTTGAGCCAGTTCCGGATCGGTGTCCCGACGCCGTATCCCGCGCCGCTGGAGTCGGGGATCGCCACTGCCTCCGCCGCGATGCGGGAGACCTTGCGAGCGTCCGGCGCGACCATCGTCGAATTCGAGGCGCCCGCCGCCATGACCTACCTGGACATGCTTGTCGCGCAGGGTGTGGAGATCGCCGAATACCAGCGGCAATGGTGGTCGAAGGACAAGTCGCGCTATACCCGGTATCTGCGCGAAGCCATGGAGGGTTTCGAGAAGCTGGGGTTGTCGGCGGTCGACTTCCTGCATATCCAGCGCAAACGCACGCAGCGACTCGAGACCTGGCTCGCGAAATTCAAGGAACACGAGCTCGACGCCATCCTGCTGCCGGTACTCGGCACCGAAATCGTCGACCGGCCACCCTACGGCGACTACGGCCCCGAAGAGGGCATGGCGATGGCCCCGCAAACCAACGACGCGAACTACTGCGGCCTGCCCGCCGTGGCCATCCCGACCGCGCCGAGCTCGACGACCGGTCTTCCGGTCGGGGTTCAGCTGCTCGGCGCCCCTTACACCGACGCCAAACTGCTCCAGATCGCGATCGACATCCAACAGCACAGCGACTTCCACCGCCGTGTGCCGCAACTGAGTCCATAGCGCGCCGCAACTGGGTTCATCGCGTGCCGATTTGTCCAGGCACGACAGTGGCGGGCTCCCTGCCTGCGCTGATGGCATCCGTATCATCCGGGTGATGCGCGTACTGGTGGTGGACGACGAGGACGCGGTCCGGGATGCCCTCGTGCGCGCGATGGCCAGCGAAGGGTATGAGACCAGGGCCGCGAGTGACGGAGCGGCCGCGTTGGCCGAGATGCAGCGGTGGCCGCCGGAGGTGGTGCTGCTCGACGTGCTGATGCCGTTCATGGACGGGCTGACGGCGTGCAGGCAGCTGCGGGCGCGCGGGGACCGCACACCGATCTTGATGCTCACGGCGCGGGACGCGGTCGCCGATCGGGTCGACGGGCTCGATGCGGGGGCCGACGACTATCTGGTCAAACCGTTCGATCTGGACGAGCTGCTCGCCCGGGTGCGTGCGCTGGTGCGGCGCACGTATCCCGAGGACGGTGCCGTGCTGTCCTGTGCGGATCTGGTGATGGACACCACCGCGCACACGGTGCGTCGCGGTGCTCGCGGCGTCGAGCTGAGCCGCACCGAGTTCGCGCTGCTCGAGGTGCTGCTGCGCAACGAAGGCCAGGCGTTGCCGCGTGAGACGCTCATCGAACGCGTGTGGGGCAGCGAGCTCGGCCCGACCTCGAATTCGCTCGAGGTCTATATCCGCTACCTGCGCCGCAAGCTCGAAGCCGACGACGAGCCTCGGCTGATCCACACCTTGCGCGGCATCGGATACCGGCTGGCGCCGGCGTGAGGCTGCCCGGCTCGTTGCGCGCCCGCGTCACCGTTTTCTGCGTCGCCGCCATCGCCCTCGCACTGGCCGGGATGGCCGTTGCCGCGTATGCCGTTGTCGCCCATGAACTGAACGACTCGCTCGACCTCGGATTGCGCAGGGAGGCAACGCGCATCAGCCGCACGATCAGCACCGACGCCGATGTCGCCACGGCATCCGGGTCGTGCCGGTACCTGACCGCGCCGAGTTGTGTTCAGGTGGTGGCCAGCGACGGGCAGATCGAATCCGCGCAGGACGAGCAGCAGTTGCCGGTCGACGCCGGAACGCGAGCGGTCGCCGCGGGGGCGCGGCCCGCGTACTTCAGTGACGTCACGCTCGACGGCTATCCGCTCCGGATGTACACCGCTCCACTGCGTTCGGGCACCGCGGTACAGATTGCGCAGCGCGCCGATCCGGTCGACACCAGCCTGCGCCGGGTGGCGTACGCGCTGCTCGCCGCCGCGGCGATCGGCACAGCGCTCGCCATCGCTGTCGGCGTCGCCGTCGCGCGCCGTGTCGTTGCCCCGGTCACGACTTTGACCGCCGCTGCCGAACGCGTCGCGGGCACGCGTGATCCGCGACAGCACATCAGCGTGACCGGCCCCGACGAACTCCGCAGCCTGGCAACCAGTTTCAACATCATGCTCGACGAACTCGACCAGGCGCTGACCGCGGAACGGAATTCCCGAGCAGCCCAGCACCGTCTGATCGCCGACGCCTCCCACGAACTCCGCACCCCACTCACCGCCCTGCGCACCAACATTGATCTCCTTCGTCGCGCATCCCGCCTCACTCCGGACCAACTCGACGACACGGCAGCGGGTTTGCGCACCCAGTCCGAGGAACTGTCCGGCCTCGTCACCGACCTCATCGATCTCGCCCGCGCCGACGACCCTGCTGCCGCGCCGGAGGTCTTCGAAGACCTCCGCCTCGACCTGCTCATCGCCGACCGTCTCCGCGCCGCGGAACGTCACTGGCCCGCTGTGACATTCGATGCCGAGCTGACGCCGACGACGATCACCGGCGTGCCGGTCCGGCTGGCCCGCGCCGTGACGAACCTCCTCGACAACGCGGCCAAATTCAGCCCACCGCACGGCGTCGTCCGCGTCGAGCTGTACGACAACGTGCTGACCGTGCGTGACCACGGCCCCGGCATCCCCGCCGACGATCTCCCGCACGTCTTCGACCGCTTCTACCGATCCGCCACCGCCCGTGCGAAACCCGGTCACGGTCTCGGCTTGGCCATCGTCGAACAGGTCGCGGAACTGCACGGCGCCACGGCAACCGCGGCCTCCGCCGACGGCGGGGGAGCCGTCTTCCGACTCGACTTCCCGCAGGACAATCCCCGCTCTAGTACCACCGAATGACAACCGGTTCACGCTTCGGTATGAGGTGAGCGCCGCGGGGAATGCCTACCGTGGAAGGCATGAACCTCGCGGGCAAGACCGGCAGCGCACTCGTCATCGGCGGCGGGATCGCCGGATTGCTCTCGGCGCGGGTGCTTTCCGAGCACTATGCCGACGTCGTAGTGCTCGACCGCGACAGCACGCCTGGCCCGGGGGTGCGGCGCCGTGGTGTGCCGCAGAGTTTCCACTTGCACCAGATGCTGCCGCGCGGCGAGCAGATCCTGGAGCAGCTTTTCCCGGATTTTCTCGATGACGTGTTGCGGCTCGGCGCTTTTCCGCTGAACGGTGCCGCGTTGAACTGGACCAACCGGTTCGGGACGATGGCGATGCATCCACCGGGCAAGGCCGCCTTCTACAGCAGGGGACTGGTCGAACAGGCGATTCGCGAACGCGTGCAGGCGATTCCGACGGTCCACTTCGGCTACGACCAACAGGTCGTCGAGCTGTGCGCCACAGCGGACCTGACCCGGATCACCGGCGTCCGCGTTCGGCACAGCGGCGCCGCCGAGTCGACGACCATGACGGCGGACCTAGTCGTCGACGCGAGCGGGCGGTCGTCGAAACTGCCGCAATGGCTTTCCGTGCTCGGGTACGCGGCACCGCCGGACGAGCTCGTCACTTCCGGCATCGGATACACGACCCGCTACTACCGGGTTCCGCCAGGGCAGGACGACGCCGTTCCGCTGATCGTCGTCGAGAACGACTACACCGCAGCCAATCCGGCGGGCGGCGTGCTCAAGCGCATCGAGGGCGACGTGTGGAGCGCCTGCTTGTCCGGCATCGGCGGTCAGTATCCGCCGACCGATGCCGAAGGGTTCGACCATGGTCTGACAAAGCTGATCAGCCCCGCCTTGGCAGAGGCATTGCGCGACGCCGAACCACTGACTGCGCCACGAGGTTTCCGTATTCCGGTGTGCGTGCGGCACCACTACGAGCAGATGGAGCGCTGGCCCGCAGGGCTGCTCGTGCTCGGTGATGCACTGTCCACCGTGGATCCGATCTACGGCCAGGGTATGACGGTCGCCGCGATCCAGGCCGAGACCATCGCCGCCACGCTCCGCGACCACGACGGGCCCGGCTTCGAACAGGCCGTCCTGCAACGGATCCAGCGCGCCTCCTACCCGGCCTGGTGGCTCAGCTCGCTCGAAGATCTCCGGTGGCCCGGCGTCGAACACAGCGGTGGCACGGCATTCGAGGGCGTTGCGCTGCTGCACAAATACTTCGACCTCGCATTGGAGCGGATGACGCAGCAGTTCGCGCACCGCGGAGCGGACTTCGATCCGACCTTCCTGAGCTATTTCGCGATGACAGGCCTGCTCGTCCCGCCGGGCGAGGTCATCAACGCGGGCATGCTCGACGCGCTGCTCTCCGGTCCATCCACCGCCGCCGAGCAGGCAGTGCGCGCCGAAATTCGGGCACATGGCGGGTCGATCGATGCCCTGCTGGACTGCCTGGTTTCTGCCGGTTCCTAGCCGGTCCCAACATTGATGGTGGCGAGCAGCGCCAGGAAGGGGAAGCATGGTCGTGCAAACGGCGGCGGGAACGGCGCTCCGATGTCCGCCAGCCTTCGCCACAACAGGGGAGCGGACCGTGCACGACGCCACCGAAACCACCGACGCGCTGCCATGCTCGTCCGCCGACGCGGTCACCGAGCTCTACACGTGGGAGATCGCCCACGACGGCGCCATCGTCGAGTCGGGTGCGGCGCAACTGGGCGAGCCGCATCCCCTCACCGGGAGCACGGCCGGGCATCACTACGAGATCGCCTGCGGGCTCTTCGAGCAGGCGTGCGAGCGGGTGGTGGACGAGCATCGCTACGAGGTGATGATGGCGCGGGTGGAAGGCGAGCCGGAACCGCGCGCCGTCTCCGTGGTCACCGTGGTGCTCCGCTATCCCGACAACGCCGTCGCGGTGTCGATGACCGCCAACCCACGGCATCGGCCGATCACCGAGAAGGACATGCGCGAATACCGCGAGTACCTCGAGTGGGCCGAGGAGGATCACCGGCGCTACCTCGAGCGCAAGGCGTTGAACGACGAAGCCCTCGACCTACCGTGGGAGACCACCGAGGTGGAGTGGGCGCCCGAGGATGTCATCGATCGGGCGGACCCGCGGCTGGCGCGGATCATCGAGCTGGAGGACGAAGCCGCCGACGTCCGCGACGAGGTGTTCGATCCGGAGCATTGTCGCGCAAGACAATTCAGGGCCGAGCAGAAGTTGCACGAGGCGCGCGCCGCCGCCGCGAACGGGGACGGCACCGCGGCCGAGGAGATCACCCGCCGCGCCGAACGCGTCGCCCGATGGACCAATCTGCTCGCCGAGACGACCGCCGCCTATCTGCAGGCGGCGGCGCTCGACGCCGAGGCGGCGCGGTTGCGCCGGGTGCTGCAAGCCGAGGTACAGGCCGAGGTGCAGGCCGTCCGCGACTAGCTCGGGTGCATCGAACAGCGTTGCCGACAAACGTATTCGGCCGTCTTGCGGACCTCGCAACCAGGCCTTGCGGTTGCCGACGTGCTGTCGAAACAGTCGAAGGTTCTCGCGCGCAATCGTGATGGATGTTCGCGAGTTCGTTCAGCGGACTGGCAGATGGACGGCTTGTTGTCGGCTCGGCAATGCTCGGCCTATGTCCAGTCCAGCGCAACAAACCGAGGAACCTGCCATGGCGAACACTGATCTGACCCTGGCTCAGCACGACGGTGAGGTGGCGGTGTCGGGTACTCGGCCGCCGGAGCCGCCCGCGCCGCGCGTATTGACCAGCTCCGCGCGGGAGATGACCAAGGCGACCTTGGTTCAGCTGAAATTGCCGCAGCCGACGGGTGGCCAGGCACTGATCAAGTCCGCCTTCGTCCGCCAGCTCGACCTGCAGTCGGGTGAGGTGGACACGGTTCGCGCTCGGTTCCTGTCCGCAGATGTCACGCAGCAGGCAGGGATCGCGGACTCGTTGCTCGACCTGCTCGGAGCGTTCGAACGGTCAGAGCTGCCCGTCGTGCTGCCGTCGCCCGCAGAGTTCGTCGATGTTCCCGTGGCGGCGCTGCAGGCTTTCGGGGACGCTGTGATCAGCTTGCGACGGAAGAGCATCGAGGGACTCGTCGCCGATTCGGCGGCCGCTGCCCTGGCGGACGGCAGCATCGGCTCGGCCCAGCAGGCGTTGCGTAATGCCGTGGTCGCGGTCAAGGCACTGGCTGTCAACGCACAAGCGACGCCACTGGGCATGTTGAATCTCGAACGGCTGGAGATGGCACCGGCAGGGCTCGAACGCGGCGAGCTCATCGCCACCATTCCGCTGGCCCCGCTGGAGGTGACCGCGGTCAGCCACAAAGAGTGGTCGGTGCGCAGTAAGGAATTCACCTCGATCGTGACCGACTCGCTGGAGAACACCAGCGAGACGGGGGTCACCGACAACACCGAGCTCGCTCAGTCCACGAGTTCGCAGGCGCAGCACTCCAACCAGTTCAACATCACCGGAACGGTTTCCGGTGGTATCCCGGTGATCAACGGTTCCGCGTCCTCGGGATTCACCGCGCAGGATTCCACCTCGCAATCGGCCACCGACAGCACCAAACATGCCACGGCACTGACCAAGAAGGCGTCGTCGCGGGCCAAGCAGGAACACAAGATCACCATCTCCACCACCACCGTCACCGGCACGGAGGAGGTCTCGACCAGGACGCTGAAGAACCCGAGCGATTCCGAGGCCATGCGGGTCGACTACTTCAGTCTCATGCGTAAGTGGCGGGTGCGGCTGTACCGGTACGGTCTCCGGCTGACCTACGACCTGGTGATCCCGGAGCCGGGCGCCGGGCTCCGCAAGATGCACAAGGAACTCGCCGATTACCGTAAACAGCTCGGGCCGTTTCACTTCGACATCCCGCACTCGGAAATCACCGACAGGATCCTGACGGAGAAGGGCGAGACGCAGCCGCACCACCTGGTGCTGGCCGAGCGGTACGGGGCAGTGGTGCCCGACCCGCCGCGACCGCCGGCGAGCCCGCAACTCAACATCGCTGACACCCCCAACTTCGACGATGCCCGGATCTTCACCCCGGATCCGTTGGAGATTCCCGAGGGCTATCGGATCAAGAAGCTGATCCTGTGGTGGAACTCAGCGAGCCGTACCGGCAGCTACAAGGTCAAGCTCGAGGTGCTCGGATCGAACTACGTGTGGGAGATGGATCAGGGCGCGCTCGGACCCATCGAACTGACCTCGGACGAATGGGGCAGGTTCATGCTCCATGCGACCGGTCGGGTGCCGATCTCGTTCCGGTTGCAGAACAATCGGCAAACCTCGATCAAGGTCGTCGCCGAACTGGAGGAGATACCGACACGCGGTGAGCCGGAGCCGGGACGGCCACCGGCGAGCACCCTGGTTCGAGAGAAGTGGCAGGCCACGGTGTGGAACATTCTGCGCGACGCGGCGCAGGGGCAGCATTACGAGCGGCAGCAAGATATCGCCACCAAAGCGTCTGCGCTGCAGGAACAGATCGAGGGGGTGGACACGCTGACGCTGCGCCGCGAAGAGAGCGACGAGATCATGAAGGGTGTACTCCGCTTCCTGCTCGGACCTGCTTTCGCGTTCATGCCGGAGTCGGTCATCAAGGCGTTCCAGCAGGCCGGTGTCGACATCGAGCACGGGATCGGATTCGATGAGAACGTGTTGGGCTTGGACGCCGCGAGTTGGGCCGCGGTGTCCGAACACGAGGGCCTCATCCGCTTCATCAACCAGGCCATCGAGTGGGAGAACGTGGTCACGTTCCTGTACTCCTACTTCTGGGACGTGCCGACCAGCTGGAACTTCATTCGTCGACTCCGCCATCGTGATTCGACCCGCCAGGCTTTCCTGCGGTCCGGCAGCGCGAGGGTCGTCCTCACGGTCCGCAAGGGCTGGGAACAGGATTGGATCAACTTCGTCGAGGGCGGTCTCAACGGTTCTCCGCTGCCGCCGAACCCGAAGTACGCGGAGTATCTGTCGATCGCCAAGGAGATCGCGGCGTACGACGCTCGCAACTATCCCGGCATCCCGCCGGCCAACCCCGCCCGCAACGCGGTTCGGCTCGAAGAGGCGGTCGCGACGACCTCGTCCGTCGCCGTCGCGAAGAGTTCGGGGCCGAAGAACATCAAGGTCGACTCGTCTGTCGGATTCCTGGTGGGCGCTCAAGTGGTCATCGACTCGGTGGACACGATCGATCCCGCCGACAAACGACCCATCCAGGAGACACAAACCATCACCGCGATCCCCGATGAGACACACATCGTGGTCGCCAAGCTCGACAGAGCCCACGACGGAACGGTGACCCCGTTCGCGGTACTCCAACCGGGCACCAAGGGTGCGTTGATCGCGGAGTGGGGCGAATACACCCCGTCCTCGGGAACCGACATCGAGATCGGGTCCAACCTCGGCAGCACGGTCTGAGTTGCGGTGGAAGACATCCAGTGGGGTCTGGTTGCCGACACCTTGGTCTACTTCGAACACGCGGTGGCGCTCGCCCGCGGTACCGACAACCTGCGGGGTCCGGAGTCCCGCACGGTGCCGCGGGCGGATATGGCGGCGGCAGGTGAGATCGCCAAGGAGGTCAGGACGCTGATCAGAGGCTGGCGCAGTCGAGCCGAACTGATGCGGTGGCCAGGTGTCATGGCGTTCAACGTCACTAGTGTGTTGGACGCCGCTGCCGCGGCGACGGGCCACCTGGATGCGACGATCCGCGAGATCCTCGGCGGGTCCCCTCCGGATGCCGCCCAGGTCAGGTCGATCGCGGGCGGCTGGCCGCCGATCTGGGTCCAGCAGCTCAACGTCGCGTTCGAGATCCTGCAGATTACCGCGGGAGAGCGGCCGTTGGCCGGCTCCGAGCTGGCCAAAGCCGCTGAGTTCACCAACGAGGTCCATGATTTCGTCTTGACCGTCATCCCGGGCATCGGCGAGGTCGTCTTGGCGTTCGAGGCCGTCTCCGGCTATCAGGTCGTCGGCTTCCGTCAGCTCAGCGCGACCGAACAGGCATGGGCTGCTTTCGGTCTCATCCTCCCGAGGGTGCTGAACCCGTTGGTGAACGTCGGGGTCCGCGCAGTCGTCACCACCCGGCGCGCAATCGCCGTCGTGCTGGCGCGGCTGCTTCCGACGGTCGGCGCCGCTCAGATAACGCGGTTCTCGCTCGGCATGGCGATCGGTCTTCGGGTGCTTCCGCCGGAGGCGTTCGTGAAGTTCCTCAAGCTGTTGAAGCTTGCCGGCAAGCTCACCTCGACGCAGACCTCCGACATCAACTTCTTCCTCGCGCGGATCGATTACGGAGCACGACTGGCCCAATGGCTGCGGATCGTGGAGAAACGGCTCGGGCCCGGTTTCAAGGGCGTGCACGAACTACCTCGGCCCAAGCAGGTGAAGTTGAAAGACTATGAGCCCGAGATGATGGAGGCGCTGTCGAAGGCGACCGGAAAGCGAGTGGTTGCGCTCCCGGAAGTCTTGCCGCATGACTACGAGCCGCTCGTCGCCAAACTCGCCAGCGAACCGAAGGCGAAAATGCCGCAGGTCCAGGGCGTGAAGTACCCGGACTTTCTCTGGGGCAACGAATTCTGCGAACTCTACAAAGTGGAGACCAGCAACGTCGAGGCGGCGCTCAAATATATTGCGGGGAAAGGAAAACAGGCCTCGACTCTGGTCGTCACTGCCGACGCGAAGTCGACGGTCAATCTGGTCGAGTTGGTGGATGCCAGGTTCTGGGCTTGGCCCCAAGCCGGCTACGTCGACCGGGTTGTTGTGCTCGTCGGTAATGGCGTAAAGATCCTGGACCGCCCCAGCCGGTACTTCAGCCTCAACCCGACGGCCTACGCCGCTACGCGCCTGATGATCGGAAACCCCGGCAAGCTCATCGAAGCGGCAGAGGCGATCATCAATGAACCTGAGGATCCTGGCAAACGATGACGCGTCGCCGGATCGATAGGAGGTTCGCGGCAGTTGCACCGGTGTCTACCTCGCGCCGAGGTAGACACCGGGCAGTGTCACAGCGACAGCAGCGCGCGTCGGCCGATGCGTGGATCGGCCAACGGGCGCAACGCGATCCGCATCAAGGCGAGCGCATTGTCGTCGCCCGCAATGCGATTCGCCTTCAACGCGCCGCACGCGACGCATTGATGGACGAGCAACCACTCGCCGTCCTCGCGCGCCGACATGCTCACCGCGGTCATCCGCCCGCGGCACGTCTCGGCCCGATCGCCGGGGACCCGCCGGTCGACGTGGCGGCTGGCCAGGCAATGCGGGCAGTGGTTGCGATGCGCGGTGCCCGGCGCGTCGACCGGCACGTCCATCCGGCACCCGACGCACCGGAACGCGTCACCGGATTCGCCTGCGCGCCCGTGCAATACGTCCTTGGCGCGTTGCGGACGGCGCGGCACTGGTTTCCTTCGTGGCATCGGCGCACCCCCTACAGATCGCCGAAGACTTCGAGCGGGAACGGTGGCTCGGCCAGTGGCCGGACCGCCATGCGCATCAGAATGAGCTGGTTGTCGTCGCCGCACACGGGGTGCAGCGCCAGCTCCTGACAGCGGGTGCAGCGGTGCACCACGGCCCATTCGCCGGTGCGCAGCACCGCGATGGACAGCGGCGCCATCCTGGCCCGGCATTCCGAGGGGCCGCCCTCGACGTGGTCGTGGGTGTGCCGGGAATGCAAACAGCTCGGGCAGTGATTGCGCCAGCTGTTGTCCGGTGCGAGCGTCGCGACGACGAGGCCGCAGCGGACGCAGGTGAAGGTGTCGGTACGCAGCGATGCGCTTGGCCCGTGCGTGGTAGAGGTGTTGTCTGACACCCGGATACTCCTTGTGCTTGGTCTGAATGCAGAACAGCAGGAGCAGGCCGAGCGCGCCTCGAAGAGGTTAGCGGCGTGAGGCGGCGGCGAGACCTTGGCGGCTCGACGTCACGTGGGGAGGCGCGCTCGGCGCATTCCGGGTCATAGGCATCCTTCGTTTCAGGGGCCGTCAGCCCGGCAGTCCGATTTCTCGGGCGCGCTCTCCGCGCGGCGGCAACCGTAGCAACGCCGCGGTCTCACTCGCCACTGATTTTGCTGCGGTAGTTGCCGGCCACCAGCGCCAGGCACGCGGCGGCGGCGAGCGCGCAGCACGCGAACATCGACGGGTAGTCGACGTCGAAGCGCTGGTTCAGGAACGACAGCAGCGCCGGAACGCCGAAGCCGAGGTAGCTGACCGAATAGAACACCGCCGTCAGCCCGGCCAGGTCGTCGGGGCGGGCGATCCGCTCGATCTCCTGGAGCCCGGCCACCAGGCCGATGCCGTAGCCGCAGCCGAGGACGACGGCGGTCGCCAGCGTCGCGACGAGGGTCAGCGCGCCGGACGCCCAGGCCGCCATCGCCATGCCGACCGTGCCGAGGACCAGCGAGACGACGGCCGCGCGGGCGGTGCCCGGCTTGTCGATCCGGCGCGCGACGGACTGGATGGCGAAGCCGCAACTCAGCGTGAGCACGCCGACGAACGCGGAGAACGCGATCGGCGCGCCGTGAATGTGCGGCGCCATCAGCGTCGGCATGATCGCGTAAGCCGTTCCGGCAGAGGTGAACAGCCACAGCGCGACCGGCAGTGGCACGCGCCGGAACCTGCGGTGGCTGGCTGCGGGGATCTTCAGATCATCGAGCAACCGACCCGGATTCGCCTGGGGGACCACTGTTTCGGGTGCCCGAGCTACCCAGAGGGCGGCGCACAGGCACAGCGTCACGTGATCAGATAGGCGAGGGTGTTCGGCCAAGGCGCCCACTGGGCAAGCAGCCCAGCCGATCCCGCGCCGACGGCGAAGCCACCTGTCAGGCTCATCGCCGAACGCCGTGCCCCGGTACCGCCTGGCGCGGCGGCGCCGAACGGCGGTTGCGAGAGTT
This sequence comes from Nocardia altamirensis NBRC 108246, assembly GCF_001612685.1. GTDB lineage: Bacteria > Actinomycetota > Actinomycetes > Mycobacteriales > Mycobacteriaceae > Nocardia > Nocardia altamirensis. The sequence continues at coordinate 18,690 of NZ_BDAY01000045.1, forward strand.
CCTTGAGCCAGCTGCTGCCGACCGCCATCGCCAATCCCAGTGCGACACCGCACAGGACGCGACCCGCCGACATCATCGGCACCGAGGTGGCGCCGAAGGCGAGCAGCAGCGAACCGGCCGCGCTCACGAACGGCGCAGGCCGCAGCACCACGCGTCGGCCGTACCGGTCCGAGAGCGGCCCGCCGATCAGCAGCGCGGGCACGATGCCGAGAACGTAGTAGAACAGCAGCAGGTCCACCGTGGTGACGGGCAACCCGTGGTTCTTGTACATCACCAGCAACGGCGTGAATTCATTACCGCCCCAGGCGATCGCGAACATGGCGGCGGCCACGCCCCACCACTGCTTCGCGGCGATATCGGTGGGGGACTGCCGGATCGGCGTCTGTGTCGTCATCACAGCCCCCGTAGTTCCAGTTGGTGCACGCCGGCAAGGTGCTCGGCGAGCGCGGGGGCGAACCGGTCGACGTCACCGGCTTCGATGAGCCCGGCGAGGTGGGCGTGCTGCTCGATGATCCGGTCGATGTCGATCGGTCCGCGGCGCAGCGCGACGCTGTTCATCCGCCGCTGCCGTTCGCGCAGCGAGTCGTAGAAGCCCGCGAGCAGTGGGTTGCCTGCCGCGATCACGTACGAGCGGTGAAAGTCGGTGTCCACCAGGGTGAATTGGTCGAGGTCTCCGGCGGCGGCGAGCGCGCGCTGCCGGTCGAGCGAGGCACGGAACGATGCGGTGAGCGCGGTGCGGTCGGTCGAGGCGAGCGCGCGCACCGCCGCCGCCTCGACGACGTAGCGGGCGTAGGCGACGTGCTCGGCCTCGTCGGGCGGGATCGGCACCACCAGGGCGCCGCGCTTCGGGTAGAGCTTCATCCACCCTTCGGTCTCCAGACGCAGGAATGCCTCGCGTACGGGCGTGCGTGAGGTGCCGAGTTCGCCGGCGATCTCGCCCTCGCTGATGAGCTCGCCGCCGGCGAGGGTGCCGGTGAGGATGCGCTCCTTCACCTCGCGATAGGCCTGCTCAGCGGATGAATACGTCTTAGACACAAGTTGTATCTTAGGGCTGGTCGCCCGAATAACCGACTCGTGGGTCTGTAACTCTCGTCACGCCGCAGGCGCGGTGGGGGTGTGTTCTGTCGAACATCTTGCGGATGGGGGTACCGCAGGTTGTCTCGATCTGATGATTCGACTGGTTCGCAATCAATATTGAGAATTATCTTCAAAGATCTAGACATGATCTTGCATGATCTTCATCATTTCACCTAGAAAGGTCCACATCATGCGGATCGACTATCGACCCATCCATCGACATTCAGGAGCGCAGGTGAAGATCGGGATCCCCCGCGAGGTCAAGAACCACGAGTATCGGGTGGCGATCACTCCGGCCGGTGTCCACGAGCTCGTCTCGCGCGGCCACGAGGTCTACATCGAGACCGGTGCCGGTCGCGGCTCGGCGTTCGAGGACGAGGCGTACACCGTCGCGGGCGCCAGGGTGCTGAACACCGCCGACGAGGTCTGGGGCACAGCGGATCTCGTGCTGAAGGTGAAAGAGCCGGTCGCCGAGGAATACTCGCGCATGCGCGATGGCCAGGTGCTGTTCACCTACCTGCACCTCGCCGCCTCCAAGGAGTGCACCGACGCCCTGCTCGCCTCCGGCATCACCTCCATCGCGTACGAAACCGTCACCGGCCGTGACGGATCCCTGCCGCTGCTGGCTCCGATGAGCGAGGTCGCCGGTCGGTTGGCCCCGCAGGCAGGCGCCTACCACCTGATGCGCAACGGCGGCGGCCGCGGCGTGCTGATGGGCGGCGTGCCGGGCACCCCGCCCGCGAACGTTGTCGTCATCGGCGCTGGCGTCTCGGGCGGCAACGCCATCGCCATCGCGCACGGCATGCGTGCCGAGGTGACCGTGCTCGACCTGAACATCGCGCGCCTGCGCGAGATCGATGCCCAGTACAAGGGCCAGGTGCGCACCATCATGTCCAACCGGCTCGAAATCGAGAAGGCCGTCCGCGAGGCCGACCTGGTCATCGGCGCGGTGCTGGTGCCGGGCGCGAAGGCGCCGACGCTGGTCTCCAACGACCTTGTCGCGCAGATGAAGCCGGGCTCGGTGCTGGTCGACATCGCGATCGACCAGGGTGGCTGCTTCGCGGATTCGCGGCCGACCACGCACGCCGAGCCGACCTACCGGGTGCACGAGTCGGTGTTCTACTGCGTCGCCAACATGCCCGGCGCGGTGCCGTACACCTCGACCGTCGCGCTCACCAATGCGACACTGCCGTACGTGGTTTCGCTGGCCGAGCACGGCTGGCGCGACGCGGTGGCGCTGGATCAGGGCCTGGCCGCCGGACTGAGCACGCACGGTGGTGTGCTGCTTTCGGCGTCCGTCGCGGCGGCGCACGGCTATGTGGCGGAGAGCCTCGCAGCCTGACGCATGCCGAAAGGGCGGTCGGCCGTTGGTCGGCCGCCCTTTTATGCGGGCTGTGTGGTGCGCGGCCGCATGTGCTCGAAGATGAGGATCGTCTCGGTCGAGGCGACCGCGGGGTGCTCGCTCAGGTTGTTCAACACGAACCGGCGCAACTCGTCGGTGTGTGAGGTGGCGACGTGGATCAGGTAGTCGTCGGCGCCCGCGATGAAGTACACGTTGAGCACCTCCTCGAAGTCCGACATCTCCTCGCCGAACTCGGCGAGCTGCTGGCGCGCGCTTGCACGCAGCCGCACCGCGATCATGGCCTGCAGGCTGCGGCCGAGCGCGGCCGGATCGATGTCGGCGTGAAATCCGCGAATGACGCCGCGCTCCACCAGTGCGCGCACCCGCCCGAGGCAGGTGGACGGTGCGATGCCCGCCGCCGCGGCGAGCGCGTTGTTCGTCATGCGTCCGTCGCGAGCGAGCTGGTCCAACAGGATTCGGTCGGTATCATCAATGGGTACACCGGCCGGGGGATGTAGCGGGGTTACTGTCGAGGTGATGCCGACAGGTGAATCATTCTTGCGCATACGTCGACCGTACCGAATGTTGTTTGCTGACCCTGTCGATTGTTTGAATGATATTCGACGTCAGAAGGTAACAATCGTGTCTAGGTGCGCCAGCTCGTGGCAGGCAATCCGCGCAGCATATCCTTGCCGACCAGCACGCGCAGCCGCCACGGACGTAGTCGCAACACGCTGACCGTCGGCGCCTCCGGTCCGGTCCAACCCGGTACACCGATGCCTGCTGGATCGTAGCCGAGCGGCTCGGGCGTGGTCCGGAACAGCTCCCACACCCTCTTCTTCGTCTCGATGTCCTCGACCCAGTCGGCCGCGCAGTCCGCAAGACAGGTGTCATGGGACGGCGCCCAGTAGTTGCATGCCGCGTAGGGACTGTGTTCGAGGTGGGCACGCTTGGCGGGCGTCTTGCTGGTGATGATCCACCCGGTCAGCTCCTGGCCGTCCCACTCCCAGATCGGATGCAGGATCCGGCTGCGCGCACGTCCGGCGGTGTCGGTGGTGGAGACGGTGCACCACACGATGTCGTGCGCCATCGCTACGAATGCCGGTGCGATATCGCCCAATTCGGTCACATTCGTCACCCTAGCGCCTCGCGCTCAGCGCGCGGGCCGCGGGTGCGGGCGGGCCTGCTCGAGTTGTGCGGCGACCGAAAGGATCGCCGTCTCACCGTTACTCGGCCCGATCAGCTGCACCGACAGCGGCAAGCCGTCCTCGGCGACGCCGGCGGGCAGTGCCGCGGCCGGATGCCCGGTCACGTTCCAGAGCTCCGTGTAGGCGATCATCGGGATGGACCTCAACTGGGCGGCGATGGTGCTCGCGCCGTCGAGGATGCCGACCTCGGGTGGCCGGCCTGCGAGGGTCGGGGTGAGCAGCAGATCGCAGTCGGCGAAGACGCGATCGACCTTGCGTGTCAAGACTTCTCCCCGCTTGATCGCCCACTCCACCGCCGGGCGACGGGCCCAGGCGCCCAGTGCGACGGTCTGCTTGGTGCGGCGTTCGAGCAGTTCAGGATGCTCGACCTCGGCGGCCTCGGCGCGTACTCCGCCGAAGAACTGGGGGAAGAAGGCATGCGTGGATTCGGGGTAGGTCGGTTCCACCTCGAAGACCGTATGGCCGAGCTCGGCAAGGAGTTTCGCGGTGTCGTGCACCGCACGCATGTGCTCGGGATCCGGCTTCGCCAGCGGCGTCGGCGATTTCGTGCTGTAGCCGATGCGCAGTGGGGCGACAGGCTGCCGGACGGCCTGTTCGAACGACAGCGCCGGATCCGGTGCGGTGAACCGGTCGGAGGGGGAATTGCCGCGGATCACGTCATAGACGATCGCGGAGTCGAGCACGGTGCGGGTCAACGGTCCGATCACGCCGAGCGCCCACCAGAGGTGTTCGTGCGGTGCCACCGGCACCCGTCCGCGCTGCGGCTTGAGGCCGAACAGCCCGCAGCAGGCCGACGGGATGCGAATCGAGCCGCCGCCGTCGCCGCCCATCGCGACCGGGACCAGACCCGCCGCGACCGCCGCGGCGGAACCGCCGCTGGAGCCACCGGTCGAGCGGCTCCGATCCCACGGATTGCGGGTGAGGCCGTAGGTGCTCGACTCGGTGAACGGCCACTGGCCGAATTCCGGCATCGCGGTCTTGCCGATGATGATCGCGCCCGCGTCCCGGAGCCTGCGCACCACTTCGGCGTCGGCGGCGGCTGGGGTGGAGTTGGCGCTGGTGCCGAAGGTGGTGACGACACCGGCGACGTCGACCTCGTCCTTGATCGCGATCGGAATGCCGTGCAGTGGACCGACCGGGCCCTCGGCGCGTTCTCGATCTCGTTCTTTCGCTTCGGCTAGCGCCTGTTCGTGCAGCACCGTGATGAACGCACCGAGATCGGTGGCCTGGTCGATGCCGTCGAGTGTGGCGGCGATGAGCTCCTGTGCCGTGAGGACCCCCTGGTTCAACAGCTCCCGCTGCTCGACCACGCCTGCGGAAACGACATCCTGGAGATCCATCTTGCTCTAGCTCCTCTCGATCACTACCCGAGCGGTGTGACCCAGCACGAAAACTGTCGCGCCGAAGACACGACAGTAGATAGCCGTATGACCATTCCGCAATCGATACGGACGCAGATCACGCCGAGTTCAGTACTTCGGGGAAATATGCGGCAGATATCCGGATTCGGCGGCCCGCATGGCGGCGACATCGTCTCGATCGCGCAGCGCAGGCATGGCCAGCCAGCGGTTGTGCAGCCGGTCCAGCGCGTCCCTGTCCAGTTCGATGCCGAGGCCTGGCGCATCGCCGACCGCGATCGACCCTTCGGTGAAGGCGAACCGCTCGGTGATGACGTCCTCGGCCTGCCACGGATAGTGGGTGTCGCAGGCGTAGTCGAGGTCGGCCACGGTGGCGGCGACGTGGGTCATGGCGGCCAGGCTGATGCCGAGGTGGGTGTTGGAGTGCATCGAGACGCCCTTGCCGTAGGCGTGGCAGACGGCGGCCAGCTCTCGGGTGGCGTGCAGCCCGCCCCAGAAATGATGATCGGACAGCACGACCTGAACGGCGTCGGCGTCGAAGGCAGGGCGGATCTCGTCGACGGCGGTGACGATCATGTTGGTGGCCAAGGGCATTCCGGTGCGGCGGTGCAGCTCGGCCATGCCAGCGACGTCGGCGGTGGGGTCCTCCAGGTATTCGACGACGCCGGTGAGGCTTTCGGCGACCGCGGTCGCGGTGGCCAGCGACCAGCCGCCGTTGGGATCGAGGCGCAGCGGATAGTCGGGGAAGGCCTTCGCCAGTGCGGTGATCGCTGCGACCTCCTCCTCGGGCGGAAACACCCCGCCCTTGAGCTTGAAGGAACGGAATCCGCCGTGGGCGCTGAAGCTTTCGGCCAAGCGGACGACGCCATCCGGGTCGAGCACCTCGCCCCACTCATCGGTCGGCGCGTCGGACACCGGGTGTTGGGCCCACTTGTAGAAGAGGTAGCCCGAATAGTCGACACGGTCGCGCACCTTGCCGCCGAGTAGCGCATGCACGGGCAGGCCGATGGCGCGGCCTGCGGCGTCGAGAGCCGCGATCTCGAACGCCGAGATCACGCTGAGCCGAACCTTGTCCGTCGTCAAGGTGCCGCGCAGGCCGCCCGCGATCGGGTTGTCCGCGAGCATCCTGGTGTCGCTGCCGCCGAGCCGCCGGATCGCGTGGCACGCGGTGACCGGCATGCCGATGAGGTTCGGTGCGAGTTCGGTGGCCGTGGCGAGGTAGTGGTGGTCGCCGTAGGTCTCGCCGAGACCGGTTGCGCCGCTGTCGGTCTCGATCTCAACGATCAGTCGCGGGGTGTAGGGCTGGTGCACGCCACCGACATTGAGCAGCGGGGCGTCGGCGATGAGGATCGGGGTCAGGTGGACGTCGGTGATGACCGGCGGCATGATCAGTCTCGCTTTCCGTCGACGCGGCGTGGCAGCCGCCATGGGTTGTGCTCGCGCAACGCGGGCGGGAGGAGTCGGTCGGGGAAGCCCTGCCAGGCGACGGGGCGCAGGAACCGATCGATCGCGGCGGTGCCGACCGAGGTGGTGGTCGGCGCCGTGGTGGCGGGGTAGGGGCCGCCGTGCTGCTGGGCCCAGGTGACGGTGACCCCGGTCGGCCAGTCGTTCCAGATCAGCCGTCCGGCCAACGCCGTGAGTGTCGGCAGCAGCGGGCGGACATCCTCGATTTCGCTGTCTTCGGCGAACACCGTTGCGGTCAGACCAGGCTCCAAGGTCTCGAGAAGTGCTTGCAGCTCAGTGGAGTTCGCGTATTCGACGACAAGTGCGGCGGGACCGAAGCATTCGGTGCGCAGCAGTTCGCCGCCGTCGCGGAAGTCGGCCGCGGTGACGCGCAGCAGCGTCGGCGTGAGCGGGTCGTCCGTGGCGGAAAGCACCGTGACGGAAGGATGTTCGCGCAGCTGCGCGACTCCGGTGCGGAAGCCGTGCGCGATCCGGTCGTTGAGCAACGGTCGGGCGGGCACCGCGCCGACGGCGGTGCGCAGTGCCTCGGTCAGCCCGTGCTCGGTAGGCAGCAGGAGCAGGCCGGGTTTGGTGCAGAACTGTCCGGCGCCGAGGGTGAACGAACCGACGAAGCCGTCGACGATCTGCTGACCACGGGCGCGGATCGCGTTCGGCAGCACGATGACCGGGTTGACGCTGCCCAATTCGCCGTAGAACGGAATGGGCCGTGGTCTGGCGTTCGCGATGTCGAACAGCGCGCGACCGCCGGGCACCGACCCGGTGAAGGCCGCCGCGGCGATGGCGGGATGCCGCAGGGCGGTGGTGCCCGCGTCCACGCCGTGGATGACGTCGAAAATGCCTGCGGGCGCACCGGCTTCGCGCAAGGCGGCACGCACGAGTTGTCCGGTGCGCACGGACAACCGCGGATGCCCGGGATGGGCTTTGAGCACCACCGGACAGCCTGCGGCCAGCGCGGCGGCCGTGTCGCCGCCCGCGACGCTGAACGCGAACGGGAAGTTGCTCGCGGCGAACACCAGGGCCGGACCGATCGGCAGCACGCTGCGCCGGATGTCCGGTCGCGGGCCCATCGGCCACTGCGGGTCGGCGTGATCGACGGTGGCACGCAGGAACTCGCCGTCGGTCAGCACCTCGGCGAACAGGGACAGTTGAAAGGTGGTGCGCGCCAATTCGCCGCGCAGACGCGGCGTTTCGGGCAGGTGCGTCTCCGCCGCGGCGAGGGGCACCAGCTCGTCTGCCGCGGCGTCCAGCGCGGCCGCGACATGGCTGAGCCAGCGGGCGCGTTCGGCGGGTGTGGTATCGGCCAGCGGGACGGCGGCCGCCGCTGCCGCCTCGATGATGCGGGACAGGTCGGTCGGGTCGGTCTCCATGATTCCTCCGAAAGATCAGGCGCGGACGGAGTGTTCGGCGACGGTCCAGGCGCGGGACTGGTCGCTGCGGGTGATGCCGAGGCCGGGGCGCGCCGAGAAGTGCATCCGCCCGTCGGCGATGTCGAGGCGTTCGTTGAACAGCGGGTCGAACCATTCGAAATGCTCGACCCACGGCTCACGGGCATAGGCTGCGGCCAGGTGGAGATGCACCTCCATGACGAAATGCGGTGCCAGTTGCAGGTTTTCCTGATCGGCGAGCGCCATCACCCGCAGGAACGGGCTGATGCCGCCGATCCGTGGCGCGTCGGGCTGCACGATGTCGGCGCCGCCCGCGCGCATCAGCTGGGCGTGCTGGGCGGCGCTGGTCAGCATCTCGCCGGTGGCAATCGGGGTGTCGAAGGTCGACACCAAGCGGGCGTGGCCGTCGAAATCGTAGGCGTCCAAGGGTTCTTCGATCCAGGTCAGTCCGAACGGCTCGAATGCCCGGCACATGCGGCGCGCGGTGGCACGGTCCCATTGCTGATTGGCATCGACCATCAGCGGCACTCGGTCGCCGAATTTCTCCCGCACCGCCGTGACCCTGGCCAGGTCGACCGCGCTGTCGGGGTGGCCGACCTTGAGTTTGATGCCGCCGATGCCGTGTGCCAGCGATGCTTCCGCGCGCTCGAGCACCTCCTCGATCGGTGCGTGCAGGAAGCCGCCGGAGGTGTTGTAGCAGCGCACCGAATCCCGATGCGCGCCGAGGAGTTTGGCCAACGGCAGGCCGGCGCGCTTGGCCTTCAGATCCCAGAGCGCGATATCGAACGCGGCGATCGCCTGGACCGAAAGCCCGCTGCGGCCGACGGACGCCGCCGCCCACAGCAACCTGTCCCAGATCTTGGCGATATCGCTGGGATCCGCGCCGAGCAGCACCGGGGCCAGCTCCTGCGCATGCGCGAATTGTGCTGGGCCGCCTGCGCGTTTCGCGTAGCTGAGGCCGAGGCCGGTCAACCCGGCCTCGGTGCTGATCTCCGCGAACAGCACGGCCACCTCGGTCATCGGCCGCTGCCTGCCGGTCAGCACCTTGGCGTCGCTGATGCCGGTCGGCAGGGGCAGCGTGACCGAGGAGATCGTGACCTCGGTGATGCGGTCCATGGTCGACGCGGCGTTCACCCGGCCGCCGCCGCGGTGATCGTCCGCACCAGCGTGGTGAGCTCGCTGAGTTCCCCCTCGGTGAGATTGGTGAGCGGCGGCCGCACCGGGCCCGCGGGGCGGCCGATGGCGGCGAGCCCGGCCTTGACGATGGATACCGCGTAGCCGGGTTGCCGATCGCGGATGTCGAGATAGGGGATGACGAAGTCGCGCAGCTGCCGGTAGACGGTGTCCCGGTCGCGGGCGCGCACGGCGCGATAGAAGTCGAGCGCGAATTCGGGCAGGAAGTTGAAGATCGCGGAAGAGTAGGTGGTGACGCCCATTTCGGCGTACGGCAGCGCGAAGGTCTCCGCCGTCGGCAGGCCGCCGATGTAGGTGAGGCGGTCGCCGAGCCTGGCGTAGATCCTGGTCATCGTTTCGATATTGCCGACGCCGTCCTTGAACCCGATCAGGTTCGGGCAGCGTTCGGCCATCCGCGCCAGGGTGACGTCGTTGCAGGTGGCGTTGGCGCGGCTGTAGAAGATGACGCCGAGCGAGGTGGCCGCGCACACGGTGGCGACATGCTCGACCAAGCCGTCGGGACTCGACTCGGTGAGGTAGGGCGGCAGCAGCAGAATACCTTCGGCGCCAGCGACTTCCGCCGCCTTCGCCTGTTCCACGGCGGCGGCGGTGCCCGCGGTGGCCGGTGCGATGACGGGGATCCGGCCGCCGGTTTCGCCGACCGCCGCGCGGACCACCTGATCGATCTCGGTGGGGGTCAGCGAGAAGCCCTCTCCGGTGCCACCTGCCGCGAACAGCCCGGCGACGTCGTATTGGGCAAGCCAGGCAATGTGTTTGCGGTAGGCGGCCTCGTCGAACGTGAGGTCCGCGTCGAAATGCGTGACCGGGAATGACAACAGCCCTTGTCCGAGCGCGGGACCTAGTTCCGCTGCGGATAAATGTGACATGGTGCTCCTTTCACTGAGCGGGTGGTAGCGAGCCGAGCAACCGCACGACCCGGTGCAGGGCCGGGTTCGCGCAGTCGCGGCGCCACACCGCGTACAGGACAACGGGATCGTCGACGGCGTCCAGCGGCCGGAACCGCACGCCGTCGGGGTGGAGATGGCCTGCGGTCTCCGGCACCAGTGCCAGGCCACGGCCTGCGGCGACCAAGGCGAGCATGGTGTGCACCTGGGTCAGTTCATGGGTCGACGTATAGGGCACGGCGGCAAGGATTCCGGCGACCAGATCGGCGAAATACCGGGCCGGGCCCGGCGCGTACACCAGCAGCGTCTCGCCACCGAGCTCCTCGACCGCGATCGGGCCCTCGGCGGCCAGCCGGTGTGCCTCGGGCACCGCGAGCATGAGATGTTCGGAATGCACCAGCTCGCAGTCGAATTCGGTGCGATCGAACGGCGGCCTGGCCAATGCCAGGTCCAGCGTTCCGCTGCGCAGGTTCTCGAACTGGGCCGAGCTCACCATCTCGCGCAACACCACCTCGACCCCGGGCAGCCCCTGTTCCACATGGTTGAGGAATCTGCCGAGGAAGCCGAACCCGGACGCGGCGGTGAAACCGATCCGCACCTTGCCCGCGCCGCCTGCCGCGACGAGCCGCGCGGTGTCAGGCGCACCTTCGGCGAGGGCGAGCAGCCTGCGTGCCTCGATCAGGAACACCTCACCCGCCGGCGTCAGCTGCACCTGACGCTGGCCCCTGTCGAAGAGTTCGACGCCGATGTCGCGCTCGAGCTTCTGGATCTGCCTGCTCAGCGGCGGTTGGGTCATCCGGAGCCGGTCCGCGGCGCGGCGAAAGCTGCCCTCCTCAGCGACCGTGACGAACCCGCGGACCTGTTCGAGAGACACCATGGGATCCAGCCTGCCCGCATCGGCGCGCCGCTGCGGGCGATCCCGTAGCCACGACACCGAGCCTGCGTCGTCCTTGCCGGTCATGCAGTGCCCTTCATCGCGTGCCCGAGGGGCCCTCCGTGGTTACGCAAGCTGCCTCCTCCGGGCCCTGAGTCGGTCATGCGGCGGCCAGGTCGATGATCTCGACCCAGGTGGGGTTGCGGCCGACCGCGCAGCGGTCGCGGGCGGTGAGTGCGCCGGTGCGCGGGTCGATGGCGTAGGTGGTGATGGCATTGGACTTCTGGCCCGCCGCCACCAGGAAACGGCCGCGCGGGTCGATGGCGAAGCCGCGTGGTTGGGCTTCGGTGGCGGTGTGCCCGAGCGGGTCGAGCGCGCCCGGTGTGCCGCCGACGCGGAAGGCTGCGATGGTGTCCGAGGTCCGTTCGGACACATAGAGGAAGCGGCCGTCCGGCGTGACGTGCACGTCCGAGGTCCACGGGCTGCCGGAAAAGCCCTCGGGCAGTGCGGATATCGCCGACAGGCGGGTCAGCGTGCCGGTCGGGTCGAGCAGGTAGCTGTTCACCGTGCCGTCGAGCTCGTTCGCTACGAAGACGACGCGGCCGCTCGGGTGGAAGACGAGATGCCGTGGGCCAGCGCCGAGTTCGGTCTCGACCGCCGCGGGGTGATGCGGGGTCAGGCTGCCGGAGACCTCGTCGAAGCGGTACTGCAGCAGGTGATCTCCGCCGAGCACCGCCGCGAACACGTGCCGGTTCGTCGGGTCGACGACGATCGAATGTGCGTGTGGCGCAGTCGCGATCACCTCCAGCGGCGACGCATCGACCGTGCCGTCCGCCGCGATCGGATTGATCGCGATCTTGTCGCCGGTGTAGGAGGCGCTGAGCAGAAACCGCCCCGTCCGGTCGGTGCTGAGATAGGCCATGTTGTCCGGCAGCGGCGTGGTCGAGAGGTGTCGCAGCCGCCCGGTCGGGTGGATGGCAAAGGTCTTGACCGCGAACGGTTCCGAACGGATCCCTGCGTAGAGAAAGCGGTGCTCCGGATGCACGGCCAACGGCATCACCGTGCCGTCGACCTGCGCCGACCCCACCGGCGTCAGCACGCCGGTGGCGTCGAGCAGCAGCACCGAGATCTCGTGACTGTCGGCGTTCGACACGTAGACGAGGGTCTGGTCCACGCCGGTCACGCCCGTTCCGTGGCTGCCCCGCCGACCCTGGCCCGCAGGTCGAGTTCGATCTGCTCCAGGCTGCGCCCGTTGGTTTCCGGCACGAACCGCTGCACGAGCAGGAACAGCACCACGCTGACCCCCGCGAAGACCCAGGCCGAACGGGCAAGGCCGAGATGGTCGTTCATCACCGGGAACAGGAAGGTGATGGTGAATGTCGAGCTCCACAGCACCACGCTGCCGACACCCATGCCGACGCCGCGCACCCGCAGCGGGAACACCTCGGCCATCATCACCCAGACCACCGCGCCCCAGCCCAGCTCGTAACCGGCCAGGTAGACGTTGAGCAGGATCAGCGTGGTCAGGCCGGTGACCGTGTTGTTGTCGACGGTCAACACGACGACGCCCAGCAGGAACAGCGACACCGCCATGCACACGTTGCCGAGCAGCAGCAACGGTTTACGACCCCAGCGGTCGACCACGAAGATCACCCAGGCGGTGAACGCCACCTTGACGACGCCGAGCACGATGGCTGCCAGCAGCGAGGTCGAGTTGCCGAAGCCGAGATCGGTGAACATGGTCGGCGCGTACAGGTTCACCGCGTTGACACCCGAGAACTGTTGGCCGACAGCGAGAATGAGCGCGACGACGAGCGCGGGCCGCGCCCACGGCGCGAGCAGGTCACGCAGCCTGCCTCGCTGCTGTGCGTCGAGCTGGTTGACGGTGCGGATGTTGTTGAGCTCCTCATCGATCTCGGTGGAGCGATGCGTGCCTGCGAGCACCGCGCGTGCCTCCTCTTCCCGGCCTGCCTTCACCAGCCAGCGCGGGGTCTCGGGCAGCACGGTCATGCCGACGAACAAGACGACCGCAGGGATCACGGCGACACCGAACATCAACCGCCAGTTGCCGGATCCGGACAGCGCCCAGTCCACGATGTAGGCGAGCAGGATGCCGGAGACGATCATCAGCTGGTTCAGCGTCGACAACGCGCCGCGGGCCCTGGTCGGCGCCAGCTCGGACAGGTAGGTGGGGACCGTCGCGGAGGAGCACCCGACCGCGATGCCGGTGACGAAGCGCGCGAGCACCAGCACCGGCACGTTGGGGGCCACCGCGCAGCCGAGTGCGCCGACGCCGAAGACCGCGGCGGCGATCATGATCGTGCGCCGCCTGCCGAGCCGGTCGGTGATCCGCCCGGCGATCGCCGCGCCGATGATCGCCCCGGCCGCCAGACAGCCGCCGATGACACCCTTCGTCACCGAGGTCAGCTCCCAGGAATCCTTGAGGAACAACAACACTCCGGAAATGACACCGAGGTCGTAGCCGAAGAGGATGCCGCCGAGCGCGCCGAAGAAATAGAGGAAATGAACATTGGTGCCGATGGCGGATTTCCTGGCCTGAACCGTGGATTTGAATGACATTGTGCTGCGCTTCTTTCGCGGTCGAGCAAGTGCCCTCACTCGATGCGTGCCGAGGAGGGGCGAGTTTCGCTGGAGTCAGAGCGGATTCGGTTTGCCGAGTGGGGTTTCGAGGAAGGGGCCGCCGACATAGGTCGGCTCGACGGCAAGGCCGGTCGGAACATCGGCCGCGAACTGCTCGGCGTCGTCCGCACTGCGGTAGCCGAGTGCTTCGGCTTCCTGGAGCGAAACGATGGCCCTGGTGTTCTTCGAGACGCCCCAGATCACTTGGAACCCAGGGCTTTCCGCGGCAAGGCACGCCTCGAACAATCGTGCGCCGTCGTCAGGGGACAGCCACGTCGACAATCCGCGCTCGTCGTGTGGGCGTTCGAAACATGAGCCGATCCGGATGCAGATCACGTCCATGCCGAACCGTGAGTGATAGAGGCTGCCGAGCGCTTCGATGGCCGCTTTGCTGACGCCGTAGTAGGTGTCCGGTCGCGGGGGCGCTTCTGCGGCAATGAGATTCGGCGCCGCCTCGCCGACGACCCGATAGCCGACGGCATGGTTGCTCGACGCAAGCACGACGCGGGAGATGCCCGCCTCGCGCGCGGCGTCGAGCACCGTCTTGGTGCCGTCGATATTCACCGCGAGCATCCGCTCCCAGCTGTCCTCGCGACTGATGCCGCCGAGGTGGATCAGCGCGTCCACGTCCCGGCACGCGGCCGCCATGGTGTCGGGGTCGGTGAGGGAGCCGTGCACGATCTCCACCCGCTCATCCGGTGCGGCGGCGGGGAGTTCGGTCAGGTCGAGCAAGCGCAGTACGCGATCGGGGCGGCGTAGTCGTGGCCGCATCAGGGTGCCGATGCCGCCGCCCGCACCCGTGATCAGAATTCGGTGATAGCTCATGCGGCATCAACTCCGTTCCGCGAGCAACCGAAACAGCCTGGTGACCGGGATCTTCCACTCATCATGTGTCCTCCTGTGCCCTGCGGCGAGTGTGGGGTGGGTCACTCATCGCGCGACGTGTCAGAAGGTTAGGCGGCAGGACTGATGCCTGTCCAACACTCTTTCGATATCGACTGATGCTGTCCGGGTATCAGTCCAGGGCGGCGCGCACGGTGTCGCGTAGCCAGAGCTGTGCCGGGTCCGCGTCGAGCCGTGCGTGCCAGCACAACCGCACGTCGAGGTCGGGGAGCTCCGCGGGGATCGGGAACCAGCGAAGCCCGAGCGCTTGACCGTACTGCTCGGCAAGGCGCTGCGGCGCCAGCCCGACATAGTGGCTCGTGGAGACCAGGAACATGGCGACGGCGAGGGTGGGCACGACGGCGGCGACGCGGCGCTCCAGCCCCGCCGCCGCCAGCGCCTCGTCGAGCGGACCGCGGTCGCGGCCTCGGCGCGAGGCCGAAACATGGGGATGTTGGCAGAGTTGCCGCAGCGTCGGGCGGCGGCGCCTGCCGAGTGGGCTGTCGGCGCGGACGATGCCGACCATGCGCTCGCGATACAGCGGGGCAGTGCGGAGGTCGGGCGTCGCGACGTCGCCTACGCCGATGTCGAGGTCGACCGAACCGTCGCGCAGCGCCTCGGTGCTTTCGGTGCCCTCGGTGACGAAGCGCAGGGTCACGCCGGGGGCCGCCGCGGCGGTGGCTTCGACCGCGGTCGTCGCCAGGGTTGCCGCGACGCCGTCATTGATGCGAATGGTGAAGGTGCGCTGCAGTTCCGCGATCGAGATCGCGCGGTCGGCGGTGATCAGGGCGGACGCCTCGTCGAGCAGCGAACGCACCCGTGGTGCGGTGCGCAGCGCGAACGGTGTCGGCGCCATCCCGCGACCGGCGCGCACCAGGATCGGGTCGCTCATCGCCCGCCGCAGCCTGCCGAGCGCCCGGCTGGTTGCCGGGATGGACAGGTGCAGCTGCTCCGATGCTCCGGTGACACTGCGCTCCTGCAGTAGTGCGTCGAACACTCGCAGCAGGTTCAGGTCCAGGTGCTCGGGCATAGTTGCATCCTAAGCAAATATAGGTTGTCAATGTTGCGTGGCACGGAATCCACCGAGTTCATACCGTTCTCGGCATGTCACTCAACATGCTCGACCCGGCATCGCGGGCCAACGATCTGCCACCTCGGCCGGTCGCGCGGCGCGGCCTGCTCGCGGTCATGTGCGCCTGCGTCGTCCTGGTCGTCGGCATGGTCGCCGCGATCAACCTGGCCGTCCCGATGCTCGCGGCCAGCGCACTGCATCCGTCCGCGTCGGCACTGATCTGGATCGTCGACACCTACGTTATCTTCTTCGCCTGCTTGGTGATTCCCGGCGGCGCCGCCGGAGATCGCTTCGGGCGCAAGGGAGTTCTGCTCACCGGCCTGCTGTTGTTCGCGGTGGGCGCGCTGATTTCGGCGGTGGCTCCGAATGTGGCGGTCCTGCTGATCGGCCGGGCGGTCACCGGTGTCGGCGCGGCTGCCGTGCTGCCCAACACCCTGGCCATCCTGATGCACGCAGTCCCCGCGGCACGCAAGGCGCCGACGATCGCGGTCTGGGCGTCGATGTCGGGTATCGGCGGCATCCTCGGCAATGTCGGCGGCGGCGCGGTGCTGTCAGGCGGTTCGTGGCGTTGGTTGTTCGTTGCCGCCGTGCCGATTTCGCTGGTGCTCGCTGCTGTCGTCGGCATGGTCGCGCCGGTGTCGGCGCGCCATGATCGTCGCATCGATCTGCCAGGCACGGTGTTGCTGGTCGGCGCCTCGGTCGCGTTGCTGCTCGGCATCGTGCAAGGGCCGGAAGCGGGCTGGGGGAGCGCGCTGGTGATCGGTGGGTTCGTTTGCGCGGCTGTGCTGTTCGTCGGGTGGACGATTGTCGAACTGAAGGTCGAACATCCGTTGCTCGATCCACGACTGTTCCGCCTGCCCGGACTGCGCAGCGCCTGCCTCGGCATGACCGCCATCTTCTTCGGCATGTTCGCGCTGTTCTACGTCAACGCGTCATACCTGCAGTACGTCAAGGGATTCAGCGTTTTGCAGACCGGACTCGGCGTCATCCCGTTGACCGTTCCGATCATCCTCGGCACCCGACACGTCGGACGCCTGGCGCACCGCATCGGCCTCGACGCCACCGTCGCGCTCGCCTTCGCCTGCGTCGGTGGCGGACTGCTCGGCCTGTCCACCAGCACCGCGCAGTCGCCCTACCTCGCCTACGCCGCGTGGCTCGTGGTCACCGGAATCGGTGTGACGCTGGCACTTCCGACGCTGTCCGCCGCCATCGCGGGCTCGCTGCCGCACGCCCAAGCCGGTGTCGGCGCCGGATTACAAGCCACCACGCGGGAATTCGGCAGCGCCCTCGGCGTCGCCGTCATCGGCACCGTGCTCACCGCACGATTCGTCGACGCCATGCCGTCGGACATCCGCGCAGGCCACGATCCGCACACGGTGGCTCAGGCGCTCGCCGCAACCACCGCCGACCGCGCCAATGACGTTGTCGCAGCCTTCGTCTCGGCCGCCGATCTCGGCTTCCGTGTGATGGGGGCGATCGTGCTCGTCCTCGGTGTGCTGGTCGTCGGAGAGTCGCTGCTGGCGCGCCGACGTGCCCGGAAATAAGACTGGGTGGGTGGGCCCGAAGGCACACCCACCCAATCGGTCCGCGGAGCTGGCGTCATTGCCCCGCGGAGTTCTGCTACGCGAGCGTCTTCGCGTCGGACAGTCCGGTGCGCTCCAGCTTGGAGTGCTTCCGGGAGTAGAGGACGTACACGATGAGACCGACGACCAGCCAGATCGCGAACCGGTACCAGGTCGCGTACGGCAGCGACCAGATGAGGTAGAGCGAGAAGCCGATACCGATCAGCGGGACGACCGGCATGAACGGCAGCTTGAACTGGCGCGGCTCCTCGGGGCGGGTGCGCCGCAGCACGATCACCGCGACCGAGACCACGATGAACGCCATCAGGATGCCGATATTGGTGAGCTCGGCGACCACGGTGATATCGAGCAGACCGGCCATGATCGCGGCGCCGACGCCGACGATCCAGGTCACCCGGGTCGGCACCTTGCGCACCGGGTGCGTCTTGGCGAACCACTCGGGCAGCAGCCCGTCCCGGCTCATCGCGTACCAGACACGGGTCACGCCGAGCATGAAGGTGAGCACCACGGTGACGATGCCGACGATCGCGCCGATCGCGATGATGTTCGCAATGCCCGGCATGCCAACGGATTCGAAGGCGGTGGAGAAGCCGCTGGTCGGGCTGATCTCGGTGTACTTCTGCATGCCGGTCAGCACCAGCGTGGCCAGCACGTACAGCACCATCGCGATGGCGAGCGAGTAGAGGATGGCCTTCGGCAGGTGCTTCTTGCCGTCGGTCGACTCCTCGGCGGCGGTGCTCATCGCGTCATAGCCGAACACCGCGAAGAACACGGTGGCCGCACCGGTCCACACGGCGCCGGTGCCGAACGGGAAGTACGGGGTGTAGTTCGAGCTGTCGATGTGGAAGACACCGAGCACGATGATCAACACGACGAGCGCGACCTTGATGCCGACCGCGACGGTCTCGAACCGGCCGACGCTGCGGATACCGCGTGAGAGCAGCCATGCGGTGCCGAGACAGAACAACACCGCGAAGAGGTCGATCACCTTGCCGTCACCGGCCTCGGTGTGCGCACCCAATATCGCGTTCGGCAAGTCGATGTCCACCTGCCCGAGCAGGAAGCGGAAGTAGCCGGACACGCCGATGGCGACCACCGCAGCCACCGCGATGTACTCCAGCAGCAGGTCCCAGCCGATGAACCACCCTGCGAGCTCACCGAGTGAGACGTACCCGTAGGTGTATGCGGAGCCCGCCTTCGGCACCATGCCCGCGAACTCCGCGTAGCAGAGCGCCGCGGCCGCGCTGGCGACACCGGCAATCAGGAACGAAATGAGCACCGCGGGACCGGTGGTCTTGTTCGCGACCGCGCCTGCGAGCGTGAAGATGCCCGCACCGATGATGCCGCCGACGCCGATGGCGGTCAGCTGCCACAGGCCGAGCGACTTGGACAGCTGTTCGTCGGCGGGGGCGGCCTCGTCTTCGACCTGTCCCAGGGGTTTGCGGCGCAGCATTTGGCCACGCAAATCCGCGATGGACATGTGTTTCCTTTCTCCTCCGCGCCACGCAACGGTGCGTAATGCGGGTCACACTTCGAGCTGTGGTTACTAAATACGACCACAGCCCCGCTGTGATCGGTGAGTTGGCCAAATAATGTTCACCCTGGTTGGCCAACCGGACGGGCGCGGCTCGGGCTCGCCTGTCCTGACCGACCCCGGGAACGCGCCCGCCCCGGCCGATTCCTGCGGCCGGGGCGGACCCGTGGCGGTGACTACCGGATTCAGCGTGCGCTGCCCGGTTTCAGTGAGCGGAGGAAGAACGCGACATTGGCCGGACGTTCGGCCAGCCTGCGCATGAAATAGCCGTACCACTCGTCGCCGTAGGGCACGTAGACCCGCAGGTGGTTGTCCTCCTGGACCAGCCTGCTCTGTTCCTCGTCGCGGATGCCGTACAGCATCTGGAACTCGAACTCGTCGGCCTTGCGCTGCGTCGACTCGACGTACTGCTGCGCGGCGGTGATCAGCGCCGGGTCGTGCGTGGCGACCATCGGGTAGCCCTCGCCCTGCATCAGCACCTGAAGGCAGCGCAGATAGGACTCGTCGACGGCGGCCCTGCCCTGGAACGCGACCGACGCGGGCTCCTTGTAGGCGCCCTTGCACAGCCGGATCCGCGAGCCGGGGCCCGACAGCTCCCGGCAGTCGCCCTCGGTGCGGTGCAGGTAGGCCTGCAGGACCGTGCCGAGGCTCGGGAAGTCGCGGCGCAGCGCCTTCACGATCAGCAGGGTGGAGTCGGTGGTGGTGTGATCCTCGGCGTCGACATTCACCCAGACGCCTGCGGCTTCCGCGGCCGTGCAGATCTGCCGCGCATGATCGAGCGCGATCGCGTCGCCATCCCGGGCCAGGGACTGGCCGAGTGCCGACAGCTTGAGCGAAACCTCTAGCGGCCGAACCGATTCCGAGTCGGTCTTGACGTCGAGCTCGGCCATCGCGGACAGCATGTGCAGATAGTGCGTGACCGTGGTGCGGGCCTGCTCGATGTCGGTGGTGTCCTCACCGAGGTAGTCGATGGTGACGTAGCGGCCGGAGGCGAGCAGGGATTCGACGGCGGCGACCGCCTGATCCGCGGTGCTGCCTGCGACGAAACGATCGACCAGTTTCTTGGTCATCGACATCTTGGTGATAGCGCGCTCCATGCGGGGAGAGCGCGACGCGGCCAGCATGGCGGGCCGCAGCAGGGTCGAGAATGCCATCACGCCTCCTGATGCGGGTAGCGGTGATCGGTCGCCGGGACGAACGTTTCCTTGATGGTGCGCGCCGAGGTCCAGCGCAGCAGGTTCTGCGGCGAGCCTGCCTTGTCGTTGGTGCCCGAGGCACGCGACCCGCCGAACGGCTGCTGCCCGACCACCGCGCCGGTGGGCTTGTCGTTGATGTAGAAGTTGCCTGCGGCGAAGCGGAGTCCCTCGGTCGCCGCCGCGATCGCGGTGCGGTCGTCGGCGATGATCGCGCCGGTCAGCGCGTACGGCGAACCCTTGTCGACCAGCTCCAGGGTCTGCTCGAACGCGCCCTTCACCGAGTCGTCGTAGACGTGCACGGACAGGATCGGGCCGAAGTACTCGGTGGAGAACGCCTCGTCGGTCGGGTCCTCGCCGAGCAGCACGGTCGGGTCGACGAAGTAGCCGACCGAATCATCGGCGTGGCCGCCCGCCGCGATCGACAGACCAGGGGTGGCCTTCGCACGGGCGATCGCCTCGGCGTTCTTGTCGAAGGCACGCCGATCGATCAGCGCGCCACCGAAGTTGCTGAAGTCGGTGACATCGCCGTACTTCAGCGTGGCGACCTTGTCGATGAAGTCGCTGCCCATCTTGGCCCACACCGACTTCGGGACGAACGCGCGCGACGCGGCCGAGCACTTCTGGCCCTGGTAGTCGAACGCGCCGCGGATCAGCGCGGTGGTCAGCACCTCGGGATCGGCCGAGCTGTGCGCGAGCACGAAGTCCTTGCCGCCGGTCTCGCCGACCAGGCGCGGGTAGGAGTTGTACTCGCTGATGTTCGCGGCGACCGCGCGCCACAGGTGCTGGAACGTCGCGGTGGAGCCGGTGAAGTGGATGCCGGCCAGGCGCGGATCGGGCAGCGCCACATCCGAGACCTTCGGGCCTGCGCCGTGCACCATGTTGATGACGCCGGGAGGCAGGCCGGCCGCCTCGAGCAGCTTCATCGTCCAGTACGCCGCGACCGACTGGGTCATCGCCGGCTTCCAGACCACGGTGTTGCCCATCAGCGCGGGCGCGGTCGGCAGGTTGCCCGCGATCGCGGAGAAGTTGAACGGGGTGATCGCGTACACGAACCCGTCCAGCGGGCGGTACTCGACCTTGTTCCACACGCCGGGCGAGGAAATGGGCTGGTCGGCCAGGATCTGGCGGGCGAAATGCACGTTGAAGCGCCAGAAGTCGACGAGCTCGCACGGGCTGTCGATCTCGGCCTGGTAGGCCGTCTTCGACTGACCGAGCATCGTTGCGGCGGCGATGGTTTCGCGCCACGGCCCGGCCAGCAGGTCCGCGGCACGCAGGAACACCGCGGCCCGATCCTCGAACGACATCGCACGCCAGGCAGGCGCCGCGGCGGTGGCCGCGTCCATCGCGTCCTCGACGTCGCGCGGGCGCGCCGGGGTCAGCGTGCCGAGCACGGCGGCGTGGCGGTGCGGCTGCACGACGTCTATCGTCTTGCCCGAACTGCGCCGGTGCGTCCCGCCGATCACGTGATGCACCTCGGTCGGAGTCGAGCCGAGCTCTGCCAGCTTCGCCTGCAACCGTGTACGTTCCGCACTACCGGGCGCGAACGTGCCTACCGGCTCGTTGACCGGCCGCGGTGTGGACACGATGGCATCCATGATTCCTCCTGCTGGATGTGGCAATACTGCGGTCAGCCGAAGTCAACACCGGAAAAGTACGCGGGAAATGGGCTAAAAGGACAAAGATGGGATGAGTGTGTTGTCGAGTTGGCCGAAAGGCGTAGTCGTGGCTGTTGATAGTGGGCTGGTTGCCGCGGACATCGACCTGTTCGGTCTCGCGCAGATCGTTGCGCAGAACGCCGGCGGGATGGTGTCGATCGAAGACCCGCAATCCCATGTGCTGGCGTACTCGGCCTCCGATGAGTCGGCCGACCAGTTGCGGGTGATGTCGATTCTCGGGCGGGAAGGGCCGCGCGAGTATTTGACGGTGTTGCGAAAGTGGGGGGTGTTCGATCGGCTGCGGAGCACCGATGAGGTCATCGATGTGCCCGAGCACGACGAGTTGAACATCAAACGCAGGATGGTGGTCAGCATTCGCCATCCAGCCGACGGGGCGGCGCGGGCGCCTCGGGTGCTCGGGTCGATCTGGTTGCAGCAAGGAGATCGGCCGTTCAAGCCGGACGCGGCGGAAATTCTGCGCGGGGCCTCGGCCATTGCGGCTCGGTTGATCTCGCGCAGTCTCGATGCGCCGTCCACCGAGGCGTTGCTGGTGCAGCGGTTGTTCGGGGAGGGAAGTCCCGCCGATATCGCGTCCGTGGCGAGCACGTTGAACCTGCCGATGACCGGGCCTGCCGCGGTGGTCGGGTTCGCGTTGACCGCGACCGAAACCGCTGCTGCCATTGAGCCTTCGGCGTTGGGGAACATGCTTCGGTTGCGCGCCAGCTCGTTTCGCAGCGACTCGGTGACCGCGACGCTCGGTGATCGGGTGTATGTGCTGTTGCCGAGCTACAAAGCCGCGCACGCGGTGACGGCGTGGACGCGGCAGTTGGTCGAGCAGCTCGACACCAAACGCTCACTGGCGTTGCGGGCGGCGATTGCCTGTCCGGTGGGTGATTTGAGCGGGGTGGCCGGGGCTCGGCGTGAGGTCGATCGGGTGCTCGACAGCACCGTCGCGTCGTATCCGCGTGGCCGGGTGACGACGCTGGCGGAGTCGCGGACCGCGGTGCTGCTCGGTGAGATCCTCGATCTGGTCGGAACGCGGTCCGAACTGCATGATCCGCGGTTGCGTGCGTTGTCGGAGTACGACCTCAAGCACTCGGCGAGTCTGCGGGAGAGCGTCGACATCTATCTGCGCGAGCACGGTGATGTGCGGGCCGCCGCGGCGGCGCTGCAGGTGCACCCGAATACGTTGCGCTACCGCATTCGTCGCGTCGAGGAGATTCTCCGCGTCGACCTCACCGATCCCGCCGATCGGTTGTTGCTCGAAATCCAGTTGGCGTTGCACCGGCGTGAGCACGGTCGTGATGGGGGACCCGCTGCGGGTTGACCTGCGTTCGCACTCGTTCTTGGAATCCGCACCGTCTCTGTTGATCCGCACCCACTCCGGGCACCCGGAACGGGTGCGGATCCACGGAGCGGGGTGCGGATCTCAGGCCTGGCTAGCCTTGTGTCACCGACACTTTCCGGCGGCGGCGTCGTGAATCCCGGCGATCATCGACTGGCGGTCTGTCTCGTTGAGGCTCGGCCATTGCGCGGACTGCGGAAGCAACGCGATCGAATCCTCGGCGGTCTTCTTCGCGGACTCCTCGCTGACCGCCTTCAACTTGCTCAACACCGGTAGATAGTCCTGGCACGTCTTCGCGCGCACCTGCGCGTTCGTCGCCGCAGTGGCCGGCTTCGAGTCGTCGCTGCCCGAACCACATCCGGACAGCAACAAGGCAGCCCCAATTGCCAGTAAGGCAATGCTTTTCATCCGCAACTCCTCATCAAAGTTGCGGTGACGCTACCTGCCCGTACCCGGCTCGTCCATTCGACCGGGGATCTGCAGTTGTTATTTCGGAATGTTTCGGCGGCGACGGATCCTCGTGTGCCAATCGCGGAGAGTTGTTTCGGTTTCCGTGGCTCGTGTGCTAGCGTGGCCCGCGAAGGGGTGTCATCTGGGGGGATTCGCCTGTGGCACAGGCCGATTCGTTCTCATTTGATTGCTGAACAGTGTCTGCACACGGGGGTGTTCATGCGTATTCGAAGCAAACATGCGGGATTTTTCGGATTGCTGACCTGCGTTATGGTCGGCGTCGTCGCAGCGGGCTCCGCCGCTGCCGAACCGTTAGCGGATAAGTCGCGGGAGGTCACCACCGACGACGGGTGGCAGGTGCGGATCACCAAGACCGACGAAAACCTCGACAGATATCCGAATCTCGCCGCCACACCGTTCACTCGGGAAGGGTTTGTCAGCCTCAAAGCGGTCACCGACATCGACGGCATGGGCAGCGCGCCGGTGAACGCCGGAACGATCACGCTCGGCTATCAGATCGGTTGCCAGGTCGACGTAACCAGTGGTGTGACAATAGGATTGGCGATCGGCCCGAACATCTCCATCGGCATCACCACGCTGGGAGTCGGTGGTAGTGCGAGCATTGCGCCGACAGTGACGCTCAAGCCGGGCACGATCACCACAATTCCATTCGGCACCAAGCCCTTGGCTGGACGCCATGGTTCGATCACGTCGGACCAGGTCCACATCAAAATCGACGGCTGCATGGGCCCGGTGAGCCTGCGCTCCTACGCGCAGGTGAACATCTCCACGCCAACCGCGGACAATTCACTAGCCGTCTACGGCGACCCGATCTACTTGTGAGACAAGCGATGTCACCGAACAAGACAATCGGATGGCTCGCTTCGGTTCGGCGTCACTTCGGCATCGTCGTCATGGTTGCCGCGCTGGCCGCCGGTATCGGCCTGCTGGTCACCGCCAACGGAACACCCGATGCGGACGCGAAGCCGATCAATCCGTATGTGCCGTGCCCACAATGGCAGGAAATGCATCCCGGCTGGCCGTGCTGGGGCAACTTCCCGGAGATCGAAGAACCGACCGCGCCGACACCGCTGCAACCTTCGCTGCCCAGCGCGCCTCCGTCCGCGCCACCGGCGCAACCACCGGCTGGGGCACTCACGCCGCCGTCGGCGCGTCCGGCGCCGGATCCGTGCACGGCGATCATCGCCGTTCCCGGGTACCGGCCACCGGCGCTGCCCGGCCAGCCTGCGAATGCGCCCTGTTCGTCGGGGGAGGAGCCGCGACGGGTACCCAGTCCACGGGAGCTCCTCGAGCCCTACATCCGGCCTGCTTGCGGGTTGGCACCCTTGGGCTCCGACGTCGTGCACGAGATCGTCACCGAGATCGTCGGCCCGCTCGAAGCTGAACTCGGATCAGAGGATCCGTTGGTGGCCAGGGTCACCGAACGTGCCAACTTCCACAACAAGGAGTGCCTCGGCAACAAGAACCAGATCAAAGAGAAGGTCTGGGAAGAGGTTCGGAACGACTGGTACAAGAAGTATCGCGACCGCAACATGAAACGCGACCGCAAGAAGAAGTGGTGCAGCGTGACCGACACCAGCAAGGACTGTGAAGGACTGGTCGCGGTGTGCTTGCCGAGCCCGCGCAGCAAGCGTCTCCCTGCCACCTTGAGCCCGGTCCAGCTGAGGAACCTGAAGGAGCAGCGCGACAAGTACATCGACGCTGCGAACGACCTGACCTATGCGAACCCGGGGAGCCCGTTGACGAGGAAGAAGCTCACCGAGGCAGACGAGATCCTGGTCGACCGGGCACGAGAACGGAAACGAAACAGCGACAGGGCCACCTACTACCCACCTAAGGTCGACACCGACGTGTACCCCTCGGGAACGATCCATGCGGGCCATCTGCCTGACACCACGTGGAGCGGAAATCCGGACCCGCTGCCGAAATTTTGGCTGCCGATGGATGGGAGCTTGAACAGTTCCATCGGCAGTCAGGCCGAGAAATATCCGGAGAACTACAAGGCGCGGGCGTTCGTGCCAGGTGAGTGGATTGCCGGCGTGGGGTGTGTGCCGCAGGTCGATCCGCGAGTTCTCCGAGCAGTACCACCCACGATCGCTCCCTACTAGAAGATGTCAACGAGCCCTGCATGCGAAAGGAGCAGAGCGTGAGGTTCTTCCGCACCACGGTGATGCTGATGGCGGCGCTGGCCGCGACCGCAGCATGCTCGCGGCCAGCCAGTGACGATTCCGGCGACTGGTGTACCGACACGATCGCAGCTTTGACCAGCGAGCAGAAACGCTGGTACGACTACGACAAAACCCACGGCGGGGAGAACGAGGATCTCACTCAGTTCCTCACTCCGCCGAACCCGCCTGCGACCACCGAGCAGATCGATGCCGCTGAGCAGCGTCTCGGGAAGCGATTCGATCGTCAGCTGCGGGAGTGGCTCGGACACGCGAATGGTTGGCGATTCGTCTTCGGATCGACCGCCTTTTTCTCGACCGAACAGTTGACCAGGGAGTCGCCGGAACGCGAGATCTTTCTGGACCTGCTCGATGAATCCGAGGTGTCTGCAGACGAGTTCGGGGTGCGCTCGTTCGATGACCTCATTCTGATCGGCGCCAACAACGACCAAAGCCGGTTCGTGCTGACCGTTGGATGCGAAGGAAACGGTGCGTGCGCCAGCGCGCCGGTGTGGACCTTTGGCCGCGAAACCAGGACGTATCCCAGTCTCCGTGACTACCTGACCACTATGGTCGATCAACTGAGGACCGTGCACCGCTCACCGTAGCTGCCCATTCCTGACCTCGGTCGTGCGCATCGTTGCGCTGGCTGCTTTGTTCAGGTCGGTGAGATAGGCGTTGTAGGCGAGCAGGTCTTCATCGCCGAGCCGGTCGCGGTACTTTTCGCTGATCGCGCTCTCGCGTACTTCGTCGCGCCGCCATCGGATCGCGAAAACCACGACGACGATGAACGCGACGGGTTCGCCGTACGCCCACGCGAGCCCGCCTGCCGACTTCTGGTCGGCGAGGACGTCGACGCCCCACCCGGCCGGCGGGTTCTCGAACATGCGCACCACCGGCTCGGTCGCCATCATCAGGATGACGCCGATGAACACGTGCAGCGGCATCTCCACGAACAGGTCGAAGAACCGGCCGAGGTTGGTTTGGCGGATCGGCAGCGGCCCGATCGAGAGCACCGGCACGACAAAGAGGATTCCGCTCGCCAGGAAGAAGACCTCCAGCGACAGATGCCCGGCGACCGACGAACCGACGACGTCGAGGATGGAGGTGAGGTAGACGCCGTAGTAGCTGAACAGGAACAGCGGGATGGTGAATCCGGGATGCAGGAGCAACCGTGTTGTGCGGCTGCGTAACCCGGCGAGTGCCGTGATGAGCAGGAGTCTGCCGAGCCCATGGTGTGGTGTCGCTCGCAGCAGCAGCACGCCCGGCGATCCGAGCACCAGCAATGGCGGGATCGCCATCGATAGGGTCAGATGCTGAAACATCCAGGCACTGAACAGTTTGTAGCCGTAGCCTTCGATGGCAAGCCCGGTCACCGTCGCCAGCAGCAGACAGCCGCTGAGAAAGCATGCCGTCCGCCACCACGGCCACGTCCGGTTGCGTCGCCGCAGCAGTACGACGCCGAGCACGTACAGCGCCGCGGCGGCGATGGCGATCGCCGGGAGCAGCGGGAACGGTTGCGGCTGCCACGACAGCATCGCACCGAACGACGGTGGTGCCTCCGGCAAGTCGATCAGACCGCGCCGTACCATCCAGACCTCCACTTTTCGAGCACTGAAAACCGTTGCGGGCGTGGGCAACCCGGTTGGTCGGAACCGCTACCCGGGGAGTCCGCGCTGCACATGCCATTCGAGGGTTGTCGACCGGACCCTGATGCCCGAAGTCCTCGGTGCGCGCGACCGCCCTCGTGACGCCGGATCATCTACGCCGTCGCAACTAGGTATGATGTGCGCATGCGTGCATGCATCCGACCCGTACTGTCTACACCATCCGTCCGGAGCGGCGCACGGTGACCAGCGGTCGTCGTGGTCGGGTGCGGGAGTTTCCCGGCCTGGGTCGTAGGGTTTGCTGGCATGCGAGCGTCTCTCTATCCGCCGAAGCTGAAGCCTGGGGATCGCGTCGCGGTCGTATCGCCCTCCAGTGGGCTGCCGCAGATTTTCCCGCTGCCTTATGAGCTCGGTGTGCGCAGACTGCGCGAGGACTTCGGTCTAGAGCCGGTGGAGTATCCGACCACTCGTCGGATGGGGAGTACTCCGGCCGAGCGCGCTGCCGATCTCCATGCGGCCTTCGTCGACCCCTCGATCGCCGCAGTGATCGCAAGCATCGGCGGGGACGATCAGCTCACCGTGCTGCCGCATTTGGATCCAGAGTTGTTGTCCGCCAACCCGAAACCGTTTTTCGGCTACAGCGACAACACCAACCTGCTTGCCTATCTCGCAGGGCTGGGCATCGTCGGCTATCACGGCGGCACCGTCATGGTGCAATTCGGTAGACCTGGCGCGATGCACCCGCTGACCGTGGACTCGTTGCGCGCCGCCCTCTTCACCTCCGGCGAGTACGAGCTGCGCGCCGCCGACTCCTCCAGCGACGTCGACCGAGACTGGGCCGACCCGGCCACCTTCACCAGCACACCCGTCATGCAGCCCTGCGGTCCGTGGATCTGGCACAACGCGGGACGCGTCATCACCGGCCCGAGTTGGGGCGGCAACCTGGAGATCCTGTCCTGGTTACTCATGGCCGACCGCGCGATCCAGCCCGTCGCCGCCTATGCCGGGGGTGTGTTGATGCTGGAAACGTCTGAAGAGTTGCCCTCGCACACTGAGGTCTACCGCATCCTGCGCAACATGGGCGAGCGCGGCCTACTGTCCCAATTCGCCGCCGTCCTTGTCGCCAAACCCAAGACCTGGTCCCTCGACCGCCCGACCACCTCGCTCGAACAGTCCGCCTACCGCGAGAATCAACGCACCGCGATACTGAAGGCCCTCGCCGAATACGCCCCCGAAGCCACCGCCGTCTTCAACCTCGACTTCGGCCACACCGACCCCCAATTGGTCATGCCCTATGGCGGCCGAATCCGCATAGACGGCATCGCCCGCAAGATCTTCGTCACCTACTGACGAGACACGCTCTGGGGCAATCGAATTGGTCGGCTGATCAGGGGCTACTGGTGGTCAGTAGATCGGCCAGTTACCTGGAGTCATGAGCTCGAGCAGGTGGTTGTCCGGATCCCGGAAGTAGATGCTCTGCCCGCCGCGTACCCACTGGGTTCGTCCTTCGATCGGTATGTGGTGTGCGTTGAGTTGCGTTTCCCACTCGGCAAGTTGGTCCTCCGATACGGCGAAGCACACATGCAGCGGCCCGCTGCCGTCGTGCGGTGGGATCTCACCTTTCGGTAGGTCGGGGCCTGCCAACACTGTTGGTTCCAGTGAGGCGCCGCGCTGGAAGAGGAGGAGGACGTTGTCGCCTCCGACGTCGTATGCGCACAACCTCTCGGTGTCCATCAGCGGCTCGAGTTGCATGACATCGCGGTAGAAGTTTCGAGCACGGTCGAGGTCGTCGACATACAAGGCGGACTCGACAATGCGATCAAGCTTCGGCATGAGCTTCCTCCTGCTGGGGTACCTCGGGCGACCCCATGTTGGTACCTGAAGCTAGGTTTAGGTCAAGCCGGTGTAGATCTGCGGCATGAAAGGCACGGTGCGGCAGGATGATTGCACGGATGGGCGGGCTGGCGATGTTATCTGTACGGTCCACAGTTCAGGGGGTAAGGGTAAGGAATGCAGAGGTGGTAGGGATACGGCCGGTTTAGTTCGTTCCGTTGATTCCAGTCGGCGAGTTCGGGTTCGGTCGGATATCGGTTGTTCACCCTGAGGGATCCGCTTCCGTGGGCGGCGGGGCCGACCTCCCAGAATGCCTCGGAGAATTGAGGGAAGTCTCGCATCAGGCGTCTGTAACTTTCGGTTACCGCGGCGAAGTCGTTCGCGTTCACCAGCTTCAGTGAAATGCCGCCGACGGCCGTGTCAGGTCTCCTGCGTTGGTCGCTGCTTTTGTACTCGTAGTAGTCCCATGTGTGGTACGTCCATTTCACCTCGTCCTGGGGGAAAGCTTGGCGGAGAGCGAACCAGAGCGCTAGTCGGTCTGTGGCCGAGTCGAGCCCTGATTTGCCTGTTGTGAAGGAGCTTTCGGCGACGCCTTGCCGGACTTTGATGTCGTACTCCCACGGCAGGAAGTCCGGTGCAGCTGTTGTCTGTTCACGGAAAGCCTCGATCACGGCTTTGGCCTGCGCCAGGGTTGCCTCCTCGGTCAGCATGACAACGGCCGAGAACGGGCCTTGGCTTGGGGCAGCGGTGGAAACCTCGCGGACTCCTGGCATTCGGCCGAGCGCAGTCTTGATGGCCCTCGACTCTCGATGGAGCAGCGGCCGGTCGTCGTAGCTCACGAAATCAGCGACCTGCCAACCGATCCAGGACGAGACGAAGACGCCGATCAGCGCGATCAGCGCTCCGATGACCCGATGCCGACCGTGCGGGGCGCGGGGATCGATCATCACCCACGCCACAAGGAGTGTGAAGATGGCACCGAGGTAGCTGACGACAAGCGCGATGGGTGCCATTTCTTTTCGGCACTCCAGGTAGTCGCAGGCGTCGGTGAAGGTCAATGACAGCGGCGCGAGCAGAGCGATGCACGCTGCGACGGCAAGGACGATCCAGGGCGCGCGGCGTGCGGCGGCACGCTGTCGGGATTCGCGGATCTTCGGTTGTTCGACGGACACGTGCGCACCGGGTTTCGCTGGTCAGGTTCAGGGCGAGGTTCGGCTGAGAGTAGAGGCGAGCGCGCCTGGTGTCAGGACCCGAGTTCCGGTGGCGAACGTGTTGTCGCGGAAGGAAGACGCCGAAACCGGCCACCGCCGGGAGTCCGAGCGCGATGGGCAGAAAGCGCTTGGGGGCGAGGTGCGGCGGTGCTGATCGTGACGACCGGAGGCCTTTGCAGGTGATGACCAACCGGTTTCGGCTGATGCCAGTGTGGGCGGGAGCACTTACGAACCACTTATGAACCGCTAACGGTCGGTCGGGGGAGGTCGCCGGTATGACTGCGTAACGCACCCTCGCGCTCTACAGTTGACTGCACCTGGAGCCTGGACCTGGGCAAAGCCCGGTCCGGCGCGCTACGCGGCAGCCCGCCGCACGGAGGCACGAGATGACGACCCAACGGCCGGTGCTCACGGCTGGCTCGCTGTTCGGGCCCTACCGGCTGGATCGGTTGATCGGGCGGGGCGGCATGGGGGAGGTGTTCGAGGCCTACGACACCGTCAAGGACCGGACGGTCGCGATCAAGGTGCTGCCCGAGAAGCTCAATCACGATCCGGTTTTCCGGGAACGGTTCCGGCGCGAGTCGCATGCCGCGGCCCGGCTCAAGGAGCCGCACATCATCCCGATCCATGACTACGGGGAGATCGAGGGTCGGCTCTACATCGATATGCGGTTGGTCGACGGTGCGAACCTGCGTTCGGTGCTGAAAGCCGAAGCGCCGCTTGCGCCGGACCGTGCGGTCGCGGTGATCCGGCAGGTGGCCGCCGCGCTCGATGCCGCGCACGCCGACGACCTCGTGCACCGAGACATCAAGCCGGACAACATCTTGCTCACGACGGACGGCTTCGTCTATCTGGTGGATTTCGGTATCGCCCAGTCGAGTACGAGCGAGAGCTTGACTTCCGATGGGTCTGCGGTCGGCTCGTTCCACTACATGGCGCCGGAGCGGTTCACCTCGCGGCTGGTCACCCCGGCTGCCGATGTCTATGCGCTGGCCTGTGTGTTGTACGAATGCCTCACGGGGGCAAGGCCGTATCCGGCGACGACCGACGGCGAGGTGATGCGCGCGCACCTGGTCGAACCGCCGCCGCGGCCGAGCATGGCGCGCCACGAGGTGCCGCAGGCGTTCGATGCGGTGATCGCGCGCGGGCTGGCCAAGAACCTGAACGATCGGTATCCCACGGCGGGCGAGCTCGCTGCCGCAGCGGAGTCCGCGCTGACCGACGGCGACGTCGACCCGGCGGCGCGCGGTCCGCGAGAAGTGCTGCCGGACAACGAAATACCTACCCAAGCGGACACCGGGCAACTGTGGACACCGACGCAGGTGACCTTGCCCTCGCGGCCTGTGGTGACCGGGCAGTCAGAAGTAGGCGACGTGCCAGGGGAGACAAGGGAACTTGCGAAGGGGGAGTGGCGCGCGGAAACCGGTCCTCCGGCGTCAACACAGCAGTCCGCAGCGGCAGGGGAGGTCGTCGAAACCTCGCAGTCGTTGCCTGCGGCGCAACGGCTGGTGGCGGACGAACCCGCGACGGACTCGCAGTCTCCAACAGTCGATGCCACCGATCGGCCGCCGGCCGCCGATCCGGGCTCGGCTCGCGTGCCAACCCCGTCGCGAACCCATCGCCGCATACTGCAGCTTGTAGCGCTCACGACCATCGTGATCCTGTGCGCCACCATCGCATTCACCACCTGGGCGCTGACCGACACCACCGCGGGCACCGCCGTCGCCAACTCCAGCGCACCGCGCGGCCCCGACATCGAGCTCCTCTCCATCGTCGGCGCCTCCGGCTACAAGCGCTTCAACTGCGCCCACCGCGACCCCGACGCCACCACTGTCGCCGTCGTCTTCTGCGACCCGAATCCCGCCGCCAGCGACCCGGCGGCGCGGTTCCTGCGCTTCCGCACCCTCGACCACCTCCGCGCCTACTACCGCGGCTTGTTCTTCGACGTCTTCCGTTCGACCAACTGCCCAGGCGATCCGCCGGGCCAGGACGGCCCCTCTGTCGTCGACGGCAAGGAGGTGGGCCGGAAAGCTTGCTTCGCCAGCCGCGCGGACGATCCCGCGGTCCCCAAGCCGGGACTCGTCCTGACCAACGAATCCGCCCTGGCGGTGGGCATCTTCCTGTGGGCGACCCCTGACGAGCAGCGACTGCGCGACTACATCGCCTTCCGCAACGCCTTCCAGTTCAAATCTGTTGACGCCGCCCAGGACCCGGATCACTTCACTCCGGCCGACCGCGCCGTGCTCGACCGCCTCCAAGGCGACTTCGGCCCGAACAACTGCCGCCACGTCGACCCGCCCGTCGGGCCCGCGAACGCACTGCTCGGGTGCGGCACCCGCGTTGGTTTCCCGTCGGCTTCGTTCGTCGGCATCCCGGACCGCCAGCAGGCCAAGATCCTCTATCAAGCCAACCTGGGTCAGTTCGCTGGTCACGCCTGTGGCGGTGCGCAGGCCCCTGATGACGTGTGGCGCAAGGACTCCGGCCCGGTCGGCCGCTTCTTCTGTCACCTGGACAACAGCACCGGCCCGGCGACCTGTCTGATGGCGGTGCACGACGAATTCCTGCTCGCCGCACACTTCTGCACGTTGCGCGCCGACGACCCGGACCCGGGGCCGAAGACCGAAGCAGACCTACTCGCCTGGTTCCGAAAGTATTTCGGCTGACTAGGCCTCCGGCGGCACCAGCATGAACACCAACTCGTATTCGCCGATCCGAATCGTCGCACCGTCGGTGAGCGCGACACTGTCGACAATTCGCATCCCTTCGACGAACACCCCGTTCGAGGACAGCAGATCCTTGATCAGATAGGTGATTCCGTTGTGCAGGATGGCCGCGTGATGCCTGCTGACTTTGCCGTGCTGGAGCACGATGTCGTTGTCCGGCAACCGTCCGATCCTGGTGATGGTTCCGGTGATCGCGTAGGTGGTGCCCGATCGTTCTCGCAGCAGCGCGGTCGGCCCGCCCGAGTTCAGATCGACGATGGTCGTCGCCCGAAACGACGAGATGGCGGCCTTGGCGCGGAGTTCGAGCGGTTCCTGCCGCAGGATGCGCGCCTCCAGCTCCCGGATGGGCGGGCTCGGGTCGATGCCGAGCTCGTCGGACAGGGTCGCGCGCAGTCGCCTGGCGGCGTCGAGTGCGTCGGATTGCCGTCCGTCCACGTACAGCGCGGTGATCAACTG
Source organism: Nocardia altamirensis NBRC 108246 (assembly GCF_001612685.1). Classification (GTDB taxonomy): domain Bacteria; phylum Actinomycetota; class Actinomycetes; order Mycobacteriales; family Mycobacteriaceae; genus Nocardia; species Nocardia altamirensis. The sequence goes on from NZ_BDAY01000045.1 coordinate 51,849, forward strand.
TTCCCACAGTGGTTCGCGCAGTGGATATTCACCGACCAGCAGCGCGAGCTCGGACACCACCGCCTCGGCCCGCCCCTCCGCGATATCGGCTTCGGCCCTGCCTTCGATAACGGCAAGGCGGTCGTCGTCGAGCACCGTGGCATACGCGTCGGCGAAACCGAGTCCACGCAGGTCGGCAAGCACCGGACCGCGCCACTGAGCCAATGCGCTGGACAGCAATTCGCTCGCCGTGCGGAACCGCCCCGCGGTGAGCGCGCGCAGCCCGGCCTCCTTGCGCACCCGGAACCGCTGCACGTCGCTGGCCTCGTCGGCGACCGATACCCGGTAGCCTGCGCCGACCTGAGCCAGCATCACGCGAGCATCGAGCCCGTTGTCACGCAGGGGTTTCCGCAGATTGGACACGATGGTGTGCAGGCTGACGCGGATATCCGGCGGCGGACTTTCCTCCCAGACCGCCTGTGCCAGCGCCTCGATCGCCACCGGCCGGTTCGCGTTGATCACCAGATAGGCGAGCACGGCTCGCTGTTTGGGCCCGCCGAGGGCCTGCGCGACACCGTCGATCGCCAGCTCGACCGCGCCGAGGACACCGAACTGTGCGCGCACCGCGGTCATGGCCACACTCCTCACGACGTGACAACACCCACACGCCGCTTGTGAGCGTAACCGGCAAGCACAGCTGAGCGCCATCGGTCCGATATCTATTGTGCCTGGCCTGCAAGGGTTTCCGACACTTTTGGACACTCGAGAGGTTGCCCTTGGCGATTCGATCAGGGATCCTGGATGGTCACGGCATTCGACGTAGCACAACTGCCGCACTGGCCAGGGCGTGTTCACCCGCCCGCAACTCTTCCGGCAACGCCCGTGCGATCGCGGTTCATCCGGGGTTACCCGGCGGCGCTTACCTTTCGGTTACGCGGAAAAGGAGCCGGCGGCATGGAGTTCCGACATCTGGTTTCATTCATCACAATTGCCGAAGAGCTGCATTTCGGCCGCGCAGCGCAGCGCTTGCACCTCACGCAGCCCAGTCTGAGTGCCCAGCTGCAGAAGCTGGAGAAGTCGTTAGGCGTGCAACTGGTCGCACGCAACTCGCACGAGGTCAAACTGACCCCGGCGGGTCGGGAATTCGAGAGTCAAGCCCGGATCATCGTCGCCCAGATGGACCGGGCCGCAGAGGTCGCGAAAGCGACAGCGGAGGGACGGGCAGGCACGCTCAACATCGGCTACAACCTACCGGCGAGCAGGCATGTGCTGCCTGAGGCGCTGGTCAAGATGACCGAGCAGCACCCCGACATCGTGGTGTCGCTGTGGGAGAAGCGCACCGGGCCACAGCTGGCCGCGCTGTCCGACGGCTCGCTCGACCTGGCGTTGGTGTACGGGCACCCGAGTACCACGGACTTCCGGTATCGGCGGCTGCTGCACCGGGTTCCGCTGGTTGCGGTGGTCGGCAGGCGACACAGGTGGGCCGACCGGCCCGGCGTGCCGTTCTCTGAGTTGGAGGGGCAGGAGTGCGTGCTGTTCGCCCGCGAACAGTGTCCGGCGATGTACGACTCGATCTTCCGCGCGGCCGCGGACACCAGGATCACGTTGTCGGTGGCGCAGACCGCCGACGATCCCGGCGCGACCGCGCACATGGTTTCGGTGCGCCCGCTGGTCGGGTTCGCCTCGTTGCCGCGCGCGATTTCGATGGGTATGGGTGCGCCGGGAAGCAGTTCGGTGGCGGTCAAACTCTTCGATCCGGTGCCGACTCTCGATTTGTACGCGGTGTGGCGTGCGGATGAGAGCAATCCGGCGGTGTCGCTTTTCCTGGACTGTGTGGATTCGCCGGAACCGGCCCGGATCGATATTGCCCGCGCGGTGTCTGCCTGAGCCGTTCGATAGGCCATGACATTCGTGCGGTAGGAACCGCGATATCACCGATACGGTAATTGGTTACCAGCGACCAGAATTCGACATTGTGAACACAGTGTCTGTCATCGCGGTGTCCAGCACCGAGAATGGTATCGATCTTCCGGACGACGCGAGTTTGTACTCGGTGATATCCGGTGCGGCCGCCGAACACCCGCAACGGCCTTCCCTGTGCGGTGCGGACGGAACGCAACTCACGTGTGCCGATGTCGATCGGCAGGCCCGCGCGCTGGCCTCAGCCCTGGCCGCGCGCGGGGTGGTGGCCGGGGATCGCGTGGCGATCCTCGGCCGCACCAGCCTGGAGTGGGCCTTGCTCGACGGCGCGTTGCTCGCGCTCGGCGCCGTGGTGGTTCCGGTGTACCCGACCTCCTCGGCGGTGCAGATCGAGCACATCCTGACCGACAGCGGCAGTGCGTTTTTCGCGGCCGAGGACGATACGGACGCCGAACGCCTGCGCGCGGCGGGCGCGGGCGAGGTGTGGACCTTCCCGCAGCTGGCCGAATGGGCAAGCGGCGCGGTCGATCCCGCGCTGGCCGAGCGCATCGCGGCGGTGCGTGCCGACGATCTGGCGATGATCGTGTACACCAGCGGCACGACCGGCGTGTCCAAGGGCTGCTTGATCACTCACCGGAATATGTTCGTCTCGTCGGCGAACACGGTGCGCCAGACCGGCGAGATGTTCGACGGCACAACGGTGCTCGCGCTGCCGCTGTCGCATGTGTTCGGTCAGACCATCCTGTTCGCCTGCCTGTTCGGTGGAAGCCGGACGCATCTGCTGCCCGGCATTCCCGACCTGGTTCCGGTGCTGCCGACGCTGCGCCCGACCTTCCTCGCGCTGATTCCGTTCGGGCTGGAGAAGATTCGCAAGTACTGCCGCACCATGCTGACGGGCACGGAGGAGCAGGATGCGGTGGCCCGCGGCCTGGAGCTGTTGCGCGCGCAGACGACGCCCGAGGTGTCCGAGCATGCGGTGGCGGCCGCGCTCGGTGGCCGGTTGCGCTATGTCATCTCCGGCGGTGCCTCGCTGGACGATTCGACCAGCGGCTTCTACGCGGGATTCGGTGTGGTGCTGCTGAACTGCTACGGGCTCACCGAGGCCGCGACCGCGGTCACGGTCAGTGCGCCGGAGACCAACCGGCTCGGGACGGTCGGCAAGCCGATCCCCGGCACCTCGGTGGCCATCGCAGAGTCCGACGGTGAGGTGCTCGTCGGCGGTCCGCACGTCTCGCCCGGCTACTGGGGCGCGGCCGCCAGCCAGTCCACTGTGGACGACGAAGGTTGGCTGCACACCGGCGATCTCGGTGAAGTCGACGCCGAGGGCTACCTCCGGATCACCGGCCGGAAGAAGGAGATCCTGGTGACCTCCGGCGGCAAGAATGTCGCGCCCGCGCCGCTGGAGGACCGGGTCCGGCTGCACCCGCTGGTGAGCAACTGCATGGTCATCGGCGATGGCCGCGACTTCGTCACCGCTCTGGTGACAGTGGACCCGGTTCAGGTGGAACGCTGGCAGGCCGCGACGCCGGACGGCGAACTCGCCGACGCCATCCAAGCGGCGGTCGACGACGCGAATTCCCTTGTCTCCCGCGCCGAGTCGATTCGCGCGTTCCGGATCGTCGACGGTGATTTCACGGTCGAGGACGGATTGTTGACCTCGTCACGAAAACTGCGGCGCGTCGCCATTGCCGACGCCTACGCCGCCGACATCGACCACCTGTATCGGGCCCGCACACCCGCTGTATAGGCGGGGTCGATCGCCCGATGAATTACGGCTGCGCGCGGTGGTTCCCACCGCGCGCCGCGCACAGACTCGACATCGGAATTCGACTACCGGAAAGTGATGCGAAACATGTACGACGTCATCGTTGTCGGAACTCGGGTCGCGGGTTCCCCGCTGGCCATGCTCCTCGCCGAGAAGGGCTACCGCGTCCTCGCCGTGGACCGCGCCACCTTCCCGAGCGACACCCCATCGACGCACTACATCCACCAGGCCGGGCTCGGCTTCCTGAAGTCGTGGGGCCTGCTGGATCAGGTGATCGCCGCAGGCACCCCGGCGATCCGGCACCTGAACTTCTCCTACACCGACATCGTCATCAACGGTTTCGCCAACGTGTCGGCCGACGGCATCGACGCCGTCTACTGCCCGCGCCGCACCGTGCTGGACAAGATCCTGGTCGACGCGGCGGGCAACGCCGGCGCCGAGGTGATCAACGGTTTCACCGTCAATGAGCTGATCTTCGATGGCGACCAGGTGGTCGGCATCCGCGGCCAGGTCGGCGAGGGCGCCGAGCAGGAGTTCCGCGCCAAGCTGGTGATCGGCGCCGACGGATCGAACTCGGTCGTCGCCAAGGCGGTCGGCGCGGAGGTCTACGAGGGGTCCCCCGCAGCGTGCTTCATCTACTACTCGTACTACGAGGGCGTCGACTGGGGCATGCACCACCGCACCGGCTTCAACGAGCAGCAGTTCGCGGCCTGGCCGACCAACGACGACCTGTCGCTGGTCGCGGTCATGCGCAAGCGGGACCGGTTCCGCGACTTCCGCACCGACCCCGACGCGGGCGTGCAGGAGATCGTCAGCCAGATCGACCCGGAACTCGGTGCGCGCCTGCGTGATACGGGCAAGCGCGTGGAGCCGTTCCGGCCGATGCTGTACCCGGACAACTACCGCCGCCGCTCCTTCGGCCCCGGCTGGGCGCTCGTCGGCGACGCCGGCTACCACAAGGACCCGTTCACCGGCTGGGGCATCACCGACGCCTTCAAGTACGCGCAGCTGCTTGCCGACCTGGTGGACGAGGGTCTGTCCGGCGCCCGCCCGATGGACGACGTGCTCGCCGAGTACGAGCGCGAGCGTGACGCGCAGAGTGCCAGCACCTATGAACTGACGCAGAGCATTTCGGAACTGTCGCTGACGCCGTACTACGACTCGGTCTTCCGCGCCACCAGCTACGACGCCGACTACATCAAGGGCTTCTTCGGGCTGATCGCCGGGATCTACCCGCCGGACAAGTACTTCGGCGAGGAAGAGCTCGCCGCACTGTACGAGAAGGTCGACTTCCCCGCGGCGGCACGGCATGTCACCAAGGACGGAGTGACCGCGTGAGCACCCCCGGCCTAACCGCCCTGGGTGACAGCTTCGTCGAAGGCCGCGGCGACGCCGCGGCCGGTGGCGGCTACCGCGGCTGGGTGCCTCGGCTCGGCGGGCAGCTCGGTCTGCGGCCAGCGACGGTGCGCAACCTCGGCGTGCACGGCGCCACCACCAGCGTGGTGCTCGAACAGCAACTGCGCCAAGCTGTCTCGGCGCGGTCCGGACTCTACGGAGTCGTGGTCGGGGTGAACGATCTGGTCAGCGATTTCGACGCGGACCGGTTCGAGCGCAACCTCGGCACCCTGTTCGACGCCCTGCGTGCCGGTGGCGCAACGGTGTTCACCGCCAGCTACCCGGATATCCCGGCCCGGCTTCCGGTGCCGGACGGGTTCCGCGGGCTGCTGCGGGAACGCTTCGCGTTCGCCAACGCGGTGCTGGCCACCGTCACCGCCGACACCGGCACGCTGCTGCTGGATATCGCGGCCGAGCCGGAGTGGGAGCGCGCCGAGGTGTGGACCGCCGACGGCCTGCACCCGAGCTCGCTCGGCCATCACCTGTTCGCCGCGGGCGCTGCCGACCTGATCGCGTCGCGCACCGCGACAACCGTCGCCGCCTGAATCTTTCCATCCGGTTCGAGAGGAACTTTCGTGACAGACGACAGACGCCTGGCGCGCAACCCGATCGCCATCGTCGGGATGTCCGGGCTGCTGCCCAACGCGCACAACCATCGAGAGTACTGGCAGAACATCGTCGACGGAGTCGACTGCACCACCGAGGTGCCCGCATCGCGCTGGAGCCTCGACGACTACTTCGACGCGGATCCGGATGCCCCGGACAAGACGTACTCGCGCCGCGGGGCGTTCCTGCCCGACATCGAGTTCGACCCACTGGAATTCGGGCTGCCACCCAATCAGCTCGAGGTCACGAGCACCATGCAGACGCTGAGCCTAGGGGTGGCCCGTGACCTGCTCATCGACGCGGGCGCAGTGGACTCGACATGGTACGACCCCGGCCGCACCGGTGTGGTGCTCGGCACGACCGGGCCGGTGCCGCTGATGCATCCGCTGGCGGCGCGGCTCTCGACGCCGGTGCTGAAGGAGGCGGCGCGCTCGGTCGGGCTGTCCGACCAGGACGCCGACGCCGTGGCGGACAAGTTCGTTGCGGCATTCGCGCCGTGGGAGGCGAATTCGTTCCCTGGCCTGCTCGCCAACATCACCGCGGGCCGGGTGGCCAACCGGCTCGGCCTCGGCGGGATCAACTGCACGGTCGACGCGGCCTGTGCGGCGTCGCTGGCCGCGCTGCGGACCGCGATCGCGGAGCTGCAGGACGGCAGGGCCGACATGATGATCACCGGCGGTGTCGACACCGAGAACACCATCTTCATCTACATGTGCTTCAGCAAGGTCGGGGCGCTGTCGGACAGCGGGCAGATCAGTCCGTTCGCCGACGACGCCAACGGCACGCTGCTCGGCGAGGGCATCACGATGCTTGCGCTGCGCAGGCTGGAAGACGCTCGGCGCGATGGCAATCGGATCTATGCAGTGATCCGCGGGCTCGGGTCGTCCAGTGACGGCCGGGCGAAGAGCATCTATGCGCCACGGGCAGGCGGACAGCGGGTCGCGCTCGATCGGGCGTACGCCGACGCGGAATGCTCACCCGCCGATGTCGCGCTGATCGAAGCGCACGCCACCGGCACCCCCGTCGGCGACAAGACCGAACTGACCGCGTTGAAATCGCTGCTGTCCGAGGCGACTTCGGAGCCGCGCTTCGCGGCGCTCGGCAGCGTGAAATCCCAGATCGGGCACACCAAGGGTGCGGCGGGCACCGCCAGCGTGATGAAGCTGGCGTTCGCGCTGCACCAGAAGGTGTTGCCGGGCACCATCAATGTCGCGGCGCCCAACGCCGAGATCGCCGCGGCCGACGCGCCGTACTACGTGAATACCAGGACCCGGCCGTGGATTCGCGATCCGCAGCGTCCGGTGCGCCGGGCCGCCGCGTCGGCATTCGGCTTCGGCGGCACCAACTTTCATATCGTGCTGGAAGAAGCCGACGCGGGGCGGGCCGACCCGGTTCTGCATCGGACCGCGCGGGCACACCTGTGGCATGCGCCCGACACGGCCGCGCTGATCGAAGCGGTGTGCAACGTCGACCCGATCGACGGCGGAGACATCCCGGAGGACCACGCGCGCATCGGTTTCGTGTCGGTAGACGACGAGAACGCCGAACACCTGCGGACGCTCGCGGTGGACGAGCTGATGCGCAGGCCGGACGCTGCGGCGTGGGATCACCCTGAGGGCGTGTACTTCCGGGCGGCGGCGCTGCCGGAGCGCAAGGTCGGCGCGCTGTTCGCCGGGCAGGGCAGCCAGTACGTCGATATGGGATTGGATGCGGCGCTGAACAATCCGTCCGTCGGCGCGGCATTCGACGCGGCCAACGGCGCGTTCGCGGGTGCGCCGGTCCGGCTGTCCTCGGTGGTGTTCCCGCCGCCCGCCTTCGACGAGGAGACGGCGCACGAGCAGGAAACCGCGTTGCGGCGCACCGAATTCGCGCAGCCCGCGATCGGTGCGCTGTCGGCCGGGCAGTTCCTGGTGCTGACCGAATACGGGTTCCGCGCCGATGGCTACCTCGGCCACAGCTTCGGCGAACTGACCGCTCTGTGGGCCTCCGGTGCGCTCGACGCCGAGGAGTACTTCGGGCTGGCCCGCGCCCGCGGCGCGGCGATGACGCCGGAGGACGGCGTCCAAGCGGGCACGATGGTGGCGCTGAACGCGGCGCGGGAGACCGCCGACGAGCTGCTGGCCGGCATCGACGATGTGTGGATCTGCAACCACAACGCGCCTGATCAGGTCGTGATCGGCGGCGGGACCGACGGCGTCGCCGCCGTGGTCGCGCGGTGCGCGGAACGCGGTGTGGCGAATCGGGCACTGCCGGTGTCCGGTGCGTTCCACACACCGTATGTCGCGCATGCCGTCGAGGCCTTCGCGAAAGCCACCGCGACGGTGACCATCGGGGTTCCCGATGCGCCCGTGTACGCCAACACACCTGACGTGCAGTACGGCAGCGATGCCGTCGCCAACCGGGCGTTGCTCACCGAACAGCTCAGCAAGCCAGTCGAATTCGCGGCGGCGCTGACGGCGATGCGGGCGGCGGGCTGCACGGTGTTCGTGGAGTTCGGGCCCAAGCAGGTGCTGACCTCGCTGGTGCGGCGCACCCTCGGCGACGACGTGATCGCGATCCCGACGGATTCGGGGCCGATCGGCAACAGCGATCTGTCGCTGGTCCGTGCGGCCGTGCGGCTGGCCGTGCTCGGATTCGGTCTGCAGCAGATCAATCGACATGCCGCGCCGACGGCGGTGCGGCACCAGCCGAGTCGGCCGATGACCGTGACCATTTCGGCGCCCGAGTACGTGCCGGAGAGCAGGCGCGTGGCATACGCGGCCGCGCTCGACGACGGGTATCAGGTGCGCCTGGCGGCAGCGGAGTCGCCTGCGGCGGCGGCTGCTGTTCCCGCCGAGGTTCCCGTGGCAGTGCCGGTCGACACCGTGGTCGACCGCCAGCCCGAAAAACCGGCTGTGGCTCAGACTTTCACCGAAACTACGGAGACAACCGTGTACGAAGCCCCGAAGTCCTACGACCAAGGAGCGGACGCACTCGACAGTGCGCTCGTGCAGCATCTGCAGACGCACCGCCAGTTCCTCGACGGACAGTTGGACATGGCCCGCGGGCTGGCCGGTGTGCTCGGCAACGGGGCCCTCGACGAGGCGACCCTGCGGGCGATCGAGGCCGTGAAGGATCACGGCGTCGCGATCAGCGAAAGTCATTCGCGGGCCAGTGCGGTGCTGGCGCAGTTGGCCGAGCTGGAGAGCGGTTTCGCGCCGACGGCGCGGGTGGCGGCGCCACGGCGAGTGGAATCCGAGCGGCAACCCGCGCTGGAATCGGCGCCCGAGCGACGGCCGATCAGGACGGCGCCGGTGGTTGCCGCACGTCCGGTAGCTGTGGCGCCAGCCGTCACCACTGCCGCTCCGGTGGCGGAAATGCCTGCCACTCAGGTTGTTTCGCCTGCACCGGTCGTTTCGCCCAGCCCGGCTGTTTCGAGCGGCCAGGCCAATGGGCACGGCACGCACGCGCCGGTAGCGGAATCCAACGGTCAGGTGTCCGCCGACGCGCTGCGGCAGGCATTGCAGGAAGTGGTCGCCGAGAAGACCGGCTATCCGGTCGAGATGGTCGATCCGACAATGGATCTCGAAGCCGATCTCGGTGTGGACTCCATCAAGCGAGTCCAGGTGATCGGTGCTTTGCAGGAGCGGTTCCCGCACCTGCCCAACCTCGGTCCTGAACAGCTCGGCACGCTGCGCACCCTCGATCAGATCGCGGAGCTGCTCGGCGAAGGTGAGCCGAACGGAGCTGATGTAACGCTGAACGGGGTGGAGTCAACCCCGAACGGAACTCCCGTCCCGGCGGGCGACGCTGTCGGGTCGGATACTGCGACCGAGTCCGCCGACGCCGGTGCGCCCACTGGCGACACCCTGCGCCGCGCTCTGCAGGAGGTCGTCGCGGAGAAGACCGGTTACCCGGTCGAGATGGTCGATCCGACGATGGATCTCGAAGCCGACCTCGGCGTCGACTCCATCAAGCGGGTCCAGGTGATCGGGGCGCTACAGGAACGGTTTCCGGACCTACCGAGCCTCGGTCCTGAGCTACTCGGCACGCTCCGTACGCTGGATCAGATCGTCGACGAGCTCGCCGCGCCGATCGGCGGTGATGTCCACCCAAAAGCTGACGCCGCGGCCGAAACGCCGCGGCACGTCGTCGAACTGATCACCCTGCCTGCGCTGGACCGGGTCGTCGCTCCCTACCGGGACGGTGCCCGCGTCGCACTCCTCGATCTCACCGGGGACAGCGAATCAGAGTGTGTTGCCATCGAATCTGCGCTTGTCGAGCTCGGCTGGACTGTCCGGCGGGTCGGCGTTGCGGGTTCCCCGGCGGTAGCCGACTTGGGCGAGCTGGACGCTGTTGATGTCTGTCTCGTCCTGGTCGGCGGGTCCGCCGACTGGACGGTGGCGCGGCAACGGCTCAGCGAGACCATCCTGGCTGCCGGTCGGATGGTGCCGCTGTGGCAGCATGTCGAGGGCCGAACCGCCTTCGTCACGGTCAGCAGGCTGGATGGTGGACTCGGCTTCCTCGGGGACGCCGACCCCGTCTCGGCGCTGCTCGGCGGCGTCGGTGGTGTCGTGAAAACGCTTGCGGCCGAGCAGTCAACGCTGTTCTGCCGGGCGTTGGACGTCGACCCGGCGGCCACTTCGGATCGGTTGGCCGAGCTGGTCACCGCCGAGCTGTTCGACGCGGCGCGCGACACTCTCGAAGTCGGGATCAGCGTGGCGGGGGAGCGGCGGACGATAGTCCCCAGCGCCTACGCGCCTGCCCGCTCGATCAGTCCAGTGGTGGCAGGTGCCGAGCAGCAAACGAGTCTGCTGACCGCAGAGGATGTGCTGCTTGTCACCGGCGGCGCGCGGGGAGTCACCGCGACCTGTGTGCTGGCGTTGGCGCAGCGCAGTTCAGTGCGGTTCGTTCTCCTCGGACGATCCGAGTTGACGCCAGAACCCGACTGGGCGGCAGGGGTGGCGGATGCCGAACTCAAGCCCGCAGCGGTGCGGGCACTGGTCGCCATCGGCGCCAAGCCACGCGATATCGAGCGTGCGGTTGCCGGTTTGCGTGCTGCCCGCGAAGTTCGTGCCACGCTGGCCGAATTGGGATCGCGCGCAGAGTATCTCGCCGTTGATGCCACCGATGCGGCGGCGGTGCGTGCCGCGCTCGCGCCGTGGCGCGACAGCATCACCGGTGTCGTGCACGGGGCCGGTGTGCTCGCCGACTCTATGATCACCGACAAGACAGCCGAATCCATCGGGCGGGTACTGAATCCCAAGCTGACCGGCCTGGCCACGGTGCTCGACGCGCTCGGTGCACTGCGGCACCTCGTGCTGTTCACCTCGGTCGCGGGATTGTTCGGCAATGCCGGGCAGGCCGACTACGCGGCAGCGAACGAGGCACTGTCGCGGTTCGCGGTGAGCTGGCGGCGGCACCATCCCGACTGCCATGTCACCGCGATCGACTGGGGCGCCTGGGATGGCGGGATGGTGACTCCCGAACTCCGGGAACACTTCCGGGCGCGGGACATTACGCTGCTCGACCTCGAGGTGGGTGCGGCGGCGTTCACCGAACAGTTCACGGCGTCTCGGAGCGCGGACACCGTGGTGCTGATCGGTCCGGCGAACGGACTGTCGGGCGACAGTGCGGTCGCGCCGGCCGCCCTCTGCGCGGAGCGGCGCATCACCGGGCTCATCGAGGAGCCGGTCATCGCGGCGCACCGCATCGGCGAGCACATCGTGCTGCCCGCCACGTTCGGCATCGGCGCGCTGATCAACCTTGCCGAGCGCACGCTGCCCGGTCGAACTGTGCTGGGGGTAAACAACTTCCAGGTGCTCAAGGGCGTCGTGTTCGACCATCCGGTGGACCAGCTCGAGCTCGAACTGCTCCCCGGCGCCGCCGACGACGGCCGAGCCACGGTCGAGGCGAACATCCGCTGCGACAACGCATTGCGCTTCCGGGCGACGCTGCTGCTCGGCACCGACGCCGATGAGCCGCCTGCCAAGGTGATGCCGAAGGGACAGGACAGTGCCGTCGACATCTATCGGCACGCCATCCAGTTCCACGCGCCCGCCCTCCAAGGCCTGCGGCAGGTTCGCGTGGTCTCCGACGAGGCCATCGTCTTCGACTGCGTGCTTCCCGCAAGCCAGGTGGCGCACGGTGCCTACGCGGGCCGCATGCACGACCCGGTCCTTGCCGACCTGATCCTGCAGGGGCCACCGGTCCTCGGTCACCGAATCCTCGGCGCCGCTTGCCTTCCCCTCGGGGTCGGTCGGATCGACTACTACCGTCCGCTTCCCACGGACGAGCCGTTCGTGCTCGTCGTGGACAACCCGCGCGCAGGCACCGTCGATGCCCGCATCGACGCCACCGCTGTGACGGCGGACGGCACAGTGCTGCAGCGTTTCTCGGACGTCACCGTGGTGACGACTCCGGATCTGACAGCGAAGTTTCAGACCTCGGTGAGGCGGTGGATGGCATGACAGTTCTCGAGTTCGACGGAATTCCGTTCGACCCGACAGGGGCGCCGGCACCGGAAGCGGTCCAGGTGACGGGCGCGGCGCAGGGTGCTGTGTTGGTGGATGGTGGCGGGCAAACCCCTGCACCGTCACGGCAAAGCGAACCAGCGGCAGAGCCGAGCCAAGAGGTACCGGGCGGCCACGCGCACGGCGACCAGGGCGAGCGGGCCCCGGCCGCTGTGGATGTCTCGCATCGCGACGAAGCAGGCGCGTCGGTCCCGGCCCCAGCGGGGACCACGGGCACAGTGGGCCGAATCGCGGGCCCGCTCAGCGAGGTTCGCGCCGGTGTCGTCGGAGCCCACCGTGCGGCATTGGCGGCGCAGCTCGCGTTGCAGCGTGCCGTGTGGGAGCGGGCGATGCGTTCGACCGTCTCCGGTTCCGCCGGGACGGTCGGTGCGGTTGCTGGTCCGGCTGGCGGACATACCGAGAGTCAGACCGACTGGCGTAGGGCCGGTGAGTCCGGCAATGGTGCGAGTGGTGTGTACGCGCGCGGCACTGACGTCGCCGCGGCGGAGCATGCCTTCAAGCCGCTGGCGCGCACGCAACGCACCAGTCTGGACGCGGAGGCACTGCGGCTCCTCACCGAGGGCGACGTCGTTGATGTCTTCGGTGCCGGGCACTACCGGCCGGGTGTCGTCACCGCAGCGCGGTTGGCCACGGCGGGGACTTTGGTGCTCACCGAGGTCACGACGATCGAGTTGTACGGCGGTACGGGTCGCGGCCGGGTGGTTGCGCGATTCGACGGCGATCCTGGCGCGGCAGCTGTCCAGGCGGCTGAGGTGTTCGCCCTGTTCACCGGAATCCCACTGTGCTTGTCGGGGAGCACCTTTGTCGCGTCGCACAGTGGCGGTGCGGGGACCACGGCGTCGCCGGTCGGTGCGTCGGTGGAGCTCGTCGTCACCGCCATCGACCTGGTGCCGAGGCCGCACGTCACCGCGACGGCGAAAGTGGCTGGGGCACAGGGGGAGTGGCAGGTCACCGTGACCGCCGTAGAACCTGCGGGCACCGGCGTCGGGCCGGGGCAAGCCGTGCCGAGTCTGCTGCTCAACGAGTTCCACATGACCCACCTGTCGCGTGGCGACCAATCCATTGCGATGGGCCCGGAATTCGCGGAGTACACCGGGGTCCGTGCAACCAGATTGCCGACCGGCGGTCTGCTGCTCGTCGACCGGGTGCTCGAATTCGACGGCACACGTGGTCAATTGGACTCCGCCTCCTACCGAACCGAGTACGACTCGCCCGCAGACTCCTGGTACTACGGCGACACCGCCAACGAGTCCATGCCGCACTTCGTCTACATGGAGACCTCGCTGCAGGCGGCGCTGCTCATGGGCTACTACGCGGGACCGACGCTCACCCAACCCGGTGTCACGCTGAGCTTGCGTAACCTCGGCGGCACGGCCACGGTGCTGCGGCAGATCGACCTGCGGGGCAAGACGATCGAACAATCGTCCCGGCTGCTGTCGACGACGATCCTGCCCGGCTCGTCACTGCAGACGTTCGACTACACGCTGAGCGTGGACGGCGAACCGTTCTACGCAGGCGAGACCATGTTCGGCTACTTCAGCGACGAGGCGCTCGCGAACCAGACCGGCCTCGACGCCGGGCGGGCGGCGCCGACCTGGCTGGATGAGCATCCGGACGCGCCGATCCGCCGCATCGACGTCGCCGCCCGCCGGGCGGACCCGCGTGCCCCGCTGTGCGCCCGCCGCACGCTGGCGCTGATCGACGGGATCGACGTGGTCGACGGCGGCGGCAAATACGAAGCGGGGTACCTGCATTCGCTGCGCGAGATCGACGGTTCGGATTGGTATTTCGACCGGCATTTCCACCTCGATCCGGTGATCCCCGGTTCGCTGGGGGTCGAGTCGGTCATCCATGCGCTCCAAGAGTGGCTGCTCGATGCCGGATTCGCGGACACCCTCCACGATCCGGTCTTTCGGATCCCCGGCGATATCGCCTTCAGCTGGCGCTACCGCGGCCAGTTCCTGCCCACCGACGGCACGGTGGAGCTGGAGGCACACATCAAGGAAGTCCGGCGCGGCCCGCGCGGCGTCACCGTCATCGCGGACGGCTCGCTGTGGAAGCCGGGGCTGCGCATCTACGAACTCATCGACCTCGCAGTCGAACTCGGCGAGCGGAAGGACAGCTGATGACCACGGCTCGGACCGGCGTGCTCGCGGCCACGGCCGACGACGTCACCGCCCTGCTGCTCGACGTGCGCCGGCCGTGCTGGTTCGTGCGCAGCGACGGCCGGATCGGCGCCACCTCGGACCCGGCGGTCGCGGCACGCGCGCAGGTGCTGACCGCGGTCGCACCGCTGCCGCCGGAGTTGCTCGGTGACAGGCAGTTCCAGCTGGCGCACGGGGTGCGGGCCGGGTATGCGGCAGGCGCCATGGCCAATGGGATCGCCGCACCGGCAATGGTGGTGGCGATGGCGAATGCCGGTTACCTCGCGTCCTACGGCGCTGCGGGCGTCACCCCTGCGGCGGTGGACGCGGCGCTCGGCGAACTTGCCAAGACACTGGTGGGAAAACCCTTTGCCTGCAACCTCATTCACAGTCCCACCGAACCGGCGCTGGAGCGGGCGATCGTCGATTCCTGCCTGCGCCATGAGGTGCGGTGCGTCGAGGCGTCGGCGTTCATGGGTCTCACCGCCGAGGTCGTCCGGTACCGGGTGGCGGGGCTCGGGGTGGATCGACACGGTCAGCTCGAGGTGCGGAACCGGTTGATCGCCAAGGTGTCTCGGGTCGAGGTCGCCGAGCCGTTCCTGCGTCCGCCGCCCGCGGCGCTGGTGCGCAGTCTGGTCGCGGCCGGTGTGGTGACCGCGACGCAGGCGCGGCTGGCCGAGCAGGTGCCGATGGCCGATGACATCACCGCGGAGGCGGATTCGGGCGGTCACACCGACCGCAGACCGCTGCTCGTGCTGTTGCCGGAGCTGATCGCGGCCCGCGACCGAAGCACGTTGCCCGCGGCAGCGGCGGTCCGGATCGGCGCCGCGGGCGGGATCGGCACGCCCGCCGCGGCCGCCGCGGCGTTCGCGCTCGGCGCCGCATACGTGGTGACCGGCTCGATCAACCAGGCCACCCGCGAGGCGGCCCAGTGCGAGACGACCAAACAGCTGCTGGCCAAGGCGGATTTCGCGGACTGCACGATGGCGCCGTCCTCGGACATGTTCGAACTCGGCGTGCAGGTGCAGGTGTTGCGCAGGGGCACCATGTTCGCCTCCCGCGCGCAGCGGTTGTACGACACGTACCGGGCGTACGCCGGAATCGATGACATCCCAGCGGATCTACGCGCCGATCTCGAGGCAACACTGTTCCGGCGTCCGCTGGAGGTCGTCTGGCAGGACTGCGTCACGTACTTCACCGAGCGCGACCCGGCCCAGCTGGTCGGCGCCGCGGAGGACCCGAAACGCAAGATGGCCTTGGTGTTCCGCTGGTATCTCGGGCTGTCGTCCGGCTGGAGCATTCGCGGCGAAGCAGATCGGGTGACCGACTATCAGGTGTGGTGCGGTCCGGCCATGGGCGGGTTCAACAACTGGGTCGCCGGAACCTATCTGGCTGCGCTCAGTAACCGGCAGGTTGCCGATATCGCCGACCAAATGATGCTCGGCGCAGCGTATCTCACCAGGGTCGCCCAACTCCGCACCGCGGGTGTGCGACTGCCCGCCGACTGCATGCGATTCGTCCCGCGACCGATGCCGCGACTCTGAAACGGTAACGCGCACCATTCGCCGATCGATAAGGTCACTACCTCGGCGAACAGTGGTGCATCCTGCGCAACAGTCGCTGGTTGATTTGCCACCTACGGATCCGTAGGCTCGCGGAGGTTATCGCGCCGACGGACCCACTCGGTCCTGCGCTGAAGTTAGCCAAACAGACTGAGGGGTAACGGAAATGGGGCGACGTCTCACCCAGCTCGAGCTGCTGAGGGAGCTCGAGCCGGTTGCCGAGGCCAATGTGCACCGGCACCTGTCGATGGCGAAGGAGTGGCATCCGCACGATTACGTGCCGTGGGACGAGGGCCGCAACTTCGCCGCGATGGGCGGAGTCGACTGGGATCCGGAGCAGTCGCAGCTGTCCGACGTCGCCAAGGCGGCCATGATCACCAACCTGCTCACCGAGGACAACCTGCCGTCCTACCACCGGGTGATCGCCGAGAACTTCTCGCAAGACGGTGCGTGGGGGACCTGGGTCGGGCGCTGGACTGCCGAGGAGAACCGGCACGGGATCGTCATGCGGGACTATCTGGTCGTCACCCGCGGTGTCGATCCGGTGGAGCTGGAGCGCGCCAGGATGGCGGCGATGACCACCGGTTTCGACCCGCTGTCCATGGCGCAGGATGCGGTCGTCGACACCAGCAGCATTCCCGAGGCCGGGTTCATGCTCGGCGTCGCCTACGTGACCTTCCAGGAACTGGCCACCCGGCTCAGCCACCGCAACACCGGCCGCGTGTGCAATGACGCGATCGCCGACAAGATGCTGCAGCGCATCGCGGCCGACGAGAACCTGCACATGATCTTCTACCGGAACATGTGTGGCGCCGCGCTGGATCTGGCGCCGGACCAGGCGCTGGAAGCGATCTCGCTCATTCTGATGAACTTCCAGATGCCCGGCGCGGAGAACCCGAACTTCCGCAGGTACGGCGCGCTGATGGCCAAGCACGGGATCTACGACATGCGCCAGCATCTCGAGGACGTGGTGATGCCGGTCCTGCGCATCTGGAAGATCTTCGAGCGCACCGACTTCACCGCAGAGGGCGAACAGACCCGCGAGAAGCTCGCCGACTTCCTGGCCAAATACGAGCGCGACATGCTCAAGTTCGAGGAACGCCGCGACCGCATCGCCGCCAGGCAAGCCAGCCGCCGCGACTCCTCGGCATTGACCACCACCCTGGTCTGAGTTCGCCGGCACCGAGTGCGTCGGCGTCCTTCATCGGCGCCGACGCATTCTGCGTGACAAGCGCTCGGCGGCAAGGGGCTCGGGGAGGAGGGCGCGTATGTCCACGGTCCGGCGGTTCTGGATCGAATTCGATCTGGCGAACGGATCATTCTCCTGGCCACTGCTGCCCCCTGGCGTTGGTGTGACCGGATTCGACGAGCGGGATTGCCTGTCGATGGTGGCGGATCTGCTCCCGTACGACACGGAACTGCCCCCCGTGCGCAGGATCACGGTCGATATCTCGCTCGCGGAGAAACTCCCCGTGAACCCGCCCACTCTCGGGGTCCCCGTCTGGCGAGGCGTCTGGTATCCGCCAAGCAACCTCCGCACCGGGCCCACGTGGCGCCCCCGCGGCGTCGACCGAAATCCCGCCGCACCCGCCTTCGGCCCGAAACCCCGCACGGATTCACCGACACAGCCGGGGGCGAGCATGCGGCCTGACCCTCTGCCGCTGTGGTGGGACGAGATTCCGTATGTCGACAGTCTGCTGTGGCCGGTCGGGAACATGCCCTACGCCCATCTGGGAGACCAGATGTGGCGGTACGCACCCGAACTGCGCGCCGCCATCACCAAGGAGCCGAGTTATGGCGACATGGTGCGCGAAGCCCTCGACTACGTGATCGCACGACGCCCGGCGCCCGACAATTGGTTCGACCCGACGACGACCACCTTCCTTGATCAACAGCAGCAGGACCAGTACCTGCGAGCCTTCCGCGCCTACCTGTTCGGCCACCACCCCGACCCCATCTACCCTCCCCGCACACCGACCGCTCCTGGTCGGCTGCTCAGTGGGAACTGACGGCGGCATCGGTCGAGAGGCCAGTTGCCTCAGTTCCCGGTGATCAACTGTCCAGCAGTGTATTTCGGGCGATACCGGCCAAGCACACGTCGTGTGCCGCGCGGTGAAGGTGGGGCGGTGAGATCTTAGGATGGCGCCTGTGCCCGGTATGGTTGGCGCGCCGTTGAGATCGATGAGGAGCCGGTTGTGTCGGACACGTTTGTTGTTGCTGCTCGAATTCCCATGGGGCGGGAGGGGTTCGAGCAGTGGTTGGAGACACCTGTGTCGGGATCGGAGGTTATCGAGAATCACGGCGCGATGTATGACGGGTGGTTCTGGGACGGTAAGGCGCCGGATTGGGGGCAGGCGGAGGCGGGGATTACGCCTCGGGGGTATTTCGCCGACTGTTTCGGGGAGGACACCGGTGGGCTGACATACGTGTTGAGGTATCGGGAGGGGGCGCTCGAGGCGTATTTGATGCACTTCGGGTTCTGTGAGTCGAACGTCTATACCGCGCTGGTGATGCTCGCCGCGGCAGGGCGGTTGAGCTCCGACGTGGCGCCGAGCGTGGTGTTGTTCTGGGCCGAGACCAGCGGGTCGATGTTCGCGGCCGATTCGGGCGGATGGCTGGCGACGCTGTCGGTGGGTGTCGACGGGGCGCGGTTCGCCGCCGATCTCGATCTCACCGCAACGATCGCGGAGTTGCGGACGGCCGAGGCGAGCTACTTCGATTTGCTGGTCCGGTTGGCCGAGGTGGAGGAAACGGTTGGCGCCGAAGGCGGGTCGAGGTTCGCAGCGATCACCCGCGATCCACGGTATGTCGATGCTGCGGTCCTCGCCGCGAGCTGAGCCGGGGGCACGGTGCCCCGAATGTTCGTCGGCGGGACGGGCCTGCTCCCCGATGGGCTAGCGGAAAGCGTTGGTCACGAGGCTGTTCGGTGGAGGCGGGGTAGGGCGGCGAGGATGTAGATGCCGGTGAAGATTCGCCACCAGACGAAGGGGTCGAGGGCTAGGCGTTCGGCTGTTCCGCCGCCGAGGCCGAGGTGGTTGGGGGCGAGGCTGGCGATCATGCCGATGAGGGTGAGGATGATCAGGACGATCGTGACTGTGGTGTAGGGGCGGTTGGCCGGGAAGACGCGGGCGGCGATGATCATGATCGCTAGGCCGGTGAGGAGTTCGAGGTAAGCGCCGGTGGGGTGGAGGATGATGCGGAGCTGGTGGTCGCCGGGGAATTCGTCGGCGCTGCCTGGGAAGGTGCCGACCAGGACGATGCCGAGGCAGTTGAGGAGCGCGAGGTAGGGGATCGCCCGGGCGAGTGGGGATTTGGGGAGCAACGGGGTGAGGAGGAAGGTGGCGGCGACGAGCAGGACGCCGAGCAAGACGAACTCGGTGGACATGGTGGCGTGCCAGGGGGAACAGATGTACCGGGACGGGTGGAGACCGTATTGGTGCATGTCGCCGAGACATTCGGGGACACCGAGGTCGCTGATCATGTTGTCGGCCCAGCTGTAGCCGTTGGGTTCCGGCCAGCGGGATGCGACGATCAGCTGAACGATGAAGTAGGAAACCGTCAGGATCAGCAGGACCGCACCGGTTTTCAGGCGGGCGATCACCGGCGGCAGGTGGTGGCCGGGACGGGCTTGCCCGCGAAACGGTCGGTGATCCAATGTGCTACGAGGTCGCCACGCGCCCGCCAGGCTTCATGGCCGCCTGGCAGCACGGTGTCCACGAGATTCGTGCCGAGAGTGCACATTTCGGCGACGGCCTGGTTGGCCCACTCGGTGTTGACGAGATCGTCCTTGTCGCCGCGGGAGATGAAAGTCGGGATGTCGGACGCGATCTTGGGCAGGTTTCCGCCGGACTCGTAGTCCGCGAGCGCGGCGCGTGCGGCGTCGTCGACGAACTGGGCGGCGGCCGGTGTCGCGGACTGGCCGACGGCGAAGTCGTGCAGCGTCGATTGACCGGTGCACAGGCCCTCCAGCCGCGGTGCGGCCGAGAGCAGCGGCTCGTGCAACACCTTGTCGAACGAGTAGTCCGGGTCGCCGTAGCGCACGGCCGCCACCAGGTAGGGCAGCAGCAAGTACTGGCCGACGGTCAAGGTCTGCGCCTGCGCGGCCTGCGCCAGTTCGCTGCGCAGCGCAGGCGAGAGCAGCACGTTGCCGAGGATCTTCAGTTCGGGCGCATAGGTTTTGGCCGTCTCGGCCGCGGACTCGGTGGCGCGACCGCCCTGGGAGAGCCCGACGAGAACGACGTCCTTGGTGACCGGAAGGTCGAGTGCCTGTGCGGCACGGACCGAGTCGAGCACGTCGTATCCGGAGGACGCGGCATCGAGGTACGGCGCGCCGCCGGGGCCGTCGAGGCCCTGATAGTTGGTCATCACGACCGCTCGGTGATCCTCGAGCAACTTCGAGACGGTGGTGTCGTTGCCGTAGAGCCCCGGCGAGTTCGTCGGCGCGCACTCGTCGGCGACGCCGGTGGTGCCGTGCCCGTACGCGACCAGCGGCCAACCGCCTTCCGGCGGTGTGCCTTTCGGCAGGTACACCGCGCCGGACACCTCGATGGTCGATGTGTCCGGTGCGGTGGAAAGGTAGCGAATGTAGGTGGCCGACCCGGTGACCGCGGAGATCAGCGGACCGCCGTTGGTCAACGGCCGCTGCATGAGGAGCGTGCCAGGCCGCTGCACCGGTTCGGTGCCCGCGGTGTCCTCGGCGGATCCGCAGCTCGCCGCGAGCAACAGCGTCGCCACTGCCGCCAGTGATATCCCGGTCAGTGTCCTCTTCGGTCGCACGATCAACTCGCTCCTTCGACTCTGCTGCGCACCGGTTTCGACCCCTCATCGCCACGGCCCCGGCGGTAGGCGACCGGACGGTCGGTCGCATTTATGCTGCTCGGGGCCATGGCTCGGCAAGATCAGAATGTCGGGCGAACGACAGTCGTGCACCGGTGAGTGACTGGAATCTCAGATTGTGAACCGATTCGTAACCGGGACCCTACTTCAACCCCGACCGCACGAACGCGTTGACGATGTGGCGCTGCAACAACAGATACATCACCAGCACGGGCAGACACGCCAGGCTCGCCAGCGCCATCATCGGCCCCCACTGGTCACCCTCGGTGCCCATGAAACTGCGCAGGCCGAGTTGCAGCACGCTGTTCGATTGGCGCAGCACGACGGCGGGCCAGAAGTATTCGTTCCATGCGTTGATGAACAGCAGGATGCCGAGCGCGGCCAGGGCTGGCCGCAGGTTGGGCACGACAACGGTCCAGAGGATCGACCACGAGGAGCGCCCGTCGATCTTGGCGGCCGCGACCAGCTCCTTGGGGAAGCTCGCCATGTGCTGACGCAACATCAGCACCGCAAGCGCCGAGCACAGGGTTGGCAGCACGACACCGATCAGCGAGTTGATCAGGCCGAGCTTGGTGAGCAGCACATAGTTCGGCAGCATCGTCACCTGGAACGGCACCAGCCAGGTCCCGACAAACGCCAGATACAGGACCTTTTGGAACGGGAACGTGTACATCGCGAACGCGTAGGACGCCAGCAAGGCGATGAGCAGTTGGGCGACGGCGGACAGGGCGGCGATGAAGAAGGTGTTGCCGATCAATCCGAGGACATCGACCTTCTGTGCCGCATCCGTGTAGTTGGCGATCGAGATCGGCCACGGGATCGGCGACAGCGAGGTGACGTCCTCCGGCCGCCGCAGCGAGGTGGCGAACAGCCAGTAGATCGGAAACACACACACCACGGCGGTGACCGCGAGCAGCACGTGACTGCCCGCGGTCCGAAGTCGGTCAATCATCATGGAAGGCAACCTTTTCCGAGATCCACACCAGCACCCCGGCGAGCACGCCGAATCCGGCGAACAACAGCACGCCCGCGGCCGCGCTGAGCCCGGCGTCGAAACTGTGGAAGGCGTAGTCCCACAACAGGTAATAGATGTTCGTGGTCGACTGCGACGGACCGCCCTGCGTCATCGAATCGATGAGCGGGAAGGTCAGGATGGGACTGAGCAAGACAGTGGTGAGCACGAGGAACATCACGGTGGGCGAGAGCAGCGGCAGCGTGATCCAGCGCCGGATCTGTCCCGGGCTCGCGCCGTCGACCTGGGCGGCCTCGTCGTAATCGCCACTGATGCCTGCCAATCCGGCCCACACCACCAGCACCGAGAACCCGAGCAGCTGCCACCCGGTGATCCCGATGATCACCGCGTGCGCGGTACTCGCGTCATAGACCCAGTTGTGCTTGGAGCCGAGCAGCTCGCCGACGAACCCGCCGCCGGGATGCAGCAGCCAGCGCCAGACCGCGGCCGCCGCGACGGGCGCGACGAGGAACGGCACGAAGATGAAGGCCTGGTAGATCGTTCTGGCCCTGCCGTGCACACGCTTGCTCGCCAGGGCGATGACCAGCGGAAGCAGCACGGTGAACGGCAGCATGCCCGCGATGAGCGCGCCGGTGCGCCCGATCGAATTCCAGAAGGCGGGCAGCTCCATCAGCCGCTCGTAATTGCCGGTGCCCACCGATTTCATCGGCGAGGTCGGCAGCAGATTCCATGAGTACGTGGACAATTCGACCGCCTGCACCAGCGGCCGATAGGTCCACACGACGAGCAGGAACAACGCGGGCGCCAGATACAGGTACGGCACCACGAACCGCCCCGCCCGGCGGAACCGGGCGAGGCGGGGCGAGGGCGGCACCGCGGCAGCGACCGGTTCGGCCGCTGCCTCGGTAGCGCGCGGAGCTTCGATGACGAACATCGACCTACCTGGTCTCCGCCGACAACGCGGCGAGCTGCTCGAGCACGTCCTGTTCCGCTCTGTCGTACACCATTTCGGCGGGCGTCGCCTCGATGGCGGTGGCCACCATGGTCGAACCGAAGAGGTCGATCCGGCTGTAGCCGAACCCGACCAACCCGCGGTGCCGACCGACCGGTGCCATCGGATCGATCCGATACGACAGCGCGGGTCCGATCCAGACCGGGACGCCGCCGAGCGCGGCGGCGCCGGTCAGGTGGTTGTGCCCGCAGATGATCAGCCGCACATCGGATCCCGCGATCACCTCTTCGAGCAGTTCCGGCTGCTCGAGCCGGAGGTACTCGGTGGCCGCGATGGGCGAGCGGATCGGCGGGTGGTGCAGCACGAGCAGCGTGCCGTGCTGCGCGGGTTCGCGCAGCTGATCGGCAAGCCAGTCCAGCTGATGCGGCTCCAGCCTGCCGTCGTGGCGGCGCGGCGTCGTGCTGTCCAATGCGATGACCCGCACCCCGGCAACCTCGAACACGTGATCGTGGGTGGCGTCGGGATCCGCGGTGGCGGAATCTATTCCGAGCAGCTCGGCGCCGAACGCGGTGCGCTCGTCGTGATTGCCCATCACATAGATCGCCTGCGCGCCGAGCTCCGCGGCGACCGGATCGACGGCGTCCCGCAGCCGCCGGTACGCCTCGGGGCACCCGGTGTCGGTCAGGTCACCGGAGAGCACCAGCGCGTCGATGCGCCGGCCGGACGCCCGAAGCTGTTGCAGCACATGGGTGAGATTCGCGTAGGTGTCGATCATGCCGTGCACCCGCTCACCGACGGGCCGGATGTGCGTGTCGGTCAGCTGGACGATCGTGACTGTTTCCATCGTCGGCTCACTCATGGCTGCGGCAGGAGTTTGGCGCCCTGGTCACGGGCGGCGGTCAAGGTGGACTGCGGATCCTTGCCCTGGAACACGATTGCCTCGACCGCGTCCATCATGCCGTCGCGGATCTGCAGATAGTTGCTGCCCGGCATGGAAACCCACGGCTCCATGCTCGCCAGTTGCGCGACATTCGGTTGCAGCAGTGGGTTCTTCGCCGACCAGTCCTTCAACCCGTTCGGGTCGTCCATCAACCCGGTGCGCAGTGGCAGGTAGCCGATGCCTTGCGAGATCTTGGTGTAGGCCGCCTCGCTGGTGAGGAACTTGATCAGCTCCCACGACGCGCGCTGCTTGGCCGGGTCGTTGGACAGAATGTGCAGCGACGCACCGGAATTCGTCGGAATCGTCGGCTTGCCCGCGAAGCTCGGCATCGGTGCGGCGCGCAGGTCCCACTTGTCCTTGGCGCCCGCGGTGAACGTGCCCTGGATCGCGCTGGTCTCCAGGATCATGCCGATATCGCCGCGGGCGAACGCCTCGTAGCCCTGCTTCTGGTTGAGCTTCGGCATGCTGCCCGCCTCGACCAACTGCTGATTCATCCGAGCGACCTCGACGACGGGCGCGTCGGCGAAGGTCAGCGACTTGCGGTCGGCGGAGATGACGCGGCCGCCGTTGGACCGGACCAGCGACTGGAAGCACCAGTCCTTGGCGGTCTTGGTCAGGCAGTCGACGTAGATGCCGTCCTTACCGGACTTGGTGATCGCGGCGGCCGCCTCCGACACCTGCTGCCAGGTGGCAGGCGGCTTCGCCGGATCCAATCCGGCCGCGGTGAACAGCGAGGCGTTGTAGTACAGCACCGGGGTCGAGAAGACGAAGGGGACACCGTAGGTGTGGCCGTCCCAGTCGGTGAGGGTGCGCGCGGTCGGCGCGTACGGGTGCTTGGCGCCGTCGAAATTGCGCTGCACCTCCTGCTTGGAGACCAGCGTGTCCAGCGGCTTGGCGCCGAGCTGGTGCACGGTGTAGTCCAGGTCGCTGAAGCCGAGCTGCGCCACATCCGGCGGGGTGCCTGCGACCATCTGGTTCTGGATGCTGGAGATGGTGTCGGTGGCCGGGTTCGGGCTGTTGCCTTGCGGCTTCTGCGCGGTGACCGTGATGTTCGGGAACTTCGTGCGGAAGTCGGCGATCAGCGTGTTGAAGGTGTCGGTCCACGCTCCGGCGAGTCCGTAGTTGTAGGACTCGAACACGATGGACACCTGCTGATCCGGCTTCAATTCCGGGATCTGGGCGGTGCTGGAGTTCGAATCGGTGGTGGTGCTCCCGAGTCCGCCACAAGCGCTGAGCGCGAGGGTGGTGGCGAACACCATGCCCAGGAAGGGCGCGGTGCGTTTCACGGTCTGGTTCTCCTCATGTGTTCAATGGGTCGGACGGCGTTGTCACGAGTCAGGCGACGGCAACGACTTCGGCGGTGCTGTCGCGGTGGACATCCTGTTCGGGTTCCTGCCAGGTCATGCGCAGGCCTGAGGTGGGATGGAACAGGTGGATATCGGCGGGATCGACACGCAGCCCGATGTTTTCGTCGACGTGCACGCCGGCGGGGCGTGGTGCACGGGCACACAGGGTGGTGGTGCCGGTGCTGAAGTGGACGAGCTCCTCGCTACCGAGGTTCTCCACCATGCTCACCCGGCCGCGGAGGGCGTCGGCGGTCGCGTCCAAGCGAAGCCGCTCGGGCCGGATGCCCGCGGTGACCTCGACGTCGCCGCCGAAATCCGTTGCCGTGATGGCCAATTCGGCGTCGATACCGTCGGCGACCAGGAACAGCCTGCCCGCCCGCTCGGTGACGACGCCGGGGAACAGGTTCATCGGCGGTGCGCCGAGGAACCCGGCGACGAAGGTGGACCTCGGCCGGTCGTACAGCTCGGTCGGCGTGCCGACCTGCTCCACCCTGCCCTCGTTGAGCAGCGCGATCCGGTCGGCCATGGTCATCGCCTCGACCTGGTCGTGGGTGACGTACAGGAACGTCGCGCCCAGCCTGCGGTGCAGGTCGATGAGCTCGGCGCGGGTCGCGCTGCGCAGCTTGGCGTCCAGGTTGGACAGCGGCTCGTCCATCAGGAAGGCGCCGGGATCGCGAACCATGGCCCGCGCCAACGCGACTCGCTGCCGCTGGCCGCCCGACAGCGCCGCGGGCTTGCGCCGCAACAACTCGTCGAGACCGAGCACGCCTGCCACCTCGGCCACCCGCTCGGCGATCCGCGCCCGCGGCGTGTGCCTGGCGCGCAGCGGGAAGCCGATGTTCTTGGCGACGGTCAGGTGCGGGTAGAGCGCGTAGCTCTGGAACACCATCGCCAGGTCTCGCTGTTGCGGCGCCCGGTGCGTGATGTCGTTGTCGTCCAACAGGATCAGGCCGTCGGTCGGATCCTCCAGGCCCGCGATCATCCGCAGCAGCGTGGACTTGCCGCAGCCGCTCGGCCCGAGTAGCACCAGAAATTCGCCGTCGGCGATGTCGAGGCTCACCTCGCGCACCGCGTAGGTCGCGCCGAATTGCTTCGACACCTTGTCAATCCGCAGTCGTGCCATCTGTCTTTCCTCCGCCGGGCAGTTCGCCGGCGACGATCCAGGTCGCGATGCGTGCCGCGAGTGCGGGCGAATCCTTGACCCAGGTGAAGTGGTCGCGGTGCTCGATCGGCGAATCCTCGTCGACGTGCCACTGGGTGACGCGCGCGTTCGGCATCCGGGAGACCAGGAAGTCGACGTTGGATTTGGGGCCGAGCACGTCGTCGGACAGCGAGATCACCAGGACCGGGGCCGTCATCCTGCGCAACAGCGTGTTGTACTGTCGCACAGCGCCTTTCGGCCGGTAGTAGCTGGTCAGCGAGTGCATCGCCCAGTCACGCATGACACCGCCCGGCATCGGGGCCGGGATCAGCACGCCGCCGGGCCAGTGGCCCTTCCAGCGCGACACCAGTCCGATCCACTGGATCTGGCTCAGCGCCTCCCACCAGCGCTTCGCGCCGAACGCCCACCAGAAGACCGTGCCGGTGCCGATGACCGTGACCCCGGCGACCTTGTCGGGTTCGGCGGCGGTGAATAACAGCGCAACCTGCCCACCCAGGCTGTGCCCGAACAGGTGCAGTGGCGCCTCGGGGAAGCGTTGCCGTACCGCGTCGACGATCGCGGGCATGTCGATCTCGAGCATCTCCCGGTAGCCGAAGTTGCGAGCCAACCCGAGTTCGGGCTGTGCTTCGCCGTGCGCCCGCAGATCGCAGGTGGCGACCGAAAGCCCTTGGGCATTCAGCTCTTTCGCGAGCAGCAGATAGTTCTTCGCCTTCATCGCCATGGCGGGCAGGATCAGCACCACCGGCGCGTCGGTCTTCTTGCCCGGCAGGAAGCGGACAGTGAAGGTGACGCCGTCGCTGGTCTCGACCGACGTTGACTCGAGCGCGGTGAACTCCGAGCCCTTCTTGGGGGCCGCCGTCGTCACCGGTCCGACTCCGCGATGGTGACGTCGCAGACGTAGTCGAAGGTGAACTTGGCGACGACCACGTCGCCGTCGTCGACCAGCATTGCCTTGCCGGACAGCTCGAAACGGTTCGAGACGGTGGCGGCGAGCACCTCGTCGAGCTCGCGCCGATCCACGGTGGCGATCGCGCGGATGCGGCCGATGGCGGGTTTGCGGTAGGACGCGGTGCCCGCCCGCAGCACCAGTCGCTCGACGGTGGCCAGCCGCGGCGCGGCCGCACCGACGAACGCCGCGGCGCCGCCGATATCGGCGGCGGTGAACAGCGCGCCCGCATGCACGGTGCCCATGTGGTTACGGACCTCGTCGACGGCGGGGATCTCGACAACGGCCCGCTCGGCGCTGATCTCGGTGATGCGGGTGCCGACGTGGCGGCCGAACGGCACCATGTCCTGCGACACGGCCCGCAGGTATTCGTAATCGACGGCGGCGCCGTCGAGTTCGGGATAGGCGGCGGCGAATCCGGCGATTTCTCGGGTGGTCATGCGATGCTCCCTTCAGCGGTGTCTTCAGCGATTGCGCAGTGCGCGGCGGGCAATGGACCAACGCAGGACCTCGGAGGGCCCCTCGTAGATGCGGAAGGCTCTGGCCTCCACCAGGAATCGAGCGACGAGGTAGTCCTCGCAGACGCCGAGGCCGCCGTGCAGCTGGACGGCCCGGTCGAGCACCCGCCAGACCGCCTCGGAAACAAAGGTTTTCGCGATCGAGGCGTCGTGGCGCGCCTGCGAGGCGGTCGGCCCCTGCGCGTCGATGGTCTCGGCCGCGGTGCGGATGACGCCGCGGGCGGCGGCGATGTCGATCTCGTTGTCCGCGACCATGCCCTGGGCCAGGCCGTGATCGGCGATCGGGACACCGAAAGAGGTTCGGGTGCTGATGTGTTCGATCGCCAGGTGGTGCGCGCGCACCGCGAGGCCGAGCCAGTTCATGCAGAAGACCAGCCGGGACGGGGCGAGTCGTACCTGTGCGAGCGCCAGGCCTTGGCCCACCTCGCCGAGCACGGCGGAATCCGGGACGACGCAGTCGACGAAGGTGACCTCGCAGTGCCCGCCCGGCGCGCTCGTGTGGTCGAGTGTCGGCATCCGGCGGCCGACCCGCAGGCCGGGGTTGTCCTGGTCCACCAGGAACATGGTCGGTCCGTCGCCGGTGCGGGCCACGCAGATGGTGAAGGCGGCGCCCTGCGCGCCGGTGGTGAAGTGCTTGGCGCCGTTGATGACCCAGCCGCCGTCGGTCTCCTCGGCCACCGTCTGCAGCATGCCGGGGTCCGAGCCTGCGCCCGGCGCGGGTTCGGTCATGGCGATCGCCGACCGCACATCGCCCGCGGCGAGCGGCGCGAGATAGCGTTCCTGTTGCTCGGCATTGGCCACATGGGCGAGCAGATGGATGTTGCCGTCGTCCGGTGCCCACGCGTTCACGGCGATCGGGCCGAGCAGGCTGGCGCCCGCGGCCTCGAGCACCTGAGCCTGAGCGCGGGTGTCCAGGCCGAGCCCGCCGTAGCGCGGATCGGACAGCGGGCCGAACACGCCCGCCTCCTTGGCCTTTTTCTGCAGGTCGAGACGCAGCGCGTCGTCCATCACCCGACCGTCGACGACGACCTCGCGTTCCACCGGAACGACCTGGTCACGAATGAACTGGGTGGTCTTGTCCACCAATTGCCCCACAGTGGTCATGGCGCAAGTTTCGGGTCCGATGGGCCGTCTGAGTCGGGGCGATAGTCAACGTCGATTGTGCGAATCGACTGCGCGTTCGTCTGCGGTGCCGGTGGGGGTTGTCCGCGACGGTGATCGCGATGACGAATGCAGGCGCAGGAGGCGGCGTGCGAGAACGGACGACGTCGACTGGGTGCGGGAAGTCCCGCGGGATACAGGAGACGAGATGACCGAGTTTCCAGTACTGGTGTCGGCTCGCCACGAGGTAGCCGAGGGTGTGTTCGCGCTCGAACTGATGGCCGTCGATGGCGGCGAGTTGCCTGGCTGGACGCCGGGGGCGCACATCGATGTGGCGGTGGGCGCGGCGGGTGTCCGTCAGTATTCGCTGTGCGGCGATCCGGGGGAGCCGGACCGGTGGCGGGTCGCGGTGCTGCACGAGCCTGCGGGCCGCGGCGGCTCGGATCATCTGCGGCGGACCGCGATTCCGGGTGCGCAGCTGCAGGTGTCGGTGCCGCGCAACAACTTCGAGCTGGTGGCGCGAGACAGGTACGTGTTCGTCGCCGGCGGTATCGGGATCACCCCGATCTTGCCGATGCTCGCCGCCGCCGAGGCGTCGGGTGCGCACTGGTCGCTGCACTACGGCGGGCGGACCAAGGCGCACATGGCATTCGCCGACGAGCTGGCGCAGCGGCACCCGAATGTTGTGCTGCTGCCCCAGGATCAGCACGGCCTGCTGCCGCTCGCCGAGATCATGGCGGAGCAGGGCGATGCCGCGGTCTACTGCTGCGGGCCGGAACCGTTGCTTGCGGCCGTCGAAGCCGAGGGCGCTCGGCGCGGCCTGTCCGTCCATGTCGAGCGGTTCGTGCCGCGCCCGGTGGCGGCGGCTGTCGACGCGCCCTTCGAGGTCCGATTGGCAAGCAGCGGAAGAACCTTCCGGATCGGGGCCAAACAGACGATCGCCGACGTGCTCGAGGGTGCCAGCGTCAGCATCATCACCTCGTGTCGCGAAGGCACCTGCGGCAGTTGCGAAACCGCCGTGCTCGCGGGCGACATCGACCATCGCGATTCGATTCTCACCGCGGCGGAGCGGGCGCGCGGCAACACCATGATGCTGTGCGTGTCCCGCGCCGGATCGGATGTGCTCGTCCTCGATCTCTGACTTGCCGGTGCGTGTTTCGCGGCCGGCATGGGGTGCGCTCGACGTACCCGATCTGAAGAAAAACCGAGAAGAGAGAAAGTATTCGATGAGGAAAATCGTTGCGGTGGCCGCAGGGCTCACCGCCGCGGTCGGGATCGCTGCCGGCACCGTCGCCGCGCAGCCCGGCAGTTCGGAAGCGGTCGAGTTCACGGCCAACGCGACCGACACGCAGACCATTATCAAGACCGTCGGCGGCTCCATGGACGTCGAGGACGGTGTCTTCAAGATCAAGGCAACGGATGGCACGGTGCTCGCTGGCACCGAGCTGAAGTTCCGGGTCGACGAGTTCGAGTTCCCGATCGCCGCGAACATCGCCGACCACACGGCAACGCTCACCCCGCAGTTCGACATGAGCAAGGCGACCTACAAGCCGGTTGCCCTGCCCTTCGAGGACAAGGCGCCGTGGAAGACCGACTACGACCGTGAGCAGGCCGCCTGGAGCAGGCTCACCAGCACCATCAGCATGGGCGCCACCATCGGCACCCTCGTCGGTGGTCTCGGCGGCGCGGCCGTCGGCTGTGTCCTCGGCGGCATCATGGCCCCCATCGCGGCCATGGCCACCATCATCGGCCTGTTCGGCGCGTTCATCCCGGCCGCGGCCGTCGGCTGCCTGTTCGGCATCGCCTCCGTCGGCGCCCTCGGCGTCGTCGCCGGCCAGATCCTGGTGACCGCTCCGGTCGCGATCGGTGCGGCCATCCAGTACTTCTCCACTATCAACCAGCCGTCTATTCCTCCGGCCAAGTAGGTAGTGGGGAGGATCCCAGCAAGCGTTCGCTGGGGGACACCCGACCCCGTCCGGTCCCGACGGCCGGACGGGGTCTTCGCATGTCAACGCCGCGGGCGCAGCGCACCGGCGCCCATCGCCGCCAACAGCACGATCAGCACCGGAACGGCGAGGCCGGCGGTCAACCCGTGCGCGTGCGCGACGAGGCCGATCAGCACTGGACCGGTGAAGAACCCGAGGTAGCCGAGGATGGACACGTTGGCGATCGCCCGAGCCGTCGAAATCCCCGGCACCGCACCACTTGCCGCGAACGTGAGCGGCAGCGTGAACGAGATGCCCGCGCCGAACAGCACCAAGCCGACCAGCGCCGGGATCGTCTCCCCGATCAGCAGGGCGGCGCCGAGCCCGAGCCCGGCCGCCATGGTGCCCGCGGCAAACGGCAGGACCGGGCCGAACCGGGTCACGAGCCGATCGCCCGCGAGCCTGCCGACAAACATGGCGCCCGCGAAAAGGGCGAATCCCAGTGCCGCGACGGTGGTGTCGGCACCGGTCTCGTCTCGCAGATACACCGCGACCCAATCGTTGGCGGAGCCCTCGGCCAGTGCCACGCAGAAGGCGAGCGCGCCGAGCACGATCAGCCTGGCTGGCCAACGCCAGGTGTGCGTCGGCCGACCGTTCTGCGTGCCGATCGTCGGCCTTCGGTCGATCGACGATGGCAGCAGTCGACGCGCACCGATGGTGCCCGCCGCCGCGACCAGGACGGAAACACCGACGAAATGGCTTGCGAGCGTAGCGCCGACGTATTCCGCGCCGGCGCCGACCAGTGAGCCGCCGATCACCCCGAGGCTGTGGCAGGCGTGAATCCCGGACAGCAGCGGCCGTCCTGTCACCTGCTCGATCGCCACCCCGTGCGCGTTCATCGCGATATCGACGACGCTGTTGAGCACCGCGAAGGCGCCGACCGCAACGATCAGGCCGAGCAGGCTTCGCGCGAGCAGCAGACTCGACAGTGACACCGCGAAGAGCGGCATCGCGACCTGCAACGTCGTCCGGCTGCCGAATCGCAGCGTGACGAGCTTGCCCGCTTGCAGGCCGAGTACCGCTCCGATATTCAGCCCAGCGAACGCCGCGGCCAGGCCCGCATCGTCGAGGCCGAGCTCATCCTTCAGCGTCGGTATTCGGGCCGCCCAGGTCGCGAACAGTGCACCGGTGAGAAAGAACGTCAACCGGACCGACCAGAGCGCCGCCCGGCTTGCCGAACTGGTGGGGACGGTGGCGACCGCCGCGTCGCCGCCAGCGCCGAAGGTCACGGCGATCCTCCTAATGCAGTGCGCCGCTGGGCATCTCGATCGAGTTCCCCACCACGGTAGCGCGTCCCGTCATCGGATGAATTTGCTCCTGGTCGGCGTGTTCTCGGCGGTATCTGTGTCGGGTGGTGGGGATTCGTGCTATCGAGGACGAATGGAGCCGACGCGGTCGTCGTATGACGTGGTGATTGTGGGGGGTGGCCACAATGGGTTGGTGGCCGCCGCGTACCTGGCGCGGGCCGGGCGGTCGGTGCTGGTTATGGAGCGGCAGGGGCATACCGGCGGCGCTGCGGTGTCGGCGCGGGTATTCGACGGGGTGGATGCGCGGTTGTCGCGGTATTCGTATTTGGTGAGTTTGTTGCCCCGCCAGATTGTCGAGGAATTGGGGCTGCGGTTCGCGACGCGGCGGCGGCGGATTTCGTCGTATACGCCGGTGGGGTCGGGTGGGCTGCTCGTCGATACCGGGTCCGAAGCGCGGACCAGGGCCAGCTTTGTCGAGCTGACCGGGTCGGATCGGGATTTTGTTGCGTGGCAACGGTTTTACGGGATAACCGGGCGGTTGGCCGAGCGGGTGTTTCCCACGTTGACGCGGCCGTTGCCGTCGAGGGCCGAGTTGGAGCGGGTCGTCGACGATCCGGTGGCGTGGACGGCGCTGTTCGAGCGACCGCTCGGGGAGACCATCGAGTCGGAGTTCGCCGACGACACGGTGCGTGGGGTGGTGCTCACCGATGCGTTGATCGGCACGTTCACCCACGCACATGATGCGACGCTGCGGCAGAACCGGTGCTTCCTCTACCACGTGATCGGCGGCGGGACCGGCGACTGGGATGTTCCGGTCGGTGGCATGGGCGCGCTCACCGACGCGCTGGCGGGGGCCGCGCGCACCGCCGGTGCGGAGATCGTGACCGACTGCGAGGTGACCGCGATCGAGACCGACGGTGGCACTGCCGAAGTGCGCTATGCGGGTGGAGCGGTGGGTGCGGGCTACGTTCTGGTGAACGCGGCGCCGCACCAGCTGGCGGGCCTGCTCGGCGCGCCGGAACCGCCGAAACCCGAAGGGGCGCAACTGAAGGTCAACATGTTGCTGCGGCGCCTACCGCGGTTGCGTGATACCGAGGTCGACCCGGCGGAGGCCTTCGCGGGGACCTTTCACATCGGCGAGTCCTACGCCCAGCTGGATCGGGCCTACGGTGAGGCGGCGATCGGCCGGATACCTTCCGCGCCGCCGTCGGAGATCTACTGCCACACGCTGACCGATCCGTCGATCCTGTCGCCGGAGTTGGCCGCGCAAGGAGCGCACACGCTGACGTTGTTCGGGTTGCACACACCGGCAAAGCTTTTCGCCAAGGATCCGGTCGCGGCCAAGGATGCGCTGGTGAAAGCAACTCTTGCGCAACTGGATTCGGTGCTCGCCGAGCCGATCAGCGACTGCCTCGCGGTGGATGCGCACGGCGAGCCGTGCCTCGAGGCGAAGACTCCGCTCGATCTCGAGCGCGAGGTCGGCCTGCCCGGCGGTCACATCTTCCACCGCGACTTGGCATTTCCGTTCCAGGCCGACGACGCGGACACCGACCCGGCCACGCGGTGGGGTGTGTCGACCAGCCACCCAAACGTCCTGCTGTGCGGCGCGGGCGCAGTCCGAGGCGGCGGGGTCAGCGGCATTCCAGGTCACAATGCCGCCATGGCCGTTCTCGAACTGCGCCCGTAGTTCAGGCTCGCGTCAGTTCAGGCTCGCGTCACACCTTCGGTGCCAAGGCGATCTTCGAACTGCGTCCGGGAGTTTCGGTGGCAACGGCCGCGTCGGCCGCCTGCTCCAGGGGATAGGTGGCCTCGATATCGAGCCGAAGCACACCCTTGGCCGCCGCGGTCACCAGCTCGCCGATGAGCCGCCGGAGCTCATCGGGAGTGGCCTCCTTGCCCCGGGTAGAGCCCCAAAAACCCTTGACCACTGCCTCTTTGAAGATGAGGGTGCCAGGGTTGAGCGTCAACGGCTGCCCCGACAGCGCACCGAACGAGATGAACTGTCCCTTGGCGGCGAGCAAATCCAGCGCGGCGCTACCCGCCTTACCTGCCACCTGATCGACGACGCGCACGATCGGCGCCCCCGATGTCGCGGCCTTGGCCGCCTCGACCCAGCCTTCGGATTCGGTGTCGATGACCGGCTCGAAGCCTGCCGCGCGCAACGCCTCGACCGACTTCGGTCCGCGCACCAGGTTCAACACGTTGATATCCCGTTGCCGCGCAAGCACATTGACGAGCCGTCCGACGGCGCCGTTGGCCGCGTTGATGGCAATCCAATCGCCGGGCGCCACGTCGAGATCCTCGAGCAGCATCAGCGCGCTGAGCGGCATGGCCAGCAGCTGGGCGGCGGTCTCGTCGGGGACCGCGTCCGGCACCGGCACGACCGACGCGGCCTTGGCGACGAAGTACTCGGCCCACACCTGCTGGGCGCCGGATACCGCAATGCGCTGGCCCACAGTCAGACCGGTGACACCGGGTCCGAGCGCGTCGATCCGCCCGACGGCCTCCGTGCCGGGGATCGCGGGCAGCGGCGGCTTGTATCCATAGACGCCACGCACCGTGGCGAGGTCGTGGTTGTGGATCGGCGCGAGGATCAGCTCGATCCGCACCTGTCCTTCGGCGGGCTCGGGCAACGGCTGATCCGCAGTGGTCAGCACGTCTTTGGGCTCGCCGAAACTTTCGATGACTACCGCACGCATGATGGCTTCTCCGTTCAGTCTTCGGCGAGGACGACGTCGACGTCGATGTTGCCGCGGGTGGCGTTGGAGTACGGGCACACCTGATGTGCCTTGTCGGCCAAGGCTTGTGCGTCCTCACGGGACAGGTGGGGCAGTGACACCTCGAGGGTCACCGCGAGACCGAACCCACCCGCATCGTTGGGTCCGATGCCGACGCGCGCCCCGACGGCGGAGTCGTCGATGTTGGCCTTGGCCTGCTTGCCGACCAGCCGCAGCGCCGAGTGGAAACAGGCCGCGTAGCCCGCCGCGAACAGCTGCTCGGGGTTGGTGCCCTCGCCGTTGCCGCCCATCTCCTTCGGGGTGGCCAGGGTGACGTCGACCTTGCCGTCGGTGGTGCGTGCGTGCCCGTTGCGCCCGTCGCCGGTGGCCAGCGCCTCGGCGGTGTACAGGATCTTCATGGCTCTTCTCCTTCGTTCGGCTGAGCGGTGAGCGAATCGGTCAGGCGCCGCAACGTGCTGCGCAGCGCGAGGAATTCGTCCATGGAAAGGCCGCAGGCCACGGCCATTTCGTCGGGAATGTCGCGGGCTTCGTCGCGCAGTGCGCGCCCGCGGTCGGTGAGCTGGATGTCGACGCGACGTTCGTCGGCCGTCGAGCGTTGGCGCCGCACGAGGCCTGCCGCCTCCAGCCGCTTGAGCAGTGGAGACAGCGTGCCGGAGTCCAACGCGAGCGCGTGGCACACGTCGCCGACGCTACGCCCGTCGCGTTCCCACAGCGCCAGCATCACCAGGTACTGCGGATAGGTCAGTCCCAGCCGTTCCAGTTTCGGCCGGTAGACCGCGGTCATCGCCCGCGATGCCGCGTAGAGCGGGAAGCAGATCTGCTCATCGAGGGTGAGGTGGTCGGTCATGACCAACAACTTAGTCCGCAATTAAGTTGTGCACAACTTATCTAGAGGTGTTGTCAGTCACCCCGGTGGCGGCTCGCGGCGGCGGATGTAGAGTGTCCAGGCCGCCGACGCTGGAGGAGCAACAGTTTCCGTGCGCTCGTCCGGTCAGAAGGCTCGTGTCCGATGTGACTGTTTGGTGTTTATCTCCGAATTGCCCGACACGGCAGTCTGGTCGCTTGTACAGTCAGCCGCACGTCCCATCTCGAGGAGCCGCGTCATGGTCCGCGAAACCGATCGTTTGATCCGCACCGATGTGCCCCATTCCGCTCGAATCTGGAACTACTGGCTCGGCGGCCAGGACTTTTATGAAGTCGACCGAATAGCTGGGGAGTCAGGGACGTCGGTTTTTCCCGATATCGGTGTTATGGCGCGACAATCGCGAAGGTTCTTGATCCGCGTGGTGCGCTATATCGCGGCGGAGGCCGGCATCCGGCAGTTCCTCGACATCGGCACCGGATTGCCGACGATGCAGAACACTCACGAGGTCGCGCAGGGTGTCGCGCCGGAATCCAAGATCGTTTATGTGGACAACGATCCGCTTGTCCTTGCACATGCACGCGCATTGTTGGTCAATACCACGGACGAAGGTGTCACCGCGCTCATCGAGGCCGACTTCCATGATCCGGATCAGATAATTATTGAAGCGCGCAACATTCTCAACTTCAACAAACCAGTTGCCGTCTTGTTCATGGGAGTTCTCGGACATGCGCGTACGTGGGACGACGTTCTACGTATCACCGGCACGTTGATAGATGCCATTCCGTCCGGAAGTTATTTCGCGATGTACGAGGGCACCACTGAGGACAGTCGACTGGTCCGGCTGCAGGAGTACTACGCCAAAACCGGCGCGGTTCCTTACTATGTGCGCACTGTCGACCAGATCCGCGAAGTGTTCAAGAACCTCGAGCTCGTCGAACCCGGCGTCGTTCCGGTCAACCGGTGGCATATCGACGGCACCGAGATCGAGGACGAGTCCGCCGCGTGGGGCGGCGTCGGCCGCAAGCTCTAGCCTCTGCAAGACCTACCCGGTACGGCCGCCGATGCGGTGTGTGAGGCTGTCCGCAGTAGCCCGAACCCGGACGGCCAACGGCGCCCAGTCCGCAGGGCACGGGATGGTCTCGCAGTGATGGCGCAGCGTCACGCTGATCGCCGCGATCGGTCGCTGGTTGTGGTCGAAGACGGGGTACCCGACCGAGGCATAGCCGGGAGTGACATGGCCGTCCTCGCAAGCCCAGCCGCGCCGCAGCTCGGTCGCCAGGACAGAACGCAGTGCCGCAAGGGAATTCGGCCCGCGCTCGGTGCGCCGGACGAACGACGACGCCGACGGGAACAGCGCACGGATCTGCGCGGCGGGGAGATGGGCGAGGATCGCGCGACCGCATGCGGTGAGGTGTGCGGGTAGCCGCACGCCGACGCCGGTGACCAGGGTTTCCGGCCGCACCGGCCGCTCCTTGATCAGGTACAGCAACTCGTTGCCGTGCAGCACGCCGAGGTGTGCGTTGTGCCCGACCTCCTCGACCAGTTCCCGCAGCAGCGGCCCGGCCAGGCGCTCGAGCGGGTCGTGGCGCAGGTAGGCGGAGCCGAGTTCGAACGCGGCGATGCCGAGGCCGTAGCGGCGCTCGCTGGGCAGACGGGTCACGAAGCGGGCCGCTTCCAGCTCGCCGAGCAGGTGATAGGTGGTGGATCGGGGCAGGTCGAGTTCCCGTGCGATGGTCGAGGCGGAGATCGGCCCTGCCCGTCCCGCGAGTAGTTGCAATACCGCCAAACCACGGCGCAACGCCGGGACGTCACTGCTCGTTCCCATGCCATCTCCTCGGCGTGTCTTGGATATCAGACAGAATCGGCCTCGCCCTCATTCTCCACTGCCCGCCGCGACGGTGGAATGGACCCCATGCCGGACACTGCACAGCTACCGACCGTGGCACTCGATGGACCGTTGACGGGAGAGCGCGTCGTCGCCGTCGCGCGCCTCGGCGCGAAGGTCCATTTGAGTAAGGCTACGGAGGAGCGGCTGGCCGCGGCACGGGAGCATGTCGAGGAGCTGGCCGCGGCCACCGTGCCGACCTACGGCGTCTCCACCGGCTTCGGCGCGCTGGCGACCCGGCACATCCCGCCGGAGAGCCGGGTCGCGCTGCAGCGCTCGCTGATCCGCTCGCACGCGGCGGGCGCAGGCCGCCCGGTCGAGCGCGAGGTGGTGCGCGCGCTGATGGTGCTGCGGCTGCGCACCCTGGCCACCGGCCACACCGGCATCCGCCCGGAGACCGCGGCCACCCTGGCCGCGCTGATCAACGCCGACATCACCCCGATCGTGCACGAGTACGGCTCGCTCGGGTGTTCCGGCGACCTCGCGCCACTGGCCGCGGTGGCGCTCGCGCTGATGGGCGAGGGCGAGGTCACCGACGCGGACGGCACTGTGCTGGACGCGGCAACGGCGTTGCGCGACAACGGCATCAAGCCGGTCGTGCTCGCCGAGAAGGAGGGGCTCGCACTGACCAACGGCACCGACGGCATGCTCGGCATGCTGGTGCTCGCGCTCGCCGACCTGAGCATGCTGCTCGACGTCGCCGACATCACCGCGGCCATGAGCGTCGAGGCGCTACTCGGCACCGACCGGGTCTTCGCCGCCGACCTGCAGGCACTGCGCCCGCACCCCGGCCAGGCCCGCTCGGCCGCGCGGATCAGCGCCGCCCTCGCCGGCTCGGCGATCGTGGCGAGTCACCGTGGGCCGGACTGCAATCGGGTGCAGGACGCGTACTCGCTGCGGTGCGCACCGCAGGTGCACGGCGCGGCCCGCGACACGGTCACGCACGCCGAGCTGGTCGCCGAGCGCGAATTGGCTTCCGCCATCGACAATCCCGTGGTGCTCGGCGACGGCAGGCTGGAGTCGAACGGCAATTTCCACGGCGCTCCGGTCGCCTACGTGCTCGACTTCCTCGCCATCCCGGTCGCCGACGTGGCGAGCATGGCCGAGCGGCGCACCGACCGGATGCTCGATGTCGCACGCTCGCACGGACTTCCGCCGTTCCTGGCTGGCGATCCCGGCGTCGACTCCGGGCACATGATCGCCCAGTACACCCAGGCCGCCGTGGTGAGCGAGCTGAAGCGCCTCGCCGTGCCCGCGTCGGTGGACTCGATCCCGAGCAGCGCGATGCAGGAGGACCACGTCTCGATGGGCTGGTCGGCCGCGCGCAAGCTGCGCACCGCGGTCGACGGACTGACCACCGTGCTCGCGGTCGAATACCTCACCGCGGCACGCGCATTGGACTTCCGTGCCCCGCTGCGCCCCGGTCCGGCCACCGAGGCGGCCCGCGCCCTGCTGCGCGAAACCGTCGAAGGCCCTGGCCCGGACCGGCACCTCGCGCCCGAGATCGC
This sequence comes from Nocardia altamirensis NBRC 108246, assembly GCF_001612685.1. GTDB lineage: Bacteria > Actinomycetota > Actinomycetes > Mycobacteriales > Mycobacteriaceae > Nocardia > Nocardia altamirensis. Next base: position 90,734 of record NZ_BDAY01000045.1, read on the forward strand.
CGCCGCCGAGGCGCTGATCCGCTCCGGCGCCCTCACTCGAGCAGTGCACCCCCACCTCGGCTCGTCGAACGAGTCATGACGGCGGGGTTCGACGAAAGCTGCCGCGGCCAGGCCTTGCTCGCGGCCGGAATCTATTGGAGGTTGGTATGAGTCGGGTAGTGCGGGCGGCGCGGGGAGCGCAGCTCACGGCGAAGAACTGGCAGACCGAGGCCGCGCTGCGGATGCTGCACAACAATCTGGATCCGGAAGTGGCTGAGCGGCCGCAGGATCTGGTGGTGTACGGCGGTACCGGGAAGGCGGCCAGGGACTGGGCCAGCTTCGACGCGATCTCCCGGTGCCTCACCACGCTGGAGTCCGACGAGACGCTGCTGGTGCAGTCGGGCAAGCCGGTCGGGGTGTTCCGCACGCACGAGTGGGCGCCGCGGGTGCTCATCGCCAACTCGAATCTCGTTGGCGACTGGGCGAATTGGCCGGAGTTCCGCAGGCTCGAGTCGCTCGGCCTCACCATGTACGGCCAGATGACCGCAGGCTCGTGGATCTACATCGGCACCCAGGGCATCCTGCAGGGCACCTACGAGACGTTCGCGGCGATCGCGGACAAGCGCTTCGGCGGTTCGCTGGCAGGCACGCTCACGCTGACCGCAGGCCTCGGCGGGATGGGTGGCGCGCAGCCGCTCGCGGTCACCATGAACGACGGGGTGGCGCTGGTGATCGAGTGCGATCCGGCCCGCGCCGAGCGGCGGGTGCAGGAACGCTACCTCGATGAGATCGCCAACGACCTCGACGACGCGGTGATTCGGGTCTCCAACGCGCGCAGGCAGCGAAAGGCGTTGTCCGTCGGCCTGATCGGCAACGCCGCCGAGCTGCTGCCCAAGCTGCTCGAGATCGGCCTCGACCCCGACATCGTCACCGACCAGACCTCCGCGCACGACCCGCTTGCCTATCTGCCGCGCGGCATCGCCGTCGAGGACTGGGCGGACTACGCCGCGAAGAAGCCGGACGAGTTCACCGATCGGGCGCGCGAGTCGATGGCCGAGCACGTCGGGGCCATGCTCGGCTTCCTCGACCGCGGCGCCGAGGTCTTCGACTACGGCAACTCGCTGCGCGGCGAGGCCAAACTCGGCGGCTGCGAGCGCGCCTTCGATTTCCCCGGCTTCGTGCCCGCCTACATCCGCCCGCTGTTCTGCGAGGGCAAGGGACCGTTCCGCTGGGCGGCGCTGTCGGGTGACCCGAAGGACATCGCGGCCACCGACAAAGCCATGATCGAGCTGTTCCCGGAGAACGAGTCGCTGCGCCGCTGGCTCAGGATGGCAAGCGAACGCGTTGCCTTCCAAGGGCTTCCGGCGCGCATCTGCTGGCTCGGCTACGGTGAACGGCACCTGGCCGGGCTGCGCTTCAACGAGATGGTCGCCAGCGGCGAGCTCAGCGCGCCGATCGTGATCGGCCGCGACCACCTCGATTCCGGCAGCGTCGCGTCCCCGTACCGCGAGACCGAGTCGATGGCTGACGGCTCCGACGCGATCGCGGACTGGCCGCTGATCAACGCCATGCTCAACACCGCGTCGGGCGCCACGTGGGTCTCCATCCACCACGGCGGCGGCGTCGGCATCGGCCGCTCGATCCACGCAGGCCAGGTGTGCGTGGCCGACGGCACCGCGCTGGCGGCGCAGAAGATCGAGCGGGTGCTGACCAACGATCCTGGCACCGGCGTGATTCGGCATGTGGACGCCGGCTACGAACGCGCCAACGAGGTGGCCGCCGAGCGCGGCGTCCGCATCCCCATGCACGAGGCGCAGTGACCAGCCGTGCACACGGCAGAACGGGAGTGACGACGCCGTGGGCGTGAATCAGCTGATGAACGAAATCGCCGGTGTCGGGCGCGATTCCCGGCGCGGCGGCTACTCGCGGCACGTCTACGACTACGCCGATTTCGAGATGCGCGACTGGTTCATCGACCAGGCACTGCACAGCGGGCTCGACGTGAACACCGACCGCAACGGCAATATCTGGGCTTGGTGGGGAAGTCCAGGCGCCGACGCGGTGGTCACCGGGAGTCATCTCGACTCGGTGCCAGGCGGCGGCGCCTACGACGGGCCGCTCGGCGTGGCCAGCGGGCTCGCGGCGCTGGAGATCCTGCGGGACAAGGGTTTCACGCCGGCCAAGCCGCTCGCGCTGCTCGTGTTCGCGGAGGAGGAGGGCGGCCGCTTCGGCGTGCCGTGCCTCGGCTCCCGGCTGCTCACCGGCGCCATCGATCCCGACCGGGCCCGCGCGCTGCGCGATGCCGAGGGCATCACCCTTGCTGAGGCGGCCGTGAAGGCGGGGCACGATCCGAAGCGTTTCGGCGCCGACCCCGAATCCTTGGCCCAGATCGGCTGTTTCGTGGAGCTGCACGTGGAGCAGGGTCGCGGGCTGATCGACCTGGACAGCCCGATCGCGACCGGAAGCAGCATCATCGCGCACGGCCGGTACCGGTTCTCGTTCTCCGGTCAGGGCAATCACGCGGGCGCCACCCGGCTCACCGACCGGCACGATCCGATGCTGCCCGCCGCGACGGTGGTGGCCGCCGCGCGCAGGGCCGCCGCCGCCATGACGGATGCGCGGGCGACGGTCGGCAGGCTGGTGCCGACGCCGGGCGGCACGAACGTCATCGCGTCAACGGTGGATCTGTGGCTCGACGCCAGGGTCGCCGGGGACGGACGCACCGCGGCACTGGTCGAGGACATCACCGCCGCGGCGCACGAGGCTGCCGCGGCGGAGGGCTGCACGCTCACCGTCACCGAGGAGTCCTATTCGGACGACGTCGTTTTCGACGAAACCCTGCGCAAGCGCATGGACGACGTGCTCGGAGGTGTGCCAGCGCTGCCCACCGGCGCCGGGCACGATGCGGGCATCCTCGCCGGGCATGTGCCCTCCGGCATGCTGTATGTGCGCAACCCCACCGGGATCAGCCACGCGCCGGAGGAATTCGCCGAGCCTGCCGACGTCGAGAGCGGCGCGCAGAGTCTGGCGCGGGTGCTGGCGGAGTTGTCGGGATGACCGTCTACTGGGCCGAATATGCGTGGCTGCCTGACGGTCTCGCTGCGGCGGTGACGATCGAGGTGCGCGGTGGCACGATTCAGTCGGTGCGCGCCGGGACGGAGCGCACGGGCACGGTATTGCCCGGGTTGACGATCCCCGGCTTCGCCAACGCGCATTCGCATGCGTTCCATCGGGCGCTGCGTGGCCGCACCCAGCACGATCAAGGCACCTTCTGGACGTGGCGGGAGCGGATGTATGCCGTTGCCGCGCAGCTGAATCCGGACTCGTACTACCGGCTGGCCCGCGCGGTGTACGCCGAGATGGTGTTGGCCGGGTACACCAGCGTCGGCGAGTTCCACTACCTGCATCACGCGCCAGGCGGTACGCCGTATGCGGACGCCAACGCGATGAGCGCGGCGCTCGCTGCCGCCGCCGACGACGCGGGCATCCGGCTCACGCTGCTCGATACGTGTTATCTGGCAGGCGGATTCGGCGTCGAGCTGGGGGAGCACCAGCTCCGGTTCAGTGACGGCACCGCCGAGAAATGGGCCGAGCGCGCCGCCGCGTTCACGCCGAAGCCGGACCTGGTCCGGACCGGCGTCGCCGCACACTCCGTGCGCGCGGTGCCCGCCGAAGAGCTGTCGGTGGTGGCGGCCGCGGCCGACGGCAAGCCGGTGCATGTGCACCTGTCCGAGCAGCCAGCGGAGAACGCCGATTGCCTGGCGGCACAAGGCCGTACGCCTTCAGCGCTGCTGTCGGACGCAGGCCTGCTCGGCCCGCAGACGGTCGCCGTGCACGCCACCCACCTCACCGGCGCCGACATCGGGTTGCTCGCCGACAGCGGCACCCGTGCGTGTTTCTGCCCAACCACCGAACGCGATCTCGGCGACGGCATCGGCCCGGCGCGGGCGCTCGCGGATGCCGGGGTCGGCCTGTGCCTCGGCACCGACAGCCACGCGGTGATCGACGCCTTCGAGGAATGGCGCGCCCTCGAACTCGACGAACGGCTGGCCAGCCGGGCCCGCGGGCGGTTCACCCCGGCCGAGTTGTATCGCGCCGCAACAGATCACGCGTCGATCGGCTGGCCCGAGGTCGGCCGGATCGCGCAGGACGCCGCGGCCGACCTGGTCACCATCGACCTGGATTCGATCCGTACCGCTGGCACGGCGCCGGCCGCCGCGCTGTTCGCCGCGACCGCTAGCGACGTGCGCGCGGTGCTGGTCGCCGGCCGTCCCGTCGTCTCCGACCATCGCCACCTTCGGGTGGAACATCCGGAAATCGTGTTGCGAGAGGAGATCGAGGCACTGTGTCGACCCTGATCACCGGTATCGGCGAACTCACCACCAACACCGAGGACGGCCCGCTGCGCGACGCCGCGGTCGTGCTCGAACGCGAGCGCTTCGCCTGGGTCGGACCCGCGTCGGCGGCGCCTGCGGCCGACGATCGGATCGATGTCGGCGGCAGGGCTGCGCTGCCGGGCTGGGTGGACAGCCACACCCATCTCGTCTTCGCCGGCGATCGCACCGCCGAATTCGAGGCGAGGATGGCGGGCAGGCCGTACCGCGCGGGCGGCATCGCGACGACCGTCGCCGCGACGCGGGCGGCCTCGGACGAGGTGCTCGCCGCGAACCTGGCCCGCCACCTCACCGAGGCGCAGCGCCAGGGCACCACCTGCGTGGAAACCAAGACCGGCTACGGGCTCACCGTCGCCGACGAACTCCGCTCGGCCCGGCTCGCGGCGTCGGTCGCCGACGAGGTGACGTTCCTCGGCGCGCACCTGGTGCCCGCGGGCATGGACGCCGACGCGTACGTGGATCTGGTGTGCGGCGAGATGCTGGACGCGGTCGCGCCGCACGTGCGGTGGGCCGATGTCTTCTGTGAGACAGGCGCTTTCGACGAGGCGCAGTCGGAGAAGGTGCTGCGTGCGGCGCAGGCGCGTGGGCTAGGGCTGCGGGTGCACGGCAATCAGCTCGGTGCAGGCGCCGGAGTGCAGTTGGCGGTGCGCCACGGCGCGGCGAGCGTTGATCACTGTACGTATCTCAGCGACACCGACATCGAGGCCCTCGCGTCCTCCGACACCGTCGCCACCGTGCTGCCCGCCTGTGATCTGTCGACCAGGCAGCGGCTGGCGCCTGCCCGCGCGCTGTTGGACGCCGGGGCAACGGTGGCGCTCGCCACCAACGCCAACCCGGGCAGTTCGTACACCACGTCGATGGCGTTCTGTGTCGCGACCGCGGTGCTGCAGATGGGACTTTCGGTGGCGGAGGCGGTCTATGCCGCGACCGCAGGTGGTGCGCGGGCACTGCGGCGCGACGATGTCGGCGTTGTCGGCGTCGGCGCGCGAGCGGATCTCCAGGTGCTCGACGCACCGTCGGTCACCCATCTGGCCTATCGGCCCGGTGTGCCAATGACTTTCGCGGTCTGGCGGCTCGGTCGGCCGGTGCGGCTGCCGGTATTCGACTGAGCCACGCGGTGATTGCCGCGTCGTCACCGGGCGGGGAAGCGGAGGATGCGGTCGTCGCCGGGGCGAATCGTGCCGCGGCCATCGGTGTTGGAGGTGGTGACCCAGAGCGCACCGTCGGGCGCCACCTCCACCGTGCGCAGCCGACCGTAGCTGTCTTGCAGGACATCTCGTGGCGTGCCGACGGTGCCGTCGCGCACGGGCACGGTCCACAGCCGTTGGCCACGCAATGCGGCCACATACATGGTGTCCCCGGCGATCGCGATCCCCGAGGGCGACGCCTCCGCGGTCGTCCATGTCACCAACGGCTCGGTATAGCCGCGGTCGGTGCCGCCGTTGCCTTCGACAGCCGGCCAGCCGTAGTTTCGGCCAGGCTCGATCAGGTTGACCTCGTCGAACCTGTTCTGCCCGAACTCCGCCGCGAACAGCCGCCCAGCGCGGTCCCAGGCGAGCCCCTGCACGTTGCGATGACCGAGGCTGTACATCGGCGATCCGGGGTTCGGATTGCCCTGCGCCGGTTGTCCTTCGGGCGTCAGACGCAGAATCTTCCCGTTGGGGCTCGCCGGATCCTGCGAACGCGCGGTCTGCCCGGCATCGCCGGTGCCGACGTACAGCATGCCGTCGGGTCCGAACGCGATCCGGCCGCCGTTGTGGTTGCCTGCCTTGGCGATTCCGTCGAAGAGGAGCTCCGGCGGTCCGCCGGGCCGGAACCGGATGATCCGATTGTCGTTCTCGGCCGTGAAATAGGCGTAGACGTACTGGTTCTCGGCGTACTGCGGCGACACCGCAAGGCCGAGCAGCCCGCCTTCGCCCCGCGCGACGACACCGGGCACCTGATACACCTGCTCCGGCGCGCGCCCAGCGGAAATCCGCAGAATCCGCCCGGTATCGCGCTCCGCGATCAACGCGTCGCCGCCGGGCAGGAAGGCCAGCCCCCACGGCACATCGATCCCGTGCGCGATCTCTTCGGCCGCCCCGAGGTCGGGCGAACCGGCGGGTCGGCTCGGTGCGGTGCTGAGCGCGGGGCCCGGCGCACCGGTGAGCGCGGGGCCGTCGCTGGTGCCGCAGCCGGCGAGCACGCCGATGCTCAGCACCGCGGTGAGCGAGACGCGCACCACGCGACCGCGTTTCGCCGCGGCGATCGCATTACGCATGGTTGCCTCCGACGATATCGAGTGTGGACGGCGGGTTGTTCATTGTCGTGCAGAACTCCGTCAGATCTCCGCGCGACGCGCGGGGAAGAAGCCATGTGGTTTGGTTGTGTGGCAAGGTCTGTAGCCTGACCCCCAATTCTTGTTCACCGAACCCCGTTGAGAGGTCATGGAACTTCGTCAACTGAGATACTTCGTCGCTGTCGCCGAGGAACTACATTTCGGCAGGGCGGCGGAACGACTGATGATCGTGCAGTCGTCAGTGAGTCAGCAGCTCGGCAGGCTCGAACGTGAGCTCGGCGTGGTGCTGCTCGAACGTTCACCGCGGCACGTCCGCCTCACCGAGGCCGGGGCGGCGTTCCTGCCTGCGGCCAAGAAGGTGCTTGCCGCGGAACGACGCGCGCGGGCCAGCGTCACCGAGTTCCTGACGGAGAGTCCGACAGTGCTGCGGATCGGCACCAGCCGAGGCATGGGCGAACGATTGGAGCGGCTGCTCGTCGCGCTGAAACAGCGCGCGCCAGGGATCAGGGTGGAGTTGACGTCGGCCGCCCTCGGCCAGCGGCTGCGCAAGGTTTCCGAACACGAATGGGACGCGGCGTTTCTGCGCGGCGAGGTGGCGGCGCCCGACGGTGTGCGCCAGATCCCGGTCTGGCACGACGAACTGGTCGTCGCACTGCCCGCCGATCATCCCTCGGCCGCGGAGCGCTGCGTCGATCTTGCCGAGCTCGCCGAGCTCCCGCTCTATCTGACCAACCGCCAGAACAACGCGCTGCTCGACGATCTCGTGCTCGCCGCGTGCAAGAACTCCGGATTCGAGCCGATTCTCGGGCCCGAACAGATCTCGATCCAGGACACGCTGGCCGCGCTCGGCGCGGGGGCCGTCGGGTGGACGGTTCTCTACGCGCCGCACGCCAGACTGTTGCGCAGCAGCCGGGTGGCGTTCCTGCCGTTGTGTACGCCGGGCGTGCTCGCGCTGCCCACGGTGCTCGCGGTGCGCAGCAACGCCATGGAACGACTGCATCCGCTGCTGGAAGCCTGCCGCGACGTCGCACTCGGCGACCAGGCTTCTTGATCCGTCGCGCTCTCGAGATCGGCCATGCTTTAGAGATCGGCCTTGCCCTCGAGATCGGCCATGTTTTGGGGATCGGCCAAGCGCCGCCGAGTTCAGCCCAGATGCGTGCCGTACCAACCCAATACCTTGGTCCATGCCTCGGTGGCGGCGACCGGTGCGTAGCGCTGGCCGGTGTCGTTGAAGAAGGCATGGTCGGCGTCCGGAGCCACCCAGATCTCGTGCGGATTGCCGGTCCGGTTGAGCGCCGCCTCGGCGGCCGGGCGGGAGGCGTCGACGCGCGCGTCCTTGACCGCGTACACGCCGAGGACGGCGGCCTTCGAGCGGCTCAGGTCGCCGCCGTCGGGGAACGGACCGTAGAAGGGCGTCGCGGCCGCGAGCGCGGACGGACCCGAGGCGAGCAGCAGCCACACCAGGCCGCCGCCGAAGCAGAATCCGGTGGCGCCGATCTTCTTGCCAGGCACCCGGCGGCCGAGCTCGTCGAGTCCGGCGCGCAGGTCGGCGATGAGCTGGTCCTGCGGGGTGTTGCTGAGTTCGGCGGTCGCGGCCGCCGGGTCGGTGAAGGCGGCGGTGCCGCCCTTCTCCGAGAGCAGATCGATGGCGAGCGCTGAGTATCCCGCCCCGGCGAATCGTCCTGCGATCGAACGGATGTGGTCGGTGAGACCCTTGTTCTCGTGGACGACGAGGACGGCGCCACGTGGCTGTTCCGCCGCGGCCCACGCGCCTTGCAAAGCGCGATTGTCGGTGCCCGCGAAGGTGATCGGGGTGGTCGGCACGGCGGTGCTCGACCCCGGTGGCGCGGAAGGCGTTGGCGCGGTGGTGGTTTGCGTCGCGGCCGGCCGGTCGGTGTCGTCACCGCCGCAGGCGGCGAGCAGCGCGACGGCGGCGGGCACACCGAACCCGAGTAGGCCCAATCGGCGTAGCGCTTCGCGCCGGTTCAGCAGCCCGTCGGCGTGATCGGCTGCGATTTCTTCCGCGATGTAGCGCTGCAGCGGCGTCATGGGACCAACGTAGGCCCCGGCGCCATGATTCGCGCCGATTTCGGCAACGGTATGGCGGCTCTCGAGTGAACAGCGCTGGATTGTGCGGGCCGAAATTCTTAAACCCAACCGCGTGGTATCTATCGGCGGAAATTCGGGCAAATGCGATATAGCGCAACAGGATCCGCACCGACGAAAAACCGACCGGGCCGTACCTCCCAGTAATTAGCGAATGGATTGCTATGTTGTCACCTCGATCCTGCGGAACCCAATCAACATGCGGCACATCGGTCGAGGAGAAGAATGTTTTCGCGGTATCAAGTGGCACAACGTCTTGTCTGTGTGACCCGAGTGACGACCGCGCTGACGATCGTTGTCGTTGGCGGCGGATTTGCGACACATACCGCCTCAGCCGAATCCCGCGTCGAGACTCAACGCGAACAATGGACCGCACTGCACGACGGCCCCCAGGATTACGCCGACGTGCACATCGACTGGGATGTCCCGATCCGGATGAGCGACGGGGTCGTACTCAAGGCGAACGTTTACCGCCCGGTGGATGCGGCAGGCACGGTGGCGGAGCGGCCGCTGCCGACCATCGTGAATCTCACTCCGTACACGAAATTGCTGTCGAACCTGGTCGATTCGGCGATGGCCGTGCCGGGCTTGCAGCCGCTCGCACTCGACCTGCTGAACCGGGTGAACCTATCGGGGACACCGTTCAGCGGCTTCGAGGATCTGCTACACGCGCTCGACGGCGGCACCGTGCCGACCATGCTCGGCATCGACCGCAGCCTGATCCGCAGCGGCTACACGCTGGTCGTCGCCGACGTGCGCGGCACCGGCTTCTCCCAGGGCACCTGGGACACCCTCGGCGCCCGCGAGCAGCTGGACACCCGCGAGGTGATCGACTGGGCCGCGACCCAACCGTGGTCGAACGGCAAGGTCGGGATGAGCGGCGGCTCCTACGCGGGCATCAACCAGCTCCGAGCGGCCGAAAACGCACCGCCCGCACTGAAAGCCATCTTCCCGGTGGAGCCGGGTAGCGATCTCATGCGCGACGTCGTCGCTCCCGGCGGCGGCATCGGCGCCACGTTCCTGCCGCTGTGGTTGAGCAATGTGAACCAGCTGAAGCTGATCCCCGACATGCGATCGATGCTCGACGGCACCTTCGACTGGCGGTGGTTCCGTGACCGCGTTGCCGACCCGTCCACCAACTACGACCTGCTGATCCAGGCGCTGATCACGCCGTCGCTCGCCGACGTCCCGCCGACCCTGGCCGCCGCGCTCGACCGCGACAGCGATTTCCGCAAGGGCATTCTCGGGCATCCGGACCGAATCACCGTGCCCACCTTCGTCTATGGCGGCTGGCACGACATCTTCGCCAACAGCGCGACCACGCTGTTCAACGCGATTCCGTTGGCCGCGAACGAGAAACGACTCGTGGTCGGCGACACCTATCACGCGAATCCCGGTGCGGGGACCGGCGTGCCCGGCGGCCCGCCGCGGCTGGAGGTGCTGCAGCGGGTGTGGTTCGACAAGTGGCTCAAGAACATCGATCACGGCATCGGCGACTTCGGTCCGGTGACGGTGTGGGAGCAGGGCGGCGGCTGGGTCACCCTCGACGAGTTCCCGCAGCCCGACACCACCCATCGCCGGGTCTATCTCACTGCGACACCCAGCGGCACCGCGGACAGCGGGTACGACGGTTCGCTGTCGGCGACGAAGCCCGACGAGCAACGCACCCTGACCGTCACACCCGGACTCACCACCGTGTGCTCCCGCGACACCGCGCAGGGCGCCGCCGGGATGACCGCGGTGCTCGACATGTGCGCCAAGGATTCTCGGATCGCCGAACGCAACGCGCTGACCTTCACCAGCGCACCCGTCGGCGCGCAGACGATCATCTCCGGCCCGATGAACCTGCACCTCAACGCCGTTCACGACGCGACGGACGGATACTGGGCGGCAACGGTCAACGATGTTGCGCCGGACGGGACTTCGACCGTGCTCAGCACCGGCCAGCTCACCGCGTCGATGCGCGCCGTCGACGAGGCGAAGAGCACCCGCTCGGCCAACGGCGACTACACCGCGCCGCACAACCCGATCACGCTGGACAGCCTGCGGCCGGTGGTGCCCGGCGAGCCCGTCGTGCTCGACATCGCGGTGATCCCGGTGCAGGCTGTGCTGCAGCCGGGCCACCGGCTCCGCGTCGACGTATTCGCCGGAAACTCGCCCAAGGCAGTGGCTTTCCGGCCGCTGCTGAACAACACCGAGCTCAAACCGCAATACCTGCGGCTCGATCCGGCCGAACCCAGCTTCGTGAACCTGCCGACCAGCAGGCCGCTGGAGTGAACCGTCAGCTGCGGCCGGTGGCCGGTGCAGCCCGGCTCGGTCGTCGCGTGTCAGAGCCTCGACTGCACTTGGCCGGCGATCAACTCCAGATGATCCAGATCCGCGAGATCGAGGATCTGTAAGTAGATGCGCCGTGCGCCGATCTCGGCGTAGCGGCCGATCTTGTCGACCACCTCGGCGGGTGATCCGGCCAAGCCGTTGACCTTCAGCTCGTCCACCTCGCGGCCGATCGCGGCGGCCCGCCGCGCGACCTCCGCGTCGTTCGCGCCGACGCAGGCGATGAGGGCGTTCGAGTAGACGAGCTCGTCCTGGCGGCGTCCGCGTGCCTCGACGGCCGCGCGCACCCGGTCGAATTGGCGGGCGCTGTCCTCGATCGAGGAGAACGGCATGTTGAACTCGGTCGCGTACTGCGCGGCCAGGCGCGGCGTCCTGGTGGCGCCGGTGCCGCCGATCAGCACCGGCACCGGATCCTGCACCGGCTTGGGCAGCGCGGGGGAGTCGGTGAGCTGATAGTGCGTGCCCTCGAAGGTGAACGTGTCGCCCGGCTTCGTCGACCACAGTCCGGTGATGATCGCGAGCTGCTCCTCGAACCGCGCGAACTTGTCCGCGGGGAACGGGATGCCGTACGCGCTGTGCTCCTCGGCGAACCAGCCACTGCCGAGGCCGAGTTCCACACGGCCGCCGGACATCTGGTCCACCTGGGCGACCTGGATGGCGAGCGGGCCAGGCAGCCGGAAGGTCGCGGCGGTCACCAGCGTGCCGAGCCGGATCCGCTTGGTTTCCCTGGCCAGCCCGGCCAGGGTGATCCAGGCATCGGTGGGGCCAGGCAGACCGTCCCCATCGCCCATCGCCAAGTAGTGGTCGGACCGGAAGAACGCGTCGAAGCCGAGATCCTCGGTGGCTTTGGCAACGGTCAACAGCGTGTCGTAGCTGGCACCCTGCTGCGGTTCGGTGAAGATGCGCAAATCCATGATCACCATCGTGCCCGAGAGCGGGCCCGCGACCCGTGATCTTGGAGTGAGGGATACCGCACAGGGCCACTGTCCGCGCAGTGGTTATGGGAGCGAGGTGCGGGCGCGGGAGATGATCGGCCTCGACGAACGGAGAGTGTCGATGAGCACACCCATTTCCGGAATAGTGGCGTATCCGGTGACGCCCATGGATACGGAAGGCAAGGTCGCGGACGACGTGCTGCGTGCACTGGTGGATCGACTGATCGATGCCGGTGTCGATGCGCTCGCGCCGCTCGGAAGTGCCGGGGAGAGTGCGTATCTGGAGGAACGAGAGTGGGAGGCGGTGGCGTCGATCTGCCTCGAGCAGGTCGATGGCAGGGTGCCGACGGTGGTCGGGATCTCCGCGTTGACCACCGGGGCGGCGATCGCCAAGGCGCGGTTCGCCGAACGGCTCGGCGCCACGGCGGTCATGCTGTTGCCGGTCGCGTACTGGCGGTTGACCGAACGTGAAGTGCGTACCCATTTCGCCACGGTCGCGGCGTCGATCGGCATACCGATCATGGCCTACAACAACCCGGGAAAGTCCGGGATAGACATGACTCCCGAATTCCTGGTCGATCTCGCCGCCGACGTGGACAACATCACGATGATCAAGGAGTCCAGCGGCGATATCGCACGGCTGCGCCGGATCTCGGCGTTGGGCGGGGCGGGCGTTGCCTGCTTCAACGGTAGTAACCAACTCCCGCTGCTGGCTTTCGAGGCGGGCGCCGTCGGATGGTGTACGGCCGCACCATGTCTGGTGCCTGCACAGATCGTCGGCCTGTGGGGATTGCTGGAGTCGGGTGAAATGGCCGCGGCGACAGCGCTTTTCGAAAGACTCAAGCCGTTGCTGACCGTGTTGGTCGGCGGCGGTCTGCCCCGGACCGTCAAGGCGGGCCTGCGTAGTCGCGGTTTCGAGGCGGGGGACCCGCGTCCGCCGCTGCAGCCGGTGAGCGCAACCATGCGCCGCGAGATCGCGGAGCTGCTCGCCGCGATCCATCAGTGAGCGGGTAGACCGGCGGGCGGCGGGCCGCTCCGCTGTCCGCGCTACTCTCGACTCGACCTGCCAATGCCGTCAGTCGGCCAGATCTGGAACAGAGGTGCCGACGTGCCGCAGCCTGCCCCACCGCTCGTGGTCGTGATGGGGGTGTCTGGATCAGGCAAGTCGACGGTCGGCACGCTGCTCGCCGCGGCGCTCGGCGTCGAATACGCCGAGGGTGACGACTTCCATCCGCCGGCGAACGTCGCGAAAATGGCGGCCGGTATCCCGCTGGACGACGCCGACCGGGCACCGTGGCTCGACACGGTGGCGGCCTGGTTGGGGGACCGGGCCGACCGCGGCGGTGTCGTCACTTGCTCGGCACTCAAACACGCCTACCGTGACCGGCTTCGGACCGCCGCGCCCACCGCGTTCTTCGTGCACATGGCCGCCTCCCGCGCCGAGTTGGCACACCGATTGGCCGATCGCCGAGGACATTTCATGCCGGCAAGCCTGCTCGATTCGCAGCTGGCCGCGCTGGAACCACTGTCCGAGGACGAACGTGGAACCACGGTCGACGCGACCCGTCCGCCCGAGGAGCTGGTCCACGCGGCCGCCGCGGCAGTGCGCGCGGGCTGAACCGCGACTCACAATTCCGCGAAGTCATCCTCTCGGCAGCACCCCACCGCCGCCCGCGTAGCCACTCCGACCAACCCGCCTGGACCCGGCACTGGCCCTGCCGCAAACCCGCCCCGTCCGGCGCATCTGCACCGGTTCTGGAGTTGGTCGGTTGATCACGAGGTACTGGTGCAGGCATCGCCCGAGAAGCCACCTGCACCATTACCCCCTCGGCACGAAACCACCCCCTGGATCCCACATACCGGGATCGCGGGTACTGCTGAGACCAGCGAACATGGCCAGCCCGCCCAAACCCCGAAATCCGCACCCCCTCTGTGCATCCCACAGAGTCTCCATACGGTTCACAGGGCGTAGAGGGCGTAGAACCGTTGTGAACCGTATGGAAGGCTTGTGGATCCGGGCCTGGCCCCGAGAAAGGGTGCCGATTTTGGCGTGCCCGGTTGCGGGGAGCGAGAATTCGACTCTTTGATCTTGAAAGCTCTCGAAACGAGAGCACAGCCAAGTGACCCGGCTGGGACAAGAGAACGCGTGATCGACTGCGGAGGTCAGCCGGGTACGGCAGACGACGCCA
>NZ_BDAY01000046.1 GCF_001612685.1 Nocardia altamirensis NBRC 108246
GCTGACCTCCGCAGTCGCTCACGCATCGTCTTGTCCCAGCCGGGTCACTTGGCTGTGCTCTCGTTTCGGGAGCATTCAAGATCAAAGACTCTGATTTGCGCTCCTTCTGTGGATTCGCACTCGTTCTGGGCGTTCAGAAGGGGTGCGGATGCACGGAAGGGGTGCGGGTTTCGGGGATCGTTGTGGTTACTAGTTGTGTTTGATGTCTGAATCGTCTGCTGGCTCGAGCTTCGTGATCTTCCCGGCTTGGTCGTCTTGCTGCTGGGTGAAGCTGGATACCGCGGTGTGTAGCGCGGTGCCGATCTCTGTTGCTGCGGGGGCGGCTTCCTTGAGGCGGGCTTGGATGTACTCTGCTGCTTTTGTGTACGCGTTCCAGGTCCCGATGAACAGGGGGCCGAACTGCAGTTGCGAGTACTTCAGTTCATCGATCGACGTGGCTGCTTTGTTCAGAGCCGGCGACACTTGGTTGATCCAGGATTTGGATACCGTCTCGAGTGCGTCGAGTTCTAACTTCAGATCCTTGGCCATGGCATCTCATCCCGTAGTAGTTCGTTCAATCCAGATGCTGATAGACAGGAGATATCAGTCCGGGGGCTTGGGGGTCCATATCGCAAACTCGGCTTCTCTGGACGGAGTGCCGTCCCACGGGTGAGCTTCGAAGTTTTCGTCGGTGATCAGGACGCGTTCCTTAGCGGCCACCAGGCCACCCATGTTGTTCACGTCCAACACGGCCGTTCGTTGCCCGATTTCCGTCTTCTTCAACAGGTGGGCGACATCGGTCGCGATCGGGCGCAGGTGGTCGGGGAGGGTCGGAGCCGGCATGCGGAAAGCCACAGTGACCCACAACTTCCCGGAATGTCGGCTCGACGGAGATGCGTACACATTGAAGTAGCAGGTACCCGACGGAAGCTGCAGTTTGGCGAATTCCGCCGACAGGGACTTTGCATCAGGACCGCTCGCCTCTGCGGAGGGTGGGCACTTCTCTGCCGCTGCGGGCGGCTCTTGGATGCTCGAGATCGTCGTGTCCGGTTTCGGGCTGCAGCCAGCCAACGTACAGATGGCAGCGGCAAGAGCCGCAACTGTGGTGACTCGTGATGCGGTCATTTGTCCTCGCCATCCAGATGCCAATCGTCATCCTTGTTGTCGAACTGTGTCTTGGCAGTGGTCGGCCAGACGTCCTTGCCGTCCTTGGAAATTCCAATGCCGGTTGGATGTTTGATGAGATTGGTGAGCTCGTTCGACGCCTTGTACACCTTCGTCTCCACTTCGACGAATTTGGTGATCGCCTCTACGACGAGCTCGACGGCGGCGACAACGGCGTTGTTCAAATTATTGACCGTCCAGATGGCGGCAGCGCCCGCCGTTGCCGGTGTCTCCACCGCGAACGTTGCGACGTTGGCGATGATCGTTGCCAGCTTGTTGACGATCAGCGTATACAGCCCGCGGCCTTCTTCGGCGACGACCAGCAGCTCGTCGTGGATCTTTTCGCACATCGACCGCATCGTCTGCATTGCGGTTTGCTGACCTTCTTTGGTGGTCTTGTAGGCCTTATAGGCGCTGCCGTCCCATCGTCCTTCGAGATTTACATCGCGGTTGTTCGAGAAGCCATAAGCATTTCCGACTTCGGTGCCGACTACCTGCCACTTCGACGCATAGTCGACGAACAACCAAGGAGCCCACATACCCTCAGTGGCTTCCTCGAGCTTCTTGAACAGCACCTTCAGCTTGTCCTGAATATCATCCCTGACATCGGTCACGATCACCCACGCCGGGTAGGAAAACCATTTGAGATCGTCAACCGTGTCATTGATCGTGTCAGGAACCTTCTTTACTTCCGCGAGCTTCGTTTCGTAATCTTTCCTGAGCTTTTCAAGAACTTCTGTGGTCAGATTATCGCCCATTACACATCCCCACTCATCAAGACTCGTTCCTCAGCAGATACCGTTCGTGCTCGACCACGCGACCTGCCAGCTCTTCGGTGGACTCTTGATCGAGGTAGACGTCTCGGACGACCTCGGGTCGCTTGGCCCGCACCTGGGTGCAGCAGTCGAGAATGTCTTGCGCGATGTAGTTCGGGTCGATCGACGCGGCCCAATTCGGATCCAGTTTGATCGCAACGAGTTTCGACAGGGTCGCGGTTACGGTCAGCGTCGGTTCGCCGTGCGCGTTGTATCCCGGCCCGTGCACCGTGTACGGATGCTCGATATACAGGTGGTCGTAGAGTTCGCGGAACTCGTCATAGGTGCGGGTGCGCAACAGCAGTGGCGTGGCGTCGCGGAGCGAGGGGATGGTTGTCGGCGGCAGCGTCCTGGCCTCGATCAGGCGAGCCGCCAGCTCGACCACCGCGTAGTCGTAGGCGTCCATGATCGACTTCGCGTATTGCGGCGGCTCGTAGGTGTTCTGCCAACTGCGGCCGAACTTGATGCTTGTCGGGAGACGGTCGAGGCCGACAACCACGTCTACCAGGGCAGGCTTCGACGGCGGCGTGATACCGGCCGCGGCGAAGCGGGACTCCGGCGCGCTCGGTGCCTGCTGCGGAGCCGGGCTCGGCGGAGGCGGCGGCGTAACGGGCGGCGGCGGTGCGGGCGTGGATCTGGATTGCGGGGCGAGTGGCTCCTCGTCCCAGAACTCATCCGGATCGTCGTAATGGTTGTAGAAGCCTTTCGCCATCACCGCACCTCACTGCAAGCGCCGGCCGCTGATGCGGACAGCATTCTCTTCCCACGAATCAGCATCAAACCCCCATTCGAGTAACCCACCCACCGCTCCGGCGGCCGAACTCACCCTGTCCGGCGTCATTCGGTTTGTCAAATGGGCAGTTCACGCAGATGTCGCCCTATTCGACAGCTGGCATGGGAACAACGGCAAGCGCCACAACAACTCCCGCCCGTGTGACCGGTCTGCGCACCGCCGGTGCAGTGGACTGCCAATTTTCTTTGCCGGATTTGGCAGTGCGGTATCGCGGAGGTAGTGCACGGGAGTACCAAACTTCTCCGCCACCATCTCTCTGTGCGTAATCGAACGCACAATGCTGCGTCGATCATGCCGCGAAGCCCTATGACTGACCGAGCTTTTCGTGCAGCCAGGCCCGACTCTCAGCTGCTCCCGCGCGCCCTTGCTTCGCCGACGCCGTCCAGTATAGTAGGCGTATGTGTTCAGTTTACTGAACACTAAGTCTCTGCCGACGGAGGAAGGTCCGCATGACCCTGAGTGACCCCTACCAACGCCTCATCGATTTCCTCGACGCCGGCCAAGCGAAGTACCGGCTGATCGACCACGCACCGGAGGGCCGGACCGACCTGGTGAGCCCTATGCGCGGAAACGACCTGCACGACGCGGCGAAATGCATGGTCGTGATGGTGAAGATCGGCAAGAAGTCGAAGCGCTACGTGCTGGCCGTGGTGCCTGGCGACGCGAAGGTCGACCTCACGGCGGTCCGCGACCTCTTCGACGGCACCTACGTCTCCTTCGCGACACCCGAGATCGCCGAAAATCTCGCCGGGTCAGTTGCAGGCACCATCCTGCCCTTCACTTTTCACCCCGACCTCGAACTCATCGCCGACCCTGGACTGCTCGACGCCCAAGAACTGTACTTCAACGCCGCTCGGCTCGATCGCTCAATGGCGTTGCGCACCAGCGACTATCAGGCATTGGCGCAGCCACGCACGGAGAAGATCGCGCAGTACGAACCATGACCGAGCCGGAAAGCGGCACCCAGCTCGACGGCGCAGGCGCGGCGATCGGCGGGCAGATCCGCAGAATGCGGGAAGCCAGGGGCATGTCGGCGGCCGAACTCGCCCGCCAGTCGGGCATCAGCAAAGCGACGTTGTCCACGCTGGAATCCGGCGCGGGCAATCCGCGCATCGACACCCTGTCCGCCATCGCGGTGGCGCTGCGACTTCCGCTCGGCGACCTCATCGTCGCGACGGCGCCCACCCATGCCGTGATCCGGCCAGGCACCGGCGAGCCGGAGTACAGCAAACAGGAACTCCTCCAGCGCGTCGGGGCAGGCGCGTCCGTCGAGATCTGGCGAATCCGAATCCGCCGGGCGGGCAACAGAATTGACAGCCCGGCGCATTCCGTCGGCACGGTGGAGCACCTGCACCTCGCCAGCGGCGGTCTGCGCGTCGGCGCCGTCGACGCTCCCACTGAGGTGACCGCAGGGGATTTCGTGGTCTTCGGCGCCGACGTTCCGCACTTCTATGAGGCGACGACGGACAACGTCGAGGCGGTGCTGGTCATGACCTACCCGGTAACCGTCTGGTAGACAGTCGGTTTCGGGGCACTCACATCGGATACACCGAATGCTTGCGCGGATTGAACTCCGGCTTGACCGGCGGCTTGTCGCGCAACAAGCGCAGCGCCTGTCGGATTTCCAGACGAGTACGGGCAGGTTCGATGACAGCATCGATATAGCCGCGTTCGGCGGCGATCCACGGGGTGGCGATCGTCTCGTTGTAATGGTTGACCATGAACTCGCGTGCGCCGGCCCGCTGCTCCGGCGGTAGCGCCGCCAACTGCCGCTTGCCGATGAGGTCGACCGCGCTTTCCGCGCCGATCACCGCGATCCGGGCGGTCGGCCAGGCGAAGCTGATATCGGCGCCGACCTGCCGGGCCGCCATCATGCCGTAGGCGCCGCCGTACGACTTGCGCACCACGAGGTTGATGATCGGCACCGTTGCCTCGATGATCGCGCGAGGGACGCGGCCGCCGCGGATGATCACGCCGTTGGCTTCCTGGTCGAGGCCGGGCAGCACGCCAGGGGTGTCGACGACGAACACGAGCGGAATGTTGAACGCGTCGCAGAGCCGGATGAAGTAGGTCGACTTGTCCGAGCAGGCCGCGTCGATCGACCCGCCGAGCACCAACGGCTGGTTCGCGATCACTCCGACCGGAAGGCCGTCGACCCGAGCGAATCCGGTGATCAGATTCGGCGCGAACGCGGTGCGGACCTCGTGGAACGCGCCGTCGTCGAAGATGCGAAGCAGGATCTCGTGCATGTCGTAGCCGGAGCGGTCGGAATCCGGGATGATCCGCTCGAGTTCCCGATCGCTGGCCGTGATCTCCGGCTCCAGGCCGGGATTCACCAACACCGGCTGCTCGAGGCAGCTCGTCGGCATGTAGCTCAGGTACTGGCGGGCCCACTCGTAGGCGTCCTGCTCGGTGTCGGCCACGTGATGCAGGGTGCCGCGCTTGGCTTGAACCTCGGCGCCACCGAGCTCCTCGGCCGTGATGTCCTCACCGTTGACGGCTTTGATCACCTCGGGACCGGTGACGAACATGTACGAATCCCGGGTGCCGATGAGCACGTCGGTGTTGATCGGCCCGTACACCGAACCCGCGGCGCACTTGCCGAGAATGATCGACACCTGCGGCACATAGCCGGACAGCTTCTCCAGCACGCGGGAAATATCACCGAACGACGCGATCGACCCCACCGCGTCCTGGATCCGCGCACCACCGGAATCGTTGATCGTCACCACCGGGCAGGCGTTGTCGAACGCGAACTGCAATGCCCGCATGAACTTGCGCGCCGAGGTCACTCCGACCGACCCGCCGTACACGGTCTGGTCGTGGGCGATGATCACCACCGGACGACCGCCGATCAACCCTCGACCGGTGACCAACCCGTCACCGTAGAGGGCGTCCGATTGTTCGGGCTGACGAGCCAACGCGCTGGTCTCGATGAATGTCCCACGGTCGAGCAGCATGTGCACTCGCTCGCGGACACTCGGAATACCCTTCTTCTCCCGCTTGGCAATACCGCCTTCACCTGCGGGTTCCTCAGCGATTGCCAGGATCTTGACCAGTTCATCCAGCTTCGCCTGGGTACCTACCACGCTTGCCGCCACCTTCCTCACCAACTGTCGTGCTCACGCGACGGTAAGCGGTGTAGCGGCAAGAACGCGATAACGGAAGCCAGATGCGGGACAGGTCACAGTTCGCGACGTGTTCCTATGGATTCGCCAACAGGTCGTGGCCGAGCATCCGGCTGCCTCCGCGCGCGTCACACTGCCCGCGTGAGTGACCTTGTCATCCGGGCGACGGGCCATGAAGATCTCTTGGCTGTCTTCACAATCCACGATCTACTCAAATCCGGCGGGACTCCTCGTCGGTCTGCGGCGGTAAGAGGCAGGCCACCGACCGTGCGCACCGCCTCTGCACCTCGCTGAGGTTCGAGTCGGAGCCCGACGGGTCGACATCGACCTGGGATCGCCACAGCAACCTGAATCTCGAACTGCGGCAAGGATATCCGTGACGTGCGGGATGCGCTGACCATCGAAGGCCATGTCACATCGAGAGAATGCGCAACACCAGCGCCGCCGCCGCGAGCGCGAGCGCCACGATCGGGGCCGCGATATTGCCCCAGTCCTTGCCTTTGACGTGGAATCCGATGGCCAGGCCGAAATACAGGATCAGTCCGATCGCGGCGGCAATCCCGATCGGCGCCAACCACAGCCCGGCCACCAATCCGGCAGCCCCGGCCAACAACACCGCTGCCAGCGGGTTCAGCCAGCTGTCCGGAACACCGAGTTTCGCGTACGAATCCACGATCCGCGAGTTACGAGTGATCTTGAAGATCGCGGAATTGATCAAGAAGGCAGCGATCAGCACCGAAACGACCACAGTAGCGATAAACACGGCGTCTCCTCGATTGCCATCGCGGACAACTCAACTCACTGTAGGCCACCGCCCTTGACCCGGCGCGCCGTTCGGCCTCCTCGCCTGCGGATGCTCAACGGGCGATACCGAGGTCATGGACGAGATGGTGGTACGCGGTGTCGAGCGGAACATCGACGGCGTACCAAGCCGCAGGCCGATCGTCGTCGCGAGGGCACCAGGCGGTCGCGATGCACAGCCGGGCCACCTCGGTGGTGTGCAGGCCGGGCAGCAGCCACGTGATCCGAGCCGGATCTGCGTACCGCACACCGTATTCGGCGGTTTCGTCCTCGTCGGTCGGCAGCAGGCGCGCCCAGCGACCAGGCATCAGCCGACCGTCCGCCGCCTGCATCGCGAGCAGTTCGGCATCGGGCCCGCCGACCGACACCATGAAATGCGAGTTCTCCACACTCACCGCAGCGAGGCATTCGGCGGAGTCGCGACCGCTGAACGCATCCGCGGGAAGATCGGTCAGCTCGGTCGAGACGACCAGTCCCGGCACCGGTGTACGTGCCTGCACCTGCCAGATCCCGGCCCACACCGGGACGGGTGCGCCGCCGTCCCACGGCTGGATGTCGATGCTGCCGATCAGCAGATCGACCGCTGCGCTGTCATGCCGCCACCGATGCAGATGCGTCCCATTCGGTAAGCACCACAAGGCATCTGGCTCAGCAGGTAGTACTTCCGTGCCCAGCGTGACCGAGAATCCGACAGTGCCGAGTGGCGTGTCGATCACGGCCGGGTGACGCTCTGCCTGAGCCAGCTGGTCAGTGGGAAGCATTCGCCCATCATGCATGTCCGAGTTTGCCGCGACTCGGTCGGCCGACGCTGTCCGCTGTCAGCGATGCGATTCCGTCCCCTCCCGCGGAACCGCATCGCTGGGATACGGAGGTCGACGTCCTGGCGGCATCGGCCGATTCCGGGGCGTGCTCAGGGTTTTGGGGCGGTTGTCTGGAGGTCGGTGCATACGGTGTACCGACGTGTGGTGTGCGTATAACCTCCGTTCGGGCACATGCTCGTGGTGGTGGCGTCGGTGATCACGGCACTCGGGCGTTGTGCGCCCTTGGTGTCACATGGTGCGGCGGCGGCTCCGTCGGCATCGATTTTCAGGCATTTCGACGAGGTCCAGTTGTAATCGAGACACAATGCTGCCGCGTCCGTTTCATTCGCCGAGAAATATCGTTGATCGATATCTTTCGGGCATTGTTCGGGCTGGTCGACGACGGCGATGACTCGATAGCCTGCGGAGGAATCTGTACATCCGGTTGTTGTTGCCCGAGGACTGTTTCCTTCCGTCGGCGACAGCGTCACGCAATCTCCCGGGGCTGCGGTCCCCGATATCGCCGACGTGCGGTCGATCTTTTGCGCGGCGCTCAGTGCTGCCGCATCGAAGGTGGCCGGCATTGCCTGTCGGGTATCCCAGGTCGGGCCGTTGCTGAGCGACCACAACCCGAAGGCGATACCGACGATCGCGCACACGACGCTCACGGCGGTACGGCGGGATCGTACGTCGGTCAGAACCGTGAGCAGGACCGCGCAACCGAGACCGCTCAACACGACCGACCACACCATCGACCCGTACTTGGGGTTCGCGTCACTGTCGGTGATCCGCATGATGACAGCGGCGATGGTGACGAGAACCAGCGCCGAGGCGATGGGCCGCCAGAACGACGGCACCTCGGCGAAGTCGGGCCAACTCCCGGTCCTGACCCGAGCGATGAGGGCGGCGACGAGAATCGCGGCGACGAATGCGACGAATGCGACGGTAGGCATTACTGGCCCCTGACTTTTCGGAACAATGCCACGAGGCCGATGCCGGCGGCCACGATCAATGCGATCGTCAACGGCACGTCTTCCGATGCGGCAACGCGCGGATTCAGGAACAGCAGTGTTGCGAAGCTGAGGAATACGGCAACAATGAGAATTCGATCTCTGGTGCGGTCGTGACCATTCATGTTCATCTCCCTCTAGCCTCGCACGATTATTGTTGTCACGTTCGGCGGGACGACGGTGTTGTCGAATATCAGCCTGATATGGTCATTCGGCCCGAGTGGATCCGGATTGGTGCCGAACATATCGTAGATCACACCGCAGATCGCGGCCGCGCCGATCGCGGCAACCAGTGCGCCGACGGTAGTTTCGATCGTGGCCGCCCCGACGATTGCGGCACAATATGCGGAGAATGCGGTCCGTGACGCACTCTTTTGTGCGGTCTGCAGTTTGACGCTCTGTTCATGACTGAGATCCCACGTCGGATGTGCCCATGCGCAGCCACCCGAGGAGTTGCGGGGACCGATGCAGCCCGGTAGCCAACTCACCTCGCGCACTGGTGGGCCGCCCTGGCGAACGTTCGACCGCGATTCGAGAATCGAGCAGTTCCCGCCTGCCGGGGTGGCCGCAGCCAGCTGCCGAGCCGCCGAACCACACAGATCGGACGGTGCCGGTTGTTGTGCGGCCGCGGCGAGCGGTGCCGGTAGCGATTCCGATGGCTGAGACGAACCGGCGGGCGGCGCTGGAATCGTCGGCGGCGGTTGCCAAGCCGGAGGAGCCTCGGATCCGGGGACCGGAACAATGGGTGTGCCGTTACCCGGACCGACCGCTGGAGGAGTGAGCGCCCCTGCGCTGGTGCCGCCGCCTTTGCCTGGTGCCGGTTGTCCGGGCAGCGCCTGCGTCGGCAGCGGCGGGGGAGTCGTCGGAGGTCCGGGAGGCGGCGGCGCAGGCGGGTCCGGCACATCGATACACGGCCAGCCCGGGTGCATCTGCTGCCATTGCGCGCACGGGATGTTCGGCCCCGCCTGCGCGGGCGGTGCCTCCGTGTCCGCGACTACGACAGCGACGCAGGCGACCAGCAGGGCCGCGGCCACGGTCGTGACGCGGACCAACGGCCGCTGTGCCGAGACGAACCTACGATCGGGTGGCTGCATGATCGCTCTCCGAATTCTGGTAATCGGTAGGGACACAAAGACTTCTGCGCGCTCCGCGGGCTTGCTCACAGCCAGATGGGATCGCCGTAGACGCTGACGGAGTTGTCGGCGGCCGGGGTGGAGATGCGGGCGGTCACGTACGAGCGCAAGGTCACCGGCCCCATGCAGGCGTCAATCTTGATTTCGACCTGGTCGGCGGTGATCGAAGCACGCGGTCCGGCAAGGGGTTTGGCGCCGAACTCGACGGTGGTGATGCCGCCGGGTTTGACCGTTGTCGAAATGTTCGGACTCACCGAGGCATTCGCGCCGAGGGTGACCGCGGGGAACTGGGAGACGGTGACGCTGGCGTTCGGGCCGACGGAGAATCCCATGCCGACGGTGAGCCCGGTGGACACATCGACCTGACAGCCGATCTGGTAGCCGAGCGCGACGGTGCCCGACGAGATCGGTTGTTTTCCTGCCCCGGTCACTTCGGCGACCGCTTTGAGAGCCACGAAGCCTTCGCGGGTGAACATGGTCGCGGCCAGGTTCGGATAGCGGTCGAGGTTCTCGCTGGTCTTGGTGACCGACAGATGCCAGCTGTCGTCGGTGTCGACGCCGCGGTACTTGTCGGGGACGGTGTCTGCCCAGGCGGTGCCTGTGCTCAGGGCCAGCAGGCCCGCGGCGACCGATGCGGTGAGCACGGTGGCGAGTGCGGTGCGTGTGGTGACCATGTCTGTCCCTGCCCTTCCTGAGTTGCGATGTCGTGTGGGGGCGGTCGGAGCGGATTCCCGCATCGACTCGGCAACTAGAACTGGCACCTGGCTGTCAACGGAACCCATGTACCTGTCACACCGGGCTGGAAACCCATGTCACACCTGGGTTGCCACAGGTCACAAGCTGATCAACGGTGCCGACTCCGGCGGGTGATCCGCGCCACTGTGACAGCTCGACCCCTAGGATTCGACCTGTGAACCATCGCGATCAGGGGCGCGAAGCGTTGGCGCAACGGTTGAAGCAACTTCGTAGCGAACATTCGGAGCTGAGTTTGCGGACGATCGGACACCGCGCTCAGGTCAGCCACACCACCGTCTCGCGCGCACTCTCGACCGAGGACAAACTCCCCTCGTGGTCGTCGATCGCCGCGATCACCCGAGTCCTCGGTGGCGCCAGCGGCGACGTGCAACCGTTGTGGCTGTGGGCCTCGGCGGGCACGCCACCCACCGCCGTCGACGATCCCGCACCGCAGCCCGAGCCGGAGCGCCACCCCTGGTTCGTCCCGGCATGTTCGGTCGTGACGATCGGTCTGATCATCCTGGCCATTGCGCACAACGCGATACCGGCGCAGTCGACCGCCGACCGCTGGCTCGGCGACGTCGCCCAAACCGTGTTCGCCACCGCCGCGACCATCGCGTTCGGCCGCCGCACGCTGCGTGCCGAGGGAACCGACCGACGGTGGCTTCTGTTCGCCAGTCTGGCCAGCGCCTGCTGGACGGTGGCGATGGTGTACTGGATCTTCGTGCACGACATCCGCGGCGACCACCATCTCGGCACAACGGTCGCCGAATTCGGCTTCCACGGTTACTCGCTGCTGATGATCGCCGCGATGTGGCTGCGCCTGCGCGCCATCCACCCCACGTGGGCGCTCCGGATGCGCACCGGACGTACGGTCGCGCTCATCGCGGTGGTGGCATTGTCGGTCGCGTCCGCGATCTGGATCCTCACCGTGCTGCTCGACAGCGACCCCGCCAGCCCGGACGACATCCAGATCTGGCTGACCTACTTGTATCCCCTCGCCGACGGCGCCCTGTTCACGATGGCATTGCTCGCTGCCTTGAGCGGCGCACGAATCACCCAGTCACGCCTGCTGGCGGCGGCATTCGGCGCGCACGCCATCGCGAGCATCCTGGCCACCGTCTACACCGTCGCCGACGCCGCCACCGATCTGGTCGCCAGCGCGGAATTCGGCTTCACCACCTTCACCGCGCTGCTCGCCCTCGCTGCCATCGCGCCCACCGACAACCGCAACCGACCCCCGCGTCATCTCGGCATCGTTGTCCGCATCATGCAAGCGGCAGGCCTGGTCGCGATCGCTGTGTACACCCTCACCCTCGCCACCGGAAACCTCCCGCCCGCCATCACCCCGTACGCCGCGGCGGCCCTCATAATCCTGCTCGTGGTCGCCCTCATCGCCAGCCTGCATCATCCGGCCATCACCTGACGCGCTTCCGGAGTCGGTGCCCAGCGGGCCCTGGGGGACAATGAGGGCGTGATCGACGCAAGAGGGAAGAAGTCCAGAGATCAGCCCAGCGTTTCCGCGGGTGCCACCGCACCCAACGGCTGCTAGTTCGATGTCTGACCAGGAAGTGCCGGGCGGGGGATCCTCGCCTGGGCACGGTGGGCACAGGTTCGATGCGGTGGAACGCCTACGCAAGAAACTTGAAGCTATGAAGGCGGCCGAGGCTGGTTCTCCCGGAACGGGAGAGCGCCCGCCTCAGGCCACCCGGTTGCCGCGTCGCCCGCGGCGCATGTCGGAGGAAACCGCGGAAGAACCTGCGGAAGACGACACCTCGACGGTTACCCGGTTGCCGCGCCGTCCGCGGCGCATGTCGGAAGAAGCAAGCGAGCATTCCCAGAAAACGTGGCGTTCGGAAGGCGACTCCGTCTTCGACGCCGCGCCACCGACCAGGCCGGTGCTGCGCGCGGAGCTGCAGCAGGAAACCGGAACGTGGCATATCGGCCCCGCGTGGTATTCCGGTCCCGACGCCGATTCGCCCGCCGTCGAGCAGGAGGGCAGCGTCCTCGATTTCGGTGCGGCGCGGCGGAAAAAGGCTGGTGACGAGGCGCATGGCGTCGGCCTTCGGCGGGTGGCGAAGCCGCGCAGAATCGGCAAGGGTTCCGACGAGGGACCCGACACCGAGGGCGTGGGAGACGGCGACCCCGAATGATCAGGAGTCGGGTGCACAGGGCTGCGCCGCGGAGTTAGACGCACCCAGCGGCGCTCGCGGCGACGGTGTGCAGGCTGTCGCGATGCGCGCGGTTCGTGGCAATGAGTCCGTCGAGTGCGTCGCGGGTGTGGATGAGGTCGGTGATGTGTGCCGACAACCGGTCTCGTTCCTGCAGCATGCGTTCCAGCGCGGCATCCGAGGTGTCGGTGCTCGGCGCATCGACGCATGGCAGCAGTTCGACGATGGTGCGGCTGGACAGGCCTGCGGTGAACATCCGCTGGAGGAAGCCGACCCGGTCGACGGCGCTGTCCGAATAGTGCCGCTGCCCGCTGGCACTGCGGACGCTGGACAGTAGCTGCTGCTCTTCGTAGTACCGCAGGGATCTGATGCTGACTCCGGTTCGAGTCGCCAATTCGCCGATGCGCACGGTGCCCTCTCTGGTGTGACCTGTGACATAAGGTCTTGCCTCTCACATCCATGTGAGAGTTTAGCGTAGTTGTCACGCCATTCCGGGCGTTCCGAGCACGAGGAGCCTGATGTGACAACACTTTTCGACACCTACCAGCTCGGCGGTCTGACGCTGCCCAACCGGGTGGTGATGGCGCCGATGACTCGAGTCCGCGCCGCCGAGGGCGGCCTGGCGACGCCGTCGATGGCGACGTACTACGCGCAGCGGGCGACTGCGGGGTTGATCGTGACCGAGGGAGTGCAACCCAGCCTGATCGGACAGTCCAACCCAGGGACGCCTGGTCTGTACACCGACGAGCAGGTCGCCGCGTGGCGCCCGGTGACCGCCGCGGTGCACGCCAACGGCGGGCGCCTGTTCGCGCAGATCATGCACGGCGGTCGGGTCTCGCACCCGGAGACGATCGGCATGCAGCCCGCCGGGCCATCGGCTCTCCCCGCTGCCGGCTTGGTGTTCACGCCGTCAGGACGCCAACCCGCGCCGCTGCCGCGCGCGCTCGACCTCGCTGAAATCCCCGAGCACGCCGAGTCTTACGCCGACGCCGGTCGCCGCGCCGTCGAGGCAGGCTTCGACGGCGTCGAATTGCACGGCGCCAACGGCTATTTGATCTCGCAGTTCCTGTCCTCGAACGCCAACCTGCGCACGGATCGGTATGGCGGTTCGATCGCCAACCGGATCCGGTTCGCGGTCGAGGCGACCGAGGCGACCGTTGCCGCCATCGGCGCGGCCAAGACCGGCATCCGGCTCTCGCCCGGCGCGACATTCTGGGGCGTCGAAGAATCCGACGTGCTCGAGCTGTACACCGCGCTGCTGAGCGAGTTGGCCCGGCTCGAGGTGGCCTACATTCATCTCGAAGCCACTGCGGACGAAGAGATCCTGCTCGAGCTGCGCCGCGCGTGGCCGGGCACGCTGATCATGAACCCGGTGGTGCCCATGGGCCCGAAGCTGGTCGGGCGCACCGAGGCCGATCACTGGCTCGGCCTGGGCGCCGAGCTCATCAGCTTCGGCCGCGCCTTCATCGCCAACCCCGACCTCGTCGAACGGCTGCGCAACGCCCTCCCGATGGCGCCCGTCGAAGAGGACACCTACTACCAGGGCGGCGACACCGGCTACCTGACCTACCCGGCCTACCAGTACAGCGCTTGAATCATGAACTGCCGCTGCGGGACTCGTAAACGACTCGGTCCCGCAGCGGGAGCGGATTCCGCATCGCCGCGCAGGCCGGTCGAACCTGCACGCCAGCAAGAGGATTCAGCCCGCCAGTAGCCTCGAAAGCCAAGGCACGCACCTCAGGTTCGCCAGCGGGCGGGGCCGCCTGCGGCGGGCTCGTAGCGGCAGAAGCGGCCGGTGCGCAGGGACGCGCGGAGGTGGGCGGCACAGTGCGGGGCAGAGGTCTCGATGCGCGACACTGTCGCGCGCAACGCCTTGGTGACGCTGATGCGGGCGCGTTCCTCTTCGGTGGAGAAGGTGCGCGAACGCCCGCCGAGTGCGGTGACTTGCCGCAGCTCCGCGCGAATCGCCTCCCGCTCGGCCTCGACCCGCCGCGAGCGGTCGATGTCACCGCTGAGGTCGGCGGCATCGGCTTCCGCGGCAAGGCGATCGAGTCGCTTGCGGTAGGCGCGGACGGCCTCGAAATCCTGGATCGGGTCTGCGGCTGTGGTTTCCACGATCGCGCCGCCGGAAGCCAATCGCGCCGCGGCGATTTCGCGTCCCGGCGAACCGACCAGGAAGCGAAGGTAGCCGATGCCGCGCGAATCGCGGAGCCGGACGCGTTCGGCACCGGCGTGCAGAATCCAGTCGTCGTCCTCACGGCGCAGTGCCCATTCGTCGGCGGCGGGCCGTCGCCGCTCCAAGAACAGGTGCATGCCCAAACGTGTTGCGATGGAGTCGGATCGGGCTCGTGCCGTCCCGGCGCGGGCTGCGTCGCCGTCATACCCGCGCTGTTCCAGCGCGTCCGCGAGCCCGGCCAGGGTGCGCGCGAGACCGGGTAGGGCACCGATGTGGTCTTCGGCGGCGGCCGCTCGCTCGTAATGCTGGACGGCGGCGGTGTAGTGGCCGAGCACGACACACAGCGCACCGAGGTGGCGCTCGACCGGACCGTTGGTCATGTTGGCGCCGAACCAGATCACGAACCGGCCCGCGTAGGGCGTCAGCACGGTCAACAGACGCTGGCACGCGACGGTGTCGGCGGTCAGCACCGCCGCCTCACATGCATCGGCCATTGCACCGAGCCACCGCGGACCCGAGCCGTCGAGCAACCGCGGGAGGACCCGCTCCAATTCGATGCCCGCCTCGTCGAGACTGCCGCGCACGGCGAGCATCCTGGCCGCCGCTGCTTCGTAATAGTGGCCGGGCGAGCGCCGCGCCGCTTCGGTGAACAGCGCGATCGAGTGGTCTATCTGCTGCACGGGCCCGCAGTCCACCGCGATCGCCGTGGTGAGTGTCGTGGCGATGCGGTCGATATCGGCGAACCGTACTCGGCGCCCGCGCGCTTGGATCGCGTCGATGAGTTCGCGTGCCGCGGCGTACCGGCCGCGCAGGATGGAGATCACGCCATGGCGTGCAACGGCGGTGATCTCGGCGACCGGGTCGCCGGAGGTCGCGCGCTCGTAGGCGGCCAGCGTGCTTTCGGCTTCCGCGATCCGGCCCGTCTCCATGAGAATCACGAACCGCCAGAATGTTCCGTGCCACTCCAGTACCTGGTTGCCGCAGGAACTTGCGAGCGCGACCATCCTGGTCACGTTCGCAAGCCGTGCCTCCAGGTCGTTCGGCGCCCAGAGTGCGTGCATTCCGGCGTGGATGACCTCGGCGATCGTTTGTGCGTCGCCTGCGCGCTCGGCCAGCTCGGTGGCTTCGGCGATCAAGGCTCGGCGCCGATCAACGGACGAGGCATCGCCCATCAGCTCGAACGCGAGACCGGCCAGCAGCGAGGCGCGCTGCGTCGGCGGCGCTGGCCGGTCCAAGGCCAATTCGAGCAGGCGAATGGTCGGCAGGTCGACGTCGAGGAAACCGATGTTGCGCCCGATCCGGCCCAGGGTCGACGCGCTCATGGTCACTCGCGGATATGTCCCGCGGTACGACGTCGCGAGCAGCGCGAGCTGAACGAGGGGATCGACGTCGTCGGGTAGTCGGCGTACCTCGTCGACGAGCGCGGCCACGGTGCCCGGCACCCCGCCGGAGGCTGCCCACACCGCGTGAGCCACGTCGGGTTGCGCGGAACCGATCAGCGCCGCGGTCTGCTCCTCGGTGAATCTCGACAGTGCGAATTCGGCGCCGACGCCTAGAGGCACGGACGACGTGACCACAAGCACGATCGGCCGGGTGGCGATGCGCGAGACGAATACGGCGAGGATCGCAAGCAGTTCGGGACCGCCCCGGTCGATGTCGTCGATGGCGATGAGTTGTCTGCCGGTGGCCAGGATCTGCGCGCAGGCCGCGTCGATCTCGACTGCAGAGGGCGCCGCGAGCAGTCGTTCGGTGTCTTCCGGTGCGCCGCCCGCGCTGCGCAGCAGACTGGCCCAGGCGAAACCGGCAGGCTGGGTGGGCAGCACGGCGATCCGGCTGACCTCGATGCCCCGGTCGGTGGCCAGTCGCACCGCGTGATCGACCAGCAGCGTCTTACCGAGACCGGTGCCGCCGACCGCGACGATGACGCCACCGCGACCCTCTGCGGTCGCCTCCAGTGCTGTCGCTATCGCCGACAGCTCCAGGTCCCTTCCGACGAAAGTCATGCGACCCACGGCCGTGCCGGCGAGGTGAGCACAACAACCTTTGCCTTCATGCCGGCTCCTTTTCGCTGTTTGGCGTTGGCGCGCTTTATTGTTCACGGCACCGGTTGTTTTGTTCCGGCGCGCGCAACCAGACAAACAATGTCCGGCCTGCGGCGCCGGTGGATGTCAGGGAGGGGCGACGTGCCTCGACAAGAGCGGCCGCTGGACTCACCCAACGGGCCGTTGGGCGTGTTCGCGGCGCAGCTGCGCCTGCTCCGGGAGCAGGCAGGTAGTCCGACCTATCGCGAGTTGAGTGCGCTCGCGCACTACTCGCCTGCCGTGCTGTCCCAGGCCGCCGCCGGGCGGAAGCTGCCGACGTTGGCGGTGACGTTGGCCTATGTGAAGGCCTGCGGCGGGGAACGAGAAGAGTGGCGGGCGCGCTGGTATGCGGTCGACACGGAGCTGGCGTTCGCCGCGGACGCCGTCAGCCGAGACGACGCGGCAGCCCCAGCACCCTACGTCGGGCTCGCCGCCTTCGAGCCGGGAGACGCCGAGCGATTCTTCGGCAGGGACGAATTGGTCGCGGACCTGTTGTCCCGGGTACGCGAGCGGCGGCTGCTCGGAGTGTTCGGCGCGTCGGGCTCAGGGAAGTCCTCGGCGCTGCGGGCAGGCCTGGTGGCAACTGCGCTCAGCGAGGGAGTGTTCGGCACCGGGCCACAGCCGACGCTGTTGTTCACGCCTGGACCGCATCCGCTGGAGGAGCTGGCGGTCCGGTTGGCGGAGTTGACCGGCGAGTCGGCGGTGACACTCAAGGCTGAGCTGACCGCGGACTCCGGCAATCTGCATCTGCGCATCCGGCAGGCGATGATCGCCCAACCCGACGGCGCCGATCTGCTGATGGTGATCGACCAATTCGAGGAAGTGTTCACCCTCTGTCGCGCGCAGCAGGAGCGGGCCGCGTTCATCGCGGCGCTGATCGCGGCGTCGACCGCGTCGACCAGTCGAGCCAGGGTGGTGCTCGGCGTGCGCGCCGACTTCTACGGCCACTGCCTGCAGTACCCCGAGTTGGTTGCCGCGCTGCGTGATGCCCAGGTCCCGGTGGGTCCGATGAGCGCCGATCAGCTCAGGGATGCCATCGTTGAACCCGCCACTCGCGCAGGCCTTATCGCGGAGACCGCACTGGTTTCCCGGTTGGTCGCCGAGGCGGCAGGGCAACCGGCGGTGTTGCCGTTGCTGTCGCACGCGTTGCTCGAGACCTGGCGACGCAGGCGCGGCACCCGGCTCACCCTGGTCGGCTACGAGGAGACGGGCGGCATCGACCAGGCCATCGCCCACACGGCCGAGCAGGTCTACAACGGTCTCGGCGCGAGCGAAAAGCAGCTGGCGCGTGGGCTTTTCCTGCGCCTGACCGCACCCGGCGAAGGCACCGAGGACACCAGACGCCGGGTGCCGCGGGCCGAACTGGACGTCGACCCGGCCACGACCTCGGTGCTCGAGACCCTGACCAACGCACGTCTGGTGACCGCCGACCGCGACCACGTTCAGATCGCGCACGAGGCACTGATCCGCGGCTGGCCGCGGCTGCGGGGCTGGCTCGACGACGACCGCGACGGACTGCGCGTGCACCGCCATCTCACCGATGCCACGCAAGCCTGGGAATCGGTCGACCGGGATCCCGGTGCGCTGTATCGCGGTGCGCGCCTTACCCTTGCGCGTGACTGGGCCGCGGGTAACGACGCGACGCTGACCGACCGGGAACGGCGATTCGTCGCGGCGAGTGTGGCGGCCGAGGCCGCCGAGCAGGAAGCGGCCCGGCGGCGGACCAGGCGCCTGCGCCAGCTCGTCGCGTTGCTCACCGTGCTGTTGCTGATCGTGGCGATCTCGACCGTGTACGCGATGCGCGCCGAGCACACCGCCAAGGAGCAACGCGACCTCGCCGTCGCGCAGAAGGTCGTCGTCGAGGCGCCGACTCTGGCCGAGACGGATCCCGGTCTGGCAGGCCAGCTCGTGCTGTCCGCATACCGGCTCGTCCCGACCATCGACACCCGCAGCGGCCTGCTCAGCGCCGCCGCGCGGCCACGGTTCACTCGACTGGATCATCCGGACACGGTCACCTCGGTGTCGTTCAGTCCGGACGGGCGGCTGCTGGCCACCACCGACGACGACCGCCAGGTCCGGTTGTGGAACGTCGCAACGCTTGCCGAGCCGCAGGTACTGGCCGGGCACACCGGAATCGTGACATCGTCGGCCTTCCGCGGGGATGGTCAGGTGCTGGCGACGGGCAGCGAGGACAGCTCGATTCGGTTGTGGGACATGACCGATCGCGGCAGGCCGCCCACGGTCCTGCCGACCACAGCGCCCGTTCGGTCGGTGGCGTTCAGCCCCGACGGCGCCGTCCTGATCTCCGGCGGTGACGACAAGATCGTGCGGTTGTGGAACGTCGCCGATCCCCGCAACGCCCGTCAGATCGGGACGCTGGACGGATTCACCGACGCGGTGACGGCGGTCGCGTTCAGCGCGGACCGGCGCACCGTCGCCACCGCCGACGGCAGCGTGCGGCTCTGGGATCTCAGCGATCCCGGCCGCGCGCGGCCGATCGGCGCGCTGGCGGAGGGACAGAAGGTCTCGACGCTCGCCTTCGGCCCGGACGGACGCAGCCTGCTCACCGGCGGTGCGGACAACACCGCCCGCCTCTGGGACCTCGGAATGCCGGACCGCGCGGCGGTTCTCGCAACGTTCCCCGGCCACACCGATGAGGTGAAGGCGGTGGCCATCAGCCAGGACGGCCGGACCGTCGCCGTCGCCAGCGCCGACCGGACCACCACGTTGTGGAACATCACCAATGTCCGCGAGCCGAGTCTTCTTGGCCAGAACGGACATACCGAAGGCGTCTACGCCGTCACGTTCAGCCCGGACAGCCGTCTCCTGGCGACCGGAAGTTGGGACAACTCGGCTCGAGTGTGGCCGCTGCCGGGGCCGGTCCTGACCGGTCACACCGACCTGGTGCTGACCGTGGCGTTCAGTCCGGATGGCCGGGTCATGGCCTCGGCAGGCTGGGACAGTGTCCTGCGCATCTGGGACACCACCGACATGACCCGCCCCGCCGTCCTCAGCACCCTTGCGTACCCGAAACGGCTGCGGTCCATCGCATTTCGGTCGGACGGCAGGATCATGGCGGTCGCCGCGGACGACGGGTTCGTGCACCTGTGGGATCTCGCCGATCCGGCCCGTCCGGTCCGGTCCGGCGTGCTCGCCGGGCATACCGGAACCGTGCGCGCCGTGGCGTTCAGCCCCGACGGACGCACCCTGCTCACCGGCGGCGAGGACCACACCGCACGACTGTGGGACGCCACCGACCCGAGCAAACCCCAGCAGCTCGCAGTCATGGACGGCCACACGGATCGCGTGCTGGCCGTCGCGTTCAGCTCGGACGGCCACACCGTGGTCACCGGCAGCTACGACCGCACCGCCCGCCTGTGGGATGTCACCGACCCGCGACGGCCGACCTCGGGGGCCGTTCTCGCCGGGCACACCCATGTCGTGCGCGCGGTGGCCTTCAGCCCGGATGGCCGCACGGTGGCCACGGCGGGGTGGGACAGCACCGCCAGAGTGTGGGACACCGCCGGGCGCCAACTTGCCACGCTGACCGGACACACGGGCCAGGTCAACGGCGTCGCTTTCAGTTCCGACGGAAGGACATTGGCGACGGCAGGCAATGACGGCTCTGTTCGGCTCTGGGATGTCCGCCGACCCGATCACCCCGAGGCGCGAGCCATCCTCTCCGGGCACACCGACCTCGTCTACGCGCTGGCATTCCACCCGGACGGGCACACCCTGGCCTCGGCGGGGCGCGACCGCGCCATCCGCATCTGGGAAACCGATGTCGATCAGGCGGTCCAGCGGGTGTGCGACTGGAACGGACCCACGATCACCGAAGCCGAGTGGGCCACCCGATTCGGCCAGTATCCCTACCATCCGCCCTGCTCCTAGCGACAATCGCAAGGTGTGACAGTCGAAGGCACGATTCGTTACCACCGAGGGAACGCCTACCAGGTGTGGATCGGTTTGTGAGGGGGATTGTGCTGGTGGTGGGTGTTTTTCGATGATAGGGACGCTTGGGGACTTCGGGTCGCGTTCGGGCTACGGGGCTGCCCCTGATGCCGCAGAGGTGCAGATTCTCGGCCCCGTGCGGGTCGTCGACGGCGACCGCGACGTCGGCGTCGATCGTCCGTTGGAGCGGGCCGCGCTGGTCCGGCTCGCACTGGCGCGTGGCACGCCGGTCTCGGACGGGCAACTGGCCGTTGATCTCTGGGGGGATGGGGAGCTGAACCGGCCTGCCGCGCGGCTGCGGGTGTTGATTTCGCGGCTGCGTGCGGCACTCGGCACCCACGGTCACGCGGTGGTGCGATCGCCCGCGGGGTACTGGACCACCGTTGCCGTCGGCGATCTGCTCGCGGCCGAGTCGGCGGCGGAACGAATGCACGCGGCTCGGCGGGCAGGCGACCATGCGGCGGTGCGGTCGGCCGCCGACGCCGCGTTACGGTGCTGGCGCGGCCCGGCTTTGGCGGATCTGATGTCCGCGCCGTTCGCCAGTGCGGAGGCGGCTCGGCTCAGCGAGTGGCGGCTGAGCTTGGTCGTGGCAGGCTTGGAGGCGACGTTGCAGCTCGGTTCCGGCGTCGAAATGGCAACGGAACTAGCCACTTTGGTGTCCGAGCATCCGCTGCACGAGCCGCTCGCGCGGTTGTATGCCTTGATGCTGTATCGAACCGGAAGTCAGGCCGATGCCCTGGATCGGCTCGGCCGGTTGCGGCGGACCCTGTCCGAAGAGCTCGGTGTCGACCCGACACCGGAAACCGCCGAGCTCGAGTTGCGCATCCTCCGGCACGATTCCTCGTTGCAACCACCGAGGCTGCGCTATGCCGCCGCGATCGATAGCGCCAAAAGAACTGCCATCACCGGACATTCGGCAGCCAACGACACGTTCGTCGGCAGGCGGCGTGAGCTCGCGGACGTGCTCGACGGTCTCGAGCAGCGCGGCGTGGTGACCGTGGTCGGCGGGCCGGGGAGCGGCAAATCCCGGCTTGCGCTGGAGGTAGCGCAACGCGTCGCCGACTCCGGCGTGCCCGTGGTGTCCGTCGAACTGACGCCGATGCATCGCAAGGATTCGCTGTACCGGGCCATTGCCGTCGCGGTCGCAGGCGATGCTGGACCGGAGACCTGTCGAGAGTGGGTCACCGGCGCGTTATCGGGTGCGCTGCTGCTGCTCGACAACGCCGAGCACATGGTCGATGAGCTCACGGTGACACTCGCCGGACTGATGGCGCAGGTCCCCGGGCTCACCGTGCTGGTGACCTCGCGACGAAAGCTGGAGTTTCCCGGCGCGGTCTCGTTGCGGGTCGGGCCATTGGACGAGGCCGCGGGCCTCGAGTTGTTCGCCGAGCGCGCCCTTCGGCCAGTCCCGGCCGGCGAGCAGCCCGAGCTGGCTGCGGTGTGCGCCGCGGTGGACTGGCTGCCGCTCGGCATCGAACTGGCCGCCGGCCTCACCTCGACCTCGAGCATTCCGCAACTCGCGCAACGGATCGACGAACGGATCCGGCTGCTCATGGACGGCCGACGCGAGGCGGGCGACGATCGGCATGTCGGCCTGCGCGCAGTGTTGGACTGCAGCTACGCGCTGCTCGATCCGCTGGAACAGGCAGTGCTACGCCGGATATCGGTGTTCGCGGGTGGATTCGCGCTCGAATCGGCCGAGTGGGTGGTGCCGTCCGGTCGCCTCGAAAAGGACGATGTCGCGCCGGCATTGGCGCGGCTGGTGGACCGCGGCCTGGTCGCCGTGTCGATGGATGCGGGCACCCGGCGCTTCTCGCTGCGGGAAACGGTGCGGGACTACGCCTCCACCATGCTGGTCGAGGCCGGAGAGCGGGCGTCAACCCGGCAACAGCACGTCGCCTGGTGCCTGGAGTTGGTGCGCGCTGCCGACGACGCCGGGCCCGACAGCGCTACTGCCGCGGCGTTCGCCGAGTGGCCGAACGTGTTGGAGGCCTTGGAGTATTCGGCGGGCGCGCCATGGGAACATCTCGGGCTGGAACTGGCCGTGGCCATGCATACCCCATGGAAGGAACGCGGGCGGTATCGCGATGCGATCAGGCACTTCGAAGCGCTGATCACTGCCGCTGCGGCAACCCCTGCGGAACGCGCAAACGCGTTGAGCAAGTACGCGTTTCATCTGCTGATGGCCGATCGGCTCGACGAATCGGCGGAGGTGTTCGGCAAAGCCGGCGAACTGGCGGCAACAATGGACGACGACGGGCTCGTGCTCGAGATCTGCTACTACCGAGGGATCGTCGACATCAAACGCGGTCAACTCGGGGCAGCCGTCGCCACGTTGGAAGCCGGAGAAATGCATGCGCGGCGCAACGGTGACCGGAAACGAATGCCGTTGTTCGCGAACGCCAGTGGTGCCGCCGAACTGTTCGCCGGGCTGCCCGACGCCGGCATCGCCAACATCGAGCGAGCGATCAAGCTCCACGAAGAGTCCGGCAACGACCACGAGCTCGCCCGTGCACTCAACAATCGGGCAGCCGCGCTGCTGGCCCTGGGCCGAAGTGCGGACGCACTGGCTGCTGCCGACGAATCCGACAACTGCGTCCGGCGTTCCGGCAGCTACGCCAAGCGCGTGGACGAACGCCGGGTCCTGTCCCACAACGAGTTGATCCGTGCCGCCGTAGAACTGGCAGCCAATCGTCTGGACAACGCGGAACGGCATTGCCGCACCGCACAGTCCTTCCTGAACGGCGGCATCAGCATGGCCGACATCGATCTGGCCTGGGTGCTGATCCGCAAAGGCGAACTGGCCGAGGCGAGGTCGCTACTGGACAAGGTGTACGCCCACGTCATGCCGGGCGGCATCCAGTGGCTGGCGGTCCGCCCGGTCTCCGCCGCCCTCGCCCTCGCCACCGGCGAAGCGGAGACCGCCGCACTGCTCGTCGGACAGACAACCGGGTACTACGCCAGGTCAGGATTCGGTTGGCAGCGCCACGTCGATCGACTCCGAGATGTGCAACAGCAACTCGCCTCGCGCAGGTCTGTGCGGGAATAGCAACGCTGCTGGCTGAACGAGTCAGATGCTGCCGCAGCAGATCTGGCGAGGAGCGCGTGCGGCTTCGGTGAAACACCGTTGAGACACCGGTGAGACGGCGGTGTTGAAGACTTTCTTCGTTCCTGGGAGTTAGTGCTATCCCACGTCGTGCTCGGTACACCACGACGCTCCTGCCGGAGGGGAGAGTCCTTGTCGGCAAAGACGGCGACAAGGACTCCAGGCAGCTGCGTTGTGAATTACGGGTAGTGCCGCGTACCACGACCTGCTAGGCGAAGAAAGTTTCGAATCATGTACGACATCATCACTTTTCGAGGTACCGGCGAACCCAGGGGGCCTGGCGGTGCGCCGAGCGGAATGGTGGCCTCGGTCACCGATCTGTTGGATCCTTCGAAATTCCGCTGTGTGGAGCCGATTTGGCCTGCGCAGATCAGTTCCTTCGGCCCCGGTGGGACGGTGTTTTCGCCGTCGTTGGAGCGGTCTGTGGCGATCGGCGTCGCCGCGGGGGTCGCGGCGATCCGCGACACCGACAACGTCTGTGGGCTGATCAGCTACTCGCTCGGTGGGATCTGTGCGAGCACGATTCTCGAGGGTGTGGCGTCGGGGGAGTTCACCAACGCCGACGGAAGTCCGCTCGACATCGCGTTCGCGATATTCATTGCCAATCCGCTACGCAGGCGCGGTGATTCGGTGCATGACAGGTGCGCCGACGACACGCACGGATTGCACGGTGAGCATGGCCCGTGGCCGGATCTGGATGTGCGGGAATACGCCAACCCGTTCGACATCATTACCGCGAGCCCACCCGA
Source organism: Nocardia altamirensis NBRC 108246 (assembly GCF_001612685.1). Lineage (GTDB taxonomy): Bacteria > Actinomycetota > Actinomycetes > Mycobacteriales > Mycobacteriaceae > Nocardia > Nocardia altamirensis. Next base: position 24,593 of record NZ_BDAY01000046.1, read on the forward strand.
ATCGCCGCTGCGGTTCGTCGACGCGGCGGTCGGTCCGTTCTCTTTGGTCGAAGGTGCTCGGCTCGGCAATACGGGTCCGATGATCATCAGCGAACTCGTGCAGATGGTGACCATCAACCCGAAGCAGAACGTCCATCGGTATCTCGCGGCGATCGAAGGTACCGCCGGATATCTCACGCCGTGGCCGCGTGGCACCCACACGGGCTACTCGGGCCAGGAGTTCGACAACACTGGACAGACGTGGACCCAACACGCTGCCCACTACTTGAATTCGAAGTACTGACGAGCCGGGCGTGGGCGGAGGGACTTTGGCCCCTGCCTGCGCGATGCAGATCGTGGCACAGTCGATAGACGAGGGGCGACCAGGAGCGTCGATCATGAATGCTGCCGCACAACGCCGTTGGGTGAGCGCAATGCTGCTGACTGCTGTCGCATTGACCGTGTCAGTCGCGTGCGGTGAGAGTGGGCGTGGCAGCCCGACTTCGACACCTACGGGTACGCCAACGTCGCAATCGGCCGGTCCGACCTCGGCTGCTTCTTCCACTCCCGGCGCGCCGACTGCACCCGATCGCTTCGGGTATCAGCCGCTGTGGCCGTTCGACAGTGTTGCCGCCGCGGACGCGTGGCAGCGTGCCTATCGCGATGGTGGGCATCAGCCGTGGCATCTCGATGCAGAGACGACCGCCTTGTCGTTCACCCAGCAGTATCTGGGCTATGCGAATGTCGACACGGTGGTGGATACCTCGGTCCGTGGTGAACAAGCCTGGGTGAGTGTGGGTTTCGACAATCCGAACGGTGATTCGGTGACTGCGGCGGTGGTGCATCTTGCCCGCATCGGCGCCGGGGAGGACGCGCCGTGGGAGGTGGTCGGCACCGAGGACAGCACCCTCACGGTGACCGAACCCGGTTACGGGACAACGGTGAAGTCGCCGATCGCCGTCAGCGGCGTGCTGTCCGGCGTCGATGAGAGTCTTCGGCTGCGAGTCCTCCGTTCGGACCAGCAGCTGCCCATCGGTGAGCGCGCGGGGATTCCTGCGGGCGGCACGAATGCACCCTGGACCGCGAGCATCCCGTTCGCGACGAACTGCCCCGCCGTGCTGACCGTCGCGGTCGCCACCGGCGGGCACGTGGCGGACGTCGAGCGATTTGCCGTCACCGGCGTGCGGTGCTGAGTCAGCCGAAGGCGCGGCGGGCCGAGGACTACCTCGGTGTAGTCCTCGGCCCGCCGCCCCGGGAAAGGGGGCATGAGGTGCGCAACGGTTACGCGGGAGCTTCGGGCAGCAGCGGTACGAGGCTGTCCCAGCGCCTGATCTCGCATCCGTTCGTCCGATTGAACGTCGCGTCTACTGGACGCCCCGCCCAGGTTCCTGCGACATGGGCAACCTCGGGTCCGCCGTACTGCTGCGTGCAGATGGCGTCTGCCGGCACCGGCGCGAAGGGATCCTGTTCCGGTCCGAAGCCTGCCAACTTCGCGCAGGCCGCGTCCACAGCGGAATGGTCGCCGGCGGCGGGGTTGCACCACAGGTCAAATGTCCCGTTGGCGTTCGGGTTTGCGCTGTTGGACACCGTCAATACCAAGTGATCACGGCCGACTGGCTCGGCGGGGGCGGATCCCATTGCACATCCCGAAGCTAGGACAGCCATCGCGGCCACGGCGGCGGCACTGACAGAACGTCGCTTGAAACTGCGGGTTCTGGTGAGTGCGTTCATGACGCGGACTCGGGCCATGAGGGTGTGAGCGGTCATCGAGTGTTTTCTCCTGTGCGTCGCGGGTACGGACCGAACGACTAGCAATATCGACCGTAGGCGACCGATCTTCAGCAATGGTTGAGCAATCATTAGGGATCTCTCAGAGAGTGCTGGAAGATCCGATCTCCCAGGTCGAGGGCCTGTCGTCTCTGCTAGCGTGAGAGTTTGCCTGGGAATTGCCCGGCTGCGTCGGTGCACGATGCGCGCGAACCGGTCGATCCCGTGCCGATCTGAGCAAGGATGGGAGTCATGATGCGAAGCGTGCTGAAGTTCGCGGCAGTGTCGATTCTGCCGATGTTCGCAGTCGTAGTATCCGCGGGCCCTGCCGCCGCGGCGCCGGTGTATTTCGAACCCGCACATATCGATGGCGGACCGGGATGTTCGGGAAAGGTCACCGCTGAGGTTTCGGCGAGTCAGGGGCAGCAAGCCCGGGAATTCGCCGACTTCCACGATAGTTCGGCGCGAGTGACGGTGAACTTTGCCCGCGACGCCGCGAGCGATCCGTTCGGCTCGCTGTCGGCCGCGCCGGGCGGCGGAAACAATTGCTCGATCCCGGTAACGGTCACGATGCGCAATCTGGGCACCGGCGCGAGCAAAACCGAAACCCGCAGCACCCAGTACGACGGCCATTACGGCTGGAACGTCGCCTTCTTCACGCTCGAAGGCTCGGGCCAGGTTGCCGTTCAGGTGAGCACGAACCCCACCCCGAACGAGCTGATCATCGACGTGCCCGCGCCTTACTGAGCCGACGGCCACGACCAGCGAACCGGTAAGGAGTGCATCCCATAGATGCCCTCCACTCCGGTCGCTTCCGGAGTTCCGTCCAGTGTCAGCTCGGGCATCCGGGTCGCGAGATAGGTCAGGGCTTCGGCGAGTTCGGCGCGGGCGAGGTTCGCGCCGAGACAGTAGTGGGTGCCCGCGCCGAAAGTGAGGACGCGGGTATCGCGTTCGGCGGTGATGTCGAAGTCGTTGCCGTCCGGCGGTTCCCGGTTGGCTCGCTCGGCGCAGATGGCGAGGATCGTGTTCTCCGGGAACGTCACGTCGCGGTATTCGATGGGCGCGACGCAGATTCGTGCGGTGAACGGGGTGATCGGCTCCAGCCGTAGGATTTCCGCCACTGCCTGATCGACCAGTTCGGGACGGTCGCGCAGCAGCGCCCATTGATCGGGGTGCTCGGCGAACAGCCGGATGCCATGGGCGAGTTGGCTTTGCGTGGTGTCGACGCCGCCGGCAAGGACGTTGAGCACCAGGTTCACGCACTCGTCGTGGGACAGTCCTGCACCCTCGTCTTCGGCAGCGAGCAGTGCCCCGACCAGGTCGTCGACGGGTTCGCTCCGATGGCGCGCGAGGAGCGTCTCGACGTAGGCGTATGCCTCGTCCAGCGCCTCTTCGATGCGCGGCAGTTCGGTGGACAGCGCCTTGACGTCGAACTGTTTCTGGATCCAGTTCGACCACTCGTGCAGGCGCGGCGCGTCGTCCTCGGATGCGCCGAGCACCGTCGAGATCATGAGCGAGGCATATGGTTTCGCGACCGTAGCGACGAATTCACAGGATGTCGACGGGCCGATATCGGCACCGATCCTGGCCAGGAACTCGCGCATCGTCGGGCGCCAGCGATCCGCCGCATGCGGGGTGAAGGCCGGACCGACGAGCTTGCGCAGCCGACGATGCACGTCGCCGGACAGGTTGAGAATATTGGCGTCGATGTGGTCGGCGAGCCTGCCGCCGCGCACTCCGAAGAACTCGGCGATCTCGCGTCCAGGGAACGCCGTGTGGCGTGACCGCAGAAAGAACTCGCCCGCCGCACGTTCCAGCACCACGAAACCGAGTGGCGCGCGGGCCAACCACCCCTGCGCGGCTACTGCGGCCAGCCGCTCGTGGTAGACGGCCCCGGTCAGATCCGGTGCCAGATAATCGAATTCGGGCAGGTCCAACGCGGTGACAGCGGTCATGACACTCAGTATCACCAATCGACAAGCAGTACGGCCGACTTCGCCGAACAGCGGTAGCCGTCAGGCGGGCGCCACCTTGTTGGGTTCGAGCGACCAACCGCCGTCGCCGTCGAGCACCAGCCTTGCGGTGTGGTGCTGGTCCACCGTGGCGCGGTGTGCGGTGCTGACCACGATCAGGTCGGGCAGGTCGGTGCGAATCAGCCGGTACAGGGCGAGTTCCAGTTCCTCGTCCACGGCTGAGGTGGCCTCGTCCAGGAATGCCGCGGCGGGGCGGAGCAGAATGACCCTGGCGAAAGCGAGACGTTGCTGCTCGCCAGGGGAGAGGATGCTCGCCCAGTCGGCCGTCTCGTCCAGCCGGGGGACCAGGTGATCCAGCCGCACCTTTGCCAGCGCCGCGCCGAGTGCCGCATCCGTGGTCGTATCGGGGGTCGCCGGATAGATTGCTGCTGAGCGGAGGTCGCCGAGCGGGAGATAGGGCAGCTGGGACAAGAACATGGTGTCGGTCGGCAGTCCGGCGATACCGCTTGTGTACGGCCATAATTCGGCGATCGCGCGGAGCAGGGTGGTCTTGCCGCTGCCGGAGCGGCCCTTGATCACCACCGCATCCCCCGCGCGTAGTCGCAGCCGCAGATCCGCGATGAGTACCTCACCGTCGGGCTTGGCCACCATGACCTTGTCCAGCTCCACCGCGTCGTCGAGCGTGCGTGCCCCGATCGCGGGCAGCTCGTGCGCCTCCGCGCAGGCTTTGCGCAGGCCGTCCAGTCGCATCAGGGTGGCGCGGAAGGCGGCGAAATCACGATAGCTGTTGCGGAAGAACGACAACGAGTTCTGGATGTGGCCGAAGGCCGCGGTCGTTTGCTGCACATCGCCGAGAGTCAGTTTGCCCGCGAAGAATTGCGGTGATTGCAGCAGCCACGGCAGGATCAGGGCCACCTCGTTGGCCGCCTGGTTCCAGCCGATGAACCAGGTGGTGCGCAGCACCAGCCGGTGGTAGATGCTCAGCACTTTCGTGAAAAGCGTTAACAATGACCGCTTTTCGGTGGCTTCACCACGATAGAACGCGACTCGCTCGGCGTTGTCCCGCAAACGCACCAGCGCGTAACGGAAGTGTGCCGTCGCGGCCTGGTAGTCGAAGCCGAGCCGGATCAGCGGGCGGCCGATCCAGAAGGCGCCGCTGGTGGCGACCAGCACGAAGGTGAAGAGCAAAAACACCATGGCCCTCGGTATTTCGAGACCGAACAGGCTCAGCGGCGCCGACAGCTCCCACAGGATCTTGGTGAACGACACCACCGAGAGCACCGCGGTCACCGCACCGAGCGACAGCGCTCTGGTGCTGGAGATCATGTCGCCGACGTCCTGCTGGATGCGCTGATCGGGGTTGTCGATGGGTTCATCGATGAATCGAGTCCGGTAGTACGCCCGGTCGTCGATCCATTCGGTGCTCACATGCTCGGTCAGCCAACGGCGCCAATCGATCTCGAAATGCTGGCCGAGGAAGAAGTCGAGCTGAGTCCGGGCTATGTCGACGACGGCGAGCACGCCGAACATGGCCAGTGCGTGCACAAAAGCGCGCTGGGCCGCGTCGAGCGCGGCCTGGTCCGCTCGCCCCATCGCCTCGGCGGCTTTCTGCAGCGCCGTGAACATGTCGTTGCCCTGATAGGACAGCAGCACCTGAACGCGAACCATCAACACCGCGCTGAACAGCAGCGCCGCCGCGTACGCGCAGGAACGCAGCGCGGTCCGCCCGGTGAAGTAGGCCGCGGTCACCCGCCGGAACTGCTTGCCCCACTTGGTGGTCCGCAGCAACACCACCGCGCACACCAGGAAGACCACGCAGGTGCTGGCAAACGCGATCAGCACCCACCGTGCCGACTCGGCCAGCACGTCGCTCCAGTCCCGGGTCGCCAGCACCGCGGCCTCCGATCGCCTAGGGTCGATCAGCAAGTCGAGCGCCCGCCGCCTTGCGAGCAATCCCAAACGTTACTGCCTACCTGGGCAAACGCAGTGGAACCAACACGCAGCGTCGGCTTACCCGCCGCGGTGTCCGCGGATCAGCGTGGCGCGTCGACGCGCTGGAGCGATCCCGCCTCTGTCCTTGCGTCAGGCGTTCGGGGCTGTTCGTGGATGAATACCCACACTCGTGCGCCGTCGGTGACAGCCAGTCCGGCGGCGGTGCGGATGTCGGCGGTCAGGTCGCGGACCATGGCTGCTTTGTCCGGAGACGAGATGGCGGGCACGGTGACGTCGATGCGGAACCGGGACAGGTTGTCCTCGGTGCTGCCGAAGGCGTCGCCGGGAAGTTCGTCGATCCGGATCGAGCCCGATCGATCGAGGTCGGTGGTGTCGTGCCTGCGTCGCACTGTCGTGGCCAGTGTCTTTCGCAGTGCCTGTCGGTCGCCGTCGGTGAGGATCCCGGTGGGCATCGTGAGCTGAACAATCGGCGCGAGCGGCTCCGGGTTCGCGGTGGCGAGGGACAGGCCGCTGACGTGCCGGATACCCGGTGCCGTCCGGTCACGGTCGGTGCTCCGGCGACGGTCACGAGAGCTCCGCACGACGACGAGGGCAAGCGCGGCGACGCGGGCTGGGAGGCGTCGGATCTGTAGTCGCCCGAACGTTTCCATGACCGCCGTGACCTCGGCGAAGGGGACGATGTGGCCTGCCACACCCCAGGTGCCTGCAGGCTGCTCGTGGATCAGCACCGACGGCAACAGGCGATCGGCGACGGTCGGCGCTGCGGCCGCGCGGATGTTAGCGATCAGGTCGCGGATCAAGGCTGCTTTGCGCTGGTCGGACATGACTCCGGCGGGCACGGTGACATCGATGTTGACCCGCAGCGGCTCGTTCGTGGCAGGGTCGGCGGGGAGTTCGTCGATCCGGGACCAGGTGGCTTTGCGAAAGAAGGTGATATCGGGTGCGCCTTCCCATTTCCGCAGTGTCGCCGCCATCGTCGTCCGCAACGCCTGTCGGTTGTCGGCAGCGAGCACTCCGGCGGGCATGGTTACGTGGAGCATCGGCATGTCGGACTCCGTTTCTGCTGGCAATCACCGATCGTCATGGGAGCTTTGGGTGTGTCGGCGCGTCTATGTCGATCGACATAGAGTGTTGCGAGTATGATCTATGTCGATCGACATAGTCAAGAGGTGCGAAAGGGGAGCCGCTAGTGGCAGGCGATACCCGCAAGCGCATGATCCGTCAGGCGGCGCAGCTGTTCCGGGCGCAGGGATACGCGGGAACCGGGATTCGGGAGGTCGCTGAGCGCGCCGGATCGAACCGTGGCGTGATCTATCACCACTTCCCCGGCGGGAAGACGGAAATGGCCACAGAGGTCATGGCCTACATCGACGGCATGGTCAGCCCGGGCATCGCCGCGGTGTGCGCTGCGCAAGAACCGATCCCGGCGATGCGCGCCATCCTGGAAGCCGCGAAACTGGTCATGGCCAGCGGCGATCAGCCGGCCGGATGCACCGTCGCGGCGATCGCGCTCGGCGCCGGCCCCGACGAGCAGCCCTTACGGTCGACGGCGCGTGAGGTCTTCCGGCGCTGGCAGGAGCCGTTCCGGGAATGCTTGGCACGCAACGGTTTCAGTGCGGCAGACGCCACGAATCTGGCCACCCTGGTCATCGCCGGAATGGAAGGCGCGCTAGTCCTGTGTCGGACCGAGGGCAACACCGATCCCTTGGACCGGGTAGCCGCGGCGCTGGAGCGTGCACTGAAAGCCTAGAACGCGTTGCGGCACAACCTGATTGTGTGTGAATGCGTCATCGCGATTGGTGTGGGATGCCGAGCAGTGCGGCGAGCACGTCGTGGAGGACGTCGAGGTCGCCGCTGAGGCCGATGACGGCGTCGTTGTAGAGGAATGCTTCGTTCAGGCGCGCGAGGGCGTACGCCAGCGTTGCGGGCTCCAGGGGCGGTTGGTAGCCGTCTTCGTTGACCGCGCGTTCGATCAGTGCGGTCACCAAAGCGACGGCACCGGGTTGGAAGGTGCCTGCCGCGGAGGTGAGGACCTGGAGCGCCGCTCGTTGCTCCAGCTCGATGTAGGCGCGAAAGGCGTTGTTGGTCATCAGCTTACGGTTGAACCCATCGATGGTCTGCAGTACCCGATGTGCTCCGGTCGCGTCGTTGGCGCGTTGCTCCGCGCGGCGGAACAGCACGGTGCAGTCGGTGAGCAACAACGTGCCGATGAGTCCTTCCCGCGAGCCGAACCAGCGGTAGATGGTTGCTCGGCCGAGCCCGAGTTCGGCGGCGATCGCTTGGACGTCGATGCGCTGTTCGGCGGTGAACTGGCGCCGCGCGGCGACGAGCACATCGTCGGGTTGTGCTGCGGCGGGGCGGCCGCGGCCCGCGGGATTGGCCCCTGCCTGCCACCCTTCGGCAGGCGGGGTCGATCTCGGCGCCGGACTCATGCGGGCGAGGTTACCGGCGCGAGAGGAGGGCCCGGCGGACGAGCCGTCCCCGCGTAGGCGTGGTGTGCTGCGGATCTCATCCTCCCTGATCGGTCATGGGCATGCAGCCCCTGGCCGATTATGTTACACATTACGAATATGTCTTATAGTCGGTTGTTGGCAGGTCGCTTACCCACACTTCCGCGCACCCCGGAGCGAGATCGATGAAACAACGAATCACGACCTATGTGCTGTTCGCCGCAGGCTGGATCCTGCTGCTGACCGCCGCGCCGACGGCGCACTTCGCCGCCTGGAACCTGCTGATACAGCTGGCGATCTTCATCCCGGTAGTGGCCATCCCCGCCTGGCGCACCGGCCGCATGTCCTCCGTCGACATCGCCTGGCCACTCGGCCTGGCCGCCATCGGCCTTCAGACCTTCATTTTCGCGGAATCGTTGACGCCACTGACCATTACGGTCGGCGCGTGCTACACCGTCATCGGCGCCCGCATGGGAATCTGGGGCATCCACATGTGGCGCCGCGGCGAATTCGACCACGAGCTACCTCGCTACGTCTATCAACGCCGTCGCTGGGAGCGCGCTGGATTCCGCAGTGAACGAGTCTCATTGCAGTTCGAGCTCTCGGTCCAGGCGCTGGCGAACGCCACCTTTCTCGCGATGCCGGCGATACTGATCTCCACCAACCACTCGACCCGGCTCACCGCCGTCGAATGCCTCGCGATCCTGGTGTGGCTCATCGCCTACGGACTCGAAAGCCTCTCGGATCTGCAGAAGAGTCGCTTCGCCGCCGCGGCGATCGCCAGCGGCAACCGGACATCGATTTGCGATGTCGGCCTCTGGCGCTACAGCCGCCATCCCAACTACTTCTTCCAATGGACTCAGTGGGTAGCGCTAGCGATCCTGGCCGTGCCGTCGGCGGTCGCGTTGCACGACCGCGTCTCGGTCGCGCAGGTGGCCTTGTTGATCTTTGGCCTGGGTCTCGCGGTCTACCTCATGTACAACACCCTGGTGGTCTACACCGGCGCTGTCCCCGCCGAGTACTACAGCGTGCGCAAACGGCCCGCCTACGCCGAATACCAGAAGACCGTGAACCGCTTCGTCCCCGGCCGGCGACGTTCGATCTGACCCTCCCCGGCTCGGTGGCGACGAGTTTGCCCTGCTCGGTGAAATACCCATGGCCGCAGCGGAAGCCACCGCGGATCGGTGGCGGCAAGGTCATCGCCGGGATGTAGCGGGCGCACGGCTCGTTGTGGATTCTGGTCGGTCACGCCGTCGAAGGCTGAGATCTTTTGCCGGGCAATTGGTTACATCGATCTGATCGAGTGACTGCGCGGGCGGGCTGATCCCGGATAGCCTTGATCTATGGGTACCTCGGTAGCAGTCCCGTATCCGCCGGTGGCTGTATTCCGGGAACCGAAGGGCGGGGAACCCATCACGGACCTCGGCGCCGAAGTGCGCGCCGACGCGCAGCGGACCGCGATCACCCTGGCCGAGGTCCCAACGCACGCTGGGCCGCTCGAACGAACCACGGCCTTGCGGTACGCGGTGACCGCGGCCGGTGAGCTGGTCGGCGGATTGTCGGTGACCGGTGGGCCGATCATCGGCGAGGAGCTGCCCGCAGAGTCGGTGAGCCAGTCGTTCTTTCGGGTTCGTGAGGTCGAGCTTTCGGATCAGCAGGCGGCCCTGCACGGTGTCCTCGTCGTCTACCGCGGTCTGCGGGATTTGTGCAGCGCCCCACTGTCCGGTGCCGACCTGGCGGTGGAGGTCGCGGGCATGCGGCAGGCCGTGCTCGATCTCACCGGCACCACCGCGGCCGACGAGCCGTCGGCCGCCCGCATCCCTGATGCTCAAGAGCCGGAACAGGTTTCGCTGGAGCGGCAATGGACCGCCAGGTGGATTGTCGGTCATCAGGTCCACGTGCTGTTCAACATCTGTGCGGCGGTGGCCGTTACCGACGCGACGCACCATCTGCGCAGCGGCGCGGCCGATCTCGCTTTGACGCGACTCGACGACGCGACCACCTACGTGCGTGGTTTTCCCGCGGCGATGATCCACGCCAGCACGATCCCGGTGGAGTACTACCTGGCCGCCGTCCGACCGACGATGCAACCGCCGGACGTGACGATCCCGTTGAGTGGTCGGCAACACCGCGGCTACAAGACCTTTCGTGGCGCGATGAAGGATCTGCTCAGCGAGCTACCGGAGACGTTCGAGGAATTGCACGCCCGAGAACCGGAACTCGCCGACGCCAGAGGCGCGCTGCTCGAAGCCGATCTGATCGACAGTGAACGCCATGTCACGCTTGCGTATTCGATGGTGCGGCAGCGTCGTTCCATCGCGCAGTCACCCTCCGGGCCGGACAACGCCGTCGGTGAACTGCGGTCCATGCGGCATCGGCGGGCGGCGCACTATGCGCCGCTGATTCGCTTCGGCGACCACTATGTCGCCGAAGCCATAGCGGCTCTGCGCCACCGCTGAGGACTTGCCCCCGCTGATGAGGAGACAGTGATGTCGCGCGAAACCAACCAGGCCACTGTCGATCTCGATGATCTGCGGATGAGTCCGGCGGATACCGCCGAGGTGGACCGCCTCGCCCGCACCTTGTGCGCCGAAGGGCGGGTGGATGACCCGAGCTGGGTGCGTGGTGCCAGGCATGCCAGCGATGCGCTGCCGCTGGCGTTGCGCCGCGGTCTGCGAACGTTCCGGCGGCACTCCGGGTTTCGGGGTTTCCAGGTAATCCACGGCCTGCCGGTCGACGAGGCGATGTTGCCTGCCACGCCGTCGGTGCCGGACTCGGTGCAGCGGGACCCGGCCGTCGCCGCTGCGGTGCTCACCATGCTCGCGTGTGTGCTCGGCGATCCGCTCGCGTATCTGGCCGAGAAGTCCGGTGCGCTGGTGCAGGACGTCGTGCCGATCCGAGGCAAGGAGTCGTTCTCGGGAAACGCAGGCTCGGTGCTGCTGACCTTTCACAACGAGAACGCTTTTCATCAGCACGAACCGGACTATGTGCTGCTGCTGTGCCTGCGTGCCGACCACGACCGCGTCGCCGGGCTGCGCACTGCGTGCCTGCGAGAGGTGCTGCCGCTACTGCCCGCGGCGACCACACAAGTCTTGTCCGCGCCCGAATTCATCACTGCGCCACCGCCATCCTTCGGTTCGGACGACACCGAGCGCGCACCGCAGCCGATACTGTCCGGTGCTCCCGACGATCCGGACATTCGGATGGCGACCATCGCGACCAGGGCGCTGACTCCCCGCGCCGAGGCCGCGCTCGCCGACTTCGGCCGAGCCTGCGACCAGGCCGCGCACACGACCGTCCTCGAGCCGGGCGACCTGGTCGTCGTCGACAACCGGGTCACCGTGCACGGCCGCACCGCCTTCCGCCCCCGCTACGACGGCGCCGACCGCTGGATACAGCGCACGTTCGCCGTCACCGATTTGCGCCGCTCGCGCGACCACCGCCCCGACGACGGCTATGTCATCACGCGGTGACTCAGCGGTGCGATCGGCCGAAGCCGGACACCAAGTTCCTGACCCCTGGATGAATTGCCATCCACGAGCGATGATGCACTGATTCCAGACGGAATCAGTCAGCGAGGTTGAGCATGCCCTCACTACTCGAAGTAACGACGCATTTCTTTCTGCAGGTCGCGATCATTCTCGTGACCTGTCGCCTGCTCTGGCCGGTGTTCCGGCGGCTCGGTCAGGTCCAAGTGGTGGCGATCATGGCCGCAGGCTTCGCGTTGGGGCCATCGCTGCTCGGCTGGGCTTGGCCGTCGGCCCAGGAGTGGCTGTTCCCGACGACATTGACGGTCGGCACGGCGACGATCACCCACCCGAACCTCACCGCCATCTATGTCGTCGGCCAGCTCGGTCTGGTGCTGTACATGTTCCTGGTCGGCGCCTCGTTCAAGCTGGAGATTCTCCAATCGCATTTGGGCAAGGCGGGTGCCACCTCGGCCGCAGGTATCGGTCTGCCCCTGGTGCTGGGTGGTCTGGTCGGCGTATGGATGGTCGGGCAGGGCGGCTACTTCACGAGCAAAGTCGGGACGTGGCAGGGCGGCTTGTTCGTTGCGGCGGCGATCGCGATCACCGCGTTTCCGATGCTGGCCTGGATCATCTATGCCTCGGGCCTGTTGAACACCCGACTCGGCACGATGTCGCTGTCCTGCGCGGCGGTCGACGACGCCTGCGCCTGGGTGCTGCTCGCCACGGTGGTCGCCACGACGAAGGACACCATGTTCGGGGCCTTCCTGGCGATCGGCGGCGGCCTGGCATTTCTGATCTTCATGACCCTCGTCGCGCGGCGGTTCTTGGCGCGGTTGAACACCTGGACGCCACGGGACGGCGACAGCGAACGGGCCGGTGGCCTGCCTGTCGTTCCGCTGACGATCGTGCTGCTCGTGGTGCTGGTATCCAGCTGGTTCACCGACTACGTCGGCATCTACTCGGTGTTCGGCGCGTTCGTCGCGGGCACCGTGATGCCGCGCGGTGCGTTGCTCAACCTGATCCGCGAGCGATTCGAACCGTTGGTCGCCTATCTGCTGCTTCCGGCCTTCTTCATCTACTCGGGGCTCAACACCAAGCTCAGTCTGATCTTCGATGCCAAGGTGTTGTTGGTCGCGGCGGTCGTGCTGGTGGTGTCCTTCGCAGGCAAGTTCGGCGCGATCGGACTTGTAGCGCGGTGGCAGGGGATGAGCTGGCGCGAAGCGGGTGCGATGGGCGCGCTCGCCAACGCGCGCGGGTTGATGGAGCTGATCCTGCTCAACATCGGCCTGACCGCGGGACTGATCACCGGCCAGCTCTACACGATCCTTGCGCTGATGACCATCGTGACGACCTTCGTGGCCACCCCGGTGATGCGCATGTTCGAACGCAGCGGATGGAAGAACGGTGTCGTCTTCGGGCCGTCCGGTGAGGAACGCCGAACTACGGAAAGCCGATCGCTGACCGACTGAACCCAACGCGTACTACCGGTAGCCGACCATTCGCTGATATTACGGTTGTAGCGACCGACCAGTTGGCGTCACGACCGAAGGAGTCTGCTCATGTCCGACAGCACCGTTGGCACGTCCTGGCGACGACCGACCCTCATCGCGACGCTCATCGCCGCGTTCATCACGCAGAACTCGATCGCGCTGCCCTATGTGCGGCGCAACGGGCCGAAGTCGGTGCAGGACTTCTTCATCGGCGACATCTACAAGACGGTGCCTGGCCGCTTCGCCATGGTCGACCTCGGCTTCGTGGTGCTCGGCTTCCATGCGTGGGCCTTCGCCGAGGCGCGGCGGCTCGGCATCGTGCGCTGGTGGGCAGTCTCGTTCGTGCTGACCTTCTCGGTGGGCATCGCCACCGCGATCCCGTTCTTCCTGCTGGTTCGCGACTGGGCGGACGGCAAAGAGAGCTGATCGGTTGTGATTGCATCGTGATTGAACTGTGATTGCCTGTGATGGGGAGTATTAAGCTGTCTCAACTCAATTTTAGAAGCTGACGCCCAGCTCGTCGCCACCTCCAGTCGGCCATACCCTTGGCTTTACGGCGTAGGACAACCGATCCGACACGCGGTCGACCCGGAGGAAACAGTTCATGGGCAAACACAGTGCACCTCGCAAAAGCTATGTAGCAACGCGATTCGCAATGCTGTCGACGGCGACGTTGATCGGCATGGGCATCGCGACCACCGGCGGCGCGGGACAGGCTGTGGCCGCAGAGGATCCGTTTAGTGCCCCGTTCGGTGGTGGCGGCGACTCGTTCGGTGACTTCTTCGGTGGCGGGGCTGACTCGTTCGGCGATTCCTTCGGCGGCGGTGACTCGTTCGGTGATTCCTTTGGTGGTGGACGGGATTCGTTCAGGGACCTCTTCGGCGGTGGAGAGGATTCGCCTGGTGATTCCTTCGGCGGTGGAGAGGATTCGTTCGGCGACCTCTTTGGTGGCGGGGAGGATTCGCTGAGTGACATCTTCGGTGGCGGGGACGATTCGCCTGGTGATTCCTTCGGTGGCGGGGAGAATTCGTTCGCTGACCTCATCGGTGGCGGCGCCGAGGACGCGGAGGAGAGTGCCGGAGACAGCGACGATGGCGCGGGCGACGCCTTGGGTGGACTCGGTGATTTGAGCAAGGCGCTGGGAGCTTTGGGTGGCGGGGACTCAGAGAAGAGCGCCGGAGCTGCCGGCAAGAGTGCCGGTGGTGCGGGTGATTCCCTGAGCACACTCGGCGATGCGGGCAAAGCCTTGACCGCACTCGGCGGCGCGAGCACCGCACTGGGCGGACTTGGCGGCGTCGGCCCCGCGCTCACGGGCGCGGGCACCGCACTGAGCGCACTCGGCACCCTCGGCTCGCTCGCGGGTGGAAAGTAGCTAGTCGGCGGAACCGGTAGGGCTCTCGCTCTGCCTGGCTGGATCTCGGCGGGCGGCCCGAGCAGCAGTCCATAGGGCAGACGGAATCGGAGATCCGTTGCTGGACAAGTGATCACGGGGAACTGGTGCAGGTCGGATCTCGGGCGATGCCGGCACCAGTCCCCATGATCGGTCGACCAAATGTGTGTCGCTATCGCCGGCCGGGGTCGTACTCGTACGCGTTCGGTGGGAGACCGGGGCGGGTCGGGACCTGGGTGATCCGCACGTCGGTCGCGATGCCGATCTGGCCGAGGACGAGAGGCATCATGCAGTCCCGCGACGGACGGGACGAGCCTGCGAATCCCGTGACCGACTTGGGGTAGGCCCCGAATATCGGACTGCCACCGGCCATGTTCAGCCCGAAGCAGTCGACTTCAAGGATGTACGCACCGTCGCCGTCGCAATGCGCCGTTGCGCTGGTCAATCCGCGATCGAGTGCGCAGCCCTGCGGCTCGGCTGCGGCCGAACCGGACGCGAACGTGACCGTCGCGGCGGCGCTCGCCACCAAAACCGATGTACCAACGAAGCTTCGAGCCAAACTCATAAACCAGGTCCTCCGCATCTGAGTCGAACGAAATGGTGAGCCGATCCAAGCAAGGCTTCCGCAAACCCCTAGCGGTCGGAAGACCTCAGAGTTCGGGGCCGGTTGTGCACTGTACTGCGGCCCGGTCGGTCGGCCCCGCCTCAGGCGCGCGTTGGTTCGCGTCGAAGTGCGACAGTGGCGCACGCGGTGGCAAGCAGCCAGACGACCGGTCCCACAGTGCCACCGATGAGATCGACATGGCCGGGCGCGACGAGGAAGACGACGAACGCCAGATCGACCACACCGAGCACGACGACGTTGAGCCAGTAGCCGGCGCGGCTGTTCACCCGGTTCATGGTCACCGCGACGAAGATGGCTTGCGCCCCGAGCATGCTCACGCAGCAGAAGTACAGCAGGCTTTCCGCCGCCAATTCGGTGTCGGGCGCGCCGTCGGTGAGGTCACCGATCACCATGGAAACACCGAGCCCCATGTGCAGCAGGCCCCATAACACGTACAGCACAGCAGCACTCGTCGACCACCGACGGCTATCTGTCATCTTGACTCCACGCCCGTATGAATTATGTTGGCCTGTCGAGGTTTCCGGCCATCACCTGGACCCTATGGTCTGCCGGTTCGTGCCGCATCAGGGTGATCACCGATCTTTCGGCTGCCTTCCGTCGCAGCACCGGCGACTGTTCCTGCGCTGTATCCGAATTAAGTGCTCGACGGTCTTATTGGTGCAGGGTTTCGTTACGCAGTGTTTCGGATCACTGCGTTCGAGGCCAACGACGTTCTCGAAGAATGATGCCGGTCTCCTCAATGGTGCGGAGACCGGCATTCGTTCGTGCGCTCCGGTGCGAAAAGCTGTGCACCGGAGCAGGGTTCACAGCGGGATGTTCTTGTGGTGACTCGGTCGGGCGGGCGCTGCGGCCAGCGCGGCCGCCAGGGTGGAGCGGGTCTTGGCCGGGTCGATCACCTTGTCGACAACGCCGATCGACAATGCGCGATCCACGCCGCCTGCGATGGCCTCGTGTTCGGCGGTCAACCGTGCCAGTGTTGCCTCGCGTTCGGCCGCGGGGACGGCGGCCAGTGCCTTCTTGTGCAGAATCCCCACGGCCGCTTTGGCGCCCATGACCGCGACTTCGGCGCCGGGCCATGCGTAGACCGCGGTGGCGCCGAGTGCGCGGGCGTTCATGGCGATGTAGGCGCCGCCGTAGATCTTGCGGGTGACCAGGGTGACGCGCGGGACGCGGGCTTCGGCGAAGGCGTGCAACAGTTTTGCGCCGCGACGCACCACACCGTCCCACTCCTGGGCGACACCGGGAAGATAGCCGGGCACGTCGGCGACGACGATCAGCGGTATGCCGAAGCCGTCGCACAGTCGCACGAAACGCGCTGCCTTCTCCGCGCTTGCGGAGTCGAGGCAACCGCCGAGGCGCAGCGGATTGTTCGCGACCACGCCGACGGTGCGACCGCCGAGGCGACCGAGGCCGGTGACCATGCTGCGGGCGTAGCCGCCTTGCAACTCCTCGAACGAACTCTCGCCTTCGACGTTGTCGAGGAGTTCGTGGATGACCGGGTGCACGTCGTAGGCGCGCTTGGCCGAAGCGGGCAGCATGGCTTGCAGGTCCACATCGCCGTGCGCGGCCGCGACCAGGTCGAATTCGCCCTGTTCTGCGCACATCGACACCAACCTGCGGGCCCGCCGCAACGCGTCGGCCTCGTCGGCGGCGACGATGTGGCTGACGCCGGACTTCGTGCCATGAGTGCGCGGACCGCCGAGCGTCGCCATGTCGACGTGCTCGCCGGTCACGCTGCGGACGACATCGGGTCCGGTGACGAAGATCCGCCCTTCGGGGGCCATGATGACGATGTCGGTGAGCGCAGGTCCGTATGCGGCGCCGCCCGCGGCGAAGCCGACCACCACCGAGAGCTGCGGCACCTGGCCGGAGGCGCGCACCATGGCCTCGAAGACGAGGCCGACGGCGTGCAGTGCTTCGACGCCTTCGGCCAGCCGGGCGCCGCCGGAGTGCCAGATGCCGACAACGGGCAGCCGGGCATCGATGGCGGTATCGATCGCGGCGACGATGTGCGCGCACCCTTCGACGCCCATCGCGCCGCCCATCACCGTGGCATCGGAGCAGTATGCGACCGTGCGCACGCCGTCGACGCGGCCGACGGCGGCCTGCACCCCGGACGTGTCGCGGGGGTGCAGCAGGCGCATGGTGTCGGGGTCGAAGAAGCTGCCGAGCCTGCCGAGCGGGTCGCGGGGGTCGGTGCTCGAAATCTCGGGTACCGCACCCACCGTCGACCCGGTGATCACGCCGCGCACGCGCCGAACGAGACGTGGCGTTCGACGAGGGCGGCGACCTGATCCCAGCGCTGTTCCAGGTAGAAGTGCCCGCCGCCGAACGAATGCAAGGCGAAGGCGCCGCTGGTGTGCCCGCGCCACTTCTCGATGTCCTTGCCGGACACCCGCGGATCCTGGGTGCCGCGCATGGCGACCGTCGGGCAGCTCACCACGGCTTCGGGTTCCGCGAGATACGTTTCGACCGCGCGGTAGTCGTTGCGCACCGCTGGAATGATCATGCGCAGCAGGTCGTCTTCGGCCAGTAGCCGATCGTCGGTGCCTGCGAGACTGCGGATCTCGGTGAGCACGTCGTCGTCGGTGGCCAGCGGTATCTGGTAGTCCGCGCGCAGCGACGGCGCGCGCCGACCGGAGACGAACAGCCGGATCGGGCTGTGCCCCAGCCGTTCCCAGCGCCGCGCCACCTCGAACGCCACGGTGGCGCCCATGCTGTGGCCGAAGAACATGGTCGGCACGCCGTCCGGCGGCAGCGCACGCGCCACCTGTTCGGCCAGCTCGCTGATGTTATCGATGAACGGCTCGCGCATGCGGTCCTGCCGTCCTGGGTACTGCACCGCGCGCACCTCGATCGGCAGCGAAAGCGCCCGCGCCAGTGGCCGGTAGTAGACGGCCGAGCCACCCGCGTGCGGGAAGCAGATCAGCCGCAGTGTCGCGGTGGGGGCGGGATGGAATGCGCGAATCCATCGCGCTTGGTGTTCGGTATCCACCGATATAGCGCTGTTCATGGACGTTCCTCTCGGTCCGCTGCTGCAGGCTGTCGGTCTTAGTGAGACGCGCCACACTCGGCTGGATACATGCCCGATATCGGTTTCGGGGCGATGGCCCCGGTGGCATGTTGTCCGGAACGGCGGATATGCCGCAGAGCAACCGATTTCGTTGCTGGACTTGTAGTGGTTGCCCGCGTCACACCGACGTCGTGAATGACATCCAACGCATCCGAGCGCAGCAGAACTGCCTCATCTACGGCATGGAGAAGCAAGGTGGGTCGCCGAATCCGACACCATCGGCACATGCGACACCCTGCTGGAGGTCGTGCGGCAGGTCGGCGGAACAGTCGGAAAGGATTGAGGGACATGCACATTGCCGTCGTGGCTCGGGGGAGCCTTGGCAGGGGGGCACGGCGGCAGCCTGCCGTAATGGTCGTCGGCGCAACCCGCGTCGGCGATCACAGTACCCGGCCGCGCTTACCCCGGCAGCGGACCGCGGAGGCGCCATGATCGTGCTTGACCTGGCCACCGAGCTGGAAGCCGCCGCGCACGCCGCGACAACGACCCTGACTTCCGGGCTGATCGAGGCCCTGCGTAGATTCCCGAACAGCACCGTGTCCGACGACGACAGCACGCTGAGTTTCGCGGCCGTCTACGAGGCGGCGCTGCGCCGAAGTGCCGTGCTGCGCGGCAGATTCGCCGTCGGTGACCCGGTGGTGTTGCGCTCGCGCAACACGATCGGCTTTCTGATCGACCTGCTCGGGTATCTGCTCGCCGGGTTGCGCCCGATCCTCACCGTCGGCGCCGGCGTGAGTTCCGCGCAACTGCGCCACATGCGTGAACGTGCCACGCCCGAGTGCGATTTCGATTGGTCGGCGGTGGCGCTGTACCTGGCGTCCGCCGGCAGCTCCGGTGGCCCGAAACTGACTCCGCGCACGCATACCGACTATGCGCTCAACATCTGGCTTGCCGCCCGCAACGCCGAATTGACGCCGTACGACTGCTATCTGGTGTCGATTCCGGCCGCGCAGAACTACGCGCTGGCCTGCCCCGGCATCCTCGGCGCGCTGCTTTCGGGGTCGCGGGTCGCCTTGACATGGGCGACCGACTACGACGGGATCAGCGCGGCCATCGCCCGCCATCGCGCGACGGTGCTTCCGGTGCTGGCGACCCAGGCGCGACCATGGTATGCCGCTGCGGCACAGGCGGATTCGCCGGTGCGGTTGGTGCAGGTGTGCGGGAGCGGGGTGACTGCCGCAGACGTGCACGCGCTCGGCGGGCTGTTCGGCGCCACCGTGCAGCACTCGTTCGGCACGGACGCGGGGCTGCTGTGCCAGTCCGCACCGTCCGACGATCTCGCGCGCAGGGCCGCGGGGATAGGCCGCCTGCTGTCCGAACGCGACGAGTTCCGCATCGTCGATCCCGATGCGGCAGGGCACGGTTGGCTCGAGGTGCGCGGGCCGTGCACCGTCACCACCTATCTGGCCGCACCGAATGTCGACGCCACCACCTTCACCAAGGACGGCTGGCTGCGCACCGGGGATCTGGCGCGGGCGGTCGACGAACGACACTTCGTCGTGCGCGCGCCCGAATGATCCACTGCTGAGCGATAACTGAACACTGCACAGGTGTCCCCGGTCGGCCGCACGCGACCGGGGACACCGGTGTCATGGCCGCGTCGGTCAACGATCATGTGAGGTTCATCCCTCCTTGCTGTATCCGGAAGCCGCCAACCCGGCTCTATACCTCGACGGCATGTCTATGGCCAGGAGGTCAGGAACGTGATGAGCGACAACGTATTCGCGCGCGGCATCGGGGAACGATGCAGCGCGGCCGTGGCGGTGATCGGGCTGGCATGTTCGCTGCCCGGTGCGGACAACCCCGAGTCCTACTGGGATGTGCTGTGCGATGTCGCCGCGGCGATCCCGCCGACGTCGCCCGACCTGTGGCAGCAGCCGCCGGGGGAGAGGCACGCCTGCGATCGACCGGACGGCACCGGCGAGTTCGACGCGGCGATGTTCGGCCTCTCGGTGCACGAGCTGGCCGCACTGGATCCCGACACCCGCTTGATACTCGAATTGGGTTGGGCGGCAATGGAAGACTCCGGCACACCACCCGAGGTCCTGCGTGACGCCGAGGCCGCGGTGTTTCTCGGTGGCGACCAAGCCGTCCGCCTGGCCTATCAGAGCCTGCGCTCGGGAGTGGCCCGGCTGGCATTGGCGGACAACGTGCATCTGCATCCCGGGGTGGAGCGTGCCCTCGGATTCGCTCGCGGCAGCGCGCGGGTGGCGGTGCTGAAGCGGCTCGCCGACGCCGTCGCCGACGGCGACACCGTGTACTACGTGCTGGTCGGCGGCGGCGCCGGGCGCGACGGTGCGCCGCCGACCGTGCCGGATGCCGCCACCCAGCGGGCACTGCTGCAGGCCGCCTACGCAGGCGCCGAGCTGGCCTCGGCCAGCTGAATTCGGCGCGGGACCGTATCCGGACGCGGCACTCGGTGCTCCTGGTATGGACGAGGTAGGTGCGGCCAGGAGGTCTGGAACGTGAAGGGCAACAAAGAACTCGGGCAGCAGCCCGGCGATGCGGGCCGCGAGGCCGTTGCAGTGATCGGCTTGTCGTGTCGAGTCCCCGGCGCAGGCGACCACCGGGCCTTCTGGCGGATGCTGTGCGATGGCGCGGATGGGATCACGACGATCCCCGACGACCGATGGCCCGCCGAGGTTGCCGAGCTCGCGCAGTTCCGTCGCGCCGGATTGCTGGACCGGGTGGGTGAATTCGATGCGGGCTTCTTCGGGATCTCGCCCCGCGAGGCGGCCGCGATGGATCCCCGCCAGCGCCTCGCGCTCGAATTGAGCTGGGAGGCACTGGAAGACGCCAGGATCACCCCGGATCGCCTGCACGGCAGCGACACCGCCGTCTACTTCGGCGCCACCAGCGACGACTACGCGGCGCTGGTCGGCAGGCACGGCGAGCAGGCCGTGTCGCACCACTCGCTGACCGGGCTGTGGCGCGGTGTGATCGCGAACCGGATCTCGCATCGCTTCGGCTTTCACGGGCCGAGCGTCACCGTCGACACGGCGCAGTCCTCGTCCCTGGTTGCCGTGTACCTGGCCGCCCAGAGCCTGCTGTCCGGTGATGCCGGGATCGCGCTTGCCGGCGGCGTGCACCTGAATCTGGTGCCGGACAGCACCCTTGCCTTGGCCCGCGCCGGCGCGCTCTCCCCGGACGGGATCAGCTACACCTTCGACGCCAGGGCCAACGGCTTCGTCCGCGGCGAGGGCGCGGGTGTTGTCGTGCTCAAGCGCCTCGCCGATGCCGTGGCCGACGGCGACCCGATCTACTGCGTGCTGCTCGGCGGCGCGGTGAATCACGACGGCGCCGGGCAGGCCTTGACCGTGCCCGATGCCGAGGCGCAGCAGGCGGTGTTGCGCGCAGCCTACGACCGGGCCGGAGTGGATCCCGGCCAGGTCGGTTACGTCGAATTGCACGGCACCGGAACCCGTGCCGGTGACCCGGTCGAAGCGCGTGCACTCGGCGCGGTCTTCGGCGCGGGCCGCGCGGCGGCGCAGCCGCTGCTCGTCGGCTCGGTGAAGACGAACATCGGGCATCTCGACGCCGCGGCAGGCGTCGCAGGCCTGATCAAGGTGGCGCTCTCGCTGCGGCACGGCGTGCTGCCCGCGAGCTTGAACTACGCCGAGCCGAATCCGGCGATTCCCATGGACGAGTGGAAACTTCGAGTCGCCACCGCGGCGACGCCGTGGGCCGATGGCCCGCGGGTGGCCGGGGTGAGCTCGTTCGGTGTCGGCGGTGCGAACTGCCATCTGGTGGTCGGCGCCGCGCCCACACGCGAGGTGGCGGATCGCTCCGAAGCCGTCGATGTCCCAGTGCCGGTGGCGATCTCCGGCGGATCGGCGGCGGCGTTGCGCGCCCAGGCCGCCCGGTTGCGGGAGTGGGTCGCCGAGCATCCTGACCTGTCCGTCGCCGACCTCGCCTACTCGACGTTGACCACCCGGGCGGCATTGCCGCAGCGCGGTGTCGTGCTCGCCGCCGATCGCACCGAATTGCAGGCTGGGCTGGCCGCTTTGGCGGAGGGTGCGCCTGCCCCGGATGTGGTCAGTGGCGTTGTGCGCGCGGGTACCGGTGTGGTGTGGGTGTTTCCTGGCCAGGGCTCGCAGTGGCTCGGCATGGCGCTCGGGCTCTGGGACAGTCTGCCGGTGTTCGCGGCGCGGATGGACGAATGCGAGCGGGAACTCAGCGGTTTGGTCGATTGGTCGCTGCGCGCGGTGCTCGACGACGAGGCCGCGCTGGCGCGGGTCGATGTGGTGCAGCCGACGCTGTTCGCGGTGATGGTGTCGCTGGCCGAGGTGTGGCGGACCGCAGGGGTCGTCCCCGACGCGGTGGTCGGGCACTCCCAGGGCGAGATCGCCGCCGCGTGCGCCGCTGGCCTGATCTCGCTGGCCGACGGTATGCGGCTGTCGGTCGGCCGCAGCAAGGCCATCGCCACCGAGCTGTCGGGGCGCGGCACGATGGCGTCGCTGGCGCTGCCGGCCGCCGAGGTGGACACCACTCGGGTGTCGGTCGCCGCGATCAACGGCCCCCAGGCGGTGGTGATCTCGGGCGATGTGGACGCGGTGCACGCCGTGGTCGCCGAGACGGTCGCACGTGAGGTGCGCGCCCGTGTCATCCCGGTCGACTACGCCTCGCACTCGACGCACGTGGAGGCGATCCGCGACGAGGTGCACGCGGCCGCGGCCGGAATCACGGTCACCGACAGCGGGATCGCGTTCTACTCCACGGTCGCGGGCGCCCGCCTCGACCCGGCCGAGCTCGACGCCGAGTACTGGTACCGCAATCTGCGCCAGCCGGTGCGGCTTTCGGAAACCGTTGCGGCGCTTGGTGCCGCGGGGCACTCGGTGTTCGTCGAGGTCAGTCCGCACCCGGTGCTGACAGGTCCGATCCAGGACACCGTCGAGGACGCAGTGGTGCAGGGCAGTCTGCGGCGCAACGAGCCTGAGCTGCGCCGGATGCTGACCTCTCTGGCCGAGCTGTACACGGCGGGCGTGCCGGTGGAGCTGGCGGCCTTGCTGCCGGGTGGTAGCCCGATCACGTTGCCCACCTACGCATTCCAACGGACTGCCTACTGGGTTGAGGGCAGTGGCACGTTCTCGATGCCGGGATTGGCCGCAGCCGGCGGGCCGGTCAAGGGAGTGCCCGATGACTCCGATGACGAGGCGGCCGTTGCGTTTTCCACGCGCGACCTGCGGCAGCTGGTCCGTGCGCAGGCGGCGGCGGTGCTCGGCCACGCCGACGCGAGCGCGATCGAGACCGCGCACACCTTCAAGGAACAAGGCTTCGACTCGGTCACGGCCGTGGAACTGCGCAACCGGCTGAATGCCGCGACCGGCCTGCGCGCACCGACCTCGCTGCTGTTCGACTACCCGACACCGGACGTACTGGTGGCCCATCTCGTCGCCGAACTCGGCGGTGCCGCCGACGACGACCTGGAACCCAGCTCGGGCACAAGGCAATCGGTGGCTGACGACCCGATCGCGATCGTCGGCATGAGCTGCAGGCTGCCCGGCGGCGTGCGCAGCCCCGACCAGCTGTGGACGTTGGTCGCCGACGGTGTCGACGCCATCGCGGAATTCCCCACCGACCGCGACTGGTCCGCATTGCCGGATACTTTCGCCCCTGTTGGTGGATTCCTCTCTGACGTAGGCGATTTCGACGCAGGCTTCTTCCGGATCAGCCCGCGCGAGGCGCAGACGATGGATCCGCAGCAGCGGCTGGTGCTCGAGGTGGCCTGGGAGGCACTCGAAAACGCCGGACAGGATCCGGCCGCGCTGCGCCGCAGTCGCACCGCCGTCTACCTCGGCGCGATGCCACAGGACTATCTGCCGCGCTTGGACGATGTACCGGAGGCATTGGGCGGGCACGCCCTCACCGGTTCCGCGAACAGCGTGATCTCCGGCCGCGTCGCCTACACCTTCGGCTTCGAAGGCCCCGCGGTCACCGTCGATACGGCCTGCTCGTCGTCGCTGGTGGCGATGCACCTGGCCGCGCAATCGTTGCGGACAGGGGAGAGCACGCTTGCGCTGGCAGGCGGCGTGACCGTGATGTCGACGCCGGGCATGTTCGTCGAGTTCGCCAGGCAGGGCGGGCTGGCAGGCGATGGTCGCTGCAAGGCGTTCGCCGACACCGCCGACGGCACCGGCTGGTCCGAGGGCGTCGGTGTCGTTGTGCTGGAACGCTTGTCGGACGCGCGCCGCAACGGGCACCAGGTGCTCGCGGTGCTGCGCGGTTCCGCGATCAATCAGGACGGTGAATCCAACGGCCTGACCGCGCCGAACGGTCCCGCCCAGGAGCGGGTGATCCGGGCGGCGCTGCACAACGCGGGCCTCGCGCCCGCCGACGTGGACGCGGTCGAGGCGCACGGCACCGGCACCAGCCTCGGCGACCCGATCGAGGCGCAGGCGCTGCTGGCCACCTACGGCCGCGAACGCACCGAACCGCTGTGGCTCGGCTCGCTGAAGTCGAACATCGGCCACGCCCAGGCCGCCGCAGGCGTGGCCGGGGTGATCAGGATGATCATGGCGATGCGGCACGGTGTCCTGCCGCGCACGTTGCACGTGGATGAACCGTCGCACCGCGTCGACTGGTCCTCTGGTGCGGTGAAACTGCTGACCGAACAGCAGGATTGGCCGCTGCGGGACCGGCCGCGCCGGGCCGCGGTCTCCTCGTTCGGGATCAGCGGCACCAACGCGCACGTCATCCTGGAGCAGGGTGATCTCGTTGCCCCCGTGGTGGATTCGCCGGACGCCGACCGCACCGGTGCGGTGCTGCCGTGGGTGGTGTCGGCGCGCACGACCCGGACCCTGGCCGAGCAGGCGGCGCGACTGCATGCCGCGCTGGCCGAGGACGCCGCAGCAGATCCTGCCGACGTGGCGGCCGCACTGCTGCGGCGGACCCGGTTCGATCAGCGGGCCGTGGTACTCGGCAGTGACCGCGACGAGCTGCTGGCCGGGCTGGAGGTCCTAGCCCGGGGCGAGCGCGCGGCAGGCGTGCTCACCGGCAGTGCCCAGGCCGCGCCAGGGGTCGGTGTGCTGTTCTCCGGACAGGGCAGCCAACGCGTCGCGATGGGTGTCGAACTGGCACAGGAGTTTCCGGTCTTCGCCGCGGCCTGGCACGCGGTGTGCGCCGAGCTGGATCCGCTGCTCGAGCACCCGCTCGATACGGTGGTCGCGGCCGAGCCGGACTCCGAGCTTGCCGCGCTGCTCGACGAAACGGCGCTGACCCAGCCCGCGTTGTTCGCTTTCGAGGTGGCCGCCTACCGGCTGCTGGAATCGTTCGGGGTCGAGCCGGCCGTGCTGGTCGGCCATTCCATCGGCGAGCTGGCCGCCGCCCACGTGGCAGGCGTGTTCTCGCTGGCGGACGCCGCGCGGCTGGTCGCGGCACGCGGCCGGTTGATGCAGGCGCTGCCGCGCGACGGCGCGATGATCGCGGTCGAGGCTACCGAAGACGAGGTGCGCGAGATCCTCGCCGACTCGGCCGATCGGGTGTCCATCGCGGCGCTCAACGGGCCGACCTCGACCGTGCTGTCCGGTGCCGAGGCGCCTGCCGTGGAGGCGGCCGCGGCCCTGGCCGCGCAGGGCCGCAAGACAACTCGGCTGCGCGTCTCGCATGCCTTCCACTCGCCGTTGATGGAGCCGATGCTCGCCGAGTTCGCGGCGGTGGCCGCGACGGTCGACTACGCACCCGCGCGAATTCCGATGGTGTCCAACGTGACCGGGCTGCTTGCTGAGGCAGGAGAATTGCAGCAGCCGGAGTATTGGGTACGGCACGTCCGCGCCGCGGTCCGCTTCGCCGACGGCGTTCGCGCCGCCCTCGCGGCAGGCGCGCAGGTGCTGGTCGAGGCGGGCCCGGACGCGTTGCTCACCGGCATGGCCGCCGAGACGCTGGCGGAAACGGCGGACGAGGCGGTGGTGGTGCCGATGTTGCGCCGCAACCGATCCGAAACCCGCTGTTTCGCAGAGGCGTTGGGCCGACTGCTCGTGGCCGGAGTGCCCGTCGACCTGGCTGCTCAGCCAGCCGTGACGCAGCGGCCTGGGCACCACGTGCACTTGCCGACCTACGCCTTCGACCACCAGCGCTACTGGGTCCGTGCGGTGTCGGCTGCCGGCGACCTGTCCGCCTCCGGCCTGGCGACCGTCACCCATCCGTTCCTCGGTGCCGCCACCGACTTGGCCGTCGGCGGGCAGCGTGTCTTCACCGGCAGGCTGACCGTCGCCGACCACCCGTGGCTCACCGATCACACGATCTTCGGGACCCCGGTGTTCCCCGGAGCCGCGTTCGTGGAACTGGCGCTTCGCGCACTCGACGACACCCTCGGCGCAGTGGCTGTCGCGGACCTGACACTGCACGCGCCGCTCACCATGACCGGTGCGGTCGTGCTGCAACTCCTCGTCGGACCGGATCAGGCCGAATCGGAAACAAACGGTGCGGCAACGGAACCCGGCATCCGCACGATCGACGTGTACAGCCGCCCCGCGGACGGCTCCACCAGCGACTGGACCAAGCACGCGACCGGCAAGCTCACCGCAAGGCCGGTGATCGCCCCCGAGACAGCCGAGTGGCCGCCGCAGCACGCCGCACCGGTCGACCTGGCCGGGTTCTATCCCGGACTGGTCGCACACGGCTACGAGTACGGCCCCGCCTTCCGCGGCCTGCACGCACTGTGGCGGGCCGAAGACGAGGTGTTCGGCGAGATCGAGTTGCCCGCAACGGTTCCCGCGGCCGGATTCGCCGTGCACCCCGCGCTGTTCGATGCCGCACTGCACCCCATGCTCGCGCTGCTCACCGACACCGACCCGGACGAAGTGCTGCTGCCGTACGCCTGGCGCGGCATCGGCGTCCACGCGCGGGCAGGCACGCGGGTGCGAGTGCAGTGCGCGCGCACCGGCCCCGCCGAGGTCGCGCTGTCGATCACGACACCCGAGGGCACACCGGTGCTCACCGTCGAATCCCTCGCGCTGATGCCGGCCACCGCCAGGCAGCTGCGCGGCGGAGCCGACGGGCTGTACCGAATCGATTGGCCGACAGTGCCGGTGGGTGCTGTCCCTGCTGACCGGGCGCCCACGATCCTGTACGTCGACGCGGAGCCGGGATCGGTGCCGGAGGCGGCGCGCACGGTGGCGCGACGCGTCCTCGAAGCGGTGCAGGAGCGCCTTGCCGATGCCACGGCCACGGCGCCGCTGATCATCGCGACCAGGCACGCGGTCGCGGTCACCGCGGCGGAGTCGCCCGATCTCGTGCTTGCCCCGGTCTGGGGGCTGGTCCGGTCCGTGCAGGCCGAGCATCCGGATCGCTTCGTGCTTGTCGACACCGACGGGCAGCGGACATCGCTGCAACTGCTCGCCACGATCGACCCGGCCGGTGAACCCCAGCTGGCCATCCGTGACGGAGTGGCGCAGGTGCCACGGTTGGCCGCCGCATCGGCCAATGGCCGCTCGGCGCGGTGGAATCCGGACGGTACGGTGCTGCTGAGCGGCGCCACCGGCGCGCTGGGTGCGCTGTTCGCCAGGCACCTCGTCGCCGCACACGGAGTGCGAAAACTGTTGCTGCTCAGCCGCCGTGGCGGCGCGGCCCCCGGTGCGGATGCGCTCGCGGCCGAGCTCGCCGAGCTCGGTGCCCAGGTCACTTGGGCAGCGTGCGATCTCTCCGATGCCTCGGCGTTGGCCGCGCGGATCGCCGAAATCCCCGCGCACGCACCGCTGTCCGCGGTCGTGCACCTGGCGGGCGTGCTCGATGACGGCGGCGTGGAAACCATGCGAGGCGAACAACTGGATCGAGTGTTCGCCCCGAAGGTTGATGCCGCATGGCATCTGCACGAGCTGACCAAGGAACTGCCGCTGGCGGAGTTCGTGCTGTATTCCTCGATCGTCGGCACGGTCGGCAACGGCGGCCAGGCGAACTACGGCGCCGCGAACAGCTTCCTCGACGCGCTCGCCGCACATCGCACGGCGGCGGGGTTGCCTGCCCGTTCCTTGGCCTGGGGCCCTTGGGAACTCGGCATGGCAGGCGATCTGGACGAGGTGGCCCTCGCCCGGTTCCGCCGTTCCGGGATGCGGCCGCTGCCCGCGGACACGGGCGCCGCGCTGTTCGACGCGGCGCTGCGGAGCGAAGCGGCAGTGGTGGTTCCGGTGCTGCTCGATCGGGCCGCTCTGCGGGCGGGGGAGCGGATCCCCGCGGTGCTTCGGGCGCTGGTGCCCGCGGCGACGCCGAGGACCGAGCCGGACGACACGCCTGCCTTCGCCGCCGAACTGGCCGGGCTCGCGCCCGCCGAGCGGCGGGAACGACTCATCGAGCTGCTGCTCTCGATCGCGGCGACCGTGCTCGACTACCCGGATCCCGACGATATCGACGCCGACCTGTCGTTCAAGGAGATCGGCTTCGACTCGCTCAGCGGGGTGGAGTTCCGTAACCAGGTCAAGCAGGACACCGGAGTTCAGGTCCCGGCCACCGTGATCTTCAACTACCCGACCACCGCCGCGCTCGCGGATCGGTTGCAGGAGTTGCTGTTCCCCGCCGAGGAGGCGGAGAGCATCGACTTCGACGAGGCGGTGTCGGAGCTGGACGACGAGATCGACGCGCTCGACCTCGACGATCTGATCAATCGGGCCTTCAGCAGCGACTGAGGCCACCGCAAGCAGGCACACGGCCGCGCGACCGAAAGGGGTCGCGCGGCCTTCTGCTGTCCGACTTCGACGAGAAGTATTGCGCAGCAACGGACCTCGGTGTATCCGACGCCACTGCGTTGCGCTCTTTCAAGACGTCCGGTCCGTTGGTTGCCGCAGTGTCGCAGGCCCCGGTTCCGGACATTGGCGTGTAAGCACACGGGAGGAATGGCATGGCCGTCGAGAAGCCGGACGTCGTCGGGGCGCTGCGTAGGTCGCTCAAGGAATCGGAGCGACTGCGCCGCGAGAATCAGCAGCTGGCCGACCGGGTCAGCGAGCCGCTGGCGATTGTCGGCATGAGCTGCCGGTACCCCGGCGGCGTCGGCTCGCCGGACGAGCTATGGGAGTTGGTGACGCAGGGCCGAATCGGCACCTCCGAGTTCCCCACCGACCGTGGCTGGGACATCGCGAACCTCTACCACCCCGACCCCGACCACCCAGGGACCGCGTACACCCGTGAGGGCGCCTTCCTGGACGGCATGGCCGACTTCGACGCCGAATTCTTCGGGGTGAGCCCGCGCGAGGCGCTGGTGATGGACCCGCAACAGCGGCTGCTGCTCGAGACCGCCTGGGAGGCTTTCGAGGACGCCGGGATCGATCCGATCGCGCTGCGCGGCAGCGATACCGGTGTGTTCTGCGGCGTGATGTTCTCCGACTACCAGTACGTGGCGGGCGAGAGTGCCCGCCGCGCGGAGATCGAGGGCTATCTGGCCATCGCCTCGGCGCCGAGTGTGGCCTCGGGGCGGATCAGCTTCGCGTATGGGCTGGAGGGTCCGTCGGTCACCGTCGACACCGCGTGTTCGGCGTCGCTGGTCGCCATCGACGTGGCCGCCAAGGCGCTGCGCGGCCGCGATTGCTCGCTGGCCCTGGTCGGCGGCGTCTCGGTGATGGTGCGGCCCAACCCGTTCATCGAATTCAGCCGCCAGCGGGCGCTGTCGCCGGACGGGCGCTGCAAGGCCTACGCGGCCGCCGCGGACGGGGTCGGCTGGGGCGAGGGCGTCGGCCTGATTGTCCTGGAACGACTTTCCGACGCCACCCGCAACGGACACCGGGTCCTCGCGGTGGTGCGCGGCAGCGCGGTGAACCACGACGGTGCGAGCAACGGTTTGACCGCACCCAACGGCCCATCGCAGGAGCGGGTGATCCGCACGGCACTGGCGAACTCCGGGCTGGCCGCGGCCGACGTGGACGTGGTCGAGGGCCACGGCACCGGAACCAAACTCGGCGATCCGATCGAGGCGGAGGCCCTGCTGGCCACCTACGGCCAGCATCGGGACAACCCGCTGTGGCTCGGGTCGGTGAAGTCCAACATCGGGCACACCCAGGCGGCCGCAGGCGTGGCAGGGGTCATCAAGATGGTGCAGGCGATGCGCCACGAAATGCTGCCGCGCACACTGCATGTGGACGCGCCGTCGCCGCACGTCGATTGGTCCTACGGCCGTGTCGAGCTGCTGACCGAGCCGCAGCCGTGGCTGCGTGGTGAGCGGCCGCGCCGGGCCGGGGTGTCTTCGTTCGGCGTCAGCGGCACCAACGCCCACGTGATTCTCGAAGAGGCGCCGGTCGTTCCGGTCGAGACGGCGGAGCCCGCCGCGACCGTGCGTCCGCCCGCGGTGCCGGTGCTGCTCTCGGCGCGCAGCGAAGGCGCGCTGCGCGAACAGGCGGACCGGATCCGGGCGCACATGATCGCGCGGCCCGAAATCTCCTATCTGGATGTTGCTTTCGCGCAGGCGACCACGCGTGCATGGTTGGACCGGCGGGCCGTGATCGTGGCGGCCGATCGCGGCGACCTGTTGACCAAGCTGTCCGAGCTGAGCTCGGCCGAGCCCGCCGGGCGAGTGGTCGAGGGCCGCGTGCTCGCCTCGACTGTGAAGCCGGTGTTCGTGTTTCCGGGTCAGGGCGCGCAGTGGGTCGGCATGGCCGTTGAGTTGCTCGATACCGCACCGGTTTTCGCGGAGCGGTTGCGTGAGTGCGGCAAGGCTTTGGCTGAGTTCACCGACTGGGACTTGGAAGCGGTGCTGCGCAGTGCTGATGGCGCGCCGTCGCTCGACCGAGTGGATGTGGTGCAGCCCGCGTTGTGGGCAGTGATGGTGTCGCTCGCCGCGCTGTGGCGCTCCTACGGTGTGGAACCCACCGCGGTCGTGGGTCATTCGCAGGGCGAGATCGCGGCCGCCGTGGTGGCTGGCGGTCTGTCGCTGACCGACGGCGCACGAGTCGCCGCCCTCCGGTCGCGCGCGATCGCGCAGCATCTGGCCGGTCTCGGCGGCATGATGTCGGTGGCCGCGCCGGTGGAGCGGGTGACCGAGCTGCTCGCACCGTACGACGGGCGGGCTTCCATCGCGGCGGTCAATGGTCCTGCGGCGGTAGTTGTTTCCGGTGCACCCGAGGCGCTGGACGAGCTGCTGGCGGTGTGCGAGGGCGAGGAGATCCGGGCCAGGCGGGTCGCGGTGGACTATGCCTCGCATTCGGCACAGGTGGAAACCATCGAGGCAGAGCTGGCGACGTTGCTTGCGCCAGTGACACCGCAATCGGGGTCGATCCCGTTCTACTCGACGGTTACCGGCGAATTCGTCGACACCTCGGTACTGGACGGCGGCTACTGGTATCGGAACCTGCGTGGCCGTGTCGGTTTCGAGCCTGCGATCCGCGCACTGCTCGACCAAGGTGCCGGGTGCTTTGTCGAGATGTCCCCGCATCCGGTGCTGACGATGGCGGTCGAGGAGACGATCACCGCGCAGGGCGGTCAGGGGCGTGCGGGCGTGCTGGGTTCACTGCGCCGCGACGACGGCGGATTCGACCGGTTCGTCACCTCACTCGCCGAGGCACACGTGTGCGGCGTCGAGGTCGACTGGTCCGTGAGCTTCGCGGGCACGGGCGCGCAGCGGGTTTCCTTGCCTACCTACGCTTTCCAACGGGAACGCTTCTGGCTGACCGCTGGCGTCGGCACGGGCGACGCGGCCGCGGCCGGGCTCGGCCGGGTCGCACACCCGATCCTGGCCGCCTCGGTGACGGTCGGTGACCGCGACGAATGGGTGTTCACCGGCCGCCTCTCGCACGACACTCAGCCGTGGCTGCGTGAGCACCTGGTGCTCGGCACCGCCATCGTGCCCGGGGCCGCGCTGATCGAACTGACCGCCGCCGCGGCGCGCACTGTCGGCTGCGACGTCATCGACGAATTGATCCTCGAAGCTCCGCTGACCCTCGATGCCGACACGGTGCGGCAGCTGCAGGTGGTCTTCGGCCCGGCGGACGGCGACGGCGCCCGCACAGTGTCCCTGTACTCCCGTGTCGAAACCGCCAGCGACACTGAGGAACCGGTCGAGACGATCCGCCACGCCCGCGGCAAGGTCACCGTCGACCCGGAACCGGCGCGTGCCGCCGTGCAGTGGCCGCCGGTCGGCGCAGATCGGGTGTCGGTCGATGACCTGTACGAGCGCCTGGCCGACGCGGGCCTCGAATACGGCCCGCTGTTCCAAGGCGTGCAAGCGGCCTGGCGCGACGGCAACGACATCTACACCGAGGTCGCCCTGCCCGACGACAGCGAAGGCGACGCGCTCGGCGCCGACGGTTTCGTGGTGCACCCGGCCCTGCTCGACGCCGCACTGCACGGCGCGCTGCTGGACAAAGCGCCGGGTTCAGCACCCGATCTACCCTTCTCCTGGTCCGGCGTGCGATTCGGGCAACGTGCCGGATCGCGGGTGCGGGCACGCATCAGCTCCGGCGGCACCGCAGGTCTTCGCATCGACATCGTCGACGAGGACGGCGCAAGCGTGGTGTCCGTCGACGGCCTCACCCTGCGCGCGGTGGCTCCCGGCCAGCTGGCCGGCGGCGCCGCGACCCCCGCGCAGTCGCTGTTCCAGCTCGATTGGGCGGCAGTGCACTGGGACTCGTCGGCGTCCGACGCGCAGAGCGCAGCGCAGATCGCCGTGCTGGCCGCCGCGCAGGCCGCAGACATCGATGACCTCGATCGCGCCGTTGGCGCGGGCCTGCAGTCGCCCGATCTGGTGCTCGCCGCCCTCGAAACCCCGGACACCGCAGGCGATCCGGTGGCCGCCGCGACCGCCGTGACGGAATCGACGCTGGCCATGGTGCAGCGCTGGCTGGCGGCCGAAAACCTCAGTGCCGCAACACTTGTCGTGGTGACCAAGCGAGCGGTCGCAGTCGGCGCGGAAGCACCGGATCTGACGCAGTCCCCGGTGTGGGGTCTGATCCGCAGCGCCCAGGCCGAGCATCCGGACCGATTCCTGCTGGTCGACCTGGATTCCGCTGTCGACCCGGAGCTGGACTGGTCCGCGCTGGCGGCGCTCGACGAACCACAGCTGGCGATGCGTGCAGGCGGACTGTTCGCGCCGCGGCTCGGCAAGGTCGCTGCGGCCCAGGAGGGCACCGGTTGGCGGCTGTCGAGCACCCGCAAGGGTTCGCTGGAGAACCTGGCGATCGTGCCGCACGACGGCGGGCGTCCGCTCGGCGTCGGCGAGGTGCGGATCGGCATCCGGGCCGCCGGTGTCAACTTCCGCGACGTTCTGATCGCGCTCGACCGGTATCCCGGCGAGGCGCCGCTCGGCAGCGAGGCTGCCGGTGTCGTGCTCGAAACCGGTTCCGGCGTCACCGATCTCGCGCCCGGCGACCGGGTGTTCGGCATCGTGCCCGACGCCTTCGGCCCGGTCTCGGTCGCCGATCGGCGCACCATCGCACTGATGCCGGACACCCTCACCTTTGCCGAGGCCGCCGCGGTGCCGGTGGTGTACCTGACCGCCTACTACGGCCTGGTCGATCTGGCCGGACTCCAGGCAGGGGAGCGGCTGCTCGTGCACGCCGCCGCGGGCGGCGTCGGCATGGCGGCGGTGCAGCTCGCCAACCACTTCGGCGCCGAGGTGCTTGCCACCGCGAGCCCGGCGAAGTGGCAGGCCGTGCGGGCGCTCGGGGTGCCCGAGGATCGCCTTGCCTCCTCGCGAGATCTGGGCTTCCGCACCGACTTCGCCGCGGTGACCGGCGGTGCCGGGGTCGATGTCGTGCTCAACTCGCTGGCCGGTGAATTCATCGACCGCACCCTCGAATTGCTGCCGCGCGGTGGCCGGTTCATCGAGATGGGCAAGACCGACCTGCGCGATCCGGACGTGGTCGCCCGCGAGCACGCCGGCGTGCGCTACCGCTCCTATGACCTGCTCGAGGCGGGGCCGGACCGGATCCAAGAGATGCTGACCGAGATCGCCGGGCTGTTCACCGCCGGCGTGCTGGTGCCTTCGCCGATCCGGGCGTGGGACGTGCGCCAAGGTGCGGCCGCCTTCCGGTTCCTGCGTGAGGGCCGCAATGTCGGCAAGGTGGTGCTCACCGTGCCTGCGCCGCTGGATCCGGACGGGACCGTGCTGATCACCGGTGGCACCGGTGGCCTCGGCGCACTGGTGGCGAAACACCTTGTGGCACAACACGGCGCACGGCATCTGCTGCTGGTGAGCCGTCGCGGCCCCGATGCGCCCGGTGCCAGGGAACTGATCGCCGAACTGGCCGCGGCAGGCGCGCATGCCGAGGTCGCCGCCTGCGATGCCGCCGACCGCGCCCAGCTTGCGGCGCTGCTCGACGGCCTCGACCGGCCGCTCACCGCGGTCGTGCACACCGCGGGTGTGCTCGACGACGGCGTCGTGGAAGCGTTGACACCGCAACAGCTTCGGCGGGTGCTGCGGCCCAAGCTCGACGCCGCATGGAACCTGCACGAGCTCACCGCGCATCGCGACCTGGCCGCGTTCGTCGTGTTCTCCTCGGCCGCAGGCATTCTCGGTAACCCGGGGCAGGCGAACTACGCGGCAGCCAACGCGGCTGTCGACGCACTCTCCGCCGTGCGTCGGGCCGCCGGACTTCCCGCCGTCTCATTGGCCTGGGGCCTGTGGGCCGACGCGACCGGGATGACCGGGGAACTCGGCGAGGCGGACCTGGCCAGGATGGAACGCACCGGCATCGGCGCGATCACCGCCGACCTCGGTCTGCAACTGTTCGATCAGGCCCTCACCGCGGATCCGGCGTTGCTGGCTCCGGTGCGCCTGAACCTGGCCGCGCTGCGCGGTCAGGCGCGCGAGGGGCTGCTGCCCGCACTGCTGCGCGATCTGGTCAAAGCGCAGGCACGACGGGCGGGCAAGGGCGGTTCGCTGGCGCAACGGTTGGCAGGCGTGCCCGCCGAAGATCGCGAAGCGGTGGTGCTCGACCTGGTGCGTGCGCAGGTGGCCTCCGTGCTCGGGCACGCGACGGCCACCGCCATCGAAGACGAACGTGCCTTCAAGGACATCGGATTCGACTCGCTGGCCGCGGTCGAACTCCGCAATCGGCTCACCCAGGTGAGTGGGGTCCGGCTGCCCGCGACGCTGGTGTTCGACTACCCGACCCCGCTCGCGACCGCCCGGTTGCTGCTCACCGAGCTCGGCGGCGGCCCCGCCGAAGAGCGGCCGTCACCTGCCGTCGAACAGCTGCAGCGGCTCGAACACCTGGTGCTCGGCGCGACCGCCGAGGACGCGGCGGCGCTTGCCGAGCTGGAGCCGCGGCTGCGGGCGCTGAGCCACCGGCTGCGCAGCCTGCTCGGCGGCGGCAACGACAACCCGGAGCCGGACGGCGATGGCGACGACATCGACCTGGCCTCCGACAGCGAAATGTTCGACCTGATCGACAGGGAGCTCGGGGCGGCATGACCGAGTCAGGGCCCGGAGGAGGCAGCGTGCGTAACCACGGAGGGCCCCTCGGGCATGCCAGCGAGCACACAGCATGACCGGAACACGGACGAGAGACGGAGTTCTTCGATGAGCGACGACGCCCAGCAGAACGAGCAGAAGCTGCGCACCTATCTGCGGAAGGTGACCACCGAACTGCGCACCGCCAACCGCAGGGTGCGCGAACTCGAGGACCGCGACAGCGAGCCGGTGGCGATCGTCGGCATGAGCTGCCGCTACCCCGGCGGCGCCGACACACCGGAGGCATTGTGGGAGTTGGTTGCTCATGGCCGCGACGCGATGACCCCGCTGCCCACCGATCGCGGCTGGGATCTGGAGCGGCTTTTCGAGCAGGGCGGGCACGGCACGGTCACCGCACGCAACGGCGGATTCATCGAGGGCGTCGGTGATTTCGATGCCGAGTTCTTCGGCATCAGCCCGCGTGAGGCGTTGGCCATCGATCCGGCGCAGCGGCTCACTCTGGAGGGTGCATGGGCGGCGCTCGAGGACGCGGGGATCGATCCGACCTCGTTGCGCGGCAGCGACACCGGTGTGTTCACCGGAGCGGTGACCTCCGACTACGGCGGTTCGATGCCGCCGGAACTGGAAGGGTTCCGGCTGGCAGGCACGCAGGGCAGCGTGGTGTCCGGCCGCGTCGCCTACAGCCTCGGGCTGGAGGGTCCTGCGGTCACTGTCGACACCGCATGTTCGTCGTCGTTGGTGGCAATGCACCTGGCGGCCAAGGCATTGCGGTCGCGGGAATGCTCGCTGGCGCTGGCGGGCGGCGTGACCGTGCTGGCAGGGCCGTTCCTGTTCATCGAGTTCAGCAGGCAGGGCGGTCTAGCCGCGGACGGACGGTGCAAGGCGTACGCGGCAGGCGCGGACGGCACCGGCTTCGCCGACGGCCTCGGCCTGCTTGTGCTGGAACGACTCTCGGACGCGCGGCGCAACGGCCGCCGCATCCTCGGCCTGCTGCGCGGTAGCGCAGTCAATCAGGACGGCGCGAGCAACGGGCTCACGGCGCCGAACGGTCCGTCGCAGGAGCGGGTGATCCGGGCCGCGCTCGCCGATGCCGGGCTCACCGCCGCCGAGATCGACGCGGTCGAAGGACACGGCACCGGAACGCAATTGGGCGATCCGATCGAGGCGCGGGCGCTGCTGGCCACCTATGGGCGCGAGCGGATCGACGCGCCGCTGTGGCTCGGCTCGGTGAAGTCCAATATCGGCCACACCTCCGCCGCGGCAGGCGTGGCCGGGGTGATCAAGATGGTGCAGGCCATGCGGCACGACCTGCTGCCGCGCACCTTGCACGCGAATGAGCCGTCACCGCACATCGATTGGACCTCCGGTCAGGTCGAGCTGCTCACCGAGGAACGCGCATGGCGCGGTAACGGGCGGCCGCGCCGGGCCGCGGTGTCCTCGTTCGGCATCAGCGGCACCAACGCGCACGTGATCCTGGAGGAGGCGCCGAAGGTCAGCGTCGAGCCCGATGCGGAGGCGACCGCACCGGTCGCGGCGCGGCAGTCGGGTGCGGTGCCGGTGGTCGTGTCGGGTCGCACCGAGGCCGCGCTCCACGCGCAGGCGGCGCAGTTGCGGTCCGCGCTCGCCGGGCAGCCCGACGCGTTCCTGCCGGATGTCGGCTTCACCCAGGCGACTTCGCGGGCATTGCTGGAGCACCGTGCCGTCGTCACGGCCGCCGACACCGACGAACTGATCGCCGGGCTGGCCGCCCTCGCCGACGGTGACACCGGAGCCGGTGCGGCACAAGGGCGGTCGGTCGGCGGCAAGACCGCATTCCTGTTCACCGGACAGGGCGCGCAGCGGACACGGATGGGCGCGGGGCTGGCGCAGGCATTTCCGGCATTCGCCACGGCACTGGACGAGGTGTGCGCCGAACTGGATCCGCGCGTCGGCCGTTCGGTCCGTGCGCTGCTCGCCGCGCCCAAGGACAGTCCCGAGGCGGAGCTGCTGAATGCGACCGAGTACACCCAGGTCGCGTTGTTCGCGGTCGAGGTCGCGCTGTTCCGGTTGGTCGAATCCTTCGGCGTCCGTGCTGATTACCTGATCGGTCACTCGGTCGGCGAGCTTGCCGCGGCCCACGTCGCCGGCGTCCTTTCGCTGGCCGACGCGGCCACCCTGGTAGTGGCGCGTGGTCGATTGATGGGCGCGCTGCCGTCGGGCGGCGCCATGATCGCGGTGCAGGCGAGCGAGGCCGAGGTACAGGAGTCGCTGGCCGATTACGCAGGGCGACTGGTGATCTCGGGCGTGAACGGCCCACAGGCAGTGGTGCTCTCCGGTGACGGTGCCGCCGCCGACGAGTGGCTGGCAGGCTGGTCGGGTCGCAAGACCACCCGGCTGCGCGTCTCGCACGCCTTCCACTCGCCGCACATGGATCCCATGCTCGACGAATTCGAAGCCGTCGCACGGGGTTTGACCTTCCATGCGCCGACGGTGCCGATCATGTCCAACGTGACGGGCAAGCTGGCCACCGTCGCGGTGACCGAGCCGCGCTACTGGGTCGACCATGTGCGCCAGGCGGTGCGCTTCGCCGACGGCGTCGAGGAGCTCTTCCGGCTCGGGGTGCGCAAGTTCTTGGAGCTCGGCCCGGACGCGGTGCTCACTGCCATGGCCCGCCAGACCCTGGACGCGCAGGCCGACGAGGTGCTCACGGTCGCCGCACTGCGGGCCAGGCGGTCCGAGTCGGCGACCTTCGCGACCTTCCTCGGCCGCGCGTCCCTCGCAGGCGTCCCGGTGGATTGGGCCGCCTACTACGCCGGTACCGGCGCGACACGAATCTCGCTGCCCACCTACGCCTTCCAGCGGAAGCGGTACTGGCTGTCGCCGACCACCGGCAGCGGTGATCCCGGCGCTGCCGGGCTCGGCAGGCTCGATCATCCGCTGCTCGCCGCCGCGGTGAGCGTCGGCGACCGCGACGAATGGCTGTTCACCGGTCGGGTCAGCACCGAATCCCAGCCGTGGACCGGCGAACATCTGCTGCTCGGCAGCATGGTCGTGCCAGGCACCGCGCTGGTCGAGCTGGCGCTCACCGCGGGACGGCACCTCGGGACGCCGGTGCTCGAGGAGCTGGTGCTCGAAGCACCCCTGGTGATGACCGCGGGTGTCACCCGTCAGCTGCAGGTCGTCGCGGGCGCCGCCGGAGCGGACGGGCGCAGAGAGGTCGCCGTCTATTCGCGGCCCGAAACCGGCGACGACACCGACGGACCAGGCACCTGTCACGGCCGCGGCATCCTCGGCGCGGACGCCGAGCCCGCCATGGCATGGCCCGAGCAGTGGCCGCCCGCCGACGCCGACGAACTTCCGGTCGACGCACTGTACGGCCGCCTCGCCGACATCGGGTACGACTACGGCCCCGTGTTCCACGGCGTGCAGGCGGCCTGGCGCACCGCGACCGAAAGCTATGCGGAAGTCGTCCTGCCCGGTGCCGACGACGCCGCGTTGACCGACGGTGGCTACGGCATCCACCCGGCGCTGTTCGACGCGGCGCTGCAGAGCGGCGTGATTCTGCTGACGGACGGTGTGTCCGGGCAGCGAATGCCCTTTAGCTGGAACGGGGTTCGCCTCGATCGCCCCGGAGCCACGCGACTGCGTGTGCGCGCCGCCGTCACCGGCGACTCGGCATTGCGCCTGGATGCCGTGGACGACAGCGGCGCTCCGGTCGTCTCGATCAAGGCGCTCGCGGTCCGACCGGTCGAACAGGACCGCCTCGGCGCAGGCCGGTCCGGTAGCGGTTCGGCTATGCACACGGTCGAGTGGCTGCCGGTCGTCAGCGAAACCACCGGCGCCACCGGCGAAATCGTGCACCTCGACAATGCCGCCGCGCTGGCTGATCTGACTATCGATGCCGCAACGCCGCGCGCGGTGGTGGTGCCGATCCTCGACGCCGATGGTGAGGTCCCGGCGGCGGTGCATGCGGCGACGCTGGACACGCTCGGCCTGCTGCAGCGGTGGTTAGCCGACGCCCGATTCACCGACGGCACCACCCTGGTCATCAGGACGCGGAATGCGGTGGCTGCCGACGCCGATACGGTGCCGGATCCGGCGCAAGCGGCGGTGTGGGGCCTGGTGCACAGCGCTCAGTCCGAGCACCCGGGACGATTCCTGCTCGTCGATGGCGATGCGCCGGAACTCGATTGGGCCTCCGCACTCGACACGGACGAACCGCAGCTCGCGTTCCGCGCCGGAAAGCTGTTGGCACCTCGGCTGACCCGCACCGACGTCGAGCCGTCCGGTACGCCGTTCGGCACCGACAGCACGGTGCTGATCACTGGCGGCACCAGCGGTTTGGGCGCCGTGCTTGCGCGGCACCTGGTGACCGCGCACGGGGTACCCCGATTGTTGTTGGTCAGCAGGCGAGGTGCGGCCGCGGACGGGGTGGCCGACCTGGTCGCCGACCTCGAATCTCTTGGGGCACAGGCGAGAGTCGAAGCCTGCGATGTCGCCGACCGGAATCAGCTTGCCGCACTGCTTGCGACGCTCGACCACCCGCCGACGGCCGTGGTGCACGCAGCGGGCGTCCTCGACGACGGTGTCATCGACGCGCTCACCCCCGAACAGGTGCAGCGGGTGCTTCGCCCCAAGGTGGACGCGGCCTGGCATCTGCACGAGCTGACCGCGGACGCGAAACTGTCCGCGTTCGTGCTGTTCTCGTCGGTCGCGGCGCTGATCGGCAGCCCGGGCCAGGGCAACTACGCCGCCGCCAACGCCGCGCTCGACGCACTTGCCGCCGCGCGCAAGTCCGCGGGTCTGCCCGCGACGTCGCTGGCGTGGGGCCTGTGGGCCGAGGGCGGTATGGCCGGTGAGCTCACCGAAGCCGATCTGTCCCGATTGGCTCGAACAGGTTTGGCCGCACTGCCGGTCGAGCAGGGACTCGCGCTGTTCGACCGCGCGGTCGGCCTCGACGCGGCGCTGCTTGCGCCGGTCCTGCTCGACACGGCGGCGTTGCGCACGCAGGCCAGGGCGGGGCAATTGCCCGCGCTGCTGCGCGGCCTGGTCCGAGTGCCGGTGCAGCGCAGCAAGTCCGGCGGCTCGCTGGCTCAGCAGCTGACCGGACTCACCGAGGCCGAGCGCGAACGGACCGTGGTCGAACTCGTGCGCGCCCAAGTGTCGTCCGTGCTCGGCTACGCCTCCGCGGCCGAGATCGGCGTCGACCGGGCCTTCAAGGATCTCGGCTTCGACTCACTGAGCGCGGTCGAGCTCCGTAACCGGCTCAACCAGGCGACCGGCGTGCGACTGCCCGCGACCCTGGTCTTCGATCACCCGAACCCCATGGCGGTGGCCCGGCTGATCCTCGCCGAAGTCGGTGGGACCATGGAGGTTTCGCGCCCAGCGGCGCGTACCCGACCGGTTGCCGCCGACGAGCCGCTTGCCATCGTCGGCATGGCGTGCCGCTACCCCGGCGGAGTCGCGTCCCCTGACGAGTTGTGGGAACTGCTTGTCGCAGGCCGCGACGCGGTCTCAGGTCTGCCTACCGATCGCGGCTGGGATCTGGACCGGATCTACGATCCCGACCCCGACCACACGGGCACGGTGTACACGAAGGGCGGCGGCTTCCTGACCGAGCCCGACGTGTTCGACGCGGAGTTCTTCGGGATCAGCCCGCGCGAGGCGCTGGCCATGGACCCCCAGCAGCGCTTGATGCTGGAGACCGCGTGGGAGGCGTTCGAGCACGCCGGGATCGACCCGACCTCGTTGCGCGGCAGCGAGACCGGCGTCTTCACCGGTGTCGTGACGACCGACTACGGCGGGGCGCTGTCCAGCGAGCTGGAGGGCTACCGGCTCACCGGCACCACGACGAGCGTGGTGTCCGGCCGGATCGCCTACAGCCTCGGGCTGGAAGGCCCTGCGGTGTCGGTGGATACCGCCTGCTCCTCCTCGATGGTGGCGCTGCACGTGGCCTCGCAGGCGCTGCGGTCCGGCGACTGCTCGATGGCGCTGGTCGGCGGGGTGACCCTGCTGGCAGGCCCCTACCTGCTGACCGAGTTCAGCAGGCAGCGGGCGGTGTCGCCGGACGGCCGCTGCCGGTCCTACGCCGCTGGCGCGGACGGCACCGGCTTCGGTGACGGCGTCGGTGCGCTTGTGCTGGAACGGCTTTCCGATGCCGAACGCAACGGGCATCGGGTGCTCGCGGTGGTGCGCGGCAGCGCGATCAACCAGGACGGCGCCAGCAACGGGCTCACCGCGCCGAACGGTCCGTCGCAGGAGCGGGTGATCCGTGCCGCGCTGGCCAATGCGCGGCTGACTCCGGCCGATGTCGATGCGGTCGAGGGCCACGGCACCGGCACCAAGCTCGGCGATCCGATCGAGGCGCAGGCGCTGCTTGCCACCTACGGTCAGGAACGCGCGGGAGATCCGCTGTGGCTCGGCTCGATCAAATCCAACATCGGCCACACCTCGGCCGCGGCCGGTATCGCCAGCGTGATCAAAA
The DNA here is from genome assembly GCF_001612685.1 of Nocardia altamirensis NBRC 108246. Lineage (GTDB taxonomy): Bacteria > Actinomycetota > Actinomycetes > Mycobacteriales > Mycobacteriaceae > Nocardia > Nocardia altamirensis. Next base: position 66,552 of record NZ_BDAY01000046.1, read on the forward strand.
TGGTGCTGGCATTACGCAACGAGCTGCTGCCGCGCACCCTGCACGTGGATGCGCCGTCGCCACACGTGGATTGGGCGTCGGGAGCGGTCTCGCTGCTCACCGAGGCCAGGCCGTGGCAGACCAACGGCCATCCGCGCCGGGCCGGGGTGTCGTCCTTCGGCGTCAGCGGCACCAACGGGCACGTGATTCTGGAGGAGGCGCCGCGCACGGCGGAGGTGGGTGCGCCTGTCGAGCCGACCGGCGATCCCGCCGTCGTGCTCGTCTCCGGCCGCACGCCTGCGGCATTGCGGACACAGGCAGACCGGTTGCGCGCCAACGTTCTTACCCGGCCTGATGTCTCGCTGCTCGACCTGGGCTACTCGACGGCAGTGAGCCGCGCGCAGCTGGAGCATCGCGCGGCGGTGGTCGCCACCGACCGTGACGTGCTGCTCGCCGGACTGGCCGCGGTCGCGATCGCCGAACCGGACGACAACGTGGTCGAAGGCCGGGTCCTCGCGACCAGCGCGAAGCCGGTGTTCGTCTTCCCCGGTCAGGGTGCGCAGTGGGCTGGTATGGCGGTTGAGTTGCTCGATACCACACCGGTTTTCGCGGAGCGACTGCGCGAATGCGGCAAGGCTTTGGCTGAGTTCACCGACTGGGACCTGGAAGCGGTGCTGCGCAGCGCCGACGGTGCGCCGTCGCTCGAACGGGTCGACGTGGTGCAGCCCGCGCTGTGGGCAGTGATGGTGTCACTGGCGGCACTGTGGCGCGCGCACGGCGTGGAACCCATTGCTGTAGTGGGTCATTCGCAGGGAGAGATCGCGGCCGCCGTGGTGGCTGGTGGCCTGTCGCTGACTGACGGTGCCCGCGTTGCGGCATTGCGGTCGCGGGCCATCGCGCAGCATCTGGCCGGTCTCGGCGGGATGATGTCGGTCGCCGCGTCGGAGGATCGGGTGACCGAACTACTCGCGCCCTACGACGGCCGAGTCTCCATCGCAGCGGTGAACGGACCTGCGGCAGTGGTCGTTTCTGGTTCGCCGGACGCGCTCGACGAGCTGCTCGCAGTCTGCGAGGGCGAGGGCATCCGGGCGCGTCGCGTCGCGGTGGACTACGCCTCGCATTCGGCACAGGTGGAAACCATCGAGGCAGAGCTGGCGACGCTGCTCGCGCCGGTGACACCGCAGCCCGGTTCGATCCCGTTCTACTCCACGGTCACCGGCGAATTCGTCGACACCGAGATCCTCGACGGGAGCTACTGGTACCAGAACCTGCGTGGCCGTGTCGGTTTCGAGCCTGCGATCCGCGCACTGCTCGACCAGGGCGCCGGGTGCTTTGTCGAGATGTCCCCGCATCCGGTGCTGACCATGGCCGTCGAGCAGACCATCGCCGCACAGGGTGCGGAGGGTCGCGCCGGTGTGGTCGGCTCGCTACGCCGCGACGACGGTGGCCGCGACCGGTTCGCGTTGTCGCTGGCCGAAGCGCACCTGACCGGTGTGTCGGTGGACTGGGCCGGGTTCCATGCCGGCGCCCGCGTCATCGACTTGCCGACCTACGCCTTTCAGCACGAACGCTTTTGGCTCAGCACATCGGCCGCCACGTCCGGCGATGCGACGGCGGCCGGGCTGGATCGGATCGTGCACCCGGTGCTCGCGGCGGCGCTGCCGGTCGGCAACCGCGACGAGTGGGTGTTCACCGGTCGGATCTCGCAGGACTCGCAGCCGTGGACCCGCGATCACGTGGTGTTCGGCATCGTGCTGGTGCCGGGCACCGCGCTGGTGGAGTTGGCGCTGACCGCGGGCGGGCACGTCGGCTGCCCGGTGGTGGACGAGCTGGTCATCGAGGCGCCACTGATCCTGGAGGACGATGTCACCCGGCAAGTGCAGGTGACGGTCGGGACGCCGGGCAGCGACGGACGCCGCGAAGTGGTGATCTTCTCCCGGCCCGAAACCAGGGCCGCCGAGGAATCTGCCGAGGCCACCTGCCATGCCAGGGGCTGGCTCGCCGGTTCCGCGACCACGCCCGATCTGTGGCCGGTGCAGTGGCCGCCGTCCGGTGCCGAGCCGCTCACCGTCGACGAGCTCTACACCTTGGTCGGCAGGCACGCGCAGCTCACCGACGTCGGCTTCGACTACGGACCGGCCTTCCGGGCCGTCCAGGCCGCGTGGCGAGTCGGCGACGACGTCTGCACCGAGCTGGTGCTCCCCGAATCCGCCGGTCCCGCTGACGGATTCGCCATCCACCCCGCGCTGTTCGACAGTGCCCTGCACGGCGGGCTCGGCATGCTCGACAACGGCGCGGACAGCCCCGGCGGTCTGCCGTTCTCGTGGTCCGGCGTGCACCTGATCCGGCCGGGTCAGACCAAGCTGCGGGTGCGGATCGGCCTGGCCGATCCGACTGCACTGCGGCTGGAGTTGGCCGACACCGACGGACAGCCCGTGGCGAGCGTGCCGCGTCTCGATGTCCGCCCTGTCGAACAGGCGCAGCTCGAAGCAGCTCGTCAGAGTGGGCAGCGGGCGCTGTACCGGGTCGACTGGGCGCCGGTCCCCATCGGCCCGGCCAGGCCCGCCCGCATTGCGGTGCTCGGCGCATTGGCCGCCTCCGGCGAGCGGTACGCCGATCTGGCTGCGCTGGCACACGCGATCGCCGAGGGTGCTCCGGTGCCGCAGGCGGTGCTCACCTCGGTGGCTGTGCCCACCGGTGCGCCTGCCGACGCCACCCGCGCGGCAGCGGCCGATGCGCTGGCACTGGTCCAGCGGTTGCTGGCGGAACCGGCGCTGTCGGCGGCCAAGCTCGTCGTGGTGACGCACGGGGCCGTCGCGACCGACGCGCCGGATCCGGTCCAGGCGGCCGTGGCCGGATTGCTGCAGAGCGCACGGTCCGAGCATCCGGATCGATTCGTGCTCGTAGACGTCGGAATCGCTGATTCCGGTGCAGGCGAACCGGATTGGAGTGCGCTGATCGACCTGGACGAACCACAGCTCGCGGTGCGCGACGGACGCCTGCTCGCGCCGCGGCTGGCCAAGGCGACGCCGGGCTCGCCGACCACGACAACGCTGGATCCGGAAGGCACAGTGCTGATCACCGGCGGCACCGGTGGCCTCGGTGCGGTGTTCGCCGAGCATCTGGTTCGCCGCCACGGCGCAAGGCACCTGCTGCTGGTGAGCCGGCGCGGCGCGGCTGCCGACGGAGTGGCCGAGCTGGTCACCGAACTCGAATCCCTTGGGGCACAAAGCCGTGTCGAGGCGTGCGACGTTGGCGACCGGGCGCAGCTTGCCGCACTGCTCGCGACGCTGGACCGACCGCTGACCGCGGTCATCCACGCGGCGGGCGTGCTCGACGACGGAGTGGTCGGGTCACTGACCCCGCAGCAGCTGGACCGGGTGCTGCAGCCGAAGGCGGCCGCTGCGTGGCACCTGCACGAGCTCACCGCGGACGCGAATCTCGCGGCCTTCGTACTGTTCTCGTCGGTGGCTGCGCTGATCGGCAGCCCGGGTCAGGGCAACTACGCGGCCGCGAACGCGGTGCTCGACGCGCTAGCGCAGCAGCGCCGCGCGGCGGGCCAGCCTGGCCAGTCGCTGGCCTGGGGACTGTGGGCCGACGCGACCGGGATGACCGGCGAGCTCGGCGAGGCCGAATTGGCCAGGCTGGCCCAGCTCGGTGCGGCCGCGCTGCCGACCGAGCTCGGCCTGGAGTTGTTCGACCAGGCGCTCGGCCAGGATGCGGCGCTGCTTGCGCCGGTGCTGCTCGACGCCGCGCAGCTGCGGGTCCAGGCCCGCGGCGGCATGCTGCCCGCGCTGCTGCGCGGCCTGGTCCGGGTCCCGCAGCGGCCTGCCGAAACCACCAGCGGCACACTGGCCGACCGCTTGGCCGAGGTCGCCGAGGCGGACCGGGAGCGGGTGGTGCTCGAGCTCGTGCAGGCCCAGGTCGCGGCGGTGCTCGGGCATGCGTCGGCGACCTCGGTCGACGCGGACCGCGCGTTCAGCGAGGTCGGCTTCGACTCGCTGGCGGCGGTGCAGCTGCGCAACCGGCTGACCCAGGTCACCGGTCTGCGGCTGACGGCAACCGTGGTGTTCGACCATCCGACACCGCGGGCGCTGACCCGGCTGCTGCTCACCCAGGTCGGCGCGGTCGACACGGAGGCGCCGATCGACAAGGAACTGCGCAGGCTCGAAGAAGCGCTCGCGCTGACCACCGAGCCGGACCGGCCAAGGGTCGCCGATCGGCTCCGCGCCCTGCTCGCCGGCCTCACCAGCGGCGGTGGGCACACCAGCGAATTGATCGAAGCCGCAACGACAGCCGATGAAGTCCTGCAGCTGATCGACGCCGAATTCGGCGAGGCGTGACGAGGAGATGAGCATGACCACCCCAGTCGAGGACCAGCAGGAGAAGCTGGTCCGCTACCTCAAGAAGATGGCGGTCGACCTCAACGATGCCCGAAGTCGGTTGCGCGAGGTCGAGGAACGCGCCACCGAGCCGCTGGCCGTGATCGGGATGAGCTGCCGCTACCCCGGCGCGAATTCCCCGGACGAGCTGTGGGATCTGGTGGCAAGTGGCCGCGACGCCATCTCGGGTTTTCCGGCCGACCGCGGCTGGGATCTGGACCGGCTCTACGACCCGGACCCGGATCAGCAGGGCACCTGCTACACCAGGGCAGGCGGCTTCGTCAGCGACGCAACGACGTTCGACGCCGACTTCTTCGGCATCAGTCCGCGCGAGGCCTTGTCGATGGACCCGCAGCAGCGGTTGCTGCTCGAGGCGGCGTGGGAGGCGTTCGAGGACGCCCGGATCGACCCGACCTCGTTGCGCGGCAGCGATACCGGCGTCTTCTGCGGCGTAGGCCCTTCGGACTACGCACCGATGCCCGCGGGCACGGTGCCGCAGATCGAGGGCCTGCGGCTCACCGGCGGTACGACAAGCGTGGTGTCCGGCCGTATTTCGTACACCCTCGGCCTGGAGGGGCCTTCGGTGTCGGTGGACACCGCGTGCTCGTCGTCGCTGGTTGCGCTGCATCTGGCGGCGCGGGCACTGCGGGTGGGGGAGTGCTCGCTGGCACTGGTCGGCGGTGTGACCGTGCTGGCCGGTCCGACGCTGTTCGTCGACTTCAGTCGGCAACGCGGGCTCTCGCCCGACGGCCGCTGCCGGTCCTACGCGTCCGCCGCCGACGGCACCGGATTCGCGGACGGCGCGGGTCTGCTTGTGCTGGAACGGCTTTCCGATGCCGAACGCAACGGGCATCGGGTGCTGGCCGTCGTGCGCGGCAGCGCGGTGAACCAGGACGGCGCCAGCAACGGGCTCACCGCCCCGAACGGTCCCTCGCAAGAGCGCGTGATTCGCGCCGCGTTGGCGAACGCCGGGCTGACCACGGCCGATGTCGGTGCGGTCGAAGGTCACGGCACCGGAACCAAACTCGGTGACCCGATCGAGGCGCACGCACTGCTGGCCACCTACGGCCGGGAGCGTTCCGGTGATCCGCTGTGGCTCGGCTCGATCAAGTCGAACATCGGGCACACGTCGACCGCGGCCGGTGTGGCGGGCGTCATCAAGATGGTGCAGGCGCTGCGGCACGAGCTGTTGCCGGCGACTCTGCACGTGGATACGCCGTCGCCGCACGTGGATTGGGATTCCGGCGCCGTCGCCCTGTTGACCGAGGCGCGCGAGTGGCGGACCAACGGGCATCCCCGGCGGGCAGGCATCTCGTCGTTCGGTGTCAGCGGCACCAATACGCACGTGATCATCGAAGAGGCACCGGCACCAGTCGCGTCGGCACCTGTCGCAATCACCGTTACCGGTGGCACTGCGCGCGGTCCGGTTCCGGTGCTGGTGTCGGCACGGACTCCGGCGGCTCTACGTGCGCAGGCAGAACGGTTGCGCACCTACACCATTGCGCACCCCGAGCTGTCGCTCGCCGATGTCGGCTACTCGTCGGCGGTGAGCCGGGCTCGGCTGGAGCACGGCGCGGCGGTGATCGCGGGTGACCACACTGAACTCGTCGCCGGTTTGACCGCGCTGGTCGAGGCGGAGCCTGCCGAGCATGTGGTCGAAGGGCGGCGATCGGGCGAGGCGAAGCCGGTGTTCGTGTTCCCGGGACAGGGCGCGCAGTGGGTCGGCATGGCCGTCGAGCTGCTCGACACCACACCGGTTTTCGCGGAGCGGCTGCGTGAGTGCGGGAATGCGCTCGCGGAATTCACCGATTGGGATCTAGAGGACGTGCTGCGGGAAAAGCCGGGTGCGCCGACCCTCGAGCGTGTCGACGTAGTCCAGCCCGCGCTGTGGGCGGTGATGGTGTCGCTGGCGGCACTGTGGCGCTCTTACGGTGTGGAACCGGTTGCGGTGGTCGGACATTCGCAAGGCGAGATAGCCGCCGCAGTGGTGGCGGGAGGGCTGTCACTCGCCGACGGCGCACGAGTGGCGGCGCTGCGGTCCCGCGCGATCGCACAGCATCTGGCCGGTCTCGGCGGCATGATGTCGGTGTCCGCACCGGTGCAGTGGGTGACCGAACTGCTCGCACCCTATGACGGACGCGCCTCGTTGGCCGCCGTGAACGGTCCTGCCGCGGTGGTGGTTTCGGGAGCGCCGGACGCCTTGGACGACCTGTTCGCGGTGTGTGAAGGACAGGGCATCCGCGCAAGGCGCGTCGCAGTGGATTACGCCTCGCACTCGGTGCAGGTCGAGACCATCGAGGCAGAGCTCGCCGAGCTGCTCGCCGACGTGACACCGCAATCCGGGTCGATTCCGTTCTACTCGACGGTCACCGGCGGGTTCGTCGACACCGAGATCTTGGACGGCGGCTACTGGTACCGGAACCTGCGTGGCCAGGTGGGCTTCGAGCCTGCGGTTCGGGCCCTGCTCGACCAGGGCGCCGGTTGCTTCGTCGAGGTCTCGCCACATCCGGTGCTCACGATCGCGGTCGAGGAGACGATTGCTGATCACACCACGAATCCCGTTGCAGCCCTCGGCTCCTTGCGGCGTGGCGAAGGTGGCCCCGCCCGCTTCGCCACTTCGCTGGCAGAGGCACACGTGCACGGCGTCGTCGTGGACTGGCCCGCCTACTATGCCGAGACCGGAGCCGAGCGGGTCTCGTTGCCCACCTATGCCTTCCAGCGGGAGCGCTTCTGGCTGACACAGAGTGCGGGCAGCGGTGACGCGGCCGCGGCCGGTCTCGGCCGGGTAGACCACCCGATTCTGGCCGCCGCGGTCAGCGTCGGTGACCGCGACGAATGGGTTTTCACCGGTCGGCTGACGCAGGACGCCCAGCCGTGGCTGCGTGACCATGTGGTGTTCGGTGTCGCCATCGCGCCAGGCGCTGCCCTGGTGGAACTGGTCCTGGCAGCGGGCGCCCAGGTCGACTGCCCGGTGCTGGACGAAATGGTGTTGCAGGCACCGCTGGTCCTCGACGGACCCGGCGCGATCCGGGTCCAGGTGGTGGTCGGCGCTGCCGACGACGACGGCCGCCGCGAGGTCGCGCTGTATTCCAGCCCGGAGCCGAACGCCGACGACGAACAGCCCGAACCCGTCTGCCATGCCAGGGGCTGGCTGACCACAGATACCGTGCAGCACAGCGTCATTCCGGCGCAGTGGCCGCCCGCCGACGCGGTGCCCGTTGCCGTCGAGGATCTGTACGCGCGGATGAGCGACGCGGGCCTGGACTACGGCCCGCTGTTCAAGGGCATCCGGGCCGCATGGCGGTCCGGCACCGAGATCTACACCGAGGTCGCGCTGCCCGACGACGCCGATGGCGCCGGATACGTGCTGCATCCGGGCCTGTTCGACGCCGCCTTGCAAGGCGGACTGGTGGACAAGGATCCGGGGTCCTCGGTCGAGATGCCGTTCTCCTGGTCCATGATTCGGCCCGGACAGCAGGGTGTGTCGGCGGCTCGCGCGCGGATCGTGCACAACGGCGCGTCCGGCTTGCAGGTCGACATCGTCGACGCCGCAGGGCTTCCGGTGCTGAGCGTGGGCGGGTTGATCTACCGGCAGGCGGACCCTGCGCAACTCGACCGCGCCCGTGGCGTCGGGCCTGATTCGCTCTACGGGCTCGACTGGGTCGGCATCCAGGCATCGGATGCCGCACCGCTCCAGCTGTCCTGGGTCGGCGCGATCGGCCCGCAGAACGCGCGGTTCGCCGATCTGACCGCGGTGGAGCGGGCGATGGCGGAGGGTACGGCCGCGCCGGACGCGGTGCTGATCCGCATCGAGCCGGTGGCCGATGCTGCCACGAATGGCATTGCCGCTGAGGGCAACCCGGCAGCCGCAGCGCGGGCAACGGCCACTCGCATGTTGGAGACGGTGCAACGCTGGCTGGCTAGCGAATGGCTGGGCGAGACCCGCCTGGTTGTAGTCACCCGCAACGCCGTCACTCCCGATGGCGCGGCGCCGGACCTTGCCGAAGCCACGGCCTGGGGCTTGGTGCGCAGCGTCCAGTCCGAGCACCCCGGCCGGATCGTGCTCGCGGACCTCGGCGGCGCCGACGACGGCACGGGTGTGCCGTGGGCCGGGCTGCTCGAGGTGGACGAGCCGCAATTCGCGGTGCGTGGCGACCAGGTGCTCGCGCCGCGGTTGGCGCGGGTCCCCGCCGTGGACGGCGCGGCAGCGCAGCCGCTCGACCCCGACGGCACCGTCCTGATCACCGGCGGCACTGCGGGATTGGGCCCGGTGCTCGCCAGGCACCTGACCCGCGGCCACGGCATTCGGCACTTGGTGCTGGCCAGCCGCCGCGGCCCCGACGCCGCGGGTGCGGGCGAGCTGGCCGCCGAGCTGACCGGGCTGGGGGCGAGCGTGCGGATCGTGGCGTGTGACGCCACCGACCGCGATCAGCTTGCCACCCTGCTGGCTTCTCTGGACCACCCGCTGACCGCGGTGGTGCATTCGGCGGGCGTGCTCGCCGACGGTGTCGTCGAGTCGCTGACCCCGGCGGACTTGGCGCGCGCCATGCGACCCAAGGTGGATGCCGCCTGGCATCTGCACGAACTGACCGCCGGGCAACCCCTGGCCGCGTTCGTCGTGTTCTCTTCGGGCGCAGCCTTGTTCGGCAATCCCGGACAGGCCACCTACACCGCAGCCAACGCCGGTCTCGACGCACTCGCCCAAATGCGCCGCGCCGCAGGGCTACCCGGCACGTCGCTGGCGTGGGGTCTGTGGGCGGAGGGGACCGGCATGGCGGGCCGACTCGACACCACGAACGTGGCCCGCATCGAGAACTCCGGCGTCGCCCTGCTCGCGGTCGAACGCGGACTCGAGCTGTTCGACCATGCCCTGCAACGGGATACGGCACTGCTCGCGCCGGTCCAGCTCGACCTGCCGCAGTTACGGGCGCAGGCGAGGACCGGGACGCTGCCCGCGCTGCTGCGCGGGTTGGTACGGACTCCAGAGCGGAATGCGGCGGCCGCCGGCGGGTCGCTGGCGCAGCGGCTGGCCGCAGTCGCCGAGGACCAGCGCGCGGCACTTGTCCTCGATCTGGTGCAGGCACAGGTCTCGGCGGTGCTCGGCCACGAGTCCGCGACCGCGATCGACCCCGATCGCCCGTTCAAGGACATGGGCTTCGATTCGCTGTCCTCGGTCGGGCTGCGCAATCGGCTCGGCCGCATCACGGGCCTGCGACTGCCGAGCACCTTCGTGTTCGACCATCCGACCGCGGCTGCGGTGACCAGCTACCTGCTCACGGCGATCGACCCGGCGGCCGCCGCGGGCGGCCCCGCCAAGGTAGATCCGGAACACCAGGCCATTCGCGCCGCTATCGCGGGCATTCCGATCGAACGCCTGCGCCGCAGCGGCCTGCTCGACACCCTGCTCGAACTGGCAGGCGGCGACGAGCCTTCGGCACCCGAACCCGGGTCGGGCGACGGTGACTCGATCGACGAGCTCGACGCCGCGGCCCTCATCCGGATGGCGCGAGGGGATCAGCAATGAGTCTCAACGACGGCACGTTTCGCGGCGCGCCAGGCAGAGAGGAAGTGGCGTGACCACCGAGGCGAACGAACTAGTCGAGGCACTACGCTCGGCCTTGAAGGACAACGATCGGCTGCGCAAGCAGAACCGGCAGATGCTGGCCAAGGCCAGCGAGCCGATCGCGGTGGTCGGCATGAGCTGCCGGTTCCCCGGCGGCGCCGCCTCGCCCGCGCAGCTGTGGGACCTGCTCGCCGATGGCCGCGACGCGATGGTGCCGCTGCCGGACAATCGCGGCTGGGACGTCGACGGGCTGTACAACCCTGATCCGGACCATCCAGGCACCACCTACGCGACGAAGGGTGGCTTCATCGACGATGTGGCCGACTTCGACGCCGACTTCTTCGGTATCGGCCCGCGCGAGGCGCTGGCGATGGACCCGCAGCAGCGGCTGATCCTGGAGGCGGCATGGGAGGCCTTCGAGGACGCCGCGATCGACCCCACCGCACTGCGCGGCAGCGACACCGGAATCTATTGCGGCGCCATCAGTTCGGACTACGGCCGGACCATGCCGCCGGAGCTGGCCGGCTATCGGCTCGGCGTGCTGACCAGCGTGCTGGCCGGCCGGATCTCCTATCTGCTCGGCTTGGAAGGCCCTGCGGTCACCGTCGACACCGCCTGCTCGTCGTCGCTGGTTGCTATGCACCTGGCCGCCCGCGCACTGCGCGCGGGGGAGTGCTCGCTGGCGTTGGCAGGCGGGGTGACCGTGCTGTCGAGCCCGATTCTGCTCACCGAGTTCAGCAGGCAGCGCGGCCTGGCCGCCGACGGCCGCTGTAAGTCCTATGCCGCGGCGGCGGACGGCACCGGATTCGCCGACGGCGCAGGCGTGGTTGTGCTGGAACGACTTTCCGATGCGCAACGCAACGGCCACCGGATCCTCGCGGTGCTGCGCGGTTCCGCGATCAACCAGGACGGCGCAAGCAACGGGCTGACGGCGCCGAGCGGCCCGGCGCAGGAGCGGGTGATCCGGGCGGCGCTGGCCGACGCCGGTCTGTCCGCCGCCGACGTCGACGCGGTCGAAGGACACGGCACCGGAACCCAATTGGGTGATCCGATCGAGGCGCACGCCCTGCTGGCCACCTATGGACGGGACCGGACCGGCGATCCGCTGTGGCTCGGCTCGATCAAATCCAACATCGGGCACACCTCCGCGGCCGCAGGCATCGCCGGTGTCATCAAAATGGTGCTGGCGATGCGGCATTCGACGTTGCCGCCGACTCTGCATGTGGACGCGCCTTCACCGCAGGTGGATTGGGCGTCGGGGACGGTGGCGCTGCTACGCGCGGCGCAGCCGTGGCCCGCGCACGAGCGGCCGCGGCGGGCCGCGGTGTCGTCGTTCGGGGTGAGCGGCACCAATGCGCACGTGATTCTGGAAGAAGCACCCGCCGCCGTGCCCGCCGCACCCACCGCCAGTCCGGTCGCCGCCGTACGGATGCCGGCGCCGGTACTGGTGTCCGCGCAAGGCGCGAGCGGGCTGCGGGCCCAGGCCGAACGGCTGCGCGACCTGGTCCAGGCCGATCCCGAACTCTCGCCGCTCGACCTCGGATTCTCGCTGACCACCTCGCGGGCGTTGCTGCCGCACCGCGCCATGGTGCTCGCGCCGGACCGGGACGCGCTGCTGTCCGGCCTGGCGGAGGTGGCCGCGGCGGCACCCGGCGTGCTGGAAGGCCGTGCGGTCGCAGGCAAGACGGCGGTGATGTTCACCGGGCAGGGTGCGCAGCGGGCCAGGATGGGCGCCGAATTGGCCGCCGCGTTACCGCGTTTCGATGCGGCCTTGGCGGAAGTCTGTGCGGTGGTTGATCCGTTGCTCGGCCGGTCGCTGCGGGAATTGCTCGCGGCCGAACCGGATTCGCCGGACGCGGCCCTGCTGAATGCGACCGAGTACACCCAGGTCGCGCTGTTCGCAGTCGAGGTCGCGCTGTTCCGGCTCGTCGAATCCTTCGGCGTGCGAGTCGATTACCTCATCGGCCATTCGGTGGGTGAGATCGCCGCCGCGCACGTCGCAGGCGTGCTTTCGCTTGCCGACGCCGCCGCCTTGGTGGTGGCGCGTGGCCGATTGATGGGCGCACTCCCCGCGGGCGGCGCCATGGTGGCGGTGCAGGCCGACGAGGCGGAGGTGCTCGCCTCGCTTGCCGGATTCGACGGGCGGTTGGCGATCGCCGCGGTGAATGCGCCACGCGCGGTGGTGGTTTCCGGCGACGCGGACGCCGCCGAGGACTGGTTGCCGCAGTGGTCGGGTCGCAAGACCGCACGGCTGCGGGTGAGTCATGCGTTCCATTCACCGCGCATGGAGCCGATGCTCGCCGAATTCGAGACGGTGACACGAGGTTTGACCTTCCAGCAACCGCGGATACCGATCGTGTCGAATGTGCGCGGCACGGTCGTCTCCGATGAGCTGACCGACCCGATGTACTGGGTCGGGCATGTGCGCGCGGCGGTCAGGTTCGGCGACGGCGTGCGCACGCTCTACCAGCACGGCGTGCGCCGGTTCCTCGAGCTCGGCCCCGACGCGGTGCTGACCGCCATGGCCAGGCAGACGCTCGACGAGCTGGAAGGCGACGAGCCGGAGGCGGTACTGATCGCGGCCGCGCGGGCCGAGCGCGACGAGGTCGCCACCTTCGCCGGATTCCTCGGCCAGGCCCGCATGGCCGGGCTCGGCATCGATTGGGCCGCTTGCTATGCGGGCACCGGCGCCACCCGCGTCGACCTGCCGACCTACGCGTTCCAACGCCGCCGGTTCTGGCTGGCGCCGGACACCACCGCGGCCGCGGCGCTGCCGGTGGACGACCCGGTGCTCACCGCCATCACCGCGGCGCCGACCGGCGTCGACACCGGCGCGCATCCGCTGGCCGCGGAACTGCTCGCCGCGGCGGAGGCCGACCGGCAACGCATCGCGCGCGAGTTCGTGCTCGACCAGGTCGCCGCGGTGCTCGGCCACGACGGCCATGCGGCGATCGAGGCGACCCGCGCGCTCAAGGACATCGGGCTCGACTCGATGAGCGCGGTCGAGTTGCGCAACCGCCTCAACCGCGGCACCGGTCTGCGGTTGACCAGCACCACCGCCTTCGACTACCCGACGCCCGCCGCATTGGCCCGGCTGATCGTCGAGCAGCTCACGGGCGCGGCGACCACCCGCAGGCAGACACGCAAACGCGCCGCCCCCGACGAGCCGCTGGCCATCATCGGGATGAGCTGCCGCTATCCGGGCGAGGTGCATTCGCCGGACGCGCTGTGGGATTTCGTCGCCGCGGGCGGTGACGGCATGACCGGCTTCCCCGACGACCGAGACTGGGACCTCGAACGGCTCTACCACCCCGACCCGGACAACCCGGGCACCACCTACGCCAAGCTCGGCGGTTTCGTCACCGGCGCAGGCGATTTCGACGCGGAGTTCTTCGGGATCAGCCCGCACGAGGCGCTGGCGATGGACCCGCAGCAGCGCTGGCTGCTCGAGGGCGCGTGGGAGGCACTCGAGCACGCGGGCATCGACCCGACCGCGCTGCACGGCAGCGACACGGGGGTCTACTGCGGCGCCGTCAACCCGGACTACGGCACGGTGATGCCCTCCGAGCTGGAGCGTTTCCACCTGACCGGCGTGATGTCGAGCGTGCTGTCCGGCCGGATCTCCTACCTGCTCGGCCTGGAAGGGCCCGCGCTGACCGTGGACACCGCGTGCTCGGCGTCGCTGGTCGCGCTGCATCTGGCGGCGCAGGCGCTGCGGGCGGGGGAGTGCTCCCTTGCCCTGGCCGGCGGCGTGACGGTGATGTCGACCCCGGTCGCCCTGAGCGATACCGCCCGGCTGCGCGGCCTGTCCGAGGACGGCCGGTGCAAGGCCTTCGCCGCCGCCGCGGACGGCACCTCGTTCGCCGACGGCATGGGACTGCTTGTGCTGGAACGACTGTCGGACGCGCGGCGGAACGGCCACCGGGTACTCGCGGTGCTGCGCGGCAGCGCGGTGAACCAGGACGGCGCCACCAACGGACTGACCGCACCGAACGGTCCCTCGCAGGAGCGGGTGATCAGGGCCGCGCTGGACGCGGCCGGACTGCGGGCCGCCGACGTGGACGTGGTCGAGGCGCACGGCACCGGCACCCGGCTCGGCGATCCGATCGAGGCACACGCCCTGCTGGCCACCTACGGCCAGGAGCGGGAGCGTGGTCCGCTCTGGCTGGGTTCGATCAAATCGAATATCGGGCATGCCGGTCCGGCCGCCGGTGTCGCAGGCGTGATCAAGATGGTGCAGGCGATGCGGCACGAAGTGCTGCCGCGCACGCTGCACGTGGACGAGCCGTCGCCGCACATCGACTGGGACGCAGGCGAAGTCGAGCTCCTCACCGAGGAGCAGCCGTGGAAGACCAATGGCCACCCGCGCAGGGCCGCGGTGTCCGGCTTCGGCATGAGCGGCACGAACGCGCACGTCATCCTGGAGGAGGCGCCAGCACCGTATCCCGTGCCCGAGGTCACCGGGCGGAAGCTGCCTGCGGTGCCCGTGCTGATCTCGGCGCGCACCCCGGCCGCTTTGCAGGCGCAGGCTGATCGGCTGCGCGGCTACCTGCTTGCGCATCCCGGTCTCGATCCGGTCGATGTCGGCTTCGCGTCCGCGACGACCAGGGCGGCACTGTCGCGGCGGGCCGCCGTCGTTGCCAGGGATCGGGATGAATTGATCAGCGGCTTGGCCGCTTTGGCCACCGCCGAACCGGCCGAGCACACCATCGACGGCAAGGCGGTGCCGGGCAAGACGGTGTTCGTGTTCCCTGGCCACGGTTCGCAATGGACCGAGATGGCGGTGCGACTGCTCGATACCGCGCCGGCATTCGCCGCTGAAATCGCCGCCTGTGCACGGGCATTCGAACCCCACGTGGACTGGCGACTCGAAGAAGTGCTGCGCAGCGCGCCAGGGGCGCCGTCGATGGACGTGGTCGACGGGGTGATCCCGGTGAACGTGCTACAGCCGGTGGTGTTCGCGGTGATGGTCTCGCTGGCGGCGCTGTGGCGGGCACACGGCGTGGAACCCGATGCGGTGGTTGGTCATTCGCAAGGTGAAGTGGCCGCCGCCTATGTCTCCGGCGCCCTGTCGCTCGAAGACGCCGCGCTGATCGTAGTGATGCGCAACAGGATCGCGCACGACCTGCTGCCCAACGACGCGGGCCTGCTATGGATCGGGGCGTCGGTGGCAGCGGCCGAAGAGCGGATCGCGCCGCGCGGCGCCGCGGTCGCCGTCGCGGTGGTGAACAGTCCGACCTCACTCGTTGTCGCCGGCGACACCAGCGTTTTGGTGCAGCTACAGGCCGAGTGCGAGCGCGACGGCGTCCGCACCCGCGCCCTCGGTTCCGCCTTCGCCTCGCACACCAGCGCGGTAGAAGTGCTCGAGACCGAGCTGCTCGCGTCGCTGACCTCGGTGGCGCCGCGCGCGAACCGGGTGCCGTTCTACTCGACGGCACTCGACACCTACGTCGACGGCACGGATCTCGGCGCACCGTACTGGTATGCCAACCTGCGGCAGCGGGTCGGCTTCGAACCGGCGGTGCGCGCGTTGATCGACGACGGCGCAACGTGTTTCGTTGAGGTCTCGCCGCATCCGGTATTGACGACGGCCATCGAGCAGACCGCGCACGCGCACGGCGCCGAGGGCCGGATCGCGACGGTCGGGACGCTGCGCCGCGAGGAGGGTGGCCTGGATCGGTTCGCACTAGCGCTGGCGAGCGCGCACACGGTCGGCGTCCCGGTGGACTGGCCCGGCTTCTACGCCGAGACCGGGGCGGTTGACGTTCCGTTGCCGACCTACGCGTTCCAGCGGCGGCGGTATTGGCTGCCGCCGGTGACGTCGGGATCCGGCGCCGGACAGGCAATCCTGGCCGCGGCCTTGCCGACGGCGGCCGACGCCGCCGAAGACGGCTCGCTGGTGCGCAGGCTCGCTGCGGTGCCCGAGGAGGAGCGAGAGACGGTGCTACAGGACGTGATTCGCGCCCAGGTGGCCGCCGTGCTCGGCCACGAGTCCGCCGATTCGGTGGAACTCGACCTGGAATTCCGGGAGATGGGCTTCACCTCGGTGAGCGCGGTCGCGCTACGCAACCGGCTGCAGCGGGTGACCGGTGTGTCACTGCCGCCGACCGTCGTCTTCGACCACCCGGACACCCTCGGCATCGCCCGCTGGCTCGCGGGGCAGTTGAGCGACCACGTGGCGGTGGCGGAGCCCGACGAGGTCGGCGAAGCTGCCGAGCAGATCGACACTGCACCAAGAGAATTCGCGCCTGCGAATGATCGAGGCACGATCACCGCATTGATCAGGCATGCCCACCGGGCCGGCGACATCGAACGAGCACTGCCCTGGTTGCTCGAGGCGTCCCGATTCCTGCCGTCGTTCACCGAGCCCATGGCCGACGGCACGGAGATTGTTCGCCTTGCCAAAGGCGATGCGACACAGCCTGCCGTGGTGTGCGTGCCCTCGTTCGTGGTCGGCTCCGGGCCGCACTTGTTCCTGAGCCTCGCCGCTGAGCTGTCCGGCCGAGACGTCTTCGCCTGCTCACTGCCCGGATTCCGGGACGGCGAGGCGATGCCCGCGTCCTGGGACGTCGCGATCGCCGTGCTCGCGGACGCGATCAGGACAGCCGTCGGCGACGGCGATTTCGTCCTCGTCGGCTATTCGATCGGCGGCGCCATCGCGCACGCGCTGGCCGCCGAGTTCGAGCGGACCGGCCGGGCCGCAACGGGTTTGGTGCTGGTCGACACACCGGCACCGCGATTCGTCGTCGAGGAGGGTGCCGGCGTCTTCGGGGCGACCGTGACCATGCTGCTCGACGGCAACCGCGACCTCGCCTTCGACGACTCCGGCTGGCTGGCGATGGGCACCTACCTACGGTTGCTTGCCCAGTTCGGCGAGCCCGAGCTCGACACTCCGCAGCTGTATCTGCGGGCGAGCGTGCCCTCCGGCGCGAGCAGGCCGTGGCCCGAATGGGAGCTCGGCGGCGACCGAATCGACGTGGACGCCGACCATTTCGGCCTGATCAACGACCCCGCGAGCGCCGGAGTGATCGAAAAGTGGATCCAGCGGTGACCGCTCGGGCTCTCACTACCATGACCCGGCCCCGCGAGGTGCCCGGCCTGCACACAGAGGAGATGAGATGAACCATCCGGACCCGACCGACAGCGCGACCGCCGCGCATGGCGCAGGCAGCCCGACCGACGTCGCGGCCGCGGCCCGCGCGGCAGGCTGTCCTGTCCACCAGGCCGCGCCCGCGCAGACGGTGATCCCGTCGTCGGCGGTGCTCGGTCCGACGGACAGCCATCGCAAGCAGCTGTGGCGGTTCATGACGCGGCGCACCGAGTTCCTGAACGAGTGCAGGGAGCGGTACGGCACCCGGTTCCTGCTGCACATCAAGCCGGGGTTGCAGTTCTTCGTGCTCTCCGATCCGGACGACGTGCGCGCCGTCTACCAGGCGCCGCGCACGAGCCTGCACTGCGGCAATTCCAATGGCGCACTGGAGAAGTACTTCGGCAACACCGGCATCGCGTACCTCGACGAGGGCGAGCACCTGGCGCGTCGCCGTGCCCTCACACGCAGCTTCAAAGGCGCGGCGTTCAAGCGCATCCAGGATGCGGTGGAGGAGATCACGATCCAGGCCGTCGCGGAGTGGCCGCGGGACGAGGTCATCGAGATGCACGACCTGGTGCACCGCTGGGCCATGAATGTGATCCGCGAAGTGGTGTTCGGCAAAGTCGTCCCGTCCAACTGGGACCGGCTGCTCGACGCACTGATGGCCCTGGTCGAGTTCAACACCTACAAGACGGCGATGCTGCAGATCGACAACTGGTCGCCCGCCACGAAGTTGTTCATGAAGTTGATGCCTGGCACCGGTGTCAAGGACTTCTGGAAGCGCCGCCCGGTAGTCGATGCGCTGCTGGCCGAGGCGGTGGCCGAGCGCCTGCGGATCGGCGAGCTCGGCGACGACATGCTGTCGGTGATGCTGGCGATCACGCGCGAGGACGGCACGCAGCTGTCCGGCGTCGAGTTGCGCGACGAGATGATGACCATGTTCATCGCTGGCACCGTGACGACTGTCTCTGCGGTCTGCTGGTCGCTGGAGTACCTCACCAGGGACCCCGAGGTGCTCGGCAAGCTCCGCGCCGAGCTCGACGCGGGCGAGTCCGAGGAGTACCTCACCGCCGTCGTGCACGAGGTGCTCCGGATCAATCCGCCGCTGCCGATGAACCTGGCGCGGCAGGTGGTCGAGCCGATCGAGATCGGCGGTGTCCGGTACGAACGCGGCCAGTTGCTGGTGCCGAGCGCGGAGCTGTTGAACAACGACCCGGTCCGGTACCCCGAGCCCGAGCAGTTCCGGCCTGAGCGTTTCCTCGGCTCGGCGCCAGGCACCTTTTCCTGGATCCCGTTCGGCGGCGGCCACACTCGGTGCATGGGCGACCGGATCGCCGTCCACGAGATCAAGGTCATGCTGCGCGAGGTGCTGACGCATTGCGAACTCGGCCGCGCCGACCGCGAGCCGAGCACGGCCAAGCCGCGCGGTCCGGTGATCGTGCCGAGCAACGGCCCACACCTGACGTTGCGCCGCCGGGCCGCGGTGCCGGTGCACAGCTGATCATCCTCACCTGAGATTGGGAAGTTCCATGACTGAACCGAAACACAAGCAGCGACTGTTCGAATTGGTCTTCGGGCACCTGGCCGCGCAGACCGTCTCCACCGCGGTGCGCCTGCGGCTGGCCGACACCCTCGGCGACACCGAGCAGAGCGGCGCGGCGCTGGCCGCGGCGCTCGGCACGAACCCCGCGGCGACCACCCAGTTCTGCCGCGCGCTTGCCGCGCACGGCATCCTCACCCAGACCGCGGCCGGGCACTTCCGGCTGACCGAGACCGGGGCTTTGCTCCGCACCGATCGCACCGATTCGCTGGATTCCTTCGCTCGGGTGTTCACCGATCCGGCGATCGTCGGCGCGTGGCGTGAGCTCGATACCGCCGTTCGCACCGGAAAGGGCGTGTTCGACCAGGTTTTCGGGAAGTCCTTCTTCGAATATGTTGCGGGCGACGAGAACCTGTCGACCGCCTTTCCTGCCGCGTTGCAGCAGAGCGCAACACAGACCGCGCAGACGCTGCCGTTCCACTATGATTTCGCCGCTTACGGCACCGTGGCCGATATCGGCGGCGGCCGCGGCACCGTGCTCGCCGCCATTCTGGCCGCCCATCCCGGCGTGCGCGGAGTGCTGTTCGACAACGCCGGGGCGGTCGCCGAGGCAGGGGCGAACTTCGCCGCCGCAGGCGTGGCCGACCGTTGCACGGTGACCGCGGGCGACATCGGCGGTGAGGTGCCTGCGGGCGCCGACCTCTACCTGCTCAAGAACGTCCTGCACTACGCCGACGACGATCGTGCGGTCGCGGTGCTCGACACGATCCGGCGGGCGATCCCCGCGCACGGCCGTCTGCTCATCGTGGATCCAGCGCTGCCGGAAACCGTCGACGGCTCCATCCCGGACACCATGTACCTCAGCGATCTGCACATGCGGGTGCTCGGCGGTGGCCAGGGTCGTACCCGTGCCGAATTCGAGAATCTCTGCACCCGCGCGGGTTTCACCGTCTCCACGGTCAGCTTGCTGCCCGCTCCGGTGGCCTTCTCGCTGATCGAGGCAGTGCCCGGAGCCGGCGACAGCTGACCTCGACGCGCGTGTATCCGCTGGCCGGGCCGCGCGATCTTGTCTTCTGTCCGAAAGAAGGAGTCTTCATGTCCATTCCGTACACGACCGATCTGCATCAGATCGCTCCCGACACCTATGCCTATCTCCAAGGCAACCCCGCCACCGGCTACAGCAACGCAGGCCTGGTGCTGTCGGGCGACGAGGCGCTGCTCGTCGATACGCTGTACACCCTCGGCCAGACCAGGCAGATGCTCGACACCATCGCAAAGGCCTTGCCCGCGGCGGACATTCGCTTCGTGGTGAACACGCACAGCGACGGCGACCACTGGTGGGGCAATCAGCTCGTCGGCGACGCCACGATCATCTCCTCGACGGTCGCGGCGCGGGAGATGCGCCACCACGGCACCGAGATCCTGGCCCCGGTGCTGTCCGAGGGCGCCGATCCCCGGCTGCGCGCGATCCTTTCGCCCTTCGACTTCTCCGGCATCACCCCTACCTACCCGACCATCGCGTTCAACGGCGAACTCGAGCTCACCGTCGGCACCAGGACCGTGCGCCTGCTCGAGGTCGGTCCCGCGCACTCCGTCGGTGACGTGCTCATTCACGTGCCCGACGCGAAGGTCCTGTACGCGGGCGACATCATGGTCTTCGGCGGGCACGGCGTCGTGCACACCGGACCGATCGACAACTTCATCCACGCCTGCGACGTGATCCTCGGGCTCGACGTCGACACGGTCGTGCCAGGCCACGGCCCGGTCGGCGGCAAGGCCGAGGTCGCGCGCTGCCGCGACTACCTCGAGCGGGTGCGCGACCACGCCACCGCCACCCACAAGGAGGGCAAGACCGCCCTGGAGTCCGCCAGGGAGTTCGATTTCAGCGAGTTCGCCGATTTCTACGGCGCCGAGCGGGTCATCCTCAACATCGGCGCCGTCTACCGTGAGATCAACGCCGACGGCACCCCTGGCCCCGGCCAGCTGCTGCACCAGATGGTCGATCTCGCCGACGAAGTGAAGGCCGGATCATGAGCACACCGAATGCCACCGCGCGTCTCACCCTTGCGCCCGCGGAGGAGATCCGGCCACTCGTCGGCCTGCCCGCCGACAAGCCCAACGACCCCAACGGGCCGCTCGCGCACCTCGTCGGCGCGCCTGTGCCGAATGTCTTGGCCGCCATCGGAAATCATCCCGGCCTGCTCACCGCGCTGAACCCGTTCCTCACCGCACTCGGCACCGGGCTGCTCGCGCTGCGTGACCGCGAACTGGCGGTGCTGCGCATCGGGTATCTGCTGCGCTCGGACTACGAGTGGGCCCATCACGTGGCGATCGGCACCAAGGCCGGTCTCACCGCGGACGAGATCGCCAGGGTCCCAGCGGGTCCGGACGCACCGGGCTGGTCGGCGTCCGACGCCGCGCTGTTGCGCGCGGTCGACGAGCTGCGCGGTCCGGCTGCGCGGGTGTCGGATTCGACCTGGCAGCAGCTCGCGGCCGACTACGACGCGCCGCGACTGGTCGAGCTGCTGGCGTTGATCGGCACCTACACGATGCTCGCCTATGTGCTCAATTCCTGCGACGTGCCCATCGAGGACTGGTTCGCGAACCCGCCGGCCTTGCCCGAGGCCTGAATTCCCACTCGTTGCCGAACCGGGACGCTGCACGCCAGCGCCCCGGTCGGCTTTTTTTGCTGTGTGGCACGGCAAATATTGCCGAACAGCGCGTGCTGGCGATGGGCGCGCCAAGATCACGATAATATCGGCACGGCTTTCCATGTGCCGGTAAATCTATACGGCTGAACAGAACTCGACTGTGCACTCGGTCGAGTCGAGCTCGATCCCTTGGTACCCAACTCGACAGAGAGAAGGCATGCAGTGCGGATCCCGGATACGGAGTTCACCTCCCGGCCGTGGCGTATTCACGAATTCATCGACGGTTTCGTGCTCGAAGACGTGTGGGCCATGCCGATATCCGGTGGTCCGGACGACCTTTCGACTGTGGTGGCGTATGCGACCTCGGACAAGAACACGTCGTTGAGCTCCAATGTCGTTGTCCGCGAACTATTCGCGCTGCGCTGGCGGCTCGGCAAGCTCCTCGGCTGGGACAGCGAGCGGCAGCAGGTCGGCAAGCGGGCGGTGTCGCTGCGTGACGGATTACCCGAGGACCTGCTCGCCGTGCGCGGGCCGGACATGGTGACGACACCGTTCAAATCGGTGTACCTCACCCACGACGAATGGGCGGCCGAGTTCTCCGCGTCCATGGGCCACATCGTGATGCACCACGGGTGGGTGAAAAAGGACGACGGCACGTACTACTCCCAAATGACGGCGCTGGTGAAGCCGTACGGATTCTTCGGAAAGCTGTACATGGCCGCCATCAACCCAATTCGCCGCCTCGTCGTATACCCGTTGCAAGCCAAGGCAATCCGCCGCGAATTCCCGCAACTCCACCCCCAGCCCTGACCCTGACCCAGCCGAATCCCCACCCTTCTGAATTGGTCAATTGATCACGGGGTACTGGTGCAGGCATCGCCCGAGAACCCACCTGCACCAGTACCCCCTCGGCAGAAACCACCCCTTCCAATCCCACATGCCGAGATCCCCCGACCCCTTTCGATGCCTCCGATCTTGAAACCCCTGCGGCTGAGAGTCTTTGATCTTGAATCTCTGTCTTTGATCTCGAAAGCTCTCGAAACGAGAGCACAGCCAAGTAACCCGGCTGGGACGAGCGAACGCGTGCCTGACAGCGGGAGGTCCGCCGGGTACGGCAGACGACGCAACCACGCTATCCGGTGCAAACCCTAGGTTGCCGTACTCGTCAGGAGACCGTGGAGCCGAAGGAGCTTTGCCTTCGCCGGGCCCAAAGCGGCACGGCCACAGCCCAACCCGGCTGACCTTCCGCTGTCAGGTGCGTATTCGTTCGTTCCAGCCGGGTTCCTTGGCTGTGGTCCGGTCCAAAGACCTTTCCGGGGAAGTGATCTTGGGAAGTTGAGCGGAGAGAAATGGTGCGTGTCGTGTGGCGTGTTGCAACCATAAGACTCCGCTCAACTCGGGTCTGCAACCATTTCTCTCCGCTCAACGGGTCAACAACCATTTCTCTCCCGTCAACGAGGCTCGGCGGGCACTTCTCTGCCGTCGATCCATGGCGTAGCAGGCGTTTCGGTTCTCACGCGCGTGGCGCGTGATGTCGACATGTTGCTGTATCTGCCGGTCCTGCGGGTTGCTCCTCATTTCTGTGAAGGAGATACCAATGACCACAGATCATTTCGAACTCGATGAGCTGCCCCCGCTCGGTGAGTTGCCTGCCAGGATGTACGCGTCGGTGGTCAGGCCGGAGCGCTACGGGGAGCCGGAGCAGGCCTTCGCGGTCGAGCTGGTGGATGTGCCGCCGGTCGGGCGCGGCCAAGTCCTGGTGTACATGATGGCCGCGGGCATCAACTACAACAACGTCTGGGCCGCGCTCGGCTATCCGGTCGATGTGGTCGGTATGCGCCAAAAGGGCGGGGAGCCCGAGAACTTCCACATCGGCGGCTCCGAGGGATCCGGCATCGTCTGGGCCGTCGGCGACGGCGTCACCTCGGTCGCCGTCGGCGACGAGGTGATGATCTCCAGCATGGTCTGGGACGAGAACACGGCGGATATCCGAATGGGCGTCGATCCGACCGCGTCCACCTCGGGGAAGGCGTGGGGTTACGAGACGAACTACGGTTCCTTCGCCCAGTTCGGCCTCGTTCGCGACTTCCAGTGCCACCCCAAGCCCGCCACCATGTCCTGGGAGGACGCGGCGGCGTTCCTGCTCACCGGTCCGACCGCATACCGCCAGCTGTGCGGGTGGGAGCCGCATACCGTCAATCCCGGTGACCCCGTGCTGATCTGGGGTGGCGCGGGCGGGCTCGGGTCGATGGCGATCCAGATCGCCCGGCTGCGCGGCGGCATCCCGATCGCCGTCGTCTCCGATGACGACCGCGGCAAGCGCTGCGTCGAAATGGGCGCGAAGGGCTACATCAACCGCACCGAGTTCGAGCACTGGGGCAGGCTGCCCGACGCCACCGACACAACAGCGATGGCCGAGTGGATGCAGGGTGCGCGCGCCTTCGGCCGCAAGTTCTGGGAGGTGCTCGGCGAGCGCAGGGCGCCGCGGATCGTGCTGGAGCACACCGGCCAGAACACGATTCCGACCTCGATGTATCTGTGTGACGCCGCGGGCATGGTCGTCATCTGCGGCGGCACCTCCGGCTACAACGCCGACGTCGATCTGCGCTTCCTGTGGATGCGCCAGAAGCGACTGCAGGGCTCGCATTACGCGAACCTGCAGCAGTGTCGCCAGGTCATCAGCATGGCCGCGGCGGGCCAGCTCGATCCGTGCCTATCCTGGGTGGGTGACCTCGCCGGGGTCGGCACCGCACATCAAATGCTCTACAAGAACACGCATCCGTTCGGCAACATGGCCGTGCGCGTCAACACGCCCCGCCAGATATAGCACCTGCCGACTCGGTGTCGCGGCTCGATCCCGGTCCTGGTTGTCCACTCCTAGGGGAAGGAAGTGATATGCGAGCGTTGCCGAGGGGGACCGACGCCTTGTTCTCTCAGAAGATTCCGAATACCGAGTTCACATCGCGGCCGTGGCGGATACACGAATTCATCGATGATTTCGTGCTCGAGGACGTATGGGAATTGCCGATCTCGGGCGGTCCCGACGACCTCGCCACCCTGGTGCGGTACTCGACCTCGGCCGAGAACACGACGATGAGCGCCAACGTCGTCACCAGGGAACTGTGGAACCTGCGCTGGCGATTGGGCGCGCTGCTCGGCTGGGACAGCGCGGACCAGCAGGTCGGCAAGCGGGTGGCGTCGCTGCGTGATCGACTGCCGGAGGACTTGCTGGCCGCAACGGGACCGGATATGCAGCAGGCGCCGTTCCGGACCGTGTATCTGACGCACGACGAATGGACCGCGGAATTCTCCGCCTCGATCGGGCACATCGTGATGCACCAGGGTTGGGTGCAGCGCGCCGACGGCAGCTACTACTCCCAGATGACCGCGCTGGTGAAGACGTACGGCGTCTTCGGGAAGCTGTACATGGCGAGTATCCGCCCGATTCGCTCGCTGGTCGTGTACCCGCTGATGTTCCGGACGATGCAGCGGCAGTGGCCGGAGATTCAACGGAAATGGGCGAAGCCGCAGGCACAATGAGGTAACGCCGATCGACACAGGAAGGCCGCAGGCACCATGCCTGCGGCCTTTCTCGTTGCGTACCAAGGTGATCCGGCCGCCGGCGTCACGTTCGTCGCGCCATCCCGCCGCGCTCGGGGGCGAACTGCCAAGTGACGGGTAACGATTCGATATCCCCGCTGGTTCCGTTGTATCCGCCGGCCGACGAGCGCGCTCTAACTCGTCGAACACCAATGCACGACCCACATCCCGGCCGAAGGTGAGGTTTCATGTCCGCAACGCGCGTAGCGTCCGACCGACGATGGTGGGCGCTGTCGGTTCTCTCGATAACTCAGTTGGTGGTAGTCCTCGACGCGACGATCGTCGCCATCGCGTTGCCCTACATGCAGAACGACCTCGGCATCAGCGACGCCGACAAGCAGTGGGTGCTCACCGCGTACACCTTGATCTTCGGCGGGTTGCTGCTGCTGGGCGGACGGCTGGCCGACTACCTCGGTCGCCGCCGGATTCTGCTGATCGGGCTGATCGGCTTCGCGGTGTCCTCGGCATTGGCGGGCTTGGCCGACACCGCCGCCTTGCTGTTCGCCGGCCGCGCACTGCAGGGCCTGTTCGGCGCGCTGCTGGCGCCCGCGGCGTTGTCGCTGGTGTCGCTGACCTTCACCGAGACGAAGGAGCGAGCCCGCGCGTTCGCCGTGTACGGCGCGGTGTCCGGTGCAGGCTCGGCGATCGGGCTGATCGGCGGCGGTGTGCTGACCGAATATGCGTCGTGGCGCTGGTGTCTGCTGGTGAACACGCCGATCGCGCTGGCCGCCGCGGCCGCCGCGGTGGTTGTCGTCATCAAGGACGTGCCAGCGAAACGCACGGGCGGCTACGACCTGCCCGGAGCGGTCTGCGTGACCGCAGCGCTGGTCGCCATCGTCTACGGCTGCAACCGCGCGGCCGAGGACGGCTGGACCGCGGCAAGCACCCTCACGCTGCTGGTCGGCGGTAGCGCACTGCTCGCGCTGTTCGTGTTCATCGAGGCTCGGGTCGCCAATCCGCTGCTGCCCCTGCGGATTCCGGGCGAAACCAACCGCGGCGGCGCGTTCCTGATCGCGCTGCTCGTCCCGATCGCGATCTTCGCGATGTTCCTGTTCCTCACCTACTACTTCCAGCAGACCCTCGGCTACTCGCCGCTGAAGGCCGGTTGCGCCTTCCTGCCGTTCCCGGCCGGCGTCCTGGTCGCCGCCGGTGTGGCGAGCAAGCTGCTGCCGCAGGTCGGGCCGCGGATCCTGCTGCTCGTCGGCACCCTGCTCGGTGCGGCAGGCCTGATCTTCCTGGCGCAGTTGGAGTTCGGCGACGGCTATGTGCAAGTGGTGCTGCCCGCCCAGATCATCTTCGCCCTCGGCGTCGCGCTGGTCTTCGTGGCGATGCAGCCGACGGCGCTGCACTCGATCGACGACAGTGATATCGGCGTGGCCAGTGGCTTGTTGAACGCGGTGCAGCAGGTCGGCGCCTCGATCGGCACCGCACTGCTCACCACGATCGCGGTGCAGGCGATGAAGGAGTACGCGACCAGTCACCCGCCGGAGCCGACGCTGCCCGCCAAGGCCGCGATCCACAGCTACACCGTCGGATTCTATTGGGGTGCAGGCTTTTGCGTGGCGGCAGCCATCGTGGTCGCCCTGACGATCCGGGTCAAGCCGAAGGATCTGGTGACCGAGCCCGAGCGGCTGGCGGCGGTCGTCGACTAGGGATGGCGTCGAGCAGTTCTCTCCGGTGATGCCCGTGGGTCGAGCCCACGGGCATCACTGCCATGAGTGCGCCGCACTGCGCGCACCACGTCGAGTTCGAAACAGGAAGGGCGGCAACGCATGTTGGTGGACCAGAATGTCGAGGTGCCGATGCGGGACGGAACTGTCCTGCGCGCGGACGTGTTTCGGCCCGAACCGGCAGCCGCCGGTGCGACGGACACCTGGCCGGTCATGCTGCTGCGGCTGCCCTACGACAAGGCCACCTTCACCACGCCGGGCTTCCCCTCCGAGGTCGAATTCTTCGTGCCACGCGGGTACATCTGCGTCGCGCAGGACGTCCGAGGGACCTTCGCCTCCGACGGCGACTTCTACCCGCTGCGCGACGAAAGCCATGACACGGTCGACTCCATCGCGTGGGCGGCGGCCCTCGCCGGATCCAACGGAAAGGTGGTGATGGCCGGGCAGTCCTACCTGGGCAGCGTCCAAATCCAGGGTGCTGCGGCCCGGCCGCCCGCGCTGGTCGGCATCAGCCCGGTCTCGCCACTGGTCGACTTGGCCGACAACGGGTTTCGGCGCGGCGGGGCGGTCGAGTCCGCCTTCTTCTTCGCCTGGTGCACCGCCATGGCGATCATGTCGGCCGGTCGATGCGGTCGTGCCGAGGAAGTCGCGACGCTGCTCGCGCTGCTCGCGGATTCCTCGGGCGATCCGTTCAATCCGTTTCCGCCGCTGTCCTGGTCGAACGCGCTGCACACCCCGTTCGAGGAGATCCTCACGCGCTACGACGCGGTCGCGCCATGGGTGCGGGATGGGCAAGCTGCGGCGCAGAGACCTGATGGGGGAGAGTATCTTTCGGCGCGCAAGCTGGTGCCGGAGATCGCCGTGCCCGCGCTGTACGTGACCAGCTGGTACGACATGCTGCTCGGCGGCGTGCTGAACGCCTACGCGGTTGGCGTCGCCGCTGGGGCCGCGCCACAGCATCTGATCGTCGGACCGTGGCAGCACGCGCACTACGGCGCACCCCAATCCACCGCAGGGGAACTGGATTTCGGGCAGGCCGCCGAGTTCGAGCTGTGGCCGCTGCTCGACAAGTTCTTCGCCCCGCTCGTCGGCAGGGAGGGTGGCGAGCCGATTCCTGGTGTGCAGTACTTCACCATGGGCCGCAACGAATGGCGTACGGCCGCGGTGTGGCCGCCCGAATCGACCACCGTTCGCTTCTACCTGCACTCGGCGGGCGGTGCCGTCAGCGGCGGGCCGACCGGCACCCTCGACACGATCCCGCCGGGGGACGAGCCCGCGGACGAGTGGACGCACGATCCTGCCCATCCGGTGCCGTCGATCGGCGGTCAGACCTGGGCGATTCCGAACGGTCCCCGGGATCAGGCCGCGTTGCTCGCGCGGGCCGACGTCCTTGCCTTCGACAGCGGCGTGCTGATGGACGATGTGGAGGTCACCGGCGCCGTGCACGCCACGGTCTGGTTGCGCACGGATGCCGCGGGCGCGGATGTCGTTGCGACCCTTGTCGATGTGTACCCGGACGGGCGCCGCTATCCGATCACCCACGGCATTCGCCGGCTCGGCACCGCGGCGGAACCGTTGCACGCCAATGAATCTGTGGAGTTCCCGGTCGACCTGTGGGCAACGAGCCACGTCTTCCTGGCAGGCCATCGGATCGCCGTGCACATCGCCGGGTCGGATTTCCCGCACTGGGACGTCAATCCGTCCGACGGTGCGCCGTGGGCGACCAGTGCCGCGCCGCAGCCCGGCCTGCATCGCCTGGTGCACGACGCAGCTCGGCCGTCGATGATCGCCTTGCCGATCGTCGGTGACCTGCCCGCGAACTTTTCCGGCAACGTGCGCTGAGGCTGTGCGGCACAACACGTCCCACACGCGGTGCGTATCTGGGCGTCGCCTCCGGTGATCGTGACTACGAGACATCCGTGAGTGAGGTGGCATAGGTGATGGAACACCAACAGTTGAGGCCCGAAGACACGAAAGCCGTTCGGCGGTATGTGAAAGAACAGCTGAGCGGTCAGCACGCTGCGCTGGACGCGCTCGCCGAGAAGCCCGCCGAACTGTACGAGCGGTTCCGGGAGACCGGACTGGCCAACTGGTGGCTGCCGACCGAACTCGGCGGTCGCGGCATCGGACTCGAAGACAGCGTCGGCATCGTCGACGACCTCGCCTACGGAGACGCGGGCGTCGCGTTCACGCTGTTCATCTCGATCCTCGGCACCAGCGTGGTACAGCTGTACGGGTCGCCGGAACTGCAGCGCGCCTACCTCGCGCCGATGGCGGCGGGCGGCACCTTCTGCGCCACCCTCGGCAGCGAACGCGAGGCGGGCAGCGAACTGGGCCGCATCGACACCGTCGCCGCCCGCGCGGGCGACGAGTTGGTGCTGACAGGGGAGAAGTTCTTCTCCACCAACACCGATTTCGCCGACTTCCTCGTCGTGATCGCCCGCTCCGCCGAGGATCCCGAGGACTTCCTCGCGGTGCTGGTGCCGCGCGGCACCCCGGGGGTCGAGGTGGTCAAGCGCTGGGACGTCATCGGTGTGCGTGCCTCGCACACCTATCAGGTGCGGCTGGACGGTGTGCGGGTGCCCGCCACTCACCGGCTGGCCGGATCGGGGCTGCGGCTGCTGGAGATCGGACTGAACGCGAGCCGAATCCTGATCGCCGCCACCGCGATCGGCATCTCGCGCCGCATCCGCGACCACCTGATGACCTACGCCAAGCAGAAGCCGCTGCGCGGCGCGACCCTGCTGGACAGCCCGGTGTTCGCGCAGCGGCTCGGCCAGATGGAGATGCAGATCGAGGTCATGCGCAGCCACTGCCTGCGGGCCGCCCGCGACTACGACCGGATCATGACCGGACCGGATCCGGCCGCGGTGTTCACCAAGCACGGCACGTTGAAGAACGCGCTCACCGCGAAACTGTTCTGCGGTCAAACCGGTTGGGACATCGCCAGTGTCGGCTCGACGCTGTTCGGCGGCCTCGGCTACACCAACGAGCTGCCGATCACCAAGCTGCTGCGTGACGTGCGGTACGTGTCGATCGTGGAGGGCGGCGACGAGGTGCTGCGGGACCTGGTCTTCGGCCGCTATGTCATTCCGGTGCCTCGGCGCGCGTGAGGCGAGATCGGAAGGACGAACTGATGAATGACGAACGCCCGCTGCGGATCGCGATCATCGGTGCAGGCCCTGCGGGCATCTACGCCGCCGACGCGTTGATGAAATCCGCTGTGCCCGTGAGCATTGACCTGTTCGAGCGGATGCCTGCACCGTTCGGCCTGATCCGGTACGGGGTTGCGCCGGATCATCCACGGATCAAGGGCATTGTCACCGCGCTGCACAAGGTGCTCGACAAGCCGCAGGTCCGGCTGCTCGGCAACATCGAGTACGGGTCCGACATCGACATGGCGACGCTGCGCCGCTTCTACGATGCGGTGATCTTCTCGACCGGCGCCGATGCCGATCGCGCACTGACCGTTCCCGGCATCGAGTTGGCCGGCTCCTTCGGCGCCGCCGACTTCGTCTCCTGGTACGACGGGCATCCGGATGTGCCGCGCGATTGGCCGTTGACCGCCGAGAAGGTGGCGGTGCTCGGGGTCGGCAATGTCGCCTTGGATGTAGCGCGGATTCTGGCCAAGACCGGCTATGAGCTGTTGCCCACCGAGATTCCGCCCAACGTCTATGCGGGTCTGCAGGCCAACCGGGCGCTCGAGGTGCACGTGTTCGGCCGCCGTGGCCCCGCTCAGGCCAAATTCACGCCGCTGGAGCTGCGCGAGCTCGATTACTCGCCGACCATCGAGGTGATCGTGGATCCGGCCGACATCGACTACGACGCGGGTTCGGAAAGCGCTCGGCGTAGTTCCAAACAGGTCGACATGGTCTGTAACACCTTGGAACAGTGGGCCATCCGCGATGTCGGTGCGCGCCCGCACAAACTGTTCCTGCATTTCTTCGAGTCGCCGACCGAAATTCTGGGCGAGGACGGGAAAGTCGTCGGCCTGCGCACCGAACGCACCGAATTGGACGGTGCGGGAAATGTGCAAGGCACCGGCGTGACGAAAGACTGGGACGTGCAGGCGGTCTACCGCGCCGTCGGCTATCTCTCGCAGCATATTCCGCTGCTTCCGTTCGACACGAGAACCGGCACGGTGCCGAATGAAGCGGGCCGAGTGCTGCTCGACGCGGCCGCCGAGGACCCGGCGCGCCGCTACCTGCCCGCCACGTATGTGACCGGGTGGATCAAACGCGGTCCGGTCGGCCTGATCGGGCATACCAAGGGCGATGCCAACGAGACCGTCGCGTGCCTGCTCGATGATGCCGCCGGTTTCGCGCGCGCCGACGAGCCGCATCCCGACGCCGTCACGGAATGGCTGACGGGGCAGCGGGTTCCGTTCACCACCTGGGCTGGCTGGTATCGCCTCGACGCCTATGAACGGGCCATCGGCATGCCGCAGCAGCGCGAGCGGGTCAAGGTGGTCGAGCGCAGCGAGATGGTCGCGGCCAGCGAGCCGGAGCGGCACGAGCTGCGGATCGGCTGAGAGTTCGGCCTGCGCGGCGCCGTTGCCGCGCAGGCCGAAGATCAGATCAGTGCCGCGCTGTGCCGGGTCGGGGCCGATCCGAAGCGCTGTTGCTCGACTTGGATGTCGTGGTAGGCGCCGAACACCACCCGGTCCGGACGGAGCACGATGCTCTGCGCGTCGTCGGTGGTGTGCGCCTGACATGCCCGTACCAAGGCCCCGGTCGGGTCGTCGAGCACGATGACGTCCGGCTCGACCGGAAAGTCGGTCGGCTGCGGGCGGATTCGGGCCACCACCGTGTCGTCGCCGAGCCGCGCTCGCCACCACGCCGCCGGTATCCGGCTGCCCGCATGCGCAAGCACCGCGAACCCTTGGCCGAGGGCGTCGTCGAGCGGGCGGGTCCGCCCCGCGCCAACAGCGGGTTGCGGGAACAGCCGCCCACCTCCGGCCGTCCGGTCGAAGAATCCGGTGTCGAAGGCGGGCCCTGGCCGCAGTGGGCGCAGACCGGTGCCGCGCGGCGCACCGTGCAGCCAGCGGTTCATTCGGTCCGCGAAGTCGGCGGTCCGCGCCGCGTGCCTGCCGCGTTCGAGTTGATAGCTGTCGAGGATGTCGTCGGCCAGCGTCCCGCGCAGCGCGAAGGCAAGCTTCCACGCCAGATTGAGCGCGTCACGCAGATCCGTGCCGAATGGCACTCCCGCGCACGGCGGAATCACGTGTGCGGCCGTGCCGAGCAGGAACACGCGGCCTTCACGCAGGAAGTCCGAGCCACGAAAGAACCTGTCCTGCACCGCGATATCGACAACGTCGAGTGGGTCGGCGCCGAGCAGATGCGCGAGCAGGCCAGGCAGCAGCGGTGGCGCGACGGCGCGCTCATAGCCGGCGGGCAGGCGCACTTCGAAGCGCCGCAATCCCTCCGGCAGCGCGATGGCGGCCGCGGGCTGTGCGGACCGTCCTCGGGTGCCTGCCAGGCCTCGGTCGTCGCGGACGTCGGCAACCAACCACGATTCCGGGCCGGTGTCGCCGAACCCGTCGAGCCCGAGCTGTCTGCGGACGCGACCGCTCGCGCCGTCACAGGCGAGCAGGAATTGCGAGAAGACCCGGTGATCGGCGCCGGTCGCGGGATCACGCAGCAGCGTGATCGCGCCGCCTGCCAGATCGTGGGCGAGATAGTCGACCCCGGAACGGATTTCCACCGCATCGAGGCAGGCAAGCCGGTCCCGCAACACGCGCTCCAGGTCGGACTGCCTGCACGTGACGAGCCGTGGGTGCCCGTACGGCCGATGGGCGGGCGGGTGCCACCGGCGGTACCCGCGGACAGATCGGTACTCCACCTCCGGCGCGTGGTGCAGCCACGGCGCGAGTGCCGCACCGACGCCGGCCGCGTGCAGCGCGCGCAGGCCCTCGTCGTCGAGAGCGACACCGTCAGGGCGGTTTTCGGGTGTGCTGTGCTGGTCGACCACCAGGGTGGACACCCCGTACCCGCCGAGCAACGCGGCGGTGAGCAGGCCGGTCGGTCCTGCACCGACGACAACGACCTCGTACTCGTCGACTGTCGACAGGGAGCTGCTGGTCATGACGCAGACACCTCGCTCAGGCGACCCAGATCGTCGCCGACTCGGGCAACAATCCGCGCAGCCGGTTCAGTGCACGGCCGCGCAGCGGTCCGATGGAACCCCGTGGCAGGCCGAGCAATCCGCTGACCGAGTCGTAGTTGGGCGCGTTGTCGGACACCAGCAGGCCGAGCAGCCGCTGATCGCGGTCGGGCAGCCGCCGGAACGCGTCGCGCACCTCCTCGCCAGCGACCCGGCGGAACACCTGGTGGACCGTGGCCTCGGATTCGTGGTCGGGGGTGTCGAGGGTGACGCTGTCCCCGATCGGGATGTCGCGCGAGTTGCGCTTGATCTGCTTCAGGCACTCCCGCCGCGTCGTCGTCGCCAGCCAGGCCGTGAGCCGCTCCGGCGACTGCAGATCACCAAGGTGGGCAACCACATTCGCCCAGGTGGACTGGAACGCGTCCTCACGGTCGTGGGTGGCCATGCGGAAGGTGCGGGTGATGGCCGCCACCAACGGCGAATATTCATCGATCAGCGCGCGCCATGCGGCCGGATTACCGCTGACGCACGAGGCAACCAATTTCTGGGTACGCAGCACTTCCGCGGGATCGGTACGCGGCGGTTCGCCCTTTCGTGAATTGTCGGGCCTGGTAATAGGAGTCGCATGGAATTCGGTGATTGTCATGTGCCAGCTCTCTTTTCGGTAGCCGTTCGTGATTAGAGCGTCGGCAGTTTCCGATGCAGCGTCAACGAGTTGCCGGTCGCATGGCGTGGACTGAGCAATGGTTAAGGGGTAAGCGCAACCGAAGTCGAATTTCGGAGCAACGAATGCGGAATAGCGATTGGCGGCGCTCCGGCATTCGGCGCGCTGGTATCCTGCGTGCCTCGGCGGGTAAAACCGTTGCAGAGCTGTCCGATTGCCACTCGTCGCGCGTCGGCGGCGGCGGGAGTTCGGCCAACCGACACGGCGCTGACCAGCACCGCAGCGACCGTTGCAGCCTCTGCGTATGTTGCTGCAACGCTTGTGCAGCGGCTGTGCAGCGCGGGCGGGGTCTACTCGATGCGTGGACGACAGCGAGATGTGGCTCCGAACCATCGGGACTGGGGGCATCAACCCAGCACAGATATTCGCGACAGCCGAAAACAGGGCCGAAAGCCCGAAAGCAGGCACCCCGACAACGGTGCTGATCAGCGATCATCCGCAGGAGAGCCCCCGGGTCGCCCGGGTGCTGACCTGGCTGCGGAGCACGACTCACGAGGTCGGTATCGGTCGCGAAGAAATGTATGTGGCGACAGGCGCCGCCGTGCAGCAGGCGCCCTCCGCGTCCTCGCTGCGCACCGCGGTCGGCGTTGCCCAGTCGGTCGTGCTGGTGGCGGAGGTGCGCAACAGCACGTGTTCGAGCGCGATCAACAACGCGCTCGATCGATTGGACCGCGGCTGCCTGGCCCGCAAGCCGGTTGGCATCGTGGTGATCGACGAATCGCGAGGCACCCGCGCCCTCGACCATCTGCGTCTGGTGATGGCCGGGCTCGATGCGGTGGTCATTCCGTATTCGCCCGCGTTCGCCGACGAGGACCTGCACGACGGAAGGCCGCCGGAGCCGGTGCGCCGGTTCACCGACGAATTGCGGTGGTTCGGTGAGCGTTTGGACACCATCGGGGTCGAATCGAACCCGGCCGACGAGGAACGCGGCGTAGCGTCGGCCCAGATCGAGGACTCGATCAAGTACATCGCGGCCAACTACACCCGCTGCACTCTGTCGCTGGACGACGTCGCCCGCGCCGCGCACATGAGCCGGTTCCACTTCTCCCGAACCTTCAAGAAGCACACCGGAACTCGGTACATCGACTACGTCACCACGTTGCGCATCAAGAAGGCACAGACGCTGCTGCGTGACACCACCCTGTCGATCCACGAGGTCGGCGCCATGGTCGGTTACCAGGACAGCAGCCATTTCCTGCGGGTGTTCAAGACCTGCTGCGCGTGCACCCCTTCGGCGTTCCGCAACGCCGAGCGGCACAGCGTCTTATCGAATGGAGCGTGAAGATCGGTGCGGTTACTCACCTTTGACGCGATCTATGCCGGACGGACCCCGATCGGGTCCAGGGCATCCTGGGACATCGGCCGCATCCAGCCGGTGTTCGCGGACGTCGCAGCGGATCAGCGCATCGTCGGCGATGTTCTCGACGCCGGGTGTGGCACAGGAGAATTGGCGCTGGCACTGGCGCGACTCGGACACGCGGTTACCGCCGTTGACATTTCCGCCGTCGCGATCAAGCGGGCAAGAGCCAAGGCCGTCAGCGCCGGGGTGCCTGTCGATTTCGTCGTCGGCGACGCGCTGACGCTGCCGGATTATCGGGACCGTTTCGACACCGTCGTCGACTGCGGTCTCTTCGACGTCTGTCCGCAGGCGGCGCAGGCCGACTACGCCGCCGCACTGCATCGGGCCTGCCGGACCGGGGCGACGGTGTTCATGCTGGAACTCAGCGCCGCCGCGACCCGCTCGGTGGTGGCGGGCTACGCCGAACTCGGGCTGCCCACCAGGACATTCGAGCGGCTGCCGTATCTGACCTGTGCCGAGGTCGGCGACGCGTTCGCGATCGGCTGGCAGCGGCTCGCGCTGCGGGAATCGGCGATGACGATCCGGCTGCCCGGCGCGGTCGAGGAGACGACCGTGCCCGCGATCTACGCAGAATTTCGCAAGTTATGAGGGCGAGCATTTCCTTCGCGTGCGGCCGCTGGTGGCCGTCCAACGGAGCCGCCGCGCCCGATGCCTTGGCCTCCGCCCTGTCCTACGCCCGCGACACCGGCGTTCCCGCAATGCGGGACACCGGATTTCACGATCGGGCCGCGTTGCTCAAGGACCTTGCCCGAGTCCTGCGGCGGCATGCGGCGGAGTTCGCCGAGCGGGCGCTGTATCTGGGGGTGCGCCCGGTCGACACCGAACTCGAGGTCAGGGCGGCGGGTGCGCTGCTGCGCCGCTACGCCGACATCGGACTGCGTGACCTGCCCGCGGGCAATCAGATATCGCTCGGTGCAACAGAATTCATGGACCGTTCCGGCTCGACGGCGGCCAGGAGGGCGGCGGTGCCCGGGTCGGGGGCCGCGGTGCACCTGCTCGACGACGAACTGCCCATCCTGTCCTACCTGGACCGGTTCGCGTCCGCGTTCCTGGCCGGGCGGCCGTGCGTGATCCGGCCCGCGCCGCTGACCGTCTCGCTGCTCGCTGCGGTCACCGAGCGAGTGCGCGCCGTGGAGCTGCCCGAGGGGGCACTGCAATTCGTCTGTAGCACAGGCGATCTCGAGTCCATTCTGACGCCGCACGAGGTACTCGTGCCGCGTGGCGGGCGCTCCGGCGCAGTGGCGGTGGCCGGTCTCGGCGCCGAGCCGGACACCGAGGCCTTCGAGTTGTTCATCGACCATGTCGTCGACTCGATCACCAGGTGGACCGGCAGGCCTGCGCATGCGGTGCGCCAAATCTTCGTGCCGACACCGCTGGTGACGAAGGTGAGCGCCGCGCTCACGGAGCGGCTCGGCGAGGTCGTCGCTGGCGATCCGCGCGATCCGGAGGTGACCATGGGCCCGCTGCCGAGCGCGGCGCACCGCACCAAGGTCACCACTCAGCTGACCGAACTGATCCGCGACGCCAGGCTCCGGTACGCGGGCGGGGTGCCGCGCGGCCGGAACTACTTGCCTCCGGTGCTGATCGAGGCCGATGCACACCGGCAGGTGCCGCATGAACTCGGCATCCGCGGCCCGGTGGCCGTGCTGCTCGGCTACGGCTCGTCGGCGGAGCTGTCCGCCGCGCTGGCCAGGGGGCCGCGGCGCACCCGCTGCGC